>CAZOGM010000006.1:42103-51376 GCA_964579445.1 uncultured Acinetobacter sp.
GCCAAGTGGTAAGGCACCGGGTTTTGATCTCGGCATCCGTTGGTTCGAATCCAGCTACCCCTGCCATCTATTTCTATACATTTCAACCGCCAAGGGTGCTTCATGCCCAATCTTGTCGTTTTTAGTGGAACTGCGCATCCACAATTCGCCCAAAAAGTCGTTAGCCATTTACATATTCCTTTAGGTGCTGCATCTATTGGTCAGTTTTCTGATGGCGAAATCGCTGTCGAAATCACTGAAAATGTGCGTGGTAAAGACGTATTTATCGTACAGCCTACTTGTGCCCCAACAAATGACAACCTCATGGAAGTCCTTGTTATGGCTGATGCATTGCGTCGCGCAAGTGCAGGTCGTATTACTGCTGTCATTCCCTACTTCGGTTATGCTCGTCAAGACCGTCGTCCACGTTCTGCGCGTGTGCCTATCACTGCAAAAGTTGTAGCAGATATGCTCACCACTGTGGGTATTGATCGTGTTGTCATGATCGATCTGCATGCAGACCAAATCCAAGGCTTCTTCGATATTCCTGTAGATAACATCTACGGTACGCCTGCTTTGCTTGCTGACTTACGTCAACAACAACATCACAACTTGATGGTGGTTTCACCTGACGTTGGCGGTGTAGTTCGCGCACGTGCTGTTGCAAAACAAATGGGTGATATCGATCTTGCAATCATTGATAAACGCCGTCAAAAAGCAAATGAATCACAAGTGATGCATTTGATTGGTGATGTGAAAGATCGTGATTGTGTGATTGTCGACGATATGGTGGATACAGCAGGTACGTTGTGTAAGGCTGCTGATGCACTTAAGTCATTTGGTGCACGCCGTGTTGTTGCTTATGCAACCCACCCAGTTTTGTCTGGAAAAGCGATTGAAAATTTACGTAACTCGGTGATTGATGAATTGGTTGTAACAGACACAATTCCACTTTCTCAAGAAGCGTTAGAACTTGGTAAGATTCGCCAAGTTTCAGTAGCCAGCATGGTTGCTGAAACAATTCGTCGTATTAACAACGAAGAATCTATTAGCGCAATGTTTGATTCTTATTTATAATATATCGCTAAATTCTAAAGCCCTGCCTAATCGCAGGGCTTTGTCTCGCTAGACTGGTCGAAGGTCTAGTTTAATTCACTCAAATAGGATGTCTATCATGGCAAACTTCGTATTAAATGCAGTAGCTCGTGAAGAATCAGTTCAAGGGAAAGGTTCGAGCCGCCGCCTTCGTCATCAAAACCAAGTTCCAGCAATCATCTACGGTGGTGCTGCAGAACCTGTAACTGTGACTTTAGAACTTCGTCAACTTGTTAAAGCGCTTGAAAACAATGCTTTCTTTGAAGAAGTAATCGAAATTCAAATCGGTGACAAAGTTGAAAGCGTTAAAATCCAAGCTTTACAACGTCACCCAGCTAAAAACACACCTATGCACGCTGACTTTAAACGCGCATAAGTGTTGATGGTGTAATTAGTGTCTAATCTTTCACTGATTGTTGGTTTGGGTAACCCAGGTTCTGAGTATGCCCAAACCCGCCATAATGCAGGCTTCTGGTTTGTTGAACGCCTTGCAGAACAATATGGCATTTCCCTTAAAAACGATCAAAAATTTCACGGAATCAGTGGTCGCGGTAATATTGAAGGTCAAGACGTTCGTCTGCTTTTACCCACAACCTTTATGAATGCCTCAGGCAAAAGTGTTGTTCCCTTCGCCAAATTCTATAATATTACTCCCGAAGCTATGCTCATTGCACATGATGAACTGGATATGGATCCGAGTGTTATTCGCCTAAAAACAGGCGGTGGACATGGTGGTCATAATGGCTTACGTGATATCGTTCCGCATATGGGTCCAAACTTCCATCGATTACGCATTGGTATTGGTCACCCAGGTTCCAAAGAACGCGTTTCTGGACATGTATTAAGCAAAGCATCTTCGAATGAACAAAAGCTCATGGATGATGCGATTCATCATGCATTAAGTCGAATTAAACTGTTGGTCAATGGTGAGATTCAGCAAGCCATGAATCAAATAAATGCTTATAAACCGTGATTGATTAATTTATTCATTGTTGAACAATTTTTCTTGCCTTGCTCAAATTTTGAGAGCAGAATGCGCTTTCAATTGCATTACCCATTATAGAAATTGTTATTTAATCATTAGATAACTGTCTTAAGGCAACTCAGGAGACGCTTCCTATGCTATCTCGCTTATTAAAAGCTAAAATTCATCGTGCAGTCGTAACTCAAGCAGAACTTCATTATGAAGGATCATGTGCGATTGATGGTGTATTACTAGATTTAGCTGGTATTCGTGAATATGAAGAGATTCATATTTGGAATGTAACCAATGGCAAGCGTTTCACCACTTATGCTATTCGCGGTGAAGAAAACTCAGGTATTATTTCCGTTAATGGTGGTGCCGCGCATCAAGCAGATATTGGTGATTTGGTGATTATCGCAACGTTTGGCGATTTCACAGTAGCCGAAGCCGATGCTCATAAACCACGTCTTGTTTATGCCAACCCAAACAATACGGTAAACCACACAGCAAACTGTATTCCCGTACAAGTGGCTTAATGGTTTAACAAAAAAAGCTCGCATATCGCGAGCTTTTTTTTGCTTATTAAAATGATATCAGTTCAATTTTATTCAATAAGCAAATTTAAAGCTCATCCAAACTGGTCAACAAACTTTGACTGATGCCATTTGCACGCAGCCATGCCAGTTCATAACTGGCTGTCGCAAGCGCCAAAACTCGACGTTCAAACTCTGTCCAAATCGGTTTAACCTGCGCAGACACTATCCCCAAGCCACTCTCATCTGCCAAATTTTTATTTTTTTCACAAATTTTAAGCGCATGGTAAAGCTTACGTCCGGTGGATGCTGTATCAAATACACGCACTCGCTTACTTTCAATAAATGCTTCAACTTGTAAAATATCGGCATGCGGCAACATCGGCACTAAAATTTGATCAAGTTGCACATCTAAACGCTGCCAAATCATCATGCGCTGTTCTGGGGTATAGGTATTCCACTGAATTACTTCATGGTTAAATCTGCGACAGCCTCGACATACTGCATCACCAAATACCGTAGAGCAACGCCCTGCACATGGGGTAAGAGAAGGTATTCGACGATCATTACTCAAAATTTTTTCCTCAATTAAAGCCATATTTACTATATGGTTTTCTCGCATATTAGTTCAATACGCGTTAGAATATGCGCCTTGAATTTATCCCTATATTAATACATTTGGAGTACTCCATGAACGCTACTGTAGAACAGCTTGCACCTGTAGAACAGCAAGCGACCACTGGTTGGGTTGTTGCCGCACTTTATCAATTTCACGAAGTTAAAGATTCAATGGATCTACAACAACGTCTTTTAGATTTGGTCAAAACCATCAACCTCTGCGGTACTCTAATTGTTGCGGACGAAGGGATCAACGGAACAGTTGCAGGCGATCGTGCTTCAATTGATTGCATTCATCAATTTTTATTGAATGAAGGCTTTACGGCAATGGAATATAAAGAATCACATAGTGATGAAAAACCGTTCCGTAAAATGAAAATCAAACATAAAAAAGAAATAGTAACCTTAGGTGTGAAGGTCAAGCCTCGTGATTTGGTCGGTCATTACCTAGATCCAAAAGAATGGAATGACCTGATTGCACGTGATGACGTGATTTTAGTCGATACCCGAAATGATTACGAATATAAAGCAGGTACATTTAAGGGCGCGATTGACCCTAAAACAGAAAGCTTCCGCGAATTTCCTGAATACGTCAAACAAAATCTTGAACAGCATAAAGACAAAAAAATTGCGATGTTCTGCACTGGCGGTATCCGCTGTGAGAAATCCACCTCTTTACTCCTACAAGAAGGCTTTACGGAGGTTTATCATCTTAAAGGTGGTATTTTGAAATACCTTGAAGAAACCCCTGCTGAAGAAAGTATGTGGGAAGGTGAATGCTTCGTATTCGATGGTCGCACAGCAGTGACTCATGGCGTTGAAGAGGGTGAAAACTCTAAATGTCACGCTTGTGGTTGGCCACTGCTTCCAACGGAAGTCGAACTTCCAAGTTATGAGCATGGTGTTTCATGCGTGTATTGTATTGAAAAAACCACTGAAAAACAAAAAGCTGGCTTCCGTATGCGTCAATCTCAAATTGCAGCGGCGAAACGTAAGCGCCTTTAATCTCTATTTCAATGTGATTTACAAAACCGCTGCGCTATGTAGCGGTTTTTTACGTTTAGAAAACACAATTAATAGAAAGCACTCAAATTCACAACACGGTTCTTTGTTTGAGCACATGACTTAATAAACCGTTATTGCTAATCTTTTTTAATTAATGATGATCCAACATCAGTTCAAGATTATTTAAATATAAGAGAATAAACCATGCCAAAACGCTTATATTTACGCTCAAACCATACGCAGTTTCATTCAGAGCAACCAATAACCCCTACACATCATTATATCGACCAACCGTTTATTGTCGAAAAGACTCAAAGCCAACTCAATCAACAATCACACATTTTTGTGGTTTTATTGGGTGCTGTGCTAGGTGGAATTATCGCTCTAGCCATGGGCTATTCTATGGAAGCATCGTTGGTTCATTATTTAACACTAGCTTTCATTCCTGTGCTTGCGAGTTTTGTACTCAGAAAAGTTTATATATACACGCTTATTCACTATAAAGATTAAATACTTAGTTCGATAAAGGATGCACTCTGTATCGAATCATGATTGCAACAAACTGTTTTTTTTTGCACACAATCAAATTCTACAAATGAAAACTGTATTTTTAAAATAAAAAACCTTAGCATGAATCCATTCTTTTATTTTTTCGATCTGATATGACAGCATGGATCATTTCAATTATGGAGCAACTCGGTTATTTCGGGATTGCTCTTTTAATGTTTTTAGACAATGTATTTCCGCCTATTCCTTCTGAAATTATCATGCCTTCAGCAGGATTTACCGCATCTCAAGGACAATTACTGTTAAGCGGTGTGATCATTGCGGGAAGCACAGGTTCATTAGTTGCAGCTGCTGTACTGTATTGGATGGGTCGAAAAATTTCTCATGACAGTATTTTCAAGTTCATTGATCACTACGGAAAATATCTGTTCATCAAATCTAACGATGTGAAAAAATCACTCGATTGGTTCGAGCAATATGGGCATCGCATTGTGTTTTTCGGCCGAATGATTCCTGCGGCTCGTTCGCTCATTAGCATTCCTGCTGGCATGAGCCGTATGCCATTTTGGAAATTTATGACCTATAGCGGACTCGGTACGATTATTTGGACCTCATTTTTAGCTTGTGTGGGTTATTATTTTGGCAACAATACCGAGCTGATGCATCAGATTTTTAGTCAAGTCGGTTATATCATCATTGCAATAGTGATCACCCTTATTTTATGGGTACTTTACCGTAGACAAAAACGTAAAAATAAATCATTCCATTCTAATTAACCCACTTTAGTCGCTATTTTTAGAATGAAGTGAATGATCTTTTTAGTGGAATCCTAAGCACTTAGTCGTTTTTTGATCGTTTTATTAACTGTGTTAATTTATGATAACTTAACGCATTTTTAAGCTTAATTAAAAATCGTTATTTTATAATTTATATTAACAATGGAATTAAAATGAATAATTTACTTACATTAGATAACATGCTCACACCGAAAATTGTGACTGTGCTTTACTGGATTGGTATTATCAGTGTCATTCTTATGGCATTAAGCACCTTATTTGGCTTTGGCTATGGTGCATATGCGGGAATCGGTAAGCGCTTAATTACTGCTGTGCTGATTTTAGTATTTGGTGGCATTATGGTTCGAGTCTATTCAGAACTTTTAATCGTTATTTTTAAAATTCATGAAAATTTAAAAAAAATTGCCGATCGCCAACCTTAAATTTAAAATTAAGATTAAAGTTAAAAAAAAGCACCCTAGGGTGCTTTTTAATAGATTCGCTTGAATTAAGCTGGTGTGTGGTACATCAAATATAATTCATTTAAATTATCTGGAATTTCTTCTGCAAGCTCATCCATTAACTGACCGTTACGACGGAAAGATTCCATTTGTGGATCCTCTTCGTCGACACCGCTGAATACCATAATCGGCAAGGTTAAATCAACCAACTGTTCTTCAAACTCAGGTGTAAACCATGCATCTTCATTTAAGAACATTGCATCGACAAAGCCCACACTCCAATCCCCTAAACTTGATTCAACCGAAGCTTCTTCAATTTCAAAAGGAAATGCAATTCCCTCTTCATTGGCAAGTTTTTGGCGCAGGTCATCAAGCCAAAGTTTGACTTGTGTCAGCATATCTGCAGGAACTTTGCTTTGATTGCTATCAAATAATTCATCTAACCAGCGATCGAATTTTGGACCGACTGCCGTAGCAGATAAAAAGCCATGAGTCGCTGCGAAATCTAGACCATGCTCGTTTTGGTCGCCGTCTAGATATTCACTCAACAGGTCTAAATTTAAAGCACTCATTTTGTTTCCAACAGATATTATCTTAATTGACTAGAATAACATTTTCGGCTGTGAAGCCCAATGTTAAATTAATCTTCTTCATCATCTAAATCGTCATCATCAAAATCATATTCCAGATCTTTCAATTCACGATCCAAACGACGTTGTGCAAGCAAGTCATCAATTAAACGACGTTTTTCTAATGATTCTTTGACAGTAATTTTGCTGGTAGATTCTTCAAAACTAACGTCATCATCACTGTAGCTATCATCTAGTTCAAAATCTGTAGAAGACACTAAAACTACCTCATGAATGAAAAAATGAATGGGGCTACGCGCTATTTATCTTTCTTCGGAAAACTTGTCAAGTTTTATTTTATTTTTCCACAACAATCCATAAAATTTTGCTTCTGTTATTGTATCGATTTATGGCATTATTAAGGCTTGATTTGGATTGATAACTTCGTCCCGTAAATACAGAGAATCGGACCTTGAAAACAACAAAATCAGCCCCATATTGCAAGACAAGACATATATTATTGGTTTTTTTAAACCAAATAAGCTGATCAATTCAGATACTAGATAACGATAACTGTGCTATCATGCACGGTTTTTCCATGCCACAGATTTCAACGAGAAGAGAGCAAAGATGAGCGATAAGCATTCCCCTACTTCCCAAGTAGCGGCTCTGATTAGCCGAGGCAAAGAACAAGGTTACTTAACCTACGCTGAGGTTAACGATCATCTCCCAGACTCAATCACTGAAAGCGAACAAATTGAAGACATTATCCAGATGCTTCAAGACGTTGGTATTCCAGTACACGAACGTGCACCTGAATCTGATGACACCATGTTTGACGGCAACAATGCCGAAACAACAGATGAAGTCGCAGAAGAAGAAGCTGCAGCTGTACTTGCGTCTGTAGAAAATGAACCTGGTCGTACAACAGACCCAGTACGTATGTATATGCGTGAAATGGGTACAGTCGAACTGTTAACCCGTGAAGGCGAAATTGTCATTGCGAAGCGTATCGAAGAAGGTATTCGCGATGTCTTAAACTCAATTGCTTACTGGCCAAATGCCGTAGAAGTTGTTTTACAAGAATATAAAGATTATGAATTAGGCGAACGTCGTTTAGCCGATCTTCTTTCTGGTTATTTAGACCCTGAATCGAATGACCCTATTCCAGAAGTCATTGAAGAAGAACCTGAAGTCATCGTTGAAGTTGACGCTTCGAAGAAGTCAACCAAAGATGTAAAATTGGATGATGATGATGAAGAAGAAGCTGATACTGATGATGAGTCTGAAGGCGAATCTGGTCCAGATCCTGAGATTGCCAAAATTCGTTTTGACGAATTAAAAGCAGCATGGGAAACAACCAAAGCAGCTGTTGCAAAATCAGGTCGCAATAGCCCAGAAGCGAAAGCTGCTTTAGAAGCGCTCGCAACTGTGTTTATGATGTTCAAATTTACCCCGCGTTTATTCGATATCATCTCCGAAATGATCCGTGGTACACACGAACAAATTCGTACTTCTGAGCGTGAAGTAATGCGTTTTGCTGTGCGTCGCGGTCGTATGGATCGTAACGAATTTCGTACCTCTTTCCCAGGCAACGAATCAAATCCAGCTTGGTTAGAAGAACAAATTGCAAAAGCACCTGCGGATTTAAAACCGTATTTAGAAAAAGTTCGTCCCGATGTATTGGCTTTCCAACAAAAGATTGCTGATATTGAAAAAGAACTTGATCTCACTGTGAAAGAAATTAAAGAAATTTCTAAACGTATGGCGATTGGTGAAGCAAAAGCACGCCGCGCGAAGAAAGAAATGGTTGAAGCAAACTTACGTTTGGTGATTTCGATTGCGAAAAAATACACCAACCGTGGTCTGCAATTCCTCGACTTGATTCAAGAAGGTAACATTGGCTTGATGAAAGCGGTTGATAAGTTTGAATACCGCCGTGGTTATAAGTTCTCCACGTATGCAACGTGGTGGATTCGTCAGGCGATTACGCGTTCAATCGCGGATCAGGCACGTACCATTCGTATTCCTGTGCATATGATCGAGACGATTAACAAGATCAACCGTGTTTCACGTCAACTTCTTCAAGAAATGGGGCGTGAGCCTACACCTGAAGAATTAGGTGAACGTCTAGAAATGGACGAAGTGAAAGTACGTAAAGTCTTGAAGATTGCTAAAGAGCCAATTTCGATGGAAACGCCAATTGGTGATGATGAAGATTCGCATCTAGGTGATTTTATCGAAGATGGTAATATTACCTCTCCGATTGATGCAGCAACATCTGAAGGCTTGAAAGAAGCTACCCGTGAAGTTTTAGAAAACTTAACTGAACGTGAAGCGAAAGTCTTGAAAATGCGTTTCGGTATTGATATGCCAACAGATCATACTTTGGAAGAAGTGGGCAAACAGTTTGACGTGACACGTGAGCGTATCCGTCAGATTGAGGCCAAAGCTTTACGTAAATTACGTCATCCTTCTCGCTCTGAACATTTACGTTCATTCCTTGAGAATGACTAATCTATCCATAGGATAATACGGGCTTGAATATGGGCTAAACTGCCCCATAATATGAGCATGTAGCAAATGAAAACAAAATACCTGCGCTTTGCAGGTATTTTTAATGATGAGGTGTCCTATGATTGACATGACGAATCGCACGCCATCACGCGATTTACAAGAACATCTTTGGGTGTTCCCGATGGATTATCCAATTAAATTGATTGGTCTTGCAGGTGCAGAACTCCGTCAAGCAGTGAATGATATTTT
>CAZOGM010000006.1:51476-70967 GCA_964579445.1 uncultured Acinetobacter sp.
TTAAATTGATTGGTCTTGCAGGTGCAGAACTCCGTCAAGCAGTGAATGATATTTTCGTGAAGCATTTCCCTGAATTTGATGGGTCAAGTATGACGGTTACGCCGTCTCGCACAGGTAAATATCATTCTGTAACTGCTCAACTACGCTTTGAAGAACTTGAGCAAGTACACGCCGTTTATGCAGATTTGGCAGCATGTCCTTTGATTAAAACTGCTCTGTGATATGTCATGAATTTAAACACGCTTTCGAGCGTGTTTTTTTTGCATATTTATTCATTTTCAAACTTGAAATGTTGATTGAGTTACTGCCAAGTTATGCCCTATTTTCAATAAATTTGATTATAATCATGAGTTCCAACTCAACACGATCAAGGCTTGTCACGCTGTGGATGCTCTATCAAAACCCAAGTTAATTATTCGTAAGTTCCAAGAGCCCACAACTTATGAAGATCGCTTTTTTGAAATGAAAAGTTTGACTGAACAGCGTGATGAAAACACCGCGGATGAATTATGGATTTTGCAGCATCATTCTGTATTAACTCAAGGTCAAGCAGGCAAACCTGAACATATTTTATTTCCGAGTGATATTCCTGTCGTTCAAACCGATCGTGGGGGGCAAGTCACTTGGCATGGTGAAGGTCAGTTGGTGGCATACTTCATGTTTGATTTGAATCGACTAGGTTGGAATGTACGGACTTTAGTGTCCTATGCCGAATCAATCATGATTGATCTGCTCAATAAATATGGTATTCAAGCTTATGCCAAACCCGATGCGCCGGGTGTGTATGTAAATGAGCGTAAAATTGGCTCATTGGGTTTCAAAATTCGTAAAGGACGCAGTTACCATGGTCTATCACTCAATGTTGACTGTGAGCTTACAGGTTTTAATACGATCAACCCTTGCGGTTATGCCGGTCTTGAAATGGTCCGTGTGTGTGATTTGATTCAGCCCTATCCTAATTTTAATCAGTTAAGTTTAGATATTATTGAATACATTAAAAAAGATGATTTTTTTGCAAATATTGAGCTAATTTAGAATTATCCTCTTTACATTGCTGTCCAAAATAAATTAGAGTAATTACTCTAAAATAATGAATAACTGCAATAAGGGATATGCGAGTGATTTCAATAAACTCAGTAAAACCCGCTTTAGAGCAAGCCTATGTCAAACTCATGTTGGATGTGATTGGTAGAGGCTTGGCGATGGCGAGTCAAGTCGATGATGAAATCAAACAGGATGTTGCAAAGTTTCCAGTTGGTTTTACCGTTTCTATGGCCGTATTTAACAATGATGCGGCTTTCATTGCCCAAGTTAATCCTCAGCACCACTTAGAGCTTGTAGACCGCGTTCCAACCAAGCCGGATTTAACCATTACGTTTAAACACATTCACCATGCTTTTTTGGTCTTTTCCTTCCAAGAAAGTACCGCACAAGCCTTTGCCAATGACCGTATGATTGCTGATGGTGATTTGGGTCATGCGATTCGTTTGGTGCGCTGTCTCAATAAAATGGAAGCTTTAATTTTACCGAAACTGGTCGCGGAAATGGCGATTAAAGAATACCCACAACAACTGAGCCTCAAAGAAAAACTCACAGGCGCTGCCAATATCTATTTAAAAGTTGCTCAATCGTATATCAAAGGGAGTGCATCACAATGACCAAGCCATATTACGAATTTTTCTGTCCTGTCAAAGTCATTGCTGGAAATGCAGCTTTAGAACATATGCCTTTTGAATTGGCGTCTATGGGTGCGAAGCAACCTTTAATCATTACCGACAAAGGCGTTCGTGCCAACGGTTTACTCACCCCTGTCGAAGCCGCATTTGCAGCAACAGATGTGAAAATTGGTTTTATTTTTGATGATGTTCCACCCGATTCCAGTCTTGAAACGGTGCGCAGTGTTGCAGCGGCGTATCGTAATAACCAATGCGATGCAATTATCGCGATTGGCGGTGGTTCCGTCATTGATACAGCCAAAGCTGCCAACATCTTGGTGACTGAAGGCGGTGATGATCTGCTGAAATATTCAGGTGCGCACAACCTACCTAAAGCTCTTAAACCTTTTTTTGTGGTACCCACCACTTCAGGGACAGGTTCTGAAGTCACCATGGTCGCAGTAATTTCAGACAATGCGACACATCAAAAAATGCCATTTGCTTCGAAATACCTCATGCCTAATGCTGCAATTTTAGATCCACGGATGACGCAAACTTTGCCGCTGCATCTGACTGCAATGACCGCAATGGACGCGATGACACACGCGGTTGAATCCTATACTTGCTTAGCAGCTAATCCGATCAGTGATGCTTATGCAACTGCTGCGATTAAGAAAATTAGCAATCATTTGTTTAATGTTTTGGACAATCCAAAAGATGCAGATGGTCGTTTGGAGTTGGCTCAAGCTTCGACAATGGCAGGGATTGCATTTTCAAATGCCATGGTCGGCATAGTGCATTCACTTGGACATGCTTTGGGCTCAGTCGCTCATTTACCGCATGGCTTGTGTATGAACCTGTTCTTGCCGTATGTGCTTGAGTTCAATAAAGATGTAAATGGCGACAAAATTGCGGAACTGTTGCTTCCACTCGCAGGCCCAGATATTTATGCACAGACTCCCGCGAATTTACGCGCGGATAAAGCCATTAGTGTGATCAACACTATGCGGGATCAGATATATACTTTAACCAAGTTACCTCGCACGCTGCGCGAAACTGGAAAAGTAACTGAAGCTCAATTCGATGAAATTGCGGAAAAAGCACTGAATGATGGTTCGATTATCTTTAATCCTAAAGAAACATCACTTGCAGATTTGAAATCAATCTTAGAAAAAGCTTGGTAAATTCAAAAAAGTAAGCCAATATACCCAAAATTCCAGCCTGATGTTTTTTTAAACATCGGGCTTTTATCATGCTGAATCTAAAGTCACTTATTTTTTATACAAAGTGGCACATTTTCTGCTAAAAATTTCATGCAAGTTACTGACAAACTGCCTCAATATAGTTTAGATTGGCGCACTTTTGTTTTATCCATTAGGGGGGATCGTTCGTCTCAAACGATCCTAATAGATTTGACTGATCCTTGATCAATGATTAAGAGGGTAACGCCGTTGACAAATACCACTGGGACTCAATCGGCAGCTAAACTGCAAAAAACGCTAGGTCTCTGGCACATCATTATTATCGGTTTAGCTTATATTCAGCCAATGACCTTATTTGATACGTTTGGTTTAGTATCAGAAGAAAGTCACTTCCATGTACCCACATCTTATATTATTGCGCTTGTTGCAATTTTATTTACGTCGATCAGTTACGGACATATGATCCGTCGCTATCCATCGTCGGGTTCAGCATATACCTATGCTCAAAAATCCATTCACCCGAACGTCGGTTTCATGGTGGGATGGTCATCTTGGTTAGACTATTTATTGTCACCAATGGTGAATATTATTCTTGCGGTGATCTATCTTGAAGCACTTTTCCCCGATGTGAATCATTGGGTTTGGGTGATCTGTCTGACTGCATTTATGACTCTAGTGAACTTGCGCGGCGTTAAATTCGTTGCCAATTTTAATAGCTTGATTGTATTTACGCAGTTGGTCGTGATTGCTTACTTCACGTGGATGGTTTATTCCTTATTGGTCGGTGGTGTAAACGCAGATGGCTCATTGGTGAATGCACCGTATCAACTGTGGAGTCTTGAACCGTTTTGGAATGAAATGACCACAGTTGGCGCACTGATTACAGGTGCTACACTGCTGTGCTTCTCATTCACAGGATTTGACTCACTTAGTTCACTTGCAGAAGAAACCAAAGATACTGAAAAAACCTTACCTAAAGCGATTTTCTTGACCGCTTTAATTGCAGGTGTAATTTTTATTATCAGCACCTACTTTATGCAAATCTACTTCCCGAATGATCCAAAAACTTATTTTGAAGATGTTGCGGCAACTCAGCCTGACATTTTACAAGCTGTGGGTGGAGTCGCATTTAAAACCGTAGTGTTGTACTTCGCAATCATTACCGTAATGGCATCTGGTATTTCTGCCCATGCAGGCGTATCACGCTTAATGTACGTGATGGGTCGTGATGGCGTGATTAATAAAAAGATCTTTGGTCATATTAGTCCGAAGAGCTTTACTCCATCTTATAACATCTTAATTGTAGGTGTTGTGGCATTAACCGCTGGCTTCATGGATCTTGATATCGTGATTTCGATGATCAGTTTCGGTGCATTGACTGCCTTTACCTTTGTGAATTTATCTGTGATTTCACGTTATGCACTGCGTGATGGTCGCACTAAAAACTTTAAAGATATTTTTAGTTTTGTGATTATTCCATTGCTTGGCTTTATCAGCATCTTTGCCATGTGGCTTGAAATTGAAGACACAGCATTGAAGTTCGGTCTATGGTGGGCAATGTTTGGTATTTTATACTTAGGCTATAAAACTAAGGGCTTCCGTCAACCTGCTCCTCAGCACGATGAGTTTAGTGACAAGTAATACTGTACACATAAACATGCATACATAAAAAAGGCGCTTAGTGCGCCTTTTTTATACTTTTGAATATATAAGCAGTTACTTCATTCGGCAGTCAAAACCCAATTCAGTTTTAATGATATGATTCTTGAAACCTAAAGCATTAATAAAATCTGCCCGACTACTCACGACTTTTTGATCCGCTTCAGTCAAGCGATATTTGTTGGCTTGTGCAGCAAGATAAGTCTCATCAATTACGCCCTGAAAAATCCCACATACCTCTAATTGTTTTGAGGACTTTAAAACCAGCTGACCTCTTTTACGATCAAAATCTTCACGTGTCAACTTCGCCCCCCACTGTTCAATCCGAGTGTTCATCTTCTTTTGCATTTCGACCAAACCTTGTTGTATTTCTTGCTTGGTAATGAGCTGCACGCCCTCTCCAACAACAATCGATGGCTCATTGGCAGAGCTTAAGTTTGTAATAAAAAGGCTGCTCGAAAAGACACATAGAACAGCAAAATTATTTTTCATGTGGTAGATGAATGAAAACATATTCACTCCAAAATTATGATATTTGATTAATCTTATAATGACTTTGGCTAAATCCTAACGCGCTCAGCTCCGCACTGCAATAAAAAAGCCACATGACCGTGGCTTTATATTTTTTAATCTTCTTAAATGAGTGCTTTAAAACCTTGCTGACGCCATGCTTCGTAAAGAATCACAGCAGTTGCATTGGATAAATTTAAACTACGTGAATTTTCTGCCATTGGCAGACGAATCCAGTGCTTTTGCGGAAATAGCATGCGTACACTTTCAGGCAACCCTCGCGTTTCAGGCCCCATTAAAAGTGCTACAGGTCGATTCAGATCTGAGGTATGCGGTGTCTCGAAACCTTTTGTGGTAAGTGGATAGATCGAGTCCAAATCAATGCCTTTAGATCGAAGATTCTCTAAACATGCCTCAAAATTTTCCCAAATTTGCATACGCGCATATTCGTGGTAATCCAAACCTGCACGTCTGAGTTTCTTATCATCCAACTCAAAACCAAGTGGTTTAACCAAATGCAGCTGCGCTCCAGTGTTGGCGCATAAACGTATAATATTGCCTGTATTTGCAGGAATTTCAGGCTCGTACAAAACAACATGAATCACGGGAGATCTCTTCTATAAATGAAGCAACAAAGGACTTAGCTCTGCCACTGTAATTGTTCACGCAGTTTCACCACTTCACCAATAATGGTCAGTGTCGGCGCTTGAATTTGATATTGTGTGACTTTAGAGGCAATATCTGCCAAAGTACCCACCACAACTTTCTGTTCAGGTGTGGTACCTTTTGAAATGAGCGCAACAGGCATATCTGGACGCTGACCATGCTCGATCAAGCGAGCACAGATTTTCTCCAATCCCACCAAGCCCATGTACAGCACAAGGGTTTGATGCTCATAGACCAGTTCACTCCAAGGGAGTTCTGGCGAACCTTCTTTCAAATGACCCGTAAGAAAACGGACACTTTGCGCGTAGTCACGATGGGTCAGCGGAATACCTGCATAGGCAGAACAGCCAGATGCAGCCGTAATGCCAGGAACCACTTGAAAACTCACGCCTGCTTCATACAGTTCTTGAATTTCTTCACCACCACGCCCAAAGATAAATGGATCACCACCTTTTAGACGACAGACTCTTTTACCTTGTTGTGCATATTTGACCAACAGCGCATTAATGCCTTCTTGGGGTACAGCATGATCAGAACGGGCTTTCCCGACATAAATTTTAGTCGCATCACGGCGGCACAAATTCATAATTGGTTCAGACACTAAGCGATCATAAATCACCACATCGGCTTGTTGCATTAACCGCAGGGCTTTTAAAGTCAAAAGTTCTGGGTCGCCTGGACCCGCACCGACCAAATAGACTTCACCCTTGGGTGTTTTCCAATGCGTCAGTGCTTTTTCAATAAGACTATCAGCAGCAACGATATTTCCATTAAAAACATGTTCTTTGAGCTGACTTGCATACAAATCTTCCCAAAAAATACGGCGTTCATCTGGATGAGCAATTTTAGCTTTAACGACACTGCGCCATTTTCCTGAAAACTCAGCCAAAAGTCCCATCCCATGAGGAATAGTCGTTTCAAGTTGCGTTCGAATCTGACGTGATAAAACTGGCGATGTGCCATTACTCGCCACCGATATCAGGAGTGGTGAACGATCAACAATCGCTGGCACCATAAAACGGCAATGCGGAATATCATCAACACTGTTGACCAAGACATTTTCGGCTTCACAAGCCACAAAGACGGCTTGATTGACCTGTGGATCATCTGTTGCTGCAATGACTAAACGGTAATGTCGAAGCGAAAGCTTTGAACCAAATATTTCTTGAACATATTGACCTTGAGTTTGCTGAACCAGCTCAAGCAAGTTTGCTTCAATTTTAGGTGCAATGACATCAATCACCGCACCTGCCTTGGCTAGCAAGACTGCTTTACGATAGGCAATATGTCCACCGCCAACAATCAGACAAGGTTGCTGTTGCAACTTTAAAGAGATTGGGAAGATATCCAAGGACTACCTCAATATTAAGATCTGATTGTCTTAAGCAAATTTAATATACAACTGTGCCAAGTAAGGAATGTATTGACTAAGCGACTATAATCTAGTCAATGTAAGTCAAGCCACCCATATACGGACGTAATACTTCTGGCACTTCAACTGAGCCATCTTCACGTTGATAGTTTTCCATCACCGCAAGTAAAGTACGACCAACCGCCAAACCTGAACCATTCAAGGTATGTAAAAATTCGGTTTTCTTTTGATCTGCACGGTAACGCGCTTTCATACGACGTGCTTGGAAATCGCCCATGCATGAGCATGAAGAAATTTCACGATAGGTATTTTGACTCGGCACCCAAACTTCTAAGTCATAAGTTTTGATTGCGCCAAAGCCCATATCACCCGCACATAAAATTACTTTGCGGTATGGCAGACCCAAGGCTTGTAAAATCCCTTCTGCATGGCCTGTCAATTCTTCCAAAGCATCCATTGAAGTCTCAGGTTTGACAATCTGAACCATTTCAACTTTATCGAATTGATGTTGACGAATCAGACCACGTGTATCACGACCATACGAACCTGCTTCACTACGGAAACATGGCGTATGTGCAGCATATTTTAAAGGCAAACGCTCTGGATCTACAATTTCATCACGCACAAAGTTAGTGACTGGCACTTCAGCCGTTGGAATAAGATAGTATTCTTTTTCGCCTTGAAGTTTAAATAAATCTTCTTCAAATTTAGGCAATTGACCTGTGCCACGAAGTGATTCAGCATTCACCAAATACGGTACATACGCTTCGGTATAACCATTTTTTAAGGTATGCGTGTCAAGCATGAACTGAGTCAGCGCACGTTGTAGACGCGCCAAAGGCCCTTTCAACACACTGAAACGAGAACCCGTGAGCTTGGTCGCAGTTTCAAACTCCAAACCGCCCATCCACTCACCAATATCAGTGTGATCTTTAATTTCAAAATCAAACTGACGCGGTGTGCCCCATTTTAAAATTTCAACGTTATCACTTTCATCTTTACCTTCAGGCACAGACTCATGCGGTAAGTTGGGTATAGACAATGACTTTTCTTCAATCTCTGCCTGTAACTGTGATAAAGCAACTTCAGCGGCTTTAATTTCATCACCGATTGCAGACATGCGTGTCATAATTTCAGAGGCATCGCCACCTGATTTTTTAATTTGACCGACTTGTTTTGCACCAGCATTACGTTCCGCTTGTAAGCTTTCAGTTTTGGACTGAATTTCTTTACGCTGAGCCTCTAATGATGCCCACTCTTCTACGTTTAACTGTACGCCACGCTTTGCTAAGGCTGCATTTACAGCCTCGATATTATTTCTGAGTAATTTTGGGTCAATCATGGTCAATCTTTTGTAAAGAAAAAAACTGGCTATAGTGTAAGCGCTTCAAGCCAAAAAATACAGTCACTCTGCTTGTAGCTGCGCCTTATTAGAACAATAACAGCGCATTTTTCATAAAATTAGCGTTCAGCATATTTAGGCAAATTGGGTAAATATTCAGGCTTGATCAAATCCTTGGCCAAAACATAAGGCAAATTCAGTTCAGACATTCCTTCTGCATAAGAAGCAAGTTCATACAGCGGATAAACAAAAACAATGCCATTGGCACCATAGTAAAAATTATCGCTCAATTGAAGTTTATTTTGTTCAACCGAATGCGCATCTAGCCAAGTCATATTGTTTTGATATAACGCTTCAATGAGCTTTGAGTCTGAACCTGCAATAATCAAATCTTGCAAAGCAATACGTTTCTTGGTGTTTAAATCAAAATTCACATATTCCTTATGATACATTCCATGTGCTGCGCCTGCACTATAGCTATAAGTGAGCATTTCAAACGTGGCCAAATGTTGATTTTGTCCGATATAGCGCACCACAATCGAAGATTCATTCAAGCGCTTTTCATCTACCTTTTCTTCGGCAGATTTTTTTGCACCTTCAAATGCAAGGGGTTCTACTTTCTGAATTCGATCTAAAAAGTATTGATTGATCCATGCGTGATTGGTTTGCACCGTTTGGAAGTCATAACGTGTGCAGCCTGCTTCGTCACAGCTCTGCGATTGTTTTGGGCTAAGCGCTTGGGTTTTAGATTCAATATAAATGTGAGGGTCTTTTTGTTGTTGGGATGAGCTGCTCTGTTCTGATTGTTTATCTGTTGCAGGATCAACTTTAGGCTGACATGCACTCAGCATCATCATAAGCGATATTACAGCAGTCATTCCTAAATTGGTTCTTACACTTTTTTTAACATTTGGCTTGAACTGAAAATGCATGCTTACCCCTCGTTTTGTATGTCTTAATCTCTACACTATACAAAGGAGCATAGTCGCTTAGGCAAGATTATTGTATCTAAATGGTTGGCTCAGGTTCATGTGTACGTATTAATAAAGATGTTCAATTCAAGCCAAAAAAGCAGCCCTAAGGCTGCTTTTTAACTTTGAAGCGATAAATACTACTTAAAATTAAGTTTTTGATTAAGCGCTCATATCTCGATGATTGGCTGACCGATCATATCTATTATTGATCAATGATATCTGTACCCTTCGGCGGAGTGAAGTTGAAGGTAGAATTAGACAAACTCGGATTGACCTTCACATTGTTAAAACGTACATAGGTGGTTTGACCCAATGAGTCTTCCAAAATCATTAAACTTGGCGCTTTGTTGGCACCAAAACTAATAGTCAAACTTTGGAAAGCACCATCATCTTGTTTTGGGAACAACGTGTAATAGGTTTTACCTTTATTAGGCTGAGTAACACGATACGACTGCATAATTTGGCTGGTGTTGCCCGACAAAAGCAGTGCTGGCGTATTTGCTACTTGTTCATCTAAATTTTGACGAATGGCTTGTTGTAAGTCTGGATCATAAATCCACACCATTTTACCTGTGGTCACGATGGTTTGTTTTGCGGGTGATGTAGTTTCCCAATAAAACTTACCTGGACGTGCCACTTTCATCACCCCTTTAAAGGTTTGATTCATGTGTTGAGCACTTAAGCCTTTTTTTTGAGGCGCTTTGCTGCCAGCTGTGGCTTTGGTACTTTGCTCAAAATTAGCAGTAATGCTTTTAATGCCATCTAACTGTTTCACCAAGTTTGCAGTTGCCTGTTGCTCCGTTGCCGCAGTAGGGGCTGCTAAAACACTGGTGCTGATCACTGGTGCAAGCATCACCGTACTCATTGCTACTGCACTCATGGTTTTACGAAGCATATTCATGGTTTCACCTTTTTATAAGTTTGCGTCTAGCGTAATTTGCTACATGGTTCATCTTAAACCATTTTTTTGTTGCAATAATTGAGAAAATAAGAAGATTTGTATTGTTATTTACCATATTTGTAGAAAAAACTTCATCATGATGAAGAGCATTTTCTCCAAATTTTAGATATAAAAAAGCCCACAAAAATGCGGGCTTTTTTGGATTATGTAGGTATTAAAACTTATACAGTTTCAACAGATACATAACGACGGCCAAATTGACCTTTAACTTCAAAT
This sequence comes from uncultured Acinetobacter sp., assembly GCA_964579445.1. Lineage (GTDB taxonomy): Bacteria > Pseudomonadota > Gammaproteobacteria > Pseudomonadales > Moraxellaceae > Acinetobacter. Next base: position 62,034 of record CAZOGM010000006.1, read on the forward strand.
TTGATCACGCCATCAGCGGTAGCAAATAAAGTGTGGTCACGGCCCATGCCAACGTTTGGACCAGCGTGGAATTCAGTACCACGTTGACGAACGATGATGTTACCAGCAGTCACAGATTGACCACCAAACATTTTAACGCCTAACATTTTAGGGTTCGAGTCACGACCGTTACGTGTCGATCCACCAGCTTTTTTAGTAGCCATGTTTCAAAATCCTCGTAATTAGCCTGAAATAGTCGTAATTTTCAACTCGGTATACCATTGACGGTGACCTTGTTGTTTACGGTAGTGCTTACGACGACGCATTTTAACAATACGGATTTTGTCGTGACGACCGTGGCTAACTACTTCAGCTGTTACTGTAGCACCAGCAACGACTGGAGCACCAATTTGAATGCTTTCGCCATTCACTAGCATCAACACGTCATCAAACGTAATTGTTGAACCAGTTTCAGCTTTTAACAATTCTACTTTAAGGGTTTCACCCTCGATAACACGGTGTTGCTTACCACCGGTTTGGATAACTGCGTACATACCGTACTCCAACAGACCCGTGTCGTCGTGCCGATAAAGGAAGATATCGAGCTTAAGACGAGCGCCACTGGGGTTAAATCAAGGAGATGGATTTTAAGTGATAATCAAATAAACAACAAGGTCTTTTATCTTAAAGTTAAGTAAAGCCTGAAAATCGGGCTATTTCACAGCAAGATAACAATCTATAGATTGATTAAATTAATTTTTTTTGCAAAATGAATAAATTTCACTCAAATACTGTTATTTTAACGAACGCTGAATGAGCTGCGAAAAAAGCACATCTTCTTTAATATGTTTAAATTACAAACAAATTATTTATTTTCAGGCACATTAAGCTTCGCTAAAGCAACATTCAATGATGTTAATTGTTACACTAGCCAGTGTATAGAACTAAATTTGTATGAGGACTTCCTTCACATGACCATCGATTTTAAGCAAGATATTCTCGCGCCTGTTGCTACAGACTTTGCTGCGATGGACACCTTAATTAACGAAGGGATCAGCTCAAAAATTGCATTGGTTATGTCGGTCAGTAAGCATGTGGTTGAAGCTGGCGGTAAGCGCATGCGTCCCATCATGTGTCTTTTGGCAGCACGTGCCTGCGGTGAAACAAATCTAAAAAATGCGCAAAAACTCGCTGCCATCATTGAAATGCTGCATACCGCGACCTTGGTACACGATGATGTGGTTGATGAATCAGGTTTACGTCGTGGTCGTCCGACAGCCAATGCCACATGGAACAATCAAACTGCAGTTTTGGTCGGAGATTTCCTGATTTCGCGCGCTTTTGATTTGTTGGTTGATTTAAACGATATGGTATTGCTTAAAGACTTCTCAACAGGTACCTGTGAAATTGCTGAAGGTGAAGTCTTACAATTACAATCTCAGCATCAACCTGACACGGACGAAGCCACTTATCTCGATATTATTCATGGCAAAACCTCACGTCTTTTCGAGCTTGCAACAGAAGGCGCTGCTATATTAACAGGCAAACATGAGTACCGTGAGGCGCTTCGATGTTATGCAGGTCATTTTGGGAACGCCTTTCAAATTATTGACGATATTTTGGATTACACCTCCGATGCGGACACGCTGGGTAAAAATATTGGGGATGATTTAATGGAAGGTAAACCTACCCTGCCCTTAATTGCTGCATTAAAAAACACCTCAGGTGAAGATCACCAATTGATTCGTAAGAGTATCACGACAGGCGGGACACAAGATTTAGACCGCGTCATTCGCATAGTGCATGAATCAGGTGCGCTTGCGTATTGTCATAAGCGTGCCATTGAAGAAACTGACGCCGCTTTGGCTGCATTGAATCAACTTCCGACAAGCATTTATCGCCAAGCGCTGATTGATTTAGCGCGACTTGCTTTACATCGAATCCAATAATTAGACCAATACTTGCTTATGCATATTAATTTTAATGACCTGTTTGCCACCATGCAGGAACAGCTCGATCAGTCTGGCGCTGTTCCTGATGAAAATCTCCTCATCGAGTTGGTCGCACGTGTTCGACCTGCCGACACTTATAATATTGAAGAAATTAAAAAAAAGTTTCAGGCACTCATTCAAGCATTACTCATTACACCGACGGCAGCCAATACATTCCAAGCGTATTTGGTTACGTTAATCAATCGCTATAAACAAACCAGTATCTATGCAGACAGCGGCATTTTATCCCTAGATGGTTTTTGGAATCAGTTGGGTCAACGACTGGGCGCACATTTTTTACCGCTTTTGGTCGATGAAACAGATCTCAAAGATTTGGTATTTCGTGTTTTTGCATATCGAAGTGATAAATATTGGCTTGAAAATATTGAAGAAGAACAGTGGCTTCAGTTCTTCCAAATTTTAAATCAAAATCACAGTCAACTGGATGCAAAGCTTGGCATTAAACGTGACATGATCAAAGCCATTACCGTGCTCTCATATCGTATCAGTGGAATTGGTTTATATCCCGAATTTATTAATGCACAACCAGAGCTGACCGAATACGAATCTCCTTTTTTGGTGCAAAACCGAGAAATTATTGAGTTCATTGAAGCTTATAAAAAACAGTACCGTGACGCAGAAGACTTGTCTGCCATAATTCACCCCGATGCAGATCAAGCCTTGGTCATGATTGATCAGTGCCGTGAAGTGGTGCTGAAAATTCGCCGTGCGACCAAACGTATTGGGGTGAGTCTTAGCCTGACCTATTTACTGTCTTTGCTTGAGCAATGTTTAGATCGAATTGAAATCTTACTGAATATTTTAACTGAACAAGGCAAAACCCAATATTTAGCTTTGGCGGAATTAACCCAAGATTTGGTGGCTGCCCATTATGTTGAAAACAGTGTGCGTGAACTGCTCAAAACCAACAGTGAGTTGATCGCCCTTCAGGTGACTGAAAATGCCAGCAAAACTGGCGAGCACTACGTAAGTACTGACAAATCTGGCTTCTTGGGCATGTATAAGTCTGCGGCGGGCGCAGGTGTCATTATTGCCACGATGGCGACATTAAAGATATTAACGGCGCGTCTAACTTTAGCACCTATGATGCAAGCCTTTATGTTTAGCATGAACTATTCACTTGGTTTTATGCTGATTCATGTATTGCACTTTACTGTTGCGACTAAACAACCGGCCATGACTGCCGCAGCACTCGCATCGACCGTACAGCATCGTAAAGGCTCTAAAACCACTCAAATTGCTGAATTGGCGTCCTTGATTATTAATATCATTCGAACACAGTTTGTCGCTATTTTAGGGAATATCTCGATTGCAATTCCAACGGCAGCGCTCATTACTTTGTTTTGGCAATATGGTCTGGGTGAGCCCCTGTTAAATCATTCAAAAGCTTCTCATTTATTACATAGTCTTAATCCATTCACCTCTTTGGCCATTCCCCACGCAGCAATTGCCGGTGTGTGTTTATTCTTTTCGGGTTTGATTGCGGGTTATTTTGACAATATGGCGGTGTACCGCAAAGTTGGTCCACGTTTAAAAGCCCATCACAAACTTGAACATGTGTTGGGAAAAGAAAGATTGCACAAATTTGCAGGCTATATCGAACGTAATCTCGGGGCTTTAGCGGGTAACTTTTTGTTTGGGATTATGCTCGGCAGCATGGGTACGATTGGTTTTATTTTAGGCTTACCCCTCGATATTCGTCATATTGCATTTGCTTCAGCCAACTTTATTCAAGGCTTACTCAGCATTAATGGCTCACCCGAAATTGGTCTCATTATCGTATCGTTCTTAGGGGTGTTGCTGATTGGTCTCACCAACCTTTTTGTCAGCTTTAGCTTGACGATCATTGTGGCGCTACGTGCTCGACGTGTTCGTTTTGAACAGTGGAAGCCTTTGGCCAAACTGGTGTTTACCCATTTTGTAACCCGTCCTATGGATTTCTTTTGGCCACCCAAACAACCCTTACAAGTGGAAGATGGACATTCTATAAGCCAAAAAGCAAATCATTAATTGTTCTGTTATTTTTTGTTCAAAAGGTGATATGTTTCAAGAAATGATTCTACTATCAATATGATTTTTACAGACTTGAAAAAAAGTGTACTGACGAGTACACTTTGGCGCATTCAATGAATAAATGTAATGCGTTTATCATATAATTTGGTTATTTTATATGCCTTACACATTCATATTTTTAGGTTGTTTAGGATTTACGATAAGTAGTATTGGAATCTATATTCCATTTATACAACAACTAGATACATCTGCAATTGGATGGATGAGTCATCATCGTACTGCTCTACTTGATGATGTCGCAATTTTCTTATCTTATTTTGGCGGATTGCCTGTGATGCTGTTGTTCTGTGGAATATGGTGCGTACAGCAATTACGATCAAAACAACGGACATCTAGTCTATTTATTTTTCTAGGTCTGATTGGTGGTTCAATCATTGGATGGATACTTAAATATCTGTTTGATCGACCTCGTCCCGATTCAATTTATCAGATGGTAGAAACCTATGGTGCAGCATTTCCGAGTGCCCATAGTCTTTATGCAGCAGTATTGTCTTGTTTGATTATATTTATGTTTGATAAACATAAACATGCAAGATTATTTACATTCTTGGCTTTGTTATGGGCTGTTGGTATGGGTTTTTCAAGAGTTTATCTTGGTGCACATTACCCAACCGATGTCATAGCAGGTTGGAGTATAGCTTTTATCTGGGTTGCGTGGCTGTGGTTACAGCTTTCTCAACACATATTGAAGCAAAATAAATTATTTTTAGAGAAAAATCTAAACGAGGTGGAATAATGATGTCGGCAAAGCTTTGGGCTCCAGCCCTCACTGCTTGTGCTCTTGCAACAAGTATTGCACTTGTAGGTTGTAGCGATAAACCTGAAGGTGCTGAGCAAGCTGCAGCAGCCCAGAAAATGCCACCCACTGAAGTAGGTGTCATTGTTGCTCAACCCCAAGGTGTTGAACAAACTGTTGAGCTTTCAGGCAGAACGTCTGCATATCAAATTTCAGAAGTTCGCCCACAAGCCAGCGGTGTAGTTCTTAAGCGTCTGTTTGCAGAAGGTAGTTTTGTTCGTGAAGGACAACCACTGTATGAAATTGATGCCAACACTAACCGTGCAAATTTAGACAGCGCTAAAGCATCACTGGTTCGCCAACAAGCCAACTTGAATGCACTTCGCGTAAAAGCGGATCGTTATCGTCAACTGGTGGGCATTAATGCCGTATCAAAACAAGAGTATGACGACTTACAAGCTCAAGTAAAATTAGCCCAAGCAGATGTTGCTGCATCTGAAGCATCTGTCAAAAATGCACAAATCAATTTGGGCTACTCGACCGTTCGCTCTCCTATTTCAGGTCAATCTGGTCGTTCATCTGTGACAGCGGGTGCCTTGGTTACTGCCAATCAAGCTGATGCTTTGGTGACGATTCAACAGCTCGATCCAATTTATGTCGATATTAACCAATCAAGTGCAGAACTGCTCCGTTTACGTCAGCAGTTAAGTCAAGGCAGCATTGACCGAAGTAACAACACCAAAGTGCGCTTAAAACTTGAAGATGGCAGTCTTTATTCCGTTGAAGGCCAACTTGCGTTCTCTGATGCAAGCGTGAATCCAGATACAGGCACGATTACTGTTCGTGCGGTGTTCTCAAACCCAAATCATTTGTTGCTTCCGGGTATGTATGCCACTGCGCAAATTGTGCAAGGTGTGATTCCAAATGCAATCTTGATTCCACAAGCGGCGATTACTCGTACACCAACAGGTCAAGCGACTGCCATGGTGGTCAATGCCAAGAATGTGGTTGAAACGCGTCAAATAGAAACTGCGGGCGTTCAAGGCAAAGACTGGATTGTGACTAAAGGCTTGCAAACTGGCGAAAAAGTAATTGTTGATGGTGTAGCGAAAGTTAAAGAAGGCGCAACTGTCGTTGCTAAACCTTACCAAGCTCAACCAGCGGCGACAAAAGGTGCTCAACCTGCTGCTCCAGCTGCTGCAAAACAACCAGCTGAAACTGCAAAGCCTGAAACTGAACAAAAAGCTACTTCAAATACATAAGGGGTAGACTCAATGGCTCAATTTTTTATTCATCGTCCCATCTTTGCATGGGTCATTGCATTGGTCATTATGCTGGCGGGTATTTTAACCATCACTAAAATGCCAATTGCTCAGTATCCGACTATTGCTCCACCGACTGTCACCATTGCTGCGACCTATCCAGGTGCGTCTGCTGAAACTGTTGAAAACACAGTGACTCAGATTATTGAACAGCAAATGAATGGTTTAGATGGCTTACGCTATATTTCATCGAACAGTGCGGGTAACGGTTCAGCATCTATTGCCATTAACTTTGAACAAGGGATTGACCCTGATATTGCCCAAGTTCAAGTTCAAAATAAATTGCAGTCTGCAACCGCGCTTTTACCTGAAGATGTGCAGCGCCAAGGTGTGCGTGTCACCAAATCAGGTGCAAGCTTCTTGCAAGTTTTGGCGTTCTATTCTCCAAATGGCAAATTAAGCGATCCAGACATTAAAGACTATGTGAACTCAAATATTTCTGAACCCCTGAGCCGTGTTGCTGGTGTGGGTGAAGTACAGGTATTTGGTGGTTCATATGCGATGCGTATTTGGTTAGATCCTGCCAAACTCGCTAGCTATCAACTGAGTCCAAGTGACATTGTAACCGCACTACGTTCACAAAATGCACAAGTTGCAGTTGGACAACTGGGCGGTGCTCCAGCGGTTGAAGGTCAAGTTTTAAATGCAACCGTCAATGCACAAAGCTTACTTCAAACAGTAGATCAGTTCCGTTCTATCTACTTAAAAAGTGCTGGAACAGGGGCTAAAGTCACTTTAGGTGACGTGGCTAAAGTTGAATTAGGTTCAGATAACTATCAGTTCACTTCTAAATTTAACGGAAGTCCTGCAGGTGGTGTAGCCATTAAACTGGCAACAGGTGCCAATGCTTTAGATACAGCAGCAGCTATTGAAGAACGCCTTGTACAACTTCGTAAAAACTATCCAGAGGGTCTACAAGACAAACTGGCTTTTGACTCTACGCCATTTATTCAGCTTTCAATTGAAAGTGTGGTTAAAACCCTGATTGAAGCGATTGTTCTTGTATTCTTTGTGATGTTCTTATTTTTACAGAACTGGCGTGCAACGATTATTCCAACCATGGCTGTACCCGTGGTGGTACTGGGTACTTTTGCCGTCATCAATATGTTCGGTTTCTCCATTAACACGCTAACCATGTTTGCTATGGTACTTGCCATTGGTCTTCTGGTCGATGATGCGATTGTGGTGGTGGAAAACGTCGAACGGATTATGGTCGAAGAACATCTCGATCCTGTCGAAGCGACTGAACGGTCAATGAAACAAATCACAGGTGCATTGGTCGGTATTACCACTGTACTTGCAGCGGTATTCGTACCTATGGCGTTCTTTACAGGGACGACTGGGGTGATTTACCGTCAGTTCTCTATCACGCTGGTAACAGCGATGATTTTATCGCTTATTGTGGCTTTAACCTTTACCCCTGCCCTATGTGCGACATTGCTTAAACAGCATGAAAAAAACAAAGAACAGAGCAATGGTATTTTTGCCCGCTTCTTCCGTTGGTTCAACGATCGCTTTGATCGTGTGGCACAAGGTTATCAAAACTGGGTTGGTAAACTTCTTATTCATAAGATTTTTGCAGGCGCAATCTATGCACTGGTTCTGGTCGGTCTGGTGTTCTTGTTCAAAGCACTACCAAGTTCTTTCTTACCAGACGAAGACCAAGGTGTCGTCATGACACTGGTGCAACTTCCACCAAATGCTACGCTTGATCGTACTGAAAAAGTTATCGATCAGATGACGCACTATTTTAGAGAAAATGAAAAAGCCAATGTTGAATCTGTATTCAGTGTGGCAGGTTTCTCATTCACTGGTGTCGGTCAAAATGCGGGCTTGGCTTTTATTAAGTTAAAAGACTGGGAAGAACGTACCACCAAAGAATCGGCTGTTGGTGCCATTATTCAACGTGGCATGGCACTGAACGTAATCGCAAAAGATGCATCTTATGTCATGCCTTTACAGCTTCCTGCAATGCCTGAACTGGGTGTATCTGCAGGCTTTAACTTTATGTTAAAAGATGCTGCAGGTAATGGGCATGAACAACTGCTCACTGCACGTAACATGATTTTGGGCATGGCAGCACAAGACAAGCGTCTTGCAGGTGTACGTCCAAATGGTCAAGAAGATACGCCACAGTACAAAATCTATGTGGATAATGAAAAAGCCAGCGCCATGGGTGTGAGCATTTCAGAAATCAACAGCACCATGAGCATTGCTTGGGGGGGCTCTTATGTAAATGACTTCATCGACCGTGGTCGTGTGAAGAAAGTTTATGTACAAGCGATTCCAGATGCCCGCATGATGCCGGAAGATTTGAACAAATGGTATGTGCGTAGCACGTCAGGTCAAATGGTTCCGTTTTCATCGTTCGCGACAGGTGAATGGACTTATGGTTCGCCTCGTTTAGAACGTTATAACGGTATTTCTTCAGTCAATATTCAAGGTACACCAGCGCCGGGTGTTAGCTCGGGTGATGCGATGATTGCGATGGAAGAAATCGTTGCGAAACTTCCAAGTATGGGTGTTACTGGTTTCGACTACGAATGGACAGGTTTGTCTTTGGAAGAGCGTGAGTCAGGTTCTCAAACCATGGGCTTATATGCACTTTCGATGCTGATTGTATTCTTGTGTCTTGCTGCACTTTATGAGAGTTGGTCTATTCCGTTCTCTGTAATGCTGGTGATTCCACTGGGTATTGTCGGTGCGATTGGCTTGACGTTCTTGGGCATGGTATTGCTTAAAGATCCGAACTTAACCAACAACATCTATTTCCAAGTGGCCATTATTGCCGTGATTGGTTTGGCCGCGAAGA
>CAZOGM010000006.1:71067-77837 GCA_964579445.1 uncultured Acinetobacter sp.
AACAACATCTATTTCCAAGTGGCCATTATTGCCGTGATTGGTTTGGCCGCGAAGAATGCAATCTTGATTGTAGAGTTCGCCAAAGAACTTCAAGAAGACAAAGGCGAGCCTTTACTTGAAGCGACTCTACACGCGGCAAAAATGCGTTTACGCCCAATCATTATGACAACCTTAGCCTTTGGTTTTGGTGTACTTCCGCTTGCGCTTGCAGGTGGTGCAGGTGCAGGTAGCCAGCACTCTGTTGGTTATGGTGTACTGGGTGGCGTGATTAGTTCGACTTTGCTCGGGATCTTCTTTATTCCAGTATTCTATGTTTGGATTCGAAGCGTCTTCAAATTCAAGCCTAAACAAAAACTCTCTCAGGAGCATACATCGTGATGCAAAAGTTATGGTCTGTATCAGGTCGTAGCATTGCGGTATCTGCACTTGCGCTTGCTTTGACAGCCTGTCAAAGCATGCGTGGGCCAGAGCCGGTTGCTCAAGCCAATATTCCTGGCAACTACTTGGGAAATGCTTCAGGTACATCTGTTGCAGAACAAGGCTACAAAGATTTCTTTGCTGACCCGCGTTTAATTCAAGTGTTAGATTTAGCCATTGCCAATAACCGTGATTTACGTACTGCGGCGCTGAACATTCAACGTGCCCAGCAGCAATACCAAATCACACAAAATAATCAGCTTCCAACCATTGGTGCAAGTGGTGGCGTTTTACGTCAAGACACAGCAACATCAAATGGTGCGAATACGGTGTATAACGTAGGCTTAGGTGTGACAGCTTATGAGCTCGACTTTTGGGGACGCGTTCGCAGCCTCAAAGACAATGCTCTAGACTCTTACCTCGCGACTTCAAGTGCGCGTGATGCGACTCAAATTGCACTGGTGGGTCAGGTTGCACAAGCTTGGCTGAGCTACTCTTTTGCCAATGCCAATTTAAAACTGGCTGAGCAAACGCTTAAAACTCAGCTCGATTCTTATAACTTAAATAAGAAACGTTTTGATGTGGGTATCGACAGTGAAGTGCCTGTACGTCAAGCACAAGTAACCGTTGAAACTGCACGTAACGATGTTGCGAACTACAAAACCCAGATCGCGCAAGCTCAAAACTTATTGAACTTGCTGGTGGGTGAAGCAGTGCCAGCCAACCTATTACCTCAGCAACGCGTAACACGTGTGACCAATACCAATGCATTAACCGCAGGTATTCCAAGTGACTTGCTGAACAACCGTCCAGATGTTAAAGCGGCTGAATACCAACTCAGTGCTGCAGGTGCGAATATTGGTGCTGCCAAAGCCCGATTATTCCCAACCATTAGCCTGACGGGTTCTGCAGGTTATGCATCGACTGACTTGAGCGACTTGTTTAAATCAGGCTCATTTGCATGGTCGGTGGGTCCAAGCTTAGATATTCCGATCTTTGACTGGGGTACGCGCAAAGCGAATATCAAAATTTCTGAAACAGACCAGCAAATTGCCTTGTCTGATTATGAAAAATCGATTCAATCTGCTTTCCGCGAAGTGAATGACGCTTTGGCTGTTCGTCAAAACATTGGTGCACGTTTAACTGCGCAGCGCCGTTTGGTGGATGCAACCAATACCACTTATAAACTTTCAAATGCACGCTTCCGTGCTGGTATTGATAGTTTCTTAACCGTATTGGATGCTCAGCGTACTTCATATGCTGCTGAACAAGGTTTGCTGCTGCTTGAACAAGCTAACTTAAATAACCAAGTTGAAGTGTATAAGAGCTTAGGTGGCGGTGTAAAAACCAACACCACACAGCAAATCCAGTATCAGCCATCAAGTGCTGATTTGAAATACAACCAAAAATAATTCATCTTTATCAAAAAAGCCCACCTTGTGTGGGCTTTTTTGATTGCATTTTACCGTCGGATTTCCTATCTTCAAAGTCAGCTCATTCATTGAATCAAAGTCATGCTTCTTAGTAATTTAGAATCCGTTCCCGGTCATCAGATTATTCAACAGTTCGATGTGGTTTACGGCAGTACCGTACGTAGTAAACATGTGGGTCGTGACTTTCTGGCAGGACTTAAAAATATTGTGGGTGGAGAACTTACTGCATATACCGAATTATTGGAAGAATCACGTCAAGAAGCCATGAACCGTATGATTGCCAAAGCCCAGAGCTTGGGTGCCAATGCGATTGTCGGTATTCGTTTTTCAACCTCGAATATTACCCAAGGCGCATCTGAACTTTTCGTTTATGGCACTGCTGTACGTGTCAACAAAGCTGAAAATGTACTCCCCGATCCATTTCCCACCCAAGGCTAAATTATGGATGGATTAATCTTTCAAGCGATCACTTTTGTTATTTTGTTCGCAGTTGGCTTTGGTTTTGGTCGCTACAATGAGCGAAAGCATTTAAAGGCTTTAGAAGCAAATGAAAAGCGGCTGGCGTATATCCAAATGGATACCCATCGCTTTCAAACCTCAGAACATAGCGGACAGATGGTCAGCAGTAATGTGGTGATTTCACATGACTATTTTAAATATGTGATTGCGCAAATTCAAAATTTCTTCGGTGGGCGTTTAAGCAGTTATGAAAGCATTGTCGAGCGTGCTCGTCGTGAAGCTGTGGTTCGACTTAAGCAAGAAGCGGAGAAAATCGGTGCCACACAGATTATGGGCTTAAGACTGAGCACCACCGAATTGGGGATGCAAGGCGGTATGGTTGAAGTATTTGCTTATGGCACCGCGATTCAATCTCAATGATTTTAAGATTGAATCGGATAGTTTCATTTTAAACAGCTTATTTCACTTTAACTTTGCGAATCATTTTGTACAACGTTTTTGGCGATAACCGTGAGACCCATACCCCCAGTTTTTCCTTCGCCCCACCCACCACAATATATTCTTCGCCATTTAACAATGCTTTGATCACAATCTCTGCGAAGACCTCAGGCTCCAAACCATTTTCAATAGCATCATCTTGATTGGCTTGAGGTTGACCATCGCCGTTCAGTGCATTAAAAGAGACATTGGTTTTGACAAATCCCGGGAAAATAACGGAAACACCCACGCCTTGATCTGCAACTTCTGCTCGTAAACTGTTGGCCCACAAATGAATCGCCGCTTTAGCCGCTGAATAAGATGCACGGTATTGTGTTCCGAGTAATCCTGCGACACTCGATACAAATATAATGCGTCCCGATTTTTGTTTTAAAAACGTTGGTAATACAGTTTTAGTTAAAAAAACTTGAGAAAAATAATCAATTTCCATGATGGCGCGTTCAGTTTGCATGGTGGTATCTGCAATCAAGGCACGCTGGCTTAGACCTGCATTATTGATGAGCCAATCGATTCTGCCTTTGCTGGCAAGCACTTGCTCATGTGCCTGACGAACTTGTGTTTCATCGGTAATATCTGCTGCCACAGAAAGATGTCGCTCTGGATGACTGAGACTTAATCTAACCTTTTCCAGTTCCTCAACACGGCGTGCAGTCAATATCACCTGAGCGCCTTTTAAAGCACATGCTTGTGCCAATGCTTTACCTAAACCAGAAGACGCACCGGTAATCCAAACAATTTTTCCATCCATGATGATTTTTCTCTTATTGATGATGCAGATTGATATTGAACAATGATTATACGTGAATCAAAAATTTCCCAAAGTGATCAGCATAATAATGTGCCCGACCTGCGTCACTGGTATCGTACTCATCGGCAATTTTTTCAATGCGCTTATAACCCGTACTGGTAATCATATTGATTACCCCATTCAAAGTCTTATCGACCACGAAATTAAACTTTAACAAGGTTTTGGGATCACGAATAAATTCGGATATACCCAAGTCGATAATTTTAATCAAATCACGCATCAACTGTGGCAAGACTTGAAAATTACCCGCTTTGATTTGTTCTAATGCGGCTTGAGATTCTGCACCCAACTGACGATCCAACAGATAAAACATCTTGGCATCACCGGTTTCAGAAGGGTGAAATTTCTTTAAAATATGATTGGCGACAGGTTTTAAACGGTCATTGCCAAAAAAAGAGATCGCCCAAGGCATGTATTTAGTTAGTGCGCCCTCAATTTGAGCCAAGACTTGCTCGGCTTCTTTTTGAGATTTTGAATGTGAATTGGCAGCATCATTTTGTTTTTCCTTAACCAACCTCCCAAACACCTGCTCCAACACTTGGCACGACATTTCAGTAAAAACACGCCCGAGATCTTTGGCTAAACTGGTTTTATCTGCACTATTTAAGCGCTGGGTAATTTCAGCAAGCTCTTTATAGGTTTTTGCTTTGATGTCCAACTGAATTTGATATGACATACGTCCCTTTCCCTTTTAATTTTGAGCATTTTTAGTGTTATTGGCTTCATCTTAGCAAAGCAATGAATCAGCTTCATTGTCTTTCTCGACCTTTATTTACATTTAAATAATGCTTATTTCATTCTAAATTTCAAAGCACTACAGCAGTACATCGGAATACTGCCCAAGCGCTATAAGCTCAACTGACAAAATTTTAGTTTTAATCTGTCCGTTATTACAGTTTTTTCAATATTGAGAAAAAATCAGGTTGAGTTCGAAGGTCTTTTCTACACGAATTTCAACGCCTATCTATCATTATTGTTTTATTCAAAAAGAAAAAAATGAACAACATTATTTTGATCGTTTGTTTTTTCACACATTAAGAAACATCTCAGCTCTGCGTGTCATGCGGAATAACATTCAGTTCAATTATTTTGCTACAATGGATGCAATTTTTTATCTACTTTTGAATTGTTCTCACTATGACTGATTCAGCGCAAAATATTGCTACGACTTACGATCCCACTGAGATCGAAAAAAAATGGTACAAGACTTGGGAAGACAATGGCTACTTCAAGCCATCGGGTCAAGGTGATTCATTCTCTATCATGATTCCACCGCCGAACGTCACCGGCTCTTTGCACATGGGTCATGGGTTTAACAATGCCATTATGGATGCATTGACCCGTTTTAACCGTATGTCGGGCAAAAATACCTTATGGCAACCGGGCACAGACCATGCCGGTATTGCAACGCAAATGGTCGTTGAGCGTCAGTTGGCAGCTCAAGACATTAGCCGTCATGATTTAGGTCGTGAAAAATTCATCGACAAAATCTGGGAATGGAAAGAGCAATCTGGCGGTACCATTACCCGTCAAATTCGTCGCTTGGGTTCTTCTGTAGACTGGTCACGTGAACGCTTCACCATGGATGATGGCTTATCCAATGCGGTAAAAGAAGTGTTTGTACGTTTGCATAAAGACGGTCTGATTTACCGTGGTAAGCGCCTCGTTAACTGGGATCCTAAATTACAAACTGCACTGTCTGATCTTGAAGTTGAGTCTGATAAAGAAGAACAAGGTTCACTGTGGCACTTCAAATATTTCTTTGAAGATAAATCACTGCGCACACATGATGGTAAAGACCATATTGTGGTGGCCACTACACGTCCTGAAACCTTGCTGGGTGATACTGCTGTTGCGGTTGCACTTGATGATGAACGTTATGCAGACTTAGTCGGCAAAAATATTATCTTGCCAATTACGGGTCGTGCTGTTCCGATTGTTAAAGATGAATATGTCGACAAAGAATTTGGTACGGGTTGTGTAAAAATCACCCCTGCGCATGACTTCAATGACTATGAAGTGGGCAAACGCTGCGAACTTCCGATCATCAATATCTTCAATAAAAATGCTGAAGTATTGGCGGATTTTGAATACATCGCAAAAGCGGGTGAACAGATTTCTAAAACCATTGCTGCACCAAGCGAATATATTGGTTTAGAACGTTTTGCTGCACGTAAAAAATTGGTTGAACAAGCAGAATATGAAGGTTGGTTAGATCAAATTCAACCGTATACCTTGAAGCCACCGCGCGGTGACCGTTCAGGTGTCGTTGTTGAACCACTGCTTACAGATCAATGGTATGTCAAAATTGCACCACTGGCTGAGCCTGCCATTAAAGCCGTGAAAGATGGCGAGATTAAGTTTGTGCCAGAGCAATATACCAACATGTATATGGCGTGGATGAACAACATTCAAGACTGGTGTATTTCCCGTCAGCTGTGGTGGGGTCATCGTATTCCTGCTTGGTATGATGCTGAAGGCAATGTCTTTGTCGGTCGTAATGAAGCTGAAGTCCGTGCAGAAAACAACATCGATGCAAGCGTTAGCTTAACCCAAGACGAAGATGTACTCGACACTTGGTTCTCTTCAGGACTTTGGACATTCTCGACCCTAGATTGGACAGGTGATGCTGAAAAGGATATGCAAAACTACTTCCTCAATACTTTCCACTCTACGGATGTATTGGTGACAGGTTTTGACATTATCTTCTTCTGGGTAGCCCGCATGATCATGATGACCATGCACTTCATGAAAAATGAAGATGGTACACCACAAGTGCCGTTTAAAACCGTGTATGTCCATGGTTTGGTACGTGATGGCGAAGGTCAGAAAATGTCGAAGTCTAAAGGTAACGTGCTTGATCCTTTAGATTTGATTGATGGTGTTGACCTTGAAACCTTAGTGCAAAAACGTACAACGGGTCTGATGAACCCGAAACAAGCGGCGAAGATTGAAAAATCAACCCGTAAAGAATTCCCAGACGGTATTCAGTCTTATGGTACAGATGCCGTTCGTTTCACGTTCTGCGCTTTAGCCAATACGGGTCGTGACATTAAGTTCGACATGAAGCGTGTGGAAGGTTACCGCAATTTCTGTAACAAAATCTGGAACGCAACCCGTTTTGTGATGATGAACTGCGAAGAGCAAGTGATTGG
>CAZOGM010000007.1:0-10319 GCA_964579445.1 uncultured Acinetobacter sp.
GGAAAGGTTGATTTGGTATTGGTCTGTAATAGCGCTGTCTCAAATAAATGAGTGTCTAAAATAATAAATTACTGACTTTGAAATAAGGTATTTAAATAAATTTATTGTCGAATCCTCAAATTAAAAGATATCTCTGCATTGAATGTTGATTCAGTTCTTCCTGCTAATCGGGTCTATAATTTCATTGATATCTGAACATTTAAAAGAATGATACAGCAATCCGGGAGAGAAATTTTCACTTGCGCTTTGGCAGAAGTGTTAAATTTCAGTGAGCGCCTGAATGACCAATAAGATTGATCGTCATTTTCTCAGCTTAAAACACAAGTTTTTCTGAATTTACATTGTAATTTTATGCCAAGCTTTTTATCATTGCCGGCTCGTTTTCACGATCTGCTAGGAATTGGACTTTGAGTAACTTTCTAAAAGAACATCTCATTTATCGTGATCAAGATTTTATGGTCATCCATAAACCCGCAGGATTACTTTCTGTTCCAGGAAAAACTGAAGAATTGCAAGACTGTGTCATCAATCGTCTACTCAAAGAAGAACGCCGTACACTATTGATCCACCGTTTAGATCGAGATACTTCGGGTATTTTGGTGTTTGGTTTGTCTAAAGCAGGGCAGAAGTCCATTTCGAGACAGTTTCAGGAAAGACACACAGACAAAACTTATCAAGCCCTCGTGGTCGGTCATTTAGAGGGTGAAGGTACAGTCGATATTCCAGTCATTTACGATCCTAGTCGTCCGCCTTTACATATCGTAGATGAAAGTCACAATAAAGTGGCTTTAACTCATTGGATCGCAACTGAGCATTTTGAAATTCAAGCTCAGCCTGTGACTCGTGTTAAACTTACGCCTATTACGGGACGCGCACATCAACTCCGTGTGCATATGCAGTATTTGGGGCACCCGATTGTAGGGGATACGCTTTACGCGCAGCCTGAACATCAAATACTGATGCCGCGTCTATGTTTGCATGCAGAGCAGTTAAGTTTTAATCATCCTATTACTGAGGAGCGTATGGATTTTCATTGTCCAGTTCCTTTTTAGCAGTACCTTCATTTTAAATTCATTTTTTAATGACATTTTAACCTGTTAATAGATTTAGTCGGTTCGGGAAGAGTTTTAGGTTGTTAGATTGCAGGTTTCCACACAAAACTTGGTTTTTAAAGCTTAAAATTAATAACCCTAAATATCGCTCACTTTTTGGTGGGCTTTATGTCAAAATATATTGCTTAAAGACGTTAAACTTTGTTCAAATAATCTCCTGATTGAGCATTGGTTTTTCAGTCCTAACTTGAGATAAGGTGGAAAAAATTGCAGCAATTTGCTATTGGTCAACGTTGGCTTTCTGACACAGAAACAGAACTTGGGTTAGGTGTATTGATTGATGTAGATGAAAGATCAATCAGTATTTTATTCCCAAAGAGTGATGAAACCCGTGTCTATGCACGCAACAATGCACCTTTATCTCGGATTGTTTTTAACGTAAAAGACGAATTACAAGACCAAGAAGGCGCACTTTGGAACGTCGAGTCATTTGAAGAACGTAATGGTGTGATTCGCTATAACGTTATTCGCATACTGATCGATGGTACAGAAGAGCGTAAGTCGTTAAATGAAACGCGTATTGGTGCCACCATTCAACTGTCTAAGCCCTTAGATCGTTTGCTTGCAAGCCAAGTTGACTATAAAGAATGGTATGACTTGCGCATTGAAGCAATGCAAATGCAGGCCAATATGCAAAACAGTCCACTTCGCGGCATGGTCGGTGCTCGTGTTGGATTGATTCCACACCAACTCTATATTGCACATGAAGTCGGTAAGCGTTTTGCACCGCGTGTATTACTTGCCGATGAAGTCGGCTTAGGTAAAACCATTGAAGCAGGTCTGATCATTCATCAGCAATTAAAAACAGGTCGTTCTGAACGAATTTTGATTTTAGTACCCGATTCACTGCAATATCAGTGGATGATTGAAATGCGTCGCCGTTTCAATTTGCAATTCTCATTGTTCGATTTGACCCGTACCGCGTCAATAAAAGAACATGATCCTGAACTTAATCCTTTCCTGACGGAACAGTGCATTATTGCGTCAGTTGATTTAATGATTGACCATGATGATTTGCGTGAACAAGCGATTGAAGCTGGTTTTGATTTGTTGGTGGTCGATGAAGCGCATCATTTGATGTGGTCTGAAGAAGACGGCGGAAACGACCGTTATGATCTGGTCGAAGAACTCGCTGAAAAAACACCGGGCGTACTGCTATTGACCGCAACCCCAGAACAGTTGGGTGTAGAAAGTCACTTTGCACGTTTACGGTTACTTGATCCGCAGCGTTTTAGTTCGCTTGATCGTTTCCTTGATGAAGAAGAAAAATACCATCACACTGCGCAAATTGCTGAAGTATTGATGTCAGATTTGCCCTTGGAAGCTGGGCATTTTGAAGCGATTGAACAGTTATTGGGTCATAAAATAGACGATGATCCAGAACAGCGTTTCCGTGCGATTCATGAGCTTTTAGACCGTCATGGTACAGGTCGTGTATTGTTCCGTAATACACGTGAAGCGATTCAAGGTTTCCCGGGTCGTGACTGTCAGCCTGCACCTTTACCTGCACCTGCAAACTGGTCGACCGATGGTAAATTGCGCGAGCAAATGTGGCCTGAAGAAGCACAGCTTGATGGGGCTTGGATGGAATCCGATCCGCGTGTATCGTGGATTATGGAAATGCTCCGTACTCAGTTAAAGCATAAGAAAGTTTTACTTATTGCACGCAGTGGTCCTGTGGTCGAAGCACTTGAAAATGCACTTCGTATTCATGCCGGTATTCGTACCGCAATGTTCCATGAAGGTATGAGTTTACTTGAACGTGACCAAGCTGCTGCGTACTTTGCTGAAGACTCTTACGGCGCACAGATCTTACTGTGTTCTGAAATTGGTTCAGAAGGGCGTAACTTCCAGTTTGCCTCAGACCTTATCTTATTTGATTTGCCTGCAAACCCAGATGTGCTTGAGCAACGTATCGGTCGTTTAGACCGTATTGGTCAAGAAAACCGTATTCAAATTCATGTGCCATATTTGGTGGGTACAGCGCAAGAGCGTATGTTCCGTTGGTACAACGAAGCACTGAATATTTTCAGCAATATTTCACCAACTGCACAAACCTTACAAGAAAATTTCATTCTAGATTTAAAAGAATGCTTATTGAACGATAAACCTGAGGCTTTTGAGTCATTACTTGAAGCGGTAAATCTACAGCGTCAAGCCCTTGAGCATGAGCTACAAGCAGGTCGCGACCGTTTGCTCGAATACAACTCTTGCCGCCCAATGGTTGCACAAGAAATTGTGACTGCGCTTGAAGATTATGACGACAACAGTCTATTGCCGATGTTCATGAAGCGCTTTATGGCATCGACCAATATTGACTTTGACGAGCAAAGTAACGGTACAGTCATTATTAAGCCAACGGAGCAAATGCAGGTTCAAGGTTTACCTTTGGATGAAGATGGTATGACTGTGACCTTCTACCGAGATCAAGCACAGATCCGTGAAGATGCACAGTATATTACGCTTGAGCATCCGTTTGCCGAAAGCGTGATGGAGATGATCAATACACAATCTTTTGGTAGTACCAACGTCTCAGTGCTGAAATCTGCGGCATTGCCACAAGGATCAGTATTGGTTGAGGTCTGGTTTAAAGTCGGTGTGGTTGCACCGAAAGCATTGAACTTGCCATCAAGCTTACCAACGCAATTGATTCGCGTTTTATTAAGTGAAAAAGGTCAGGATTTATCGCTCAAAATTGCGCCTGAAATTTTGAAGCCTTATTTACACCATTTGGACGGTAATAGTTGCCGTCAAGTGGTTAAAGCACGTCGCGATGTGATTGAACAGCGCTATGCACAAGCACTGGATCTTGCCAAAGGTACATTGCCGAAGCTTACCCAACAAGCCAAAGAAATTTACGGCAGCAAATGGCAGTACGAGATTGATCGTTTGACTTACTTAAAGCAGTTTAATCCAAGTATTCGTGAAGATGAAATTTCGCGATTACAAAAATTGCAAAAAGAAGGTTTAGGTTTACTCGACGGTTTGTCGGTTACGCCAGAAGCAATTCAAGTTTTGGTTGTGGTTAAACCATAATTTGAACCCACTTAAAAAAGCACCTTCGGGTGCTTTTTTTTGGTCATCTGTATTTTGATGAACAGAATTTATTCTCAGCTTTAGCGCTAACTCTAACTTTAAGCCAGTTCAGTTAAATTGTTTAAAATCAGGCTTCCTTTTTTGTATAAAAGCACTGACGGCCTCAAACATTTCAGCTGAATTCGCGCGTTGCATGACAATTTCTGCTTCCTTATCAATACATTCTAAGATTTGATCAAGATTGTGTTTCATTAGTCTTTTGACCGCTTTGAGTGAAGCGAGTGGAAGTGTTGTTAAGTGCTGCGCTTTATTTTGTGCATACTCAAAAGGCTGATCAATAATTTCATTTACAATGCCTAAAGCATATGCTTTGTGGGCATCATATTTTTCAGCTAAAAATAAAATTTCAGCAGCTTGTTGGTAGCCTGCACGCTGTACCAATAATAAACTGGCTGCGCCTTCTAAAGATAAACCAAGACGAACAAAAGGCATTTGAAATAGGGCGGAATGGTCTGCATAGACCAAGTCAAAATGCAGTAGCATGGTATTGGCAACGCCAATACATGCACCAGAAACTGCAGCGATACAAGGCTTAGAAAATTTCGCGATGGCTTTGAGCATCATAAAGGGTGGGGTTAGACCTGCTTCACCCTGTGCTGGAAGTTCAGGTAAATCTAGAAATGTCTGCATGTCATTTCCTGCACTAAAGTGAGAATCTGTGCCTGTTAAAATCAAAACACGTACAGTTTTATCTTGATCTGCTTGCTCAAAAGCATTTTGGAGCAAGCTGTACAATGCTAGATTAAACGCATTTTTAACCTCGGGTCGATGTAAAGTTAAATGAAGAACTCCTTCTTCTAAACGCGCATGTAAATCAGGATGCGGCTGATCAATACAACTGAGCATATTTAAATATCCTTATTTTAAAATGTTCTGTTTACGTATTTTTATCTCATTTTGATAGAAATTTTAGGTTTTGGTTTAAGTTTTAAAATTTAAAGAATTTTTTTTAATAAGTCCCTTTGTGGGTTATAAATCAGTTAGATGTATTGAACACTGGCATTAATTATCATTAGAGATTAGATAAATGGCTAATCGTAACGTTGAATTATTTTTTTACTACAAATGCGTAACCCTCCATGGAGCGATCCATTAAAAGGTATTGAATTATAGTTATTTCAATTTTAAAAATATAAGTTCACTGACTTAAAGCCAGTAGTGCTCTGTGCTGAGGATACAGTTCAAAAGATCAATTTTTTTTGTGCTTGATTTATCTCAAGATTGTGGTAAGAATTTAAATTGAATAACAAATAAACAAAAATTAATTTCGCCAAATTATCGAGATGATAGGGAATTATAGCGCATGGAAGATTTAAAGCAGTCTGAACAGCAGCAATTTTTAGCCACACACATTCATTATTTATTGCATTGGGAAAAAACTACACCGAACAAAGTTTATTTGGTTCAGCCCTTACCTAGCGGTGAGGTGATTAATTTTACATGGAAAGAAGTTGCCGATCAGGTGCGCCGCATGGCAGCATATTTGAAGGCGCTCAATTTGCCTGAAAAAAGTCAAATTGCAATTTTTGGTAAAAACAGTGCGCACTGGATTATGGCGGACTTGGCTATTTGGATGTCAGGGCATATTTCAGTCCCGCTTTACACCACTTTAAATGCTGATGGTACGCAATATATTTTGGATCACAGTGAAAGTAAGTTTTTGTTTATTGGAAAATTAGACGGGGTAGGTGACAGCTGGAATGATGTAAAAAAGATTATTCCAACAGATTTGCCATGCGTGAGATTACCACTTTCTCCAGATTATGATGCGCCGCATTGGGAAGACATCATCGCTAAAACAGCACCTTTGGAGACGTTCACATTTCCGCAAGCAGATGATCTAGCCACCATTATTTATACCTCAGGCAGTACAGGCTTACCTAAAGGGGTCATGCAAAGTTTCACTACTTTATTGGCTCCATCGAGCGAATTGAAAAATACCTTTAGCGTGACACCTGCCGAACGTGCTTTGTCTTACTTACCACTTGCACATGTGGCTGAGCGTATTTTCATCGAATCCTCCTCCATTATTTGCGGATTTACAGTTTATTTCGCCAATTCGCTTGATACCTTTATTGATGATTTAAACCGTGCAAAACCGACTATTTTCTTCTCAGTCCCAAGACTCTGGACTAAGTTTTATTTGGGTATTAATGAAAAGATTCCGCCCAGTGTTCAAAATGTATTATTCAAGCTGCCTGTTGTTGGTAAGTTCATTAAAAATAAATTGTTAACCAAACTAGGACTCAATCATGTTCGCTATGCGCTAACAGGTTCTGCCCCACTGCCCGTAAATATTATTAAATGGTATCGAAGTATAGGTTTGGAATTACTTGAAGTGTACGGCATGACCGAAAATTCAGGCTATTCACACATTACACGTTTTGGGCAGTACGAAAGTGGCTTCGTGGGACATGTGCAAAATCGCGTGGAATGCAAGATTGATGAAAATGGCGAAATTTTGGTAAAAAGTCCGGGCACTATGCTCGGCTATTATAAAAATCCAGAGAAGACGGCGGAAGATTTGACATCGGATCGGTTCTTACGCACGGGGGATATGGGAGAAATAGATGCACAAGGCAGATTGAAAATCACCGGACGCGTCAAAGACATTTTCAAGACTTCTAAGGGTAAATATGTCATGCCCGTCCCCATTGAACAAAAAATTGGCAATCACCAAATCATTGAATCTGTATGCGTGGGTGGGGCAAGTCACAAACAACCGATCGCTTTTGTAATGTTGGCTGAAGAAATTCGTAATAAGCTCAAACAAGACAATAAGCGTGATGAGATTGAAACGACACTGATTACTTTGAAAAATGAGATCAATGAAAAATTAGAATCCCATGAAAAGATTGGATTTGTTGTCGTGATTACAGATTTATGGACGATGGATAACGATATGCTAACGCCAACCATGAAAATTAAACGTAATAAAATCGAATCCAAGTATGAGCCACGAATTGAACAATGGGTGGCTCAAAACAAAGAGGTTATTTGGGAATAATTTGTATTGCTAAATTTTATAAAGCCCTTCATTTAAATCTAAATAAAGGGCTTTATTACATCTCCATCTTAGGAAACTAAGTTTGAAAAAACCTTGATTTAAGGTGTTTTAGAGTCTTTTAAATGGCGCGCACCTTCTAAAATCATACGGATCATAATCATGGTTTGTTCCGCGACTTCTTTCCGTTCTTCATGGGGTAAATTAATCACTTTTGCCCCCATATTAAACACCAACTGGGTAATCGCTTTCGCCACCAATTCAGGATGTAGCATTTTACTGCTGTTGAGTCGTTCGAGACGCACTAAATCTTCTTGTAATTCTTGCTGGAAATAATTCAGCTGCTTTTCTACCGCTTCTTTGTAGGACGCTGACCCTGTATAACCTTCACGTAGTAAAAGGCTTAGATTGCCTTCATCTGCATCCAATTGTTCAATAAAAACTTCCACTGAGCTACGGACGATACTGGAATGTCTTGACGCTTTTAAGCGAGCTTCATGCAGAATTTGACGCAGTACAATTGCAGAGCGATCAATCAATTCAATCGCCAGTTCATCGATATCTTTAAAGTGACGATAAAAACTATTGGGAGCAATGCCGGCTTCACGCGCAACTTCGCGCAAACTTAATGATGCAATACTTTTTTGTGGACCAATCAGATTTAAAGCGGCTTGGAATAATTCTTCTTTGGTAATGGTGGCTTTACGACCGACAGATCGAATCGTTCCATGGTCTGACACAGACGTGGAATCTTGTTCTAAAGCTTTTAAGGGTGGAGCAATATTTAAGGCAGTCATATACATCGAAGACATTAAGTTATGTGGCTAGTATAGCCTTGACTATGATCAAGTGAAATGAATAGATGCAAAATGAATAGCTATACAAATATATATACATGTGTATAATAATTAGAAACCACACTGTAGTGAGCCAAATATGCACGCTGTTATGCAACGAAAATCTGTTTTCGGTTCGATTGTTGAATCTGTCTTTGATGCACAGGCTGCAAACTTTTGGTTAAAAAAAATCAACCCAATCTGGTCGATGAATGAGTCACTGGGTCGTATTGTCGAAAAAAGCGAAACAGCTTCAGAGACTGTAAGTCTTAAAATTCGAGTTAATAAAAATTTTAATATGGGTCAAGCCGGTCAACATCACCCCGTTATTGTGAAACATGATGGTCGCCGTTATGAACGTAGCTATAGCTTGACAAAACTTGATGATGTACATGTATTGCTGACTGCAAAAAAAGTGCAAAAGGGTATCGTTAGTACGTGGTTGTGTGAGC
This sequence comes from uncultured Acinetobacter sp., assembly GCA_964579445.1. Lineage (GTDB taxonomy): Bacteria > Pseudomonadota > Gammaproteobacteria > Pseudomonadales > Moraxellaceae > Acinetobacter. Next base: position 8,501 of record CAZOGM010000007.1, read on the forward strand.
TGTCAAAAATTGATGACGTGATCGAATTTGGTTTGCCTTATGGCGATATGTTGGTTGAATCAAACCACGCACCTTTGTTGCTCTTGGCAGCGGGTAGTGGCATTACCCCCATGTACAGCATATTGACGGCATTGCTAAAAACTAAGCAAATTGAAAACACACCGATCCAATTAATGTACTGGGTCAAGAAATACAGCGACGCTGCATTTAAAACTGAACTGGAACAATGGGCAACCCAGTATCCAAATTTCAAACTTCATATTTTCTATACCCAAGAGCAAGAAGTCGATGCCCGTTTAAACACTGAGCATCTTCAATATATTGAAAACCTAGCTGAAACAACCGTGTATAGCTGTGGTCCATCCGGATTTGTGGCTGAAGCTGAACAGGTGTTTGCTCGAGCGAAAGTATTCAAAAGCGAAGCTTTTAGTCTAACCCCTGTCATTAACAATGAAACAGGTTTTATCACGGTGACATTGTCTAAGTCGAATCAAACAGTATCGATTCCAAAAGGACAATCAATTTTACTTGGACTTGAACAGCACAATATCAAACCCACCCACGGCTGTCGTATGGGGGTATGTAATAAATGTGCATGTGCCAAGGCACAAGGTTCAACCAAAAATCTGGTCAATGGTGCTGAGCATACAGAACCAGGCGGCCTATTAAAAATTTGTGTGAATTCAGCTCAGTCTGATTTAGTCATTGATCTTTAAGCGAGTATTTCTATGAATATGCCAGTAAAGTTACAATATTTTAAGAATCCTAAAAATCGTGAATTAAGCCAGTATGAATTGGATGAGCTTGCACGTGAATTAGATGCCATTAAGCAAGACGTACTTGATGATATTGGCGAGAAAGACGAAAAATACATCAAGCGTGTCTATGCTGCGATACGTTATAGCTCGATTGTTGGACGTGCTTGCTTATTTGCAGGTTGGTTTCCGCCTGCGTGGGTTTTGGGCACAGGCTTATTAGGCTTTTCCAAAATTATGGAAAACATGGAACTGGGTCATAATGTCATGCACGGTCAATATGACTGGATGAATGATCCAAAATATAAAGGGACGACCTATGAGTGGGATATTGTAGGTACAGGCGATGATTGGCGTCAAACCCATAACTTTAAGCATCATACTTATACCAACATTAAAGGTATGGATGATGACATTGGTTATGGCATTATTCGCCTGTTTCCAGAACAACGTTGGAAAAAAGGCTACTTATTACAACCTTTATATAGTATTCCATTTTGTTTGTTATTCCAGTGGGGCGTTGCCATTCAAAACTTAGAAATTGGTAAATACTTGAAAGGACGTATGTCTAAGCAAGAGTTTCGTTCGCGCTGGCAGCCGATGCAAAAGAAAATTTCGAAACAACTGTTTAAAGATTATGTGTTTTTCCCACTAATTGCAGGACCCGCTGCCTTACCTGTGTTTACAGGGAATTTGGTTGCCAATGGTATTCGTAATATCTGGACCTTTAGTATCATTTTTTGTGGTCATTTTACCAAAGATGTTGAAGTGTTTCCGAAATCAGTTTTAGAAAATGAAAGTCGCGGACATTGGTACATGCGTCAAATTCGCGGTTCATCTAACTTAACGGGTTCTGAAGCTTTCCATATTTTAACAGGGCATTTGAGTCATCAGATTGAACATCACCTTTACCCAGATATTCCGGCGCGTCGTTATCGTCAAATGGGTCCAAAAGTTAAAGCTGTCTGTGAAAAATATGGATTGAACTATAACAATGCGAGTCTAATTAAACAGTATGGTAGTGTGATTAAACGTATAGTGAAATATGCATTTCCATTCAAAAA
>CAZOGM010000007.1:10419-15354 GCA_964579445.1 uncultured Acinetobacter sp.
ACTGCCATATTTAAATGCCAGTTGTGTGCCGATGAATGCACCCAACATTGCGGAGATGATCATATAAAAGCTCACTGACCACAGCACATGACCTGCGGGAATAAAGAAAATCAATGCGGCACTAAAGGTTGCGATATTAAGAAGTTTTGCAGAAGCCACAGCATGAATAAAATCGAATGCAAAAACTTTAATAAACAAGAATAAAAAGAAACTGCCTGAACCGGGACCAAACACGCCGTCATAAAAACCAATGAGTGCGCCAAAAAAAATACCCGTATAGATCTCTTTTGTTCCGACATGGAGTTGTGTATGGACTTTACCTAAATCTTTTTTGAGAAAGGTATAGATCGCCATGATAATCAGTAATACGAACACTGCATATTGCATGGTGGTTTTGGGAATATAGGCCACAGAAATAGCACCGATGTAGGCAAAGATAAACGCAGACATCATGGTGGGTAAAATGAGTTTCCATGGAATCTGCACACGCCGGATAAAACCAAATGCAGATGAAGAAGCACTGGCGAGGGCAGTGACTTTGTTAGTGCCAAAAATAGTAGCGATATTAAGATTTGGATAGGCATACATGAGTGCTGGTACTAAAATTAAACCACCACCTCCTACCGTAGCATCGACTAACCCTGCACAAAAGGCAAAGAAAATTAGGGAAAAGTTGAGGGATTCTAGAATCATTTTTTAGTTTTTATCGCTGTAATAATTAATTACTGTAATCATGAAGCTTTAAGCCGATCTTAACGGATAAACAGGTTTAACACATCAAAAAAGCCTACAATTTTTTTGACATACCAAATCAAAAAAACGCACGCCTCTTTTCAGAGACATGCGTTACTTTAAAAATTTAAATAGTGCTTAAAAATCAATCTTCAATCAAATAATATCTGAATTCAAATCTAGCGACGATCCAAAATATTTGCAAAAATTAACTTATTTAAATTGAATTGCGCCATTTGCATTGACAGTAATTTTAGATTCACCAGCAGCCATGTTTTGAGCATCTGCTGCTTCCGCACCTGAAAATTTAGCCATACTTGCACGCATGATCGGTTGCGGGTAATTGTTGCTGGTATTTAAATTTAAATTGACCAAAGTGTACCCAGATTTATTCCAAGTTTGACTTAACAGCTGTGCGCGTTGTTGAAAGTTTTTAGAGGCTTCAACCATCAGCTCATTTTCAACTTTTTTCCGCTGAGCATCCGAGACGGTAAAGTTGATTGATTGTGTTTGAAAACTTTGTTGTAACTCACTGACCAGCTGGCTTGCCGCTTTAAAGTCTGTACTTTCAATATTGATCTCAGCACGCCCACGCCATTCTTTAAGCTTGCTGCTGTCATTATCATAGACTGGATAAGTGGTCTGTGAGCCTGTTTCCACTTTAACTTGCGGGTATTTTTTTGCCAATGCCATGGCTTGATTCATGAGTTGGGTAATTTGACTGGATAACTCAGCAGGTTGTTTGTGGCTTTTTTCGATGAATAAAATGGCATGCATCTCATCATTTGATACTTGCCGCGTCGCTTCCGCCTGAAGATTGATTACATTGTAATTTAACGCATCGTTGGACTGTGCAAAAAGATTGCTACTGACAGCAGCAGAAAGCATGAGTGTTGCAAGGGATAAATAGCGCATTTGATTTCCATTTTTATGAGAAGCGAATTTTTTCTACTGAATTAAGCTTAAGGTTGACTGGTGGTTTTTTAATGCAGAATTTGTGGTGCATTTGTAAAATTTTACATCAAAAGTTAATTAATTTTAACCTAAAATACTTATTTTAAATCAACATCTTAATTGTATTTTTCGATCTGACTTGAGGGTCATGTTAATAAAAATAGAAATTTGAAATGAAATGGGGGTTTCTTTCGCATGTCACATTGTAAGATCATGATATTGTACAGCAGTTAGCCGAATGTTTTTTTTCGATGAAATTAACTGCGTTATGGATCAAAACTTCTTTATTTTACTGAAAAAAGAGGTATGATCGCGCTCCTAGTTAACATGAATAAAAAACTGTCTAACTGGAATCTATAAAGCACCGAGTCAACAGACCGCAAGTCACCCGACTTATTTCTATCAACCCATATCAGAGATGGTAATTCGATATGAGCGTTTCTTCTGTAAATCCTGCCCCTAATTCTACTAACGAATACTATTTGACTCGCCAAAGCCAGATGGAATCCAATGTTCGTAGCTATCCACGTAAATTACCGTTGGCAATAGCAAAAGCTTTAGGCTGCTGGGTTACTGATGTTGAAGGTACAGAGTACCTCGATTGTTTAGCTGGGGCAGGGACTTTGGCTTTGGGCCATAACCATCCTGCGGTAATCCAAAGTATTCAAGATACTTTAGCAAGTGGTCTTCCACTACACACTTTAGATTTAACAACGCCTTTAAAAGATGCTTTCACTGAAGCATTGCTTGAGCAATTACCGGGTGGTAAGGCTGAGTATTGTCTTCAGTTCTGTGGTCCGTCTGGTGCAGATGGTACAGAAGCTGCAATTAAATTGGCAAAAACATATACAGGTCGTAGCACTGTGATTAGCTTCTCAGGTGGCTATCACGGTATGACTCACGGCGCTTTAGCAATGACGGGTAACTTGTCTGCTAAGAATGCTGTGAATGGTTTAATGCCAGGTGTTCAATTTATGCCATATCCGCATGAATACCGTTGCCCATTGGGTCTTGGTGGCGAAGCGGGTGTTGATGCTTTAACTTATTTCTTTGAAAACTTCATTGAAGACGTTGAAAGCGGTGTAACCAAGCCTGCAGCTGTGATTCTTGAAGCAATTCAAGGTGAAGGCGGTGTGGTGACAGCACCTGTGAAATGGTTAAAGAAAATCCGTGAAGTGACTGAAAAACATAACATTGTGTTGATTCTTGACGAAGTTCAAGCAGGTTTTGCACGTTCAGGTAAAATGTTTGCCTTTGAACATGCAGGTATCGAACCTGATGTTGTGGTGATGTCTAAAGCAGTGGGTGGTAGTTTACCACTTGCGGTACTGGGTATTAAACGTAAGTTTGATGCTTGGCAGCCAGCGGGTCACACGGGTACTTTCCGTGGTAACCAATTGGCAATGGGTACAGGTCTTGCAACGATCAAAACCATCAAAGAGCAAAACTTGGCTCAAAACGCGCAAGAACGTGGTGATTTCTTACAAGCTGAATTCAAAAAATTAGCGGTAGAATTTCCATGTATCGGTAACGTACGTGGTCGTGGTTTGATGATTGGTGTTGAAATTGTTGACGAACGTCAAGCGGCAGATCATATGGGTTCATTACCAGGTGATGGTCAATTGGCAGCAGCAATTCAAGCGGCATGTTTTGACAACAAATTGTTGTTAGAAAAAGGTGGTCGTAACGGTACTGTAATTCGTTTACTTTGCCCATTAATTATCACACATGACGAATGTGTTGAAGCGGTTGCTCGCTTCAAGAAAGCACTTGCTGAAGCACTTGTTGCAACTCGAGGCGCATAATTCATGGTAGATTTTGCAGAACATCGTAAAGCGTTATTCTGTAATGATGCACAATCTATTGCTGACTATCAGTCGGCAATGGATTCGGCTGTACAAGCTGTGTCTGCATGGTTACAAAACGATAAAATGTACACGGGCGGTAGCATCAAAGAGCTTCGCTCTGCAATCGCATTTAATCCTTCAAAAGAAGGTTTAGGTGTACAAAAGTCTCTTGATCGTATGGTTGAGCTTTTCTTAAATAAAAGCTTAAAAGTACATCATCCGCATTCTCTAGCACATTTGCATTGCCCAACCATGGTGACAAGCCAAATCGCGGAAGTGTTAATCAATGCAACGAACCAATCGATGGACTCTTGGGATCAAAGCCCTGCAGGTTCATTGATGGAAGTTCAATTGATTGACTGGTTACGTCAAAAAGTGGGTTATGGCGCAGGTCAAGCAGGTGTGTTCACTTCTGGTGGTACACAATCTAACTTGATGGGCGTTTTGCTTGCACGTGATGCGTGTATCGCGAAAAACTGGAAAGATGAAAACGGTAAGCCGTGGTCTGTTCAGCGTGATGGTGTACCAAGCGACGCAATGCGTAACGTCAAAGTCATTTGTTCTGAAAATGCACATTTCTCTGTACAAAAGAACATGGCAATGATGGGTATGGGCTTCCAGTCAGTTGTGACTGTTCCTGTAAACGACAATGCACAAATGGACGTTGACGCACTTGAGAAAACCATGGCTCACCTTCAAGCGGAAGGTAAGATTGTGGCATGTGTGGTTGCAACTGCGGGTACAACCGATGCAGGCGCAATTGATCCACTCAAAGAAATTCGTGAAATCACCAACAAATTTGGCGCGTGGATGCATATCGACGCAGCTTGGGGTGGTGCACTGATTCTGTCTAATGACTATCGTTCTATGCTTGATGGCATTGAGTTGTCTGATTCGATAACCCTTGATTTCCATAAGCATTATTTCCAAACGATTTCATGTGGCGCGTTCTTGCTGAAAGACGAAGCGAACTATCGTTTCATGCATTATGAAGCGGAGTACTTAAACTCTGCTTATGATGAAGAACATGGCGTTCCTAACCTTGTGTCCAAGTCACTCCAAACCACCCGTCGTTTCGATGCGTTGAAATTGTGGATGACGGTTGAAGCATTAGGTGAAGAGCTTTACGGTTCAATGATCGATCACGGTGTTGGTTTAACACGTGATGTTGCTGACTATATTACAGCGACTGACGGTCTAGAAATGTTGGTTGATCCACAATTCGCATCGGTATTGTTCCGTGTAATTCCAGCAGGTTATCCTGTTGAATTGCTTGATACCTTAAACCAAAACGTAGCAGATGAATTGTTTGCACGTGGTGAAGCAAATATTGGGGTGACCAAAGTCGGTCAAGTTCAATCATTGAAAATGACCACTTTAAGTCCAGTGGCGACTTTAGATA
>CAZOGM010000007.1:15454-36785 GCA_964579445.1 uncultured Acinetobacter sp.
GGTCAAGTTCAATCATTGAAAATGACCACTTTAAGTCCAGTGGCGACTTTAGATAACGTGAAGAACTTGCTTGCACTTGTGCTTGCAGAAGCAGATCGCATCAAAGGTCCAATTGCTGATGGTACTTATGTGACAGCATTGGATTAATTCAGTGTTTATTCAAAAAAAGGCGCTCTATTGAGCGTCTTTTTTATGTTCTTATCTTAGAGTGTTAAGTAGCAACATTAGGATTATATTTGCTTGTTTAGATAGTTTTTTTCGCAATCTAATATGACAATATGTGGCGTCAGCAGAACAGAAGAATTTTTGAATACTTTTGTTTTTTTAAAGTATGAATTCACCTGTGCAATGGCACTTTAATTTTATTGTGATCTGAGGAAGTCGTTATTTTCATGTAATTTTGACCTCAATTTGATCTTTAAATTTTAATTCCTATTTTTGGTATTATTTACTTTTCAGAGATGATAAGTAACAAAAAATCTTTTGTTTGCCTGATGGGACATCCATGTCCCACAGTCAAACGGGCGACATCCATGTCCCAAAATATGCTGCTTATTTAAGGCTTGTTGTTTGATAAATGAAAGAGCAAAAATTTAAAATAATAAAACTTATAATTTCGGTTTTTAAGCTGCAAAGAGCGGACTAAACCCCATTTTCCTCAGTAATTTTCTATACATACTTGAACTCCGATCCGCAGGAAAATGCGCTTCCATACTTAAATCCAGAGGTAGATATTCAGGTTTCTGATTTTCTACAATCAAACGATCTTCTTCAAAGATTTTCAGATTAAAATCGTACGCATCTTCAACGGCTAAGTCTTTATCATAATTTCGACAAATAGGTGCAAAAAGTCGAGTTTGACGTGCGGTCATAGGTGATGCGGCATTCATGATCACTTGGCGAGCATCATTGGGGAAATGAATCGTCAATGTTGCGGTGAAGGGTAAACTGATCTCAAAATGACGTAACCATTTAAAATCTTCTTGACCACGTTGATCAAGTCCAATCGGGTAGCGTCCAACGTTACTGATGTAATCTGCTTCAAAACCATACTTAGTTTCTTTAGTGGTGTAATCAGGCACTTCGACATCATTCGGGTCACCAAAGGTGTCAGGATGCACCCATGCAAAATGCGCCACATCAATAAAACCTTCGAGCTGACGTCCAGCAAAACAGGCGATATCGACTTGAGGGCAGACCAGTTGTTGAAAATCATGATCTTCCCAATGTGGCATGATCGGGATATTGGGTTCGCTGTCTAGGGCTGCCATGAGTGAACACCAAATGAGTCCGTATTTTTCGACCGCAGCATAGGTTTTAAGGTGAAACCGTGGCGAAATTTTTTGATCAGGATGTGCCGGAATACGATTACATTGACCACCATGACCAAAACGTAAGCCGTGATAACGGCATACTATTCCTTGACCATCATTACGACCTAAGCTCAGCGGTACCCCGCGATGAGGGCAGACATCTTTCGCGACAATCAATTCATCACCCATTTTGTACAACACCAAAGGCATGTCCAAAAGTAGCGTTGCAGTAGGCTGTTCAGTGATGTCTCGAGCCAGTGCAATCGGATACCAATGCTGGGCCAAAATGTGCCAATCATGCTCGGTAAACGTCATGTGTACAGGGAGGTCAGGATTGAAAGTGGCGATATTTCGAGTGTTCATCGTGCTACCTAAATGAGATCTTGAGTTGACTATAATCCAGTAGTCTGTTCGATGAAATTTCAATTATTGCGCGGTGCTATTCGAAAAAATCGAATGCACTTCCATGGATTCAGAGAATATCGTTTAAACTCGTAAGGATGTCTAAATATGTCAGGGCTTAATAGATAGACAATGAGGATTTCAATTAATTTATTCGAAATTATAAGCAGATGGGTATTCTATTTCACTTTTTAGGGTGGGTATTTAAATATCTAAAGTTGTATTAAATATCATGAAATCGTCATCTAGTTGTAACCTAGTTGTCATATTTTAAAATCAAAATGCATAGATCGAAATAAGTACTCAACTGAATTAAAAGTGGCGTACTTCAAAATTTTCATAAATTGAGAGAAAATAAAATGCGCTTTACTCACATTGCAATTGCGTTAGCACTTTCCGGGGCAGCCGTTTCCAGCACTGCATATGCAGCTCGAGACACCATTCAAATCGCGGGTTCATCTACTGTACTGCCTTACGCAAGTATTGTGGCTGAAGAATTTGGCAACACTTTCCCTCAATTTAAAACTCCTGTTGTGGGTTCAGGTGGTACTTCTGGCGGTTTAAAGCAGTTTTGTAATGGCGTAGGTGACAACACCATCGATATTGCAAATGCGTCGCGTAAAATTAAAGATACAGAGCTTGCAGCATGTAAAAATGCAGGCGTAAATCAAGTGTTAGAAATCAAAATTGGTTATGACGGTATTGTATTTGCATCAAATGCCAACAAAGCGGCATACAAATTACGTCCACAACACGTTTTTGCAGCATTGGCGGCAGAGTTACCATCAAAAGGTAAAATGGTTGCAAACCCATATACGCGTTGGAATCAAATTGATAAATCACTTCCAAATGAGCCGATCACACTCGTAATTCCAGCATCAAATCACGGGACACGTGAAGTATTTCAAGAAAAAATGGTCGATGCTGGCTGTGATTCATACACAGCCATTAAGGCTCTTGATAAAGACGCACATAAAAAAGTATGTAGCTCATTCCGTAAAGATGGTCGTGTGGTCGAGATTTCAGGTGACTACACTGAAACATTGGCACGTTTAAAAACATCACCAAGTGCAGTGGGGGTATTTGGTTTAGGTTTCTATGACCAGAACCGTGACCGTTTACGTGTTGCGACGGTAAATAGCGTTGCGCCTTCTGAAAATACCATTTTAAATGGTTCTTACCCTGTTTCACGACCACTGTTCTTCTACGTGAAAGGTGAGCATTTAAAATCAATTAAAGGTTTACCACAATTTACCGAATACTTCCTGAGCAAGAAAGTATCGGGTAAAGGTTCTAAACTAGAAAAAGCAGGTCTGATTTCAATGTCTGATAAAGAACGCGCGAAAGTGCTTGCAGACTTTAAAGCAGGCAAAGCAGTTAAGTAATTAAGTTGATGGACGGCTGGCGGTATTTACCGCCTTCAGTCTTTTGCTCAATCAAAGTCTTTTCAAAACGTATTGAAAATACTGTGGAGAATTCATGAATCTGCTACTCATAGGTGTGTTATTGGCACTGATTGCCATAGCCTATCAAATTGGGTTAACCAAAAGCCGTAAACTAGCAGGTAAAGGCAATAACTCAGCAATGCTGCATTCACGTCCCGGCTACTACGGTGCTTTAGTGGCGCTATGGTGTGGTATTCCTGCATTTTTAATTTTACTGACATGGAATCTGGTTGAACCCAGTATTTTAAAACATGTGGTGCTGAGTAATGTACCCGCACAAGTAGCAGCAGGTTTAGATCCAGCCAGTGTCAGTGTACTCGTTGAACGGGTTCAAGCCATTGCTTCAGGTTTTGGTGTGAGTGATCAAGCATTGGCTTATGAGTTGGCGGCGGCAGAGCAACTAAAAAAATTCGCTACCATTGGATCATTTGCCAAACTGGCCGTGGTGATCTGTGCAGCTTTAATGGGTTTAGTGTGGGCAAAGAAAAAAATATCAGAACAATACCGCGCACGTAACCAAGTCGAAAAAATTCTAAATATCAGTTTGGCTTTGTGTTCGGGTGTCGCAATTCTGACGACCATTGGTATTGTAATGTCAATGTTCAGTGAAGCAATGCGCTTCTTTAGTTTTGTTAACCCAATGGATTTCTTCTTCGGCACTGAGTGGAATCCAGGCTTTAGCACCTCAGGCAATGCTGATGGTAGTTATGGATTATTACCCTTGCTTTGGGGCACGCTCATGGTCAGCGGCATTGCGTTGATGGTGGCGATTCCAGTGGGACTCATGATTGCAATTTACTTAGCAGAATATGCATCACCCAGCTTTCGCTCTTGGGCAAAACCAACCATTGAAATTTTGGCGGGTATTCCTACGATTGTATATGGTGTATTTGCCTTAATGATCATTGGACCATTCATGAAAGATGCTGGCGCGATGATTGGACTACATATCAATGCCACCAGTGCGTTAACTGCAGGTTTTGTCATGGGGATTATGATTATTCCCTTTGTGTCTTCTTTATCAGATGACATTATTACCCAAGTACCACGCTCATTACGTGATGGTTCATTGGGTTTAGGTGCAACCAAATCAGAAACAATTCGTCAAGTGGTTCTTCCTGCGGCGCTTCCGGGTGTGATCGGGGCATTTTTATTGGCGGCCTCGCGCGCGATTGGTGAGACCATGATTGTGGTGCTTGCGGCAGGGAATAGTCCACTGCTGCATATCAACCCATTAGAAGCAGTGTCCACTGTCACCATTACCATTGTGAACCAATTGACTGGTGATACTGATTTTGCCAGTCCTCAAGCGTTGGTTGCCTTTGCACTCGGCTTAACATTGTTTGTGATTACGTTGGGCTTAAACATTGTTGCACTGATTATTGTGCGTAAATATCGTGAGCAATACGACTAATGAGCACTTCAAATCCTTCTTCTTTAAGTCAAACAGCACCAGATCCACAAGTAGCGATTGAATTACGTGAAAAGCGCAAGCAAAAAATTGCCAGCACTTTAGCAAAGCGTCATCGCAAAGAAAAAGCGTTCCGCCTGTTTGGTTTTTCATCCGTCATTGCGGGTTTACTTTTTGTGGTACTTTTATTTAGTAGTATTTTAGCCAAAGGTTTACCTGCATTTTGGCAAAGTAGTATGGCGCTTCCTGTATATTTTGATCCTGCGATTGTACAAGTGTCAAAACAGCCCGTAAAAACAGCAACCGAAACGCCTGCCCAGTTTGAGGAGCGTTATATTGCATGGCAAACCGAAGTGGGTATGGTCGACTGGGATGCTTTAATTGTGAACGCAATTGTAGCCAAAGATCCTGCACTTGAAAGCCAACGTGACGAATTATCCAGTTTATACACCAGCTCTGAAGCTTATCGTATTCGAGATTTGTTTATGGCTGACCCAAGTCTATTGGGACAAAAAAAAGAACTTAAAGTATTGGCTGATGCCAATGTCGATGTCTGGTTAGAAGGTAATATTGATCGATCACTTGCAGATGAGCAGCAACAGCTCAGCCCTGAAGTACGCAAACTGGCAGATGATTTGGAAGCGAAAGGGGTGATTGAAAGTACCTTTAACACCAACATCTTTACCAGTCCAGATTCTCGAAGTTCTCCTGCGACTTCAGGTTTGGCAGGTGCATTCATGGGCTCTTTGTTCATGATGATGATTGTGATCTTTATTTCAATTCCGATTGGTGTCGCGTCTGCCATTTATCTTGAAGAATTTGCACCCAAAAACGTACTGACCGATATTATTGAAGTCAACATTAACAACTTGGCGGCAGTCCCATCGATTGTGTTTGGTTTATTGGGTGCTGCCATCTTCATTGGGTGGATGCATTTACCGTTGTCCGCGCCATTGGTCGGTGGTTTGGTACTGAGTTTAATGACCTTGCCCACAGTGATTATCACGACACGTGCTTCTCTTAAAGCTGTTCCACCATCGATTCGACAAGCCGCTTTGGGCTTAGGTGCTTCACGGTTACAAACTGTTTTCCATCATGTATTACCACTTGCATTGCCAGGAATTTTAACCGGTGCCATTATTGGTGTCGCACAAGCTTTGGGTGAAACCGCGCCATTATTACTTATCGGCATGAGTGCATTTGTAGCAAGCGTTCCAGCAAGCCCATTTGATCAATCGACTGCATTACCTGTACAGATTTTCTTGTGGCAAGGTAATGAGTTACGTAACTTCTTTGAAGGACGTACCGCAGCCGCAATTATTGTATTGCTTGCACTGATGATCAGTTTGAACAGTTTAGCCATTTGGTTACGTAAGAAATTTGAAGTACGTTGGTAATTGAGAGCAAACGATGAATACTTTTACGACGACAAAAACTCATCCCTTAGAACAGGATCAATCAGTGAATTCAGAACCTACACCATCTTCAGTAACTGATGCGAGTCAGAAACGATCGAACACTTCATTTGTTTCTCAGTTCGATACCCAGTCTTCAAATAAAAAAATTGCCAAGTCAGATCAGGTCAAACTCAGCACTTCGGATGTGCATGTGTACTATGGCGAAGCTGAAGCGATTAAAGGCATTGATTTGAATATCTATGAAAATGAAGTGATCGCTTTTATTGGGCCATCGGGCTGTGGTAAATCGACATTTTTACGGACTTTAAACCGTATGAATGACACGATTGATTCTTGCCGTGTGACAGGTAAGGTTTTACTCGACAATCAAGACATTTATGATCCGAACTTGGACGTGGTACTGCTTCGCGCACAAGTGGGTATGGTGTTCCAAAAACCAAACCCATTTCCAAAATCTATTTTTGATAATGTTGCCTATGGTCCAAAACTACATGGTCTGGCGCGTGATAAATATGACTTGGAAGAAATTGTGGAAAACAGCTTACGTAAAGCGGGTTTGTGGGATGAAGTCAAAGATCGTTTAAACCAACCGGGGACAGGTTTGTCGGGCGGTCAGCAGCAGCGGTTATGTATTGCACGTACCATTGCGGTGAGTCCCGAAGTGATCTTAATGGATGAGCCATGTTCAGCGCTTGATCCTATCGCTACTGCGAAGGTGGAAGAGTTGATTTCTGAATTATCGACGCAGTACACCATTGCGATTGTAACGCATTCAATGCAACAAGCCGCTCGTGTATCGGATCGTACTGCATATTTCCATTTGGGTGATCTGATCGAGGTGAACTCGACAGAGAAAGTCTTCACTCAGCCTGATCATCAATTGACTGAAGCGTATATTACGGGTCGTTTTGGTTAATCGAAATAGTCTTAATTTGAATCAAAAAAAGAGCCTTACTGCTCTTTTTTTTATGGGGGTTAAAAATGCTCTTGTTCCATAAAGTGTTTACAGCTTAGTCACTGAACAGAAATATAAGGTGCTGAATAATGAGTGAAAATAGATCATTTAAAGTAATCATATGAACAAACGTATTATTTAATGAACGTATGCAGGGTGATGTTCTTGAGTTCGCACCGTGCTATCACCAAGCGTGTGACACGCTGGAATTAGTCGATTCCTCATCCTTACAACTTTCAGCTCAAGCTATACTATATTTGCTTAACCAGCTTAGTTCCCAATAGCAAATCACGGTCTATTGAATCATTTAGATACAAGCTTTTAAGCACACGAATTTGTTGCTCATTCAAATTTTTTATATGAAATTAAACAGTTTCTGAAAGATCCGCACATTATTAGGCGCGATAAAGCTAATTTTTTATCTAGATGATTCGCTCAATACGCAGTAGAATATGCGCTCTCTTCAAGTCACATTGGCGGTATGGTCCCCAAGACCCTGCCCGCGGAGCCAAATCAGCATGTATATCGTGGCCGGTGCACCAGCACACTCTTCTTTTAAGAAAACTCAACTCTTAAACCGTTTAACGTCAATGAGTTCAGTTCAATCAATTGAAAGTCAATGGATTTATCTGTTTGATCAAGCCCTTAACGAGCAGCAGCATCAATCTGCATTAGCGCTTTTGAATGATGGTCAATCATTTGACATTCGCCAAGCAGCACCTGATGAAATACAGATTCTTGTGACACCACGTTTGGGAACAATTTCTCCGTGGTCATCTAAAGCGACTGATATTTTTGCCAATTGTAATAATCCGATACACCGCCTAGAACGCGGTGTTTTGTTTACTTTAAAAGGCATTTCTGAAGTGTCGAACGAAGTGAAACTTGCTTTGCATGATCGTATGACCGAGTCGGTGTTTACTGAGATTGCGCAAGCGGCTGCACTGTTTACAGAGACTGAACCAAAACCTTTAAATAGCATTGATATTTTAGGGCAAGGTCAACAAGCGCTTGTAAATGCCAACAATGAGTTTGGTTTCGCACTCTCGATTGAAGAAATTGAATATTTAACCCAAGCCTTTACCAAAATGGGTCGTAACCCAAATGACATCGAGCTGATGATGTTTGCCCAAGCAAACTCAGAGCATTGCCGTCATAAAATCTTTGGTTCAGAGTGGACAGTGGATGGCCAGAAACAGCCATTATCACTGTTCCAGATGATTAAAAATACCTATAAAGAATCACCAACAGATGTTTTGTCTGCTTATAAAGACAATGCCTCTGTCATTGTGGGCTATGACACCCAGCGTTTTTATCCAAAACCAGATGAAAATGGTCACTACGTTTATAAATATAAGAGCCAAGCTGCTCATATTTTAATGAAAGTAGAAACGCACAACCATCCAACAGCGATTGCACCATTTGCAGGTGCTGCGACAGGTTCTGGCGGTGAAATTCGTGATGAAGGTGCAACAGGTCGTGGTGGTAAACCAAAAGCGGGCTTAACTGCATTTACCACGTCTAACTTAAATATTCCGGGCTTCGAGCAACCGTGGGAAGAGAGCTACGGCAAACCGTCTCGTATGGCATCGCCACTTCAAATCATGATTGAAGGGCCATTAGGTGGCGCTGCATTTAACAATGAATTTGGTCGTCCTGCATTAAATGGTTACTTCCGTACCTTTGAGCAAAACGTCAATGGCGAGGTTAAAGGTTTCCATAAGCCGATTATGATTGCAGGCGGTTACGGTAATATTCGTCCTGATCATGTAGAAAAAGATCCGATTCAACCGGGTGATTTGTTGATTGTCCTCGGTGGTCCAGCCATGTTGATCGGTCTAGGTGGTGGTGCAGCGTCTTCGGTCGATAGCGGGAAACTCGGTGAAAACTTAGATTTTGCTTCTGTGCAGCGTGAAAACCCTGAAATGGAGCGCCGTTGCCAAGAAGTGATTGATACGTGCTGGCGCTTTGAAGACAATAACCCAATCGTGTCTGTGCATGACGTAGGTGCGGGTGGTGTATCCAATGCTATGCCTGAACTTGTGAATGATCATGAGTTGGGTGCGATTCTGAATCTACGTAAAATTCCATCTTTAGAGCCGGGCATGTCTCCAATGGAGATTTGGTCAAATGAAGCGCAAGAACGTTATGTACTTGCGATTCGTCCAAGCTCACTGGAACTATTTGAATCGATTTGTGCTCGTGAACGTTGTCCGTTTGCAGTATTGGGTGAAGCGACTGAAGCACGTCACTTGACGGTTGAAGATCCACTGTTTGAAAATAAAGCCGTGGATATGCCAATGCAAGTAATGCTTGGCGGCACACCACGTATGAGTCGGTCTTACGAAACTGTAGAGCGTAAAGGCGATGACTTTGATGCTTCAAAAGTTGAATTGAAAGATGCGATTTTCCGAGTTCTAAAAAATCCAACGGTTGCATCTAAATCATTCCTTATCACCATTGGTGACCGTTCAATTACAGGTATGGTTGCACGTGATCAGTTTGTCGGTCCTTGGCAAGTTCCTGTGGCGGATGCAGCAGTCACCACCACGAGCTTAGTCGGTTATACAGGCGAAGCAATGGCGATGGGTGAGCGTCCACCGGTTGCACTTCTTAATCCAGCAGCTTCTGCACGCCTGTCTGTTGCTGAGTCGATTTCCAACATCATGTGTGCCAACATTGAACAGATCAGCGACATTAAATTGTCTGCGAACTGGATGGCAGCAGCGGGTCAACCGGGCGAAGACCAAGCCTTGTTTGAAGGTGTTAAAGCCATAGGTATGGAAATGTGCCCTGCACTGGGTATCGCTATTCCAGTGGGTAAAGATTCACTCTCTATGCGAACGACGTGGAATGATGAAGGTGCAGACAAGTCTGTAACTTCACCTATGTCAGGTGTAATCACCGCATTCGCACCTGTGCTTGATGTACGTAAAACACTGACACCAGAGCTTAAAAATCTCGATTCAGTATTGGTACGTATTGATTTATCTAAAGGACAGTTCCGCCTTGGTGGTTCAATCTTAGCGCAGGTCTATAAAGCGATTGGTTCTGTAACACCAGATGTGGATAGCTTCGATGACTTCAAAGCCTTCTTTGCATTGGTACAAGATTGGAACAACCGTGGTTTGATTCAGGCTTATCATGACATTGGCGATGGTGGTTTACTCGCAACCGTTGCTGAAATGATGTTTGCATCACGTCTAGGTGTAGCACTTGAAGATCAATCGACTGCGGCATTGTTTGCAGAAGAGATTGGTGCAGTACTCCAAATTTCTAAAGCAGATTGGGCAAGCTTAGAAGCTGAAGTTGCTGCATCTACATTGAAAGATGCAATTGCAGTGGTTGGTACTGTAAACAGCACAGACACCTTAACTGTGAATGGTTTGAGCCTCGATCGTGTTGAATTACAACAAGCATGGACGGAAGTGTCACATCAAATTCAACGCTTACGTGACAATATTGAAACAGCAGATCAAGAATATAGCTTGATTGCCAATAAAGATCACAAAGGCTTGATTGCACAACCGACATTCGATTTGAATGAAGAAATTGAAGCACCATTTATCAATTTACGTCGTCCAAATATGGCAATCTTGCGTGAGCAGGGCGTCAATGGTCATGTCGAAATGGCGGCTGCATTTGATAAAGTTGGCTTTAATACCATTGATGTACACATGAGCGACTTACTTGCAGGTCGCGTAAGCCTTGATGAGTTTGAAGGCTTAGTGGCATGTGGTGGTTTCTCTTACGGTGACGTAATGGGCGCTGGTGGTGGTTGGGCAAAATCTGTATTGTTCAATCCAAAACTACGTGATCAATTTGAGCAATTCTTTAACCGTGATGAAACCTTTTCACTCGGTATTTGTAATGGTTGCCAAATGTTGTCGCAACTTGCACCACTCATTCCAGGTGCAGAGAACTGGCCACGCTTCCACCGTAACATTTCAGAAATGTTTGAAGCACGTGCTGTTAACGTACGTGTCGAAAAATCTGTATCCGTACTCCTAGAAGGGATGCAAGGTTCGATTTTACCAATCGCTGTTGCGCATGGTGAAGGTCGTGTGGTTGCAGCTGATGGTTCAATCGCTGCATTAAATGCAGGCAATCAAGTAACTTTACGTTATGTAGACAGTCAAGGTAACCCAACCCAGCATTATCCATTGAACCCGAACGGTTCACCGGATGCAATTACGGGTGTAACGTCAACCGATGGTCGCGCAACGATTATGATGCCGCATCCTGAACGTAATTTCCGTGCTGTACAGCATTCTTGGAAACCTGAAGATTGGGATCAAGATGGCGCTTGGTTACGTATGTTCCGTAATGCACGTAAATTTATTGGTTGATAGATTTTGAATTAAAAAAAAGCCACCGTAAGGTGGTTTTTTTATTTATAGTATGAGTCAACATTTAAAAAGTAAAATAACAATGAAAAATTATCTGGTATTTTTTTTAACTTTATTTTTTCTTACAGGGTGTTATCCCATTTATAAGAAAATACGTCCCTTTATATCAGTACAAGTGTATGACCAATCAGGACATTATATACAAGGCGTTACTGTGGTTAGGATGACAGAACAACATCCTGCTCGTGTTGATCCTGTATTAGAAAGTCAAAAGACCAATACTCAAGGTGTTGTTAAGTTCGAAGATCAAAGAAATTGGGCAATTGAATTTATGATGATTCATGGTGCCCAGGACTACACTTGGTATATTTGTTTATCAAAGCCAGGTTATGAAACCGTAAAATACTTCCCGATAGAAAATGATGTAGATTTAAAATTAACCCTTAAAGAAACTAAAACACCCCAAGAAGCGTGTGACTAAAGTAATTTTGAATAGAGTTCTCAAAATACATCGCATCTTATTTTACAGAACTTCAGAGATTTTAGTTCTATCATTGAGGATTTAGATCTGTGAAGAAATAAAATGTGTGATACACATTCGCAAGGAAAGCAAAACTTTAAGCCTTTACCTAGACACGCAGAACTTGCAGTCAATTTAGCTGGTACGATGGCTGTTTTTTTATTTTCAACGTGGGATATGAAGCAAAATAACATTAAGGCTGAATCGAATTAAGATTACAAACTCAAAAATCATTTAAGCAATTTTTTTTTACTCTCAAATCAAAATTGATCTAAGGATTGGCTTGCATATTGCTTATTTAATAAAGAGGAAGAAAAGAACTTAACCGGTTATTCACTATTCACACTCAAAAGGAGTGGCGACATGATAAAAACTGTAAATTATTCATCTTTAGATAAGCATGCATTAAGAAAAGAAGGATGGAGACTGTTTACCTATATTTTAGGACTACAATTGTTAGTTATTATTATTGGTTATACCGTATAAAAGCTTAAAGAGTGGTTAAAAGACTGAATGTTGGGGTCAGCAATTTTAAGTAAACTTGAAAAGATCACTTATAATCATCTAAAAATAAATGAGTAAAACAAATGTATAAGATGATCTTTTTTATGCTTACTGTTACAGCTTTTAGCCAATTATCCAATGCGGAGGTATTCGAAGTTGATGATCTTATCGATGAAAAGGCAATTAATTGCAATGTATTCTCTAAACCTGAAAGTAAATTTATTCAGCTAATTAATGACTTTTCAAGCAATACAAAATCAAAATTACGTCTAAATAAAGCCAATCAAATACTTACCATTAACAACCACGCCTATTCAGGTGTTCAAGGTCATCAATACTATAAAACCAAGCAGGTCGAGCAAAATGATTTGGCAGTTAATCTCCAAGTCTTTAATTCACATCTAATCAAAATTGCTTTTCAGTCGTATAAGTCCAATGAGGGTGAGTCTGGTATTTATTATTTGGTATTCAAAGGTTCCCCAGCGACTGTGCTTTTTCAGTTGAAAAAAACCATGGAAGATGACTGGAATGTTGAGAATACACTTGAAGAAACACCTCAAGGCAATTCAAAATTGGTATGTGTCTATGCCGGTTAACTAAAAAATGCTTAAACTGATTTATTACGTTCCTGAATCTCACCTTGAAACTACCAAACTTGCCATCTTTGAAGCAGGCGCAGGCGGTATAGGCAACTATGAACACTGCGCTTGGCAGGTCTTAGGTATGGGGCAGTTTAAACCTGTGATAGGAGCAAATCCATTTATTGGTCAGGTAGACACACTAGAGCAAATTCCAGAATGGCGAGTAGAAACCATTGTCCCTGAAGATAAAGCGAAACAGGTCGCAAAAGCATTAAGGGCAAGCCATCCTTATGAAGAGCCTGCCTTTGAGTTTATTCAGATTATTCAAATCGATTAAACTTTTTGAATAAATAGCTTACGGTCAAAACGATATTGTGGGAAAAACACGCCATCTTCTGCACGTTCGCCTGCACCAATGACCATTACCGGATATTGCTGATCATTGAGTCCTAAGGTTTTACACACCAAAGGCTCATCAAAACCTTCCATCATACAACTATCGAAACCATGTGCACGCAGAGCCAAAACCAAATTTTCACATGCCAGAGCTGTGGTTTTGCTCGCCCAAAGTTTCGCATCCGCTTCATTAAATGCCGTAACTGGAAGCTGTTTATTTAAAGTACGTGCGACTTTGAAAGCGACTTTCTTAAAGTTACCCAGTGCATTGAAATAGCCAGTTTTGTAGTTGTACGGAATAAATTTATAGTATTTTTTGATCATGGGTGGAATTTCAGGAAAGGGAAATTCGTTGACATTACGTTTTGCCATTTCATCAATACGATCTGTACGAGCGACGCAAACAATTAACTCCGCTGCTGTTTTGGCAGCCAATTGATTTAAACATGCTTTAACAATCTGCTGTTTCTTATCCTCACTTTGCACCACGTAAAAGGTCCATGGCTGTAAGTTAGATGAGTTTGGTGCGAGGAGCGCCATATCTAAACAATCATCTAGCACTTCAGTTGGAATGGTTTTGTCTGTGAATTTTCGAACCGAACGACGGCTTTCGACCACTTTTTTGAAGTTATCAACGTCAATATTCAGCGGCGCTGCTTCAAAATAACGTTTTTTGGTATTTTTAGATGCAGACTGGGAGTCAGTATTAGAATGATTAGAGTCGGTCATATCAGCTCAAACTGTGGGAGAAATAGAAAAATATCCTAACACTCGGATATGAGAAAAAGACGCTCAAATACAAAATCCATACTTGAGCGAGTCTATTTAAGTGAAAAAAATTAATTAAACTGCGTGAAATCAGGTCGGCGTTTTTGCATAAATGCTTGCACCGCTTCCATCATTTCAGGTGAAGCTACGCGCTTCATAAAGACTTCAGCTTCATCATCTATACATTTTACAATATCTGCCAAGTTATGTTTCATCAACGCTTTGGTCTGTTTAATCGATGCCAATGGCAATGCCGCTAGTGTCTGAGCTTGTTTCAATGCGTGTGCATAGACATCATCTTCAATACTGTTGACTAAACCTGCAGCAAACGCTTTTTCACTGTTAAATTTCTGCGCAGTCAACAAAAGCTCCGCGGCTTTGTGATAACCCGCCTGTTGAACCAACAGTTGACTCGATGCACCTTCTGGAGAAAGCCCTAGGCTTACAAACGGAATTTGGAACAGTGCAGTGTGATCGCTGTAGACCAAATCTGCATGCAGTAAAATCGTTACACCAATGCCAATAGCAACGCCACGCACAGCACAAATCAAAGGCTTAGAAAATTTTGCAGCGGACTTTAATACGATGAAGGGCGGGGTATCTCCTGCTTTGCCTTCAAAAGGGGTTTGCACAAATTTCATAAAATCTTGCATGTCATTGCCAGCACTGAAATCTGCATCTGCACCACGTAAAATCACCACACGAACGTCTTTGTTAACATCGGCTTCATCTAAAGCTTTTGCTATCCATAGATACAATTCGCCATACAAGGCATTTTTGGCTTTAGGACGATTAATGGCAAGCGTCAGTACGCCATCGTTCAAATTCGCATCCAGATGTTCATGTGGGTGTTGAATACAGCTCAGTGTCATCGTACTATCCTTGCTTTAAACTTAATTTAATTTTATGACGCTTATTATGTCGCATATTTTTAGGTACGACACAACTGGCGAGTTCATAAAAAATAAGATGCCTTATGCAATATAAATTCGATTACTTGGTGTTTATTGGTCGCTTTCAGCCTTTTCATTTGGCACATATGCAGACCATCAAAATTGCATTAAACAACAGTCAGCATATTATTTTGGCGCTGGGTTCGGCGCAAAATGAAAGAAATATCAAAAACCCATTTTCAGCTTTAGAACGTGAACAGATGATTCTGGCTAACTTTTCAGTAGCAGATCAACAGCGCATTCATTTTGTACATGTCATCGATGTTTATAATGATGTGAAATGGGTGAAGTTGGTCAAATCCTTGGTGGCAGAGCGCGTAAGGAGTGATGACAAGGTTGGATTAATCGGACATTTCAAAGATGATTCTTCTTATTATCTGGCGCTTTTTCCAGAGTGGGAAATGTTAAAGCTCGACAGTTTGGTTGGCTCAATTTCAGCGACACCGCTTCGAGAAGCGTATTATCGCGGTGAAATTATTGAATCTGCCTTTCCACTGGGAACCATTGATTTTCTTAGTAATTTTCAGAAAACGGCGTTATATACCCAGCTCAAAAATAAGTTTGAACAGCAAGATCCATCGAATATCTAAATGCGAATATAAGGCGCTCGAATGACGATGTACCACGTCTATGTGAGCGCTTGTATTTACTTTACATGTACTGAATTTACCGCGTTCATTGCGTGAGTCGCTTCACGGCAAAGCACTTGCGTTAACAATTCAAGCTGTGGTGACTGCTGTTTCCAGTGATGCCAATATAACGATAATTCTAAAGGCATATCTAAAATCACCTCCACCAGTTGCTTTTGCAACATGGCATCCTTTGCTTGAAATGCAGGAACCCAACCAAAACCGAGTCCAGACAGAATCGCATCAAAAAAAGCACTATATGAGGGCATGAGGTGATGCGGATATTGCGACGGATTTAAACCAAAGTGTTGCAAAATAAAATCGCTATGTAGTCGATCTTTTTCATTAAACATGACGGCGGGTGCGCGTCGTAGACTCTCTCTATGACAGCCATTTGAAAACCATCTGTTGATAAATTCTGGCGTTGCTAAAAGATGGTAACGCATTTGACCCAGTAGCTCTGCCACACAGCCTTTCATCGGATTTGCCTCGGTACTTAGGCAAGCACTGACACGACCTACTTCAAGTAACTGATGTGTCCGGGACTGATCATCGACTTGAACGTGTAAGGTTATCTGATGTTTGAGCAAAACAGGTTGTAGTGTGGGTAATAACCATGAGGCCAGTGAGTCGGCATTGCTTGCAATATTTAACTGATAAAATCCATTCTCAATATCTTGACCGCCTAAGTCTTGTATTAAGTTATGTTGTAAGCGCTTTTGATGCTGTAAATAATTAAACAAGGTTTGACCTGCTTGCGTCATTCGGCAAGGGCGATCACGGACTAATAGCAAATGTCCCAAATTTTTTTCTAAGTTTTGCACCCTCAACGTTACAGCAGAAGCAGTAATGTTCAATGTTGTTGCAGCCAAATCAAAACTGCCTGTTTGTGCTACTGCAAAAAATGCATCGGTTTGTTTACTGTTCAATATTTTTCTAACTTAATTTTTCTGAGTTTCATTGATATTAACTGAGTTTTAATGAATTAAGTCATTATTGATAGATAATTCGTGCATTGAAAATATTGGCAATTGTAAATGTTAAACAGTCTACTCAGTGGCTTTGCCATTGGTTTGAGCTTAATTGTGGCGATCGGTGCGCAAAATGCTTTTGTATTGAAGCAAGGCTTAAAACAGCACTATATATTATGGATCTGTGTAATCTGTGCATTATCAGATTCAATCTTAATTCTGTTGGGTGTTGCAGGCTTTGCGCAGGTGATTGAGAACTATCCACATATCATTGCAATCTCTAAATATTTAGGGGCACTGTTCTTGTTGACCTATGGGGCACAGCATTTCTATAGCGCTTATCAAACGCAGCAAGCCATTTCACTCAATACAGATTCACCTTCGAGTCTGCAACACATCATATTGCTTTGTTTGGCTTTTACTTGGTTAAATCCACATGTCTATTTAGATACAGTCATTTTGATGGGCTCGATTTCAACCCAATATGCGCTCTATAAATGGTGGTTTGCGCTAGGTGCAGTGATTTCATCTTGGTTGTTCTTTTTTAGTTTAGGGTATGGAGCGAAATTATTATTACCTTGGTTTCAAAGCCCCAAAGCATGGAAGGTATTAGATATGCTGATTGGAATGATGATGTGGGGTATAGCTTTGTCGCTGCTGTTCAATATCTAAAATATATCTTGTACGGTGCAAGAGATAAAAATCCCCAGTTGGGGATTTTTGAAAAGATCATTTTTAGCTCAGTATTTGATCCAATATCTATGGGCTGGGATGACACCATTGTACAATTGAGCTTTACCAATCCACCTTATTAGTTGCTTTGAAGCACTTTTAAATCTTCGAGCACTTGTTCAGCATGACCAGCTGCTTTGACTTTACGATACTCTTTCACCAGTTTGCCTTGATGGAAAATAAAGGTTGAGCGTTCAATGCCCATGACTTTTTTGCCATACATATTCTTTTCTTTGATGACATCAAAATGTTGGCACAGTATTTCTTCTTTATCACTGATTAAATCGATAGTGAGCGCTTGTTTCTCAGTAAAGTTTTGATGTGCTTTGACAGAATCACGCGATACGCCGTAAATAGTAGTATTCAAAGCATCAAACTGATCTTTTAAACATGAGAAACCGACAGCTTGGGTAGTACAGCCCGGTGTAGAATCTTTAGGATAAAAATAAACAATCAACCATGCTGAAGCAAATTCAGTTAAATTCACTTCACCTGATGTGGTTGCAAAGCTTTGATTGGGTAAGCCTAGAGATTTATTGGTCATATATTTCTCCAATAACAGCAAAATTGTATATACGAATATTGATGAGGATTTTACATACAAAATGAGCCACTCAAAGTGGCTCATTGCGATCATTCAGAACGATTATTTTTTCGCTTGAGATGCTTTCATTGCTTCTTCAGTTAAGGTTTTTAATTTACCTGTTAACTGAGGGCCAAAGCACGCTTGAAGATCTGTATTTTGCTTTTGAACAAAGCTTAAAGTTGCAGGGCTTTTCTTTTGGTTAATGGTACTTTGGATTTCCCATTTTTGCGCATTGGTCAATTTACCATCTGCATCAATGGCACATGAACAGTACTTGCTCACTTCAGCAGCAGATAATTTTTTGCCTTTTCCTGTTTCTTCTTTACAAACATTAATAAGCGCAGATTTTACATTTGTGCTTTTGTAAGCTTGTTGCATTTTACTTGAATCATTTGCGTGAGACGCAGTGGCAGCTAATGCAATTGCAGAAACAAATGTAGAAAGAATAATGTTTGATTTTAAGTTTTTCATAAATGGGACCTTGTAATTACGGTATATAACGTGTTGGGTCTGCAATACCTGCGTCCATAAAACCTTGTTTACGTAAACGACAGCTATCACATGTGCCACAGGCACGTCCTTGGTCATCTGCTTGGTAGCAAGACACCGTTTGACTGTAGTCTACGCCATGTTCTACCCCTAAGCGAATAATATTTGCTTTGGATAATTGTAGTAAAGGTGTTTCAAATTTAAGGGGTTTTCCTTCAACGCCCACTTTGGTTGCAAGGCGTGCCATTTTTTCAAAGGCATCAATAAACTCTGGACGACAGTCAGGATAGCCTGAATAATCAACGGCATTAATTCCAATCACAATCGCTTCAGCATCAAAGACTTCTGCTGCTGCAAGTGCATAAGACAAGAATATAGTGTTACGTGCTGGAACATAAGTTACAGGAATACCCTCTTGTTCATGATCAGGCACATCAATATTATGATCTGTGAGGGCAGAACCGCCTAAATTACCCAAATCAATATTAATCACACGATGTTCAACACCTGCATTTTGGGTCAATTGACGTGCAGCATCCAGCTCTGTGGTTGAACGCTGACCGTACATAAAACTCAGTGCGATACATTCATAACGCGCCTGCGCCCAAGCCAAACATGTGGTTGAGTCTAAACCGCCAGATAACAAGACAATGGCACGAGTGCGCATACTAAATCTCCAAAATATTGATGTATTAACATTCGACTGTAAACAGAACATCCAATTTTAAAATAAAATTTAAATGGCATAGGCTTGGGAGCGCATATGCTGATTTCATTTGCTTGTAAATTTTATATTGCTATAGCAGCCGGCTATAAACTTTCTCTAAGCTAAATTAACGTCCTGTTTCATCATTCCACAGTAATTTATGCAATTGCAGCTGGAAACGAACAGGTAAATGGTCTTCTAAAATCCACTGCGCCAAATCACGTGCCAGTGGCGGTAATTTGACTGAACCTTTTTCGACGGCAAAGGCAGGGGAGAACCACACTGTATTTACTTTTTGGTTCAGTTGAAATTGTTCAACCTGTTGTTTTGACCATTCATAATCTTCACGGTTACATATCACAAACTTGATTTGATCATGTGTAGTCAAATAATCAAAATTACTATGCAAATTGCGTGCAACTTCACCAGAGGTGGGTGTTTTCAAATCTAAAACTTTAGACACGCGTAGATCAACCTTAGACACATCCAAAGCACCACTGGTTTCCAGTGAGACATCACAACCCAACTCAATTAAACGATTCATTAAAGGAATCGCGTTAGGCTGAGCAAGAGGTTCACCCCCTGTGACACAAATATAAGGTGTTTTAAAGTCGAGGGTGGTCTGAATAATTTGATCTAAAGACTGACGCTCACCACCTTCGAACGAATAGGTAGTATCGCAATAGGTACAACGTAAAGGGCAGCCTGTCAGGCGAATAAACACAGTCGGTAAGCCCGCAGCATCGGCTTCACCTTGTAGTGAATAGAAGATCTCCGTGATGCGTAAACCCGCAGACGGATCAGAAACAGGAATAGCAGAAGATCGTAAAGTACGCATAACAAAGTTAACCAAATAAAATCAGGAAGATAAAATACAACAGATAGAAAAAATAAAATCTCTACGATTATGACTAACCATAGAGACGCAAGCAGGACTTAAGTCATGCAACTAATGGCATGCATTAATCTTCGCGGAGTAGATCGTTCAAGCTGGTTTTAGAACGCGTTTTAGCATCCACTTTTTTCACGATAATCGCAGCATATAAGCTGTAAGTACCACATTTAGACGGTAAGCTACCTGCAACGACTACAGAACCTGCAGGTACACGACCATAATGAACTTCGCCAGTAGCACGGTCATAAATTTTAGTCGATTGACCAATAAATACGCCCATTGAAATCACTGAACCTTCTTCAACAATCACGCCTTCAACGATTTCAGAACGTGCGCCAATGAAGCAGTTGTCTTCAATGATGGTTGGGTTTGCTTGAAGTGGTTCAAGCACACCACCAATCCCCACACCACCAGACAAATGAACATTTTTACCAATTTGCGCACACGAACCTACAGTTGCCCAAGTGTCAACCATTGTACCTTCATCGACGTAAGCACCAATGTTGACATAAGATGGCATCATGATCACGTTTTTTGCTTGGAAAGATCCTTTACGTGCCACAGCAGGTGGAACTACACGAACACCTGCCTCTTGGAACTGAGCTTCCGTCCAGTTCGCAAATTTAGTTTCAACTTTATCGTAAAAACGAAGATCGCCAGACTCAATCGGCTGATTATCATTTAATTTAAATGATAACAATACCGCTTTTTTAAGCCATTGATGAACGACCCACTCGCCATCAATTTTTTCAGCAACACGAAGTGTTCCATTATCTAAGCCTGAAATAGCTTGTTCAACTGCTTGACGAATTTCAGCTGAGCAGTCTGCTGCAGTAAAATTTGCACGGTCTTCAAACGCTTGTTCAATGATTGTCGAAAGCTGAGACATGATCTTCCATTTCCAAAAAAATTTTAAAGATTCTACACCAAATTGCCACTGATTTAGATAAAAAAACACATTGTGATAGAAAATACTGATGCTAAATTAATGAACAAAATACATAAGCGGTATAGGTGGTTGTTTATTGATCATAAAAATAATAAAAAACAACAACTAATCGCTAATTGTATCAAAAAATAACAAAAAATAATCAATTTGTATATTAATCGTGTGTGCGTTATCACTTATTATGAGCCGAGTCTGAACACATTAACGATTAAAGAACAACTCATTTTCTTGAGGAGAAAAAAATGAAAGTGTTAAAATTACTCGCAGTCGCTGCAGCATTAACAACATCAGGTTTGGCGATGGCTGAAACTCAAGTTGTTCAAAGCGGAAACGTATTCGAAGCAAACCAATTGATCCCA
>CAZOGM010000007.1:36885-64481 GCA_964579445.1 uncultured Acinetobacter sp.
TGAAACTCAAGTTGTTCAAAGCGGAAACGTATTCGAAGCAAACCAATTGATCCCATCAGGTGTACGTGCTGAAGTGGGTACAACGGGTTACGGTGGTGCGTTACTTTGGACAGCAAACCCATATGTAGGTTTGGCTTTGGGTTATAATGGCGGTGATATCTCTTGGTCAAACGATATCAAAGTCAATGGTACGAAGTACGATTGGGATCAAGATAATAAAACAGCTTATTTAAATGCTGAAATTCGTCCATGGGGTGCAAGCTCTAATGTATGGGCGCAAGGTCTGTACATGGCTGCTGGTGTAGGCTATATCGATAATAGCTATGACATTAAAGGTCGTCCTGGATCTGATGGTACGATCAAAGTAAATGGTCACACTTTTGGACGTGATGTTGGAAATGTTAAAGGTAGCTTCCAATACGATAACGATATCGCTCCTTATGTGGGCTTAGGTTTTGCGCCTAAAATCACTAAAAATTTCGGTGTGTTTGGTGAAGTAGGTGCTTATTACACTGGTAATCCTACAGTTAGCTTGTATAACACGGGTAATCCATTGGCTGTTGATGTAAATAACAATGAAACGATTACAAGTGCTTTAAATGCTGATGCGAAAAAAATCCGCAACGATGATAAATATGAATGGTTACCAGTCGGTAAAGTGGGCGTAAGCTTCCATTTCTAATCGTTCACGTATGATTTAAAAAAAAACGAGCTTCGGCTCGTTTTTTAATGCCTTTAATTTGTGATCTTAATGCTTGAACCAAGATTCTGTTTTATATTAATCATATCCCAAAAAAAGAGGACTTAGCGTCCTCAAATTTGATGTGTGTTAATGCTTAATCATTTGGGTACGCGATTTTCTTGAGCGCTTTGATATCTGCACTTGGTGCGCAGAGTGATACAAACTCATAACCATAACCACGAAGCAAATGTCCTTTACGCACAGCAATCCATGTGGTGTTTACACCAAACAGATCTGTATCAATTTGTTTGAGTCGATGGTCACGCTCTGTGTCGTAAGCGACATCATTGACAATACCGACACCCATTCCAAGCTCTACATACGTCTTAATAACATCTGCATCCAGTGCTGACATCACCAAATCTACATCGAGTTGAGCTTCTTCAAAAGCTTTGTCAATTTTAGAACGTCCTGTGAAACCGCCGTGATAGGTAATAATGGGGTGTTCAGCTAAGCGCTCTAAAGTGATCTCACGTGGTGAAATTTGGGTCAGTGGATGACCTTGGGGAGTAATAATACTGTGTTTCCAGTTATAGAACGGTACGCTTGCGAGATTTTCTTCAGTGGTGAGTGACTCAGTTGCAATCCCAATATCTGCATCACCCATGAGTAACATTTCAGAAATTTCAACAGGACTGGCTTGTTGTAGTATTAAATGCACTTTTGGAAATAATTTTTTAAATGAATTGACGATCGGTGGAAGTACGTAACGCGCTTGCGTGTGCGTGGTGGCAATGGTGAGTGTGCCTTCATCGACTTTGTTAAAGTCATCTGCAAGACGTTTGATATTGTCCGCATCGACCAACATGCGCTCCACAATACCGAGCAATGACTGTCCTGGCTCTGTTAAACCCAGTAGACGCTTACCTTTACGAATAAAAAGTTGAACACCCAATTCATCTTCTAAATCTTTAATATGTTTACTTACACCGGATTGAGAAGTGTATAAAGCCGCTGAAGCTTCAGTTAAATTAAAATTTTGTCTAACGGTTTCACGAATAATTCTTAATTGTTGAAAATTCATAATTATATTAACCTTAAAAAGGATGGGGCAAATAAGCCCCATCAGATGTTTCTTAAGCGACTTGATTTGCAAACAAATGCAAACTAGAAGGGCTTAACCAAACCGTTTGATTTGGTCTAAATTGATGCAATTTGGCTTCATCGGGCGTGAGCAAGATTTCAATGAGGTTACCTTGACGACTTTGTAGTTCTGCAACCACTTTACCCGCAATCCATACTTCTCGCATAAAGGTCGCTTGGAAGGCATTGTCGGTGGGTTGTGCATGAATACGAAGTTCATCAGGTCGTACAAAGGCAATCACTTCACCTTCAGGCGCATCTTTTGCCAATGGCACTTGAATACGATCTTCACCAATTTGAATCACACCCTGTATATTCTGACCTTCAAAACGATTGGCTTGACCCAAGAAATCAAATACAAATGGTGTTGCTGGTTTTTCATAGACTTCACGCGGAGAACCGATTTGCTCGACGTTCCCTTTGTTCATCACAATGATTTGATCTGCCACTTCCAAGGCTTCTTCTTGGTCATGGGTTACAAAAATTGAGGTGATATGCAGTTCATCATGTAGAGTGCGTAACCAACGGCGAAGTTCTTTGCGTACTTTGGCATCGAGTGCACCAAATGGTTCATCTAAGAGTAATACGCGGGGTTCTACTGCTAAAGCACGTGCCAGCGCAATACGTTGACGCTGACCACCCGAGAGCTGTGCAGGATAACGATCCGCCAAGAAACCCAGTTGCACCAAATCGAGTAAGCGCGTTACACGTTTTTTTATTTCAGACTCATTGGGGCGTGTTGCGCGTGGGCGAACACGTAAACCAAAAGCAATATTGTCAAATACGGTCATATGACGGAACAAAGCATAATGCTGGAATACAAAACCCACTTGACGTTCACGAACATGCACATTGGTTGAGTCTTGTCCTTCTAGAATGACTTGACCACCATCTGCAGATTCTAAGCCCGCAATAATACGAAGTAGGGTAGTCTTACCACAGCCAGAAGGACCGAGTAACGCCACCAATTGACCATCTGGAAAATCCAGTGAAATATTATTTAGTGCATGGAAAGCACCAAAGTGTTTTTCAATATTTTTGACTTGAATACTCATCGGGTGTTTCCTTTAAACTGTTGAATCTTCATTGCGTTTATTTTGGTTCTCTTGGCGAATTTCGACCCATGTTTTGAGGATCAATGTCACAATCGCAAGTAGTGCCAAGAGAGAAGAAACCGCAAATGCCGCACTAAATGTATATTCGTTATAGAGAATTTCGACATGTAATGGCAAAGTATTGGTTTCGCCGCGGATATGCCCTGACACTACAGAGACCGCACCGAACTCACCCATTGCACGCGCATTACACAGAATTACACCGTAAATGAGACCCCATTTAATATTGGGAAGCGTGATTTTCCAGAAGGTCTGCCAACCTGATGCACCGAGTACAATTGCAGCTTCTTCTTCCTCTGTCCCTTGCGCTTCCATCAATGGAATTAGTTCACGTGCAACGAAAGGTACAGTAATGAAAATGGTTGCCAGTACAATGGCAGGCACGGCATAAAGGATTTTAATATCATTGTCCATAAGCCAGCCGCCGAACCAACCTTGCGTACCGAACATGAGCACCAACATTAAACCTGCGATCACGGGTGAAACTGAAAATGGCATGTCAATAATGGTGGTCAAAATCGACTTACCGCGGAAGTTAAACTTCGCAACCGACCAAGCCGCGGCCACACCAAACACAACGTTTAATGGAACAGCAATGACAGCAGTCAAGAGTGTCAATTTAACAGCGGATAATGTATCTGGATGAACCAAAGCTTGGGCGTAAACACCAACCCCTTGTTTAAATGCTTCAACAAAAACCAAAATCAACGGCAGAATTAAGCAGCTCAAGAAGAAAATCATCGCGATGATAATGAGGGTATTACGCACCCATCGGGGTTCGCGTGTCGCATCTCTGGATTGAAGTTTCAAAGCCAAAGCGTTGCTGCTGGAATTTAAGCTCATTGTGCAGTTCTCCCTGTACGACGGCTTGCCCAAGCTTGCAATAAGTTAATGAGGAATAAAATCACAAAGGAAAGTACCAGCATCACTACGGCAATCGTGGTTGCCCCAGCATAGTCATATTCTTCTAAGCGCGAAATAATCATCAACGGTGCGATTTCAGTTTCAAAAGGCTGGTTACCTGCAATGAAGATCACGGAACCATATTCACCGACACCACGGGCAAATGCGAGTGCAAAGCCTGTAATTAATGCTGGAAGAAGAATGGGAAGAATCACTTTGGTGATGATTTGAAAACGGTTTGCACCCAGTGCAGAAGCAGCTTCTTCAAGTTCGGTCTCTAAATCGCTCAGCACGGGTTGAACTGTACGTACCACGAATGGTAAACCAATAAAGATAAGCGCAAGCGTGATACCAATCGGGGTATAAGCCACCTTAATCCCAATCGGTTCTAAGTATTGACCAATCCAACCTGTCGGTGCATATAAAGAAGTCAGCGCAATACCAGCAACCGCTGTTGGAAGTGCAAAGGGTAAATCGACTAAAGCATCCACAATGCGTTTACCTGGGAAGCTGTAACGAACCAAGCACCACGCCAGTAACAAACCAAAGACAACATTGACCAGCGCCGCAATAAGTGCAGCACTAAAACTTAATTGTAATGATTTTAAAATACGTTCTGAGCTTAGAATTTCCCATAACCCCTCCCAGCCAATACCCAGCGATTTAATAAAAACCGCAGACAGGGGAATAAGTACAATTAACGATAGATACGCTAGGGTAAAGCCTAGAGAAAGACCAAAACCTGGCAGCACTCGGGATCGCTGCGACATGACTGCTCCTCAAAAGAGAGAAAGCTTACTGAAAGCAGTAAGCATATAATTTAGAAAAAATTAAACCAAGAATAAAAGGCATCCTTTAAATTGCAAATTTGTAATACAACTTGCCATCATCAGTATTGCTTATATAGGGGTGATTCTGCTCAGGAATCAAGTAATCATAAATTTCAGGAAAAGGACCAAAACCTGAATCTACATTAATATGACCGACTTGACCCAGATTAATCGCCTGAATATTCCATGCTTGAGCAAGTGCTTGGGCATCTTCAAAATTTAGCCAAGGATCATTTTCACTGATGATCATTTCGGCGCGAATATTCAATTTGATACGATTGAAAAAATCTGCATAGTTGCCGAGGCTGTCACGTGCAAAACCATTTTCACCAAAACGACTTGGATTTGCAGGTGCAACCAATATCAATTTTTTAATTTTTTTTGCCAATTCAGGATATTGCTGAACAGCAGCAACTGTGGTTAAACAGCCAAAGCTGTGTGCAACCACTTGTATCGGTGTTTCAATGAGTGACGTGACTGAAACAAAACTTTCAACCCACTGCGCTAAAAAAGGTTTATTCCAATCTTGTTGTTGTACTCGTGAGCACGACGTGAGGCGACGCTGTAACCAAGACTGCCAATGGTTGTGATCGCTACCACCTATACCTGGGACAATAATCGTATGCATCAGACGTGCTCCTTTTTCAGAAAATCAAATTACTTTGCACTATTGGCTTTGGTAATTTGATCGAATATGCCGTTATTTTCAAAATGCGCTTTTTGCACTTTTGCCCAACCGCCAAATTCACTGTCAATAGTAATCAGTTTGAGTGGTTTAAAGGTTGAGTTGTATTTTTTCAAGACATTGGTATCACGTGGACGATAAAAGTTCTTCGCCGCAATGTTTTGACCTTGTGGTGAGTAAAGGAAATTTAAATAGCCTTTCGCTAAATTGATATTTCCAGATTTTTCAGCATTTTTTTCAACAATCGCAACAGGTGGCTCAGCCAAAATAGAGAGTGATGGTGTCACAATTTCAAATTTTCCAGGTTGTTCACGAAGGGCAAGATGCGCTTCGTTTTCCCAAGCCAGTAATACGTCACCAATGCCACGCTCTGCAAATGTTGTGGTTGAACCACGGGCACCTGAGTCTAAAACTTTGGTTTGTTTATAAATTTTACGTACAAATTCTTGTGCTTTAGCATCATTGCCCGCAGGTTGGTGTTTTGCCCATGCCCAAGCAGCCAAATAGTTCCAACGAGCGCCACCTGATGTTTTAGGGTTAGGTGTAACAATTTCGACACCAGGTTTGACTAAGTCACCCCAATCTTTAATTTTTTTAGGATTATCTTTACGGACTAAAAATACGATAGTAGATGTATAAGGTGTAGAGTTATTTGGAAATTTCTTTTGCCAATTTTTTGGAAGTAAAGTGGTTTTTTCTGCAATCGCATCGATATCCGCTGCCAAGGCAAGGGTCACCACGTCAGCATTTAAGCCATCAATCACTGCACGAGCTTGTTTACCCGAACCA
The DNA here is from genome assembly GCA_964579445.1 of uncultured Acinetobacter sp. GTDB lineage: Bacteria > Pseudomonadota > Gammaproteobacteria > Pseudomonadales > Moraxellaceae > Acinetobacter. Next base: position 43,033 of record CAZOGM010000007.1, read on the forward strand.
CCGTGAGATTGGCGGAAGTTAATGTCTTCACCAGTGCGAGCCTTCCAATATGCGCCAAATTCCTTGTTCACTTCTGTGTAGAGTTCACGTGTAGGATCATAAGACACGTTGAGTAAGTCACGTGCAGCGTTTGTGAATGAAGAAGTTGAAATTAAAGCAACCAGTAATCCAAGTTTTAATTTTGATAATCGCATGTATATAATCCCCAAAGGTTATATGATTCAAGTAATGTGAGTGAGCTAATATGCGTGCAGCATAGCGCTTCTCTTTATCCATAAAAAATAATAAAAAATGAATTTAATATGAATAAATGAGATAAAGAGCTGTGCATATATATCCAGATTATTTGTCGCAATTTGAAAGAACTAGGATTGATATGTTGTGTTTTAAAAATGCAAATCCAGTAGAGAATATACCTCTCTTAGACCGTGCTTTTCATTATGGCGATGGCTGCTTTAGCACTGCACGAATTCATCAAAATCAATTTGAATTGAAAGAGCGACATTTTGCGCGTTTGACCTTTTCAGCCGAGCGTTTGCATTTAAATCTAGATTTGAGTTTGATTGAACAAAGCATTCATCTTATTGCCGAACATCACAATCCGATGAATGGCATTTTAAAAATCATCATCAGCCGTGGTGAGGGCAATCGGGGTTATGCTTTGCCGGATCATCCGGCTGATGTCTATATCATTTTCTATCCACAAGCGACATCTGATTTTCAAGTTGAAAGTATTTCGAGTGGTGTACTCGATACTGCAATGGGTGTATCCATGCCGCAATTGGTGGGAATTAAAAGCTTAAATCGTCTTGAACAAGTCCTGCTCAAAAAAGAAGCTCAAGATAAAGCATGGTTGGAGGCTTTGGTCACAGATGTGCAAGGCAGTGTGGTTGAAGGCGTGAGCAGTAATTGTTTCATTAGAATAAACAATACATGGATTACGCCAGAACTTCGCTATAATGGCGTACATGGCGTGATGCGTGCTGAAATTCTCAGTCGCATGCAGAAACAGCAGATCGCCTGCGAGCAGCGTTATATTGAAATGGATGAAATTTCGACCTTTCAAAGTTTATTTTTTTGCAATGCACTCAGTCCAATGAAAGCTGTAACGGATTTAAATGCATCGCCTTTAGATGTTCAACCCTGTTTTGAACTATTCCAAACTCTTCAATTGAATCAAATGTCTGAATATGCCTAATCCTCAAACCAAAAACAACAAACAATCGACGCTTAAAACCAAACTCAAAGGGCTTTTGGTCATAATCGTCGGGCTTTTACTGATCCTATTTTTTGTGCTGTGGTCGAGTTTATTTAAAAATTATCCAGTCAATGGTCAAAAGCAAATGCTTGCGATTGGTAGTGGAGATACCTATTCGGGGTTTATTGATCGTTTAGCCAAAGACAAACATGTCAGTTTTCCTCTGGTGTTAAAGCTTTATCATCGGGTGGTGATTCATGACACCATGAAAGCAGGTGTTTATGAAGTCACTCAAGGCATGAGTATTCGCCAAGTGTTGAATATGTTGTCTGACGCAGACAATGCACAAATGAACCGTATTTTGGTGATCGAGGGAACCACCTTTAAACAGCTGATTGAAGCGCTTAAGAAAGATGAGTTGGTGACGAAAGAGGTCTCACATCTGCCTTATCCAGAATTACTCAAAGCGTTGAATATTCCTTTTGATCATCCTGAAGGTTTATTTTCTCCAAATACTTACTTTTTTGCCAAAGGTGAAACGGATCGTAAAATTTTGACTGATTTATATCAGCGTCAAATGAAATCGCTCGATGAAGCTTGGGAAAAACGCGCGACAGATTTGCCTTATCAAAATAAATACCAAGCCTTGATCATGGCATCGATTGTTGAAAAAGAAACCAGTGTAGATCGTGAACTTGAACAGGTCTCAGGTGTTTTTGTACGTCGTTTGAAAATGGGGATGCGTCTGCAAACCGATCCAACTGTAATTTACGGTATGGGCGATGCGTATAAAGGTAATATCACGCGTCAAGATTTGCGCACACCAACTGCCTATAACACCTATACCATCAATGGTTTACCACCTACACCGATTGCCTTACCAAGTGCAAAAGCCATTGAAGCAGCCATGCATCCTGATAGCTCAAACAATATTTACTTTGTCGCGACAGGCAATGGTGGGCATAAATTCAGTACCAATCTACAAGATCATAATCGTGCCGTACAAGAATACTTAGCCATCATTCGTGCAAAAAAATAAGGAGTTCTCATGTTTATTAGTTTTGAAGGCACGGAAGGTGTAGGAAAAACCACGTTAATTCGTAAAATGTTTGACCATTTTCAAGCCAGTGGTCGTGAAGTGGTTTTAACGCGTGAGCCAGGGGGGACACCCATGGCTGAGCAGATTCGCGCACTGTTATTATCGGTGAATCATGAGGAAAGCATGAGTCATGATACTGAGCTACTCCTCATGTATGCAGCACGTGCGCAACATTTACAGCAAGTGATTATGCCGGCGCTTAAGGCGGGAAAGATTGTGCTCTGTGATCGTTTTAGTGATTCAAGTTTTGCTTACCAATGTGCAGGTCGTGGTTTAAGTCGAGATAAACTGAAATTATTAAATGATAACTTTGTCGAAAAAATGCCAGATATCAGTTTTTGGTTAGATGCACCGATTGAACTGGGCATGACCCGTGCGCGAGAACGTGGGGCTTTGGACCGTTTTGAGCAAGAGAAAGTCAGCTTCTTTGAAAAGGTACGTTCTGGCTTTGCTGAGATCCATCACATTGAACCGAATCGCATGAAGCGCTTGGATGCGACTCAAAGCCCTGAACAGGTTTTTGCAGATGCAATGCTTGAGTTGAGCAAGTTCTCTTAAAACGATAACAGCGGTATTTTTGCATAAAATTCATTTTTTTAGTCACTGCTCAATTGAATGAAATCCCTTATATTGAAAGATATCGGGGATTTTTATTGTGATGGACCATGCAAAGTACTCAAGCTGACATTATTGAATTTTTAAAACGTGAATTTCCACAGAGCCTAATTAAATGTGAAATTGAATCTGTGGTTGAGGGCGGCGCAAGCATTATTTACCACATTGATGAACAAGATCTCAGACCCGGCGGTACAGTTTCTGGACCGACCATGATGACTGCTGCGGATTATGCACTTTATGTAGCGATACTGGGTGAAATTGGGATTGTGGGGTTGACGGTCACCACCAATTTAAACGTTAATTTTTTGCGTAAACCCTCGGCTGGTCAGAATATTAGAGGTGTTTGTAAATTAATAAAAGTGGGTAAAGCTTTGGTGGTTGGAGAAGTTTACCTATATTCAATCGGATTAGATGAGCCGATTGCCCATGTGACAGGAACTTATTCTATTCCGCCAAAAAGATAACTGAAGTATGATTTTTAATTGCCCAGTCTCTTATCATTCTACAAATGATGTCTATGAAAGAAAAAGAGCGAATTAAAATTCGCTCTTTTAACGCTCGTTCAAGAACTTATACAGGTTCACTAACTACAATATTCTTTAGCTCAAAATTGGGCGGCATCAAAATGGTTTTTTGTCTCTCATTTGAGGCTTCGGGATAATCCAAAATATAATGTAAACCGCGAGATTCTTTACGTTGCATGGCACAGCGCACGATCATTTCTGAAACCAAGACTAAGTTTCTCAGTTCAATCAGATTTTTTGATACATGATAATCGCTATAGTATTCCGCAATTTCATTTTTCAGCATTTCAATCCGATGCAAAGCGCGTTCTAAGCGTTTGGTGGTGCGCACGATACCGACATAGTTCCACATGGTTTGGCGTAGTTCATCCCAGTTTTGTAAAATCACCACATCTTCATCTGCATTTGTGACTTGGGAGGCATCCCAACTTGGAACTTGAGGTAGTTTGAAATTGTGATGATGCTCAGATTGAATGTGTTGAGCTGCTGCCATTCCATAAACGAAGCATTCTAAAAGAGAGTTACTCGCCATACGGTTCGCGCCGTGTAAACCTGTATAAGCAGTTTCACCAATCGCATAGAGACCGGCAAGGTCAGTTTGACTGTGCGTGTCAACCATTACCCCCCCACAGGTATAATGCGCAGCAGGCACAACAGGAATCATTTCTTTGCAAATGTCGATGCCTAACTCTAAGAGACGTGCATGTAGTGTTGGAAAGTGCTCAATAATAAAGCTTTCGGGCTTATGGCTAATATCCAGCCATACATGACGTATACCTAAGCGCTTAATTTCAAAATCAATAGCACGCGCCACCACGTCACGTGGTGCAAGTTCAGCGCGCTCATCAAAACGGAGCATAAAGCGCTCGCCGTCAGGCAAGCGTAAATATGCACCTTCACCACGCATGGCTTCTGTAATCAAAAATGATCGTGCCTGTGGGTGATACAAACAAGTGGGGTGGAATTGATTAAATTCCATGTTGGCAACACGGCAACCAGCACGATATGCCATCGCAATCCCGTCACCCGTGGCAATATCTGGATTTGAAGTATACAAATAGGCTTTCATGGCACCGCCACAGGCAAGGGCAGTAAAGGGCGCTAAGAAGGTATGCACCTGCTCTGTTTTTTCCTCGAGCGCATAGAGACCCCAAGCTCGATTACTTTTTTCTTCTGACGCTGTGTCTAAGCCTAATTTTTGCGAAGTAATTAAATCAATCGCAATATAATTTTCAAAAATGTGAATATTCTCTTTCGCCATAGCTCTTTCAACTAAAGTTGTTGAAATGGCTTTGCCTGTTGCATCTGCTGCATGAATAATCCGTCGTTTGGAATGTCCACCTTCACGTGTGAGATGTAAGTTTTGATCCTGATCAAGTGTGAATTTCACCCCTTGATCGAGCAGGAAATCGACAGAGGCTTTACCGCCCTCAACCGTTTGTTGTACAGCTTGAGCTTCACATAGAAATGCACCTGCAAGTAAGGTGTCATCAACATGCTGTTGAATCGAGTCAGATTCATCCAGTACTGCTGCTACACCGCCTTGCGCAAAATAAGTACTGGCATCGTTTAAATGAGATTTCGCCAGAAGCGCAATCTTGAAATGACTAGGTAAAGACAGCGCTAAACTCAAACCTGCGCCACCACTTCCGACAATAATCACATCAAAATGTTGCGCGTTAATCAAATTAGACATTTCCATTCGCTAATTGAATTAAAAAAAGTGGCTTTATCAGACGCTTTTTTGAACAAAATTACAAGAGTATCAATTCTCAAATTTCAGAGAAAATAGTGAATATTTTTAAATTTAAGAAAAAATTAAGTAAACTCTTGTTTTTAATAAACTAAGTAACATTTTTTTACTCAAAACTAAAATTGATTATGCTACATATAATTTTATCTAAAAATCATAAGCTGTGAGTTTGTCTAAGATGAATAAAAACCTGATCCAAAAAAGCGTATTTGTTGCTGCGTTCACGGTAGCGTTTCAAACCCAAGCAGCATCGATTGTCGATTTCTCCAATTTGGTTGAGCAAGTTAGTCCAGGTGTGGTAAGTGTAAATGTGGTCAAAAAAATGACCCAAGAGGAGTTACTTCAACAACAAGTACCTGAAATATTAAAACGCTTTTTTGGTAATCAAATCATTATTCCTCAGCAACGTGCACCCCAAGAAAAAACCGCGTTTGGTAGTGCTTTTTTTATCAGTAAAGACGGCTATTTGCTGACCAACCACCATGTGGTTGAAGATGCTTCTGAAGTGACGATTATGCTAAATGATCGTCGTGAAATTGATGCCAAAGTGATTGGTAGTGATGAGCGAACCGATGTCGCTTTACTTAAAGTTGAGGGTCAAAACTTCCCAGCACTCACGACGGGTAATATGGATCAATTGAAAGTGGGGCAACCCGTCCTTGCGATTGGTTCACCATTTGGTTTTGATTATTCTGCATCGGCAGGGATTGTCAGTGCCAAGTCGCGTAATATGCTAGGTGAAACATCAGTACCCTTTATTCAAACCGACGTGGCTTTAAATCCGGGTAATTCGGGCGGGCCTTTGTTCAATCAACAAGGTCAAGTGGTTGGGGTGAACTCTCGAATCTTTAGTGGTACGGGCGGTTATATGGGCCTGTCTTTTTCTATTCCGATTGATGTTGCCATGGATGTTGCAGATCAGTTAAAGAAAAATGGCAAAGTAACGCGCTCTTATTTAGGGGTGATGTTGCAAGATATCGATCGTAATTTAGCAGAAGCATATAAGTTACCCAAACCAGAAGGTTCGCTGATTACCCAAGTGGCACCCAATTCACCTGCGGCTAAAGCTGGCTTTAAGGCCGGTGATATTATTTTGAAATATAACGGTACACCGATTTCTAGAACTGGAGACCTTTTAAACTACCTAAATCGAACCACTCCAAATCAAACCATTCAGCTTGAAATTTTACGTGATGACAAAGCCCGCGTGATTTCTTCGACTTTAACAACCGCACCCGATGACACTCCTGCAAAAGCAACACAAACTGTAGAAAAAGCGCAGCGTGGTCCCGTACTTGGTGTTGCAATTCGTGCGCTCTCTGAAGCAGAGAAAACTCGATTTGAAATTCGAGGTGGTGTACTCATTCAAAGTGTGACTCCAGGCGGTTTAGCTGCACAGTCTCGTATTCAAGCTGGAGATGTGGTGACGCAAATAAACGGTAAAACCATACTTAACCCGAATGATTTTATTGAACAGGTATCCAACTTAAAAAATAATACTGTAGCACGTGTTGGTATCGTTCGAGATGGACGTAATGCAATCGTGGGATTGCGTATTCGTTAAACGATTCTTATAGACAGCATCAGTTAGATTATCAACAACACGTATTCAAAAATTGATTGACTCGTAAAAGCGACTTCAAAATGAGTCGCTTTTACGTTTTTGTGATTTCCTTCATGCATAAGCTTTGTTAGATTTAAACGCTGCACACCTGACATTCATGTATAAGGCAATTTTGTGACGACATTTTTTGATTTAAATATAAAAGTACAACCAGAACATATTGATGTGTTGGGGCATGTCAACAATGTGGTGTATGTGAAATGGATGCAAGATGTGGCAACAGCCCATATCGATCATCTAGGTTTAGGTATTCAACAATATTTAGAGCTTAAGCATGCCATGGTTGCGGTTGAACATCATGTCCAATATAAAAAAGCCAGTGTATTAGGGGATGATGTAGTGCTCAGAACATGGTTTAGTGATATCAATGCCATGTATTCGTACCGCCAGTATGTTTTTTACCGACCTTCAGATCGTGCGGTTTTATTTGTGGCCAGTACCAAATGGGCATGCGTTGAAATTGTGACGGGTAAGCCTAAGCGCTTGTCACCCACATTTATCAATGCCTATCAAACCATTGCTGAGGGGTTAAATCCGCTGGACTTTTCTGATTTGAAAATAAATTAACACGTTTATTTGATTTTAAAGCAGAAAATGAGTAATCAATATTTCCACAGTATCCACTCATTATTATGAATACTTTGAAAAAGCCATCTGCTATAATCGAGCGCAATTTATTAAACAGCTTTTGCTATGTAGTCTGCTTTTCATACATAGCGCAATTTATAGTTCAAGGTAACCCATGGCGCAAGCTAAAAAATCCGTTGATATCAAAAACATACGTAACTTTTCGATTATCGCTCATATTGACCACGGTAAGTCGACTTTGGCCGACCGTTTTATTCAAACTTGTGGTGGATTGCAAGCTCGCGAAATGCAAGCTCAAGTCCTTGATTCTATGGAAATTGAACGCGAACGTGGGATTACCATTAAAGCCGCTTCAGTCACTCTATATTATACCCATCCCAATGGTGAAGAGTATCAGTTAAACTTCATTGACACCCCAGGGCATGTGGACTTTTCTTATGAAGTGTCTCGCTCACTGGCAGCTTGTGAAGGTGCGCTATTGGTGGTTGATGCCGCTCAAGGCGTTGAAGCCCAGTCTGTTGCGAACTGCTATACCGCAATTGAACAGGGTCTTGAAGTGCTTCCTGTTTTAAACAAAATTGATTTGCCTCAAGCTGAACCTGAGCGTGTCATTCAAGAAATTGAAGATATTATCGGGATTGAAGCCACTGAAGCACCAACATGTTCTGCAAAAACAGGTTTGGGTGTAGAAGGTGTTCTTGAGACATTGGTTAACATTATTCCGCCACCCGTCGGTGATCGTAACGCACCGCTACAAGCTTTAATTGTAGATTCATGGTTTGATAACTACTTGGGCGTTGTATCTTTAGTTCGAGTTAAAGAAGGTCGCATCCGTAAGGGCGACAAGATGTTGGTCAAATCAACGGGTCAAACGCATATTGTCACGTCAGTGGGTATTTTCAACCCTAAACATACTGAAACGGGTGAGCTTGAAGCGGGTGAAGTTGGTTTTGTCATTGCTGGGATCAAAGATATTTTTGGTGCGCCAGTGGGTGATACCATTACCTTGTCTACAACGCCTGATGTCGCGATTTTACCTGGTTTTAAAAAGGTTAAACCGCAGGTTTATGCAGGTTTGTTCCCCATTGATGCCAGTGACTTCGAACCGTTTCGTGAAGCGTTACAGAAGTTACAAATTAACGATTCAGCGTTGTTCTTTGAACCTGAAAGTTCAGATGCATTAGGTTTTGGTTTCCGCTGTGGCTTCTTGGGTATGCTACACATGGAAATCGTACAAGAACGTTTAGAGCGTGAGTACGATTTAGATATCATTACCTCGGCGCCAACCGTAATTTATGAATCTTTGATGAAAAATGGCGAAACGATTTATATCGATAGCCCGTCAAAAATGCCAGATGGTTCAACTGTTGAAGATTTGCGTGAACCAATCGCAGAATGTCATATTTTAGTTCCTCAAGAATACTTGGGTAATGTAATGACATTGTGTGTTGAACGTCGTGGTGTTCAAAAAGAAATGAAGTTCTTGGGCAAACAAGTGTCGTTGACTTTTGAAGTACCTATGGCTGAAGTTGTGATGGATTTCTTTGATCGTTTAAAGTCATGTTCACGTGGTTTTGCATCACTTGATTATAGCTTTGTGCGTTTTGAAAGTTCATCACTGGTGAAAGTTGACGTTTTAATTAATGGTGAAAAAGTTGATGCTTTAGCAATGATTTGTCACCGCAATGACGCACGTCACCGCGGTATTGCCTTGGTCGAAAAAATGAAAGAATTGATTCCTCGTCAGATGTTTGATGTGGCAATTCAAGCGGCTATTGGTGCTCAAATTATTGCGCGCTCAACAGTAAAAGCGATGCGCAAAAACGTTCTAGCCAAATGTTATGGTGGTGACGTTTCACGTAAGAAAAAACTGTTGTCTAAGCAAAAAGAAGGTAAAAAACGCATGAAGCAAGTGGGTAGTGTTGAGATCCCGCAAGAAGCGTTCCTAGCCGTGTTGAAAGTTGATAGATAAGAATTTTAAGAAAACATTTAAGAAACAAAGGATATATGCCTGATGGATTTTGATTTTAATTTGATCCTTGTACCTGCCACTCTGATTTTCTTTGGATTGTGGTTGCTGGATAAGTTTGTGCTCAAACAGCGCGAAACGAAAGGCAAAGGCAATGAGAATTTCATTATCACTTGGGCATATGACTTTTGGCCTGTGCTGGCAGTGGTTCTGGTATTGCGCTCATTTTTATTTGAACCGTATAATATTCCATCGGATTCGATGGTGCCCACCTTAGAAACGGGTGATTATATTCTGGTCAACAAGTACCAATATGGTGTGCGCTTACCTATTTCAAATACGAAAGTATTGAATATCAATGAGCCGGAACGTGGTGATGTTGCTGTATTCCGTTATCCGCCACAACCCACGATTAGCTATATCAAGCGCGTTGTAGGTTTGCCGGGTGATCGTGTGGTATATGAAAATGGTCAACTGACTGTAAATGGTACTGCTATTCCGTTTGAAGAAACTGATTTTAAACGCGAAAAAGATGTTCTTGATACGCCGAAATCAATTTATCATTATGAAACTTTGGGTAAGCATCAACACTTGGTGCGTAACTTAGAGGGGCAAAATAGTTTGGTTTCGCAGTTCAATTATGCGCAGTCTAAAAAAGATTTACCCTTTGTGGCTACTGAAAATGATCGTTTTGTGAAAACCAATGGGGAAAGTTGGGAAATTGAAGTTAAACCCGGTCATTATTTTATGATGGGTGATAACCGTGATCAAAGCGCGGACAGTCGCTTTTGGGGATTGGTGCCTGAAGCAAACTTAACCGGTCAGGCGATTTATGTATGGATGCATAAGGAACCTGGGTTCAAATTGCCTTCGTTCAGTCGCAATGGTCAAATTGATTAATTCAGTTTTAAATAATGGATAATAAAAAATGCGCAACGCTGAAAAAGGTGCATCCTATATTTCGATATTATTAGGGGTGATGGTGGTTGCTTTTATTTTGAAAGCAATCGTAGCGGTTTGGCCATCATATTGGGATGATCGTGTGATTAACAAAGAGATTGAAAAGCAAATTCAAAAAAGCGCTTCATCTATCACACCTTCGCAGTTTTCGACTCAAATGAGTCAAAGTTTTAACATGAATAATATTCGAGACATTCAGTTCGACGATATTGCTCGTGTTAATACTGAAAATGGTCTAGAAGTGATTAAGAAATACGAAGTAAGAAAGCCTTTCTTGCTGAATATTGATTTAATCCTAACATTCGAGAAAAGTTTTGATCAAAGGTCAGTTCAAAGTAAGTGATCCACGCTTACTCAGTCGCATCGGTTATCAGTTTAATAAACTTGAGTTACTCCAACTTGCGCTGACTCACCGATCGGTAAGTCATAAATATAATTATGAGCGTCTAGAGTTTTTAGGCGATTCATTATTAGGTATGATCATTGCGAATTATCTGTACGAAGCTTATCCTAGTGAAAACGAGGGTCGACTTACGCGTATGCGCGCGACTTTAGTTCGTCAGGAAGCTTTGGGTAAGATTGCAACGGATTTGAAACTTAGCCAGAGTTTAATACTCAGTGTGGGTGAACTCAAATCTGGTGGTCATCATCGCGAATCCATTTTGGCAGATACTGTAGAAGCTATCATTGGTGCGATCTACATAGACTGTCAAGATTTGAAAGTGCTACAGGGTATTGTTTTAAAATGGTATGAACCGTATTTAGACAATATTGAACCTACAGATCAACTGAAAGACCCGAAATCACGTTTGCAGGAATATCTACAAGCACGTAAAAAACCTCTCCCTGTTTACGAGGTTGTAGATATACAAGGTGATGCGCCAAATCAACACTTTAAAGTCGAGTGTGATGTGGCAGGCTTACCTAAATGCATAGGTGAAGGGTTGAGTCGCCGATTTGCTGAGCAAGCAGTTGCGGCGGAAATTTTAAAGCTATTGGAGCAGTAACCTATTATGTCGATGCAAAATGATCCTCAAGATACAGATCAGCCTACGACCCCAGAAAACAACGAATTGCTAAACCAGTTCTTTAGTTCGCAAGGAATGACCATTCCTGCTGACTTCAAAAGTGGCTTTGTTGCGATTGTTGGCCGTCCAAATGTGGGCAAATCTACCTTGATGAATCACATCCTAGGTCAAAAGCTATCGATCACTTCACGTAAACCACAAACCACGCGTCACAAAATTGTGGGTATTGATAGCCGTGAAAAATCACAGGCTGTTTTTGTCGACACACCGGGCATGCATAAGAAAGAAGTTCGCGCGATCAATAAAATGATGAACCGTGCTGCATCTTCTGCGCTACGTGATGTGAACTTGGTGTTGTTCGTAATTGATGCAGATAAGTGGACTCAAAACGATGAGCTTGTTTTGGAAAAACTGAAAAATGCTGAAATGCCCGTCATTCTCATCATTAACAAAATTGACACTTTTGAAAATAAAAACAGTGCATTACCACTGATTCTTGAGCGTGAAAAGTTAATGAACTTTGCTGAAATCGTTCCTGTGTCTGCGCTTCGTGGTGCAAACCTTGAGCATTTGCGTGATACGATCGAAAAATATTTGCCTTTCCAGCCACCGCTTTATGCAATGGATCAATTAACAGATCGTTCTGAGCGTTTCTTGGCCAGTGAAATCATTCGTGAAAAAATCATGCGTCAGTTGGGCGAAGAATTGCCTTATGATTTAACCGTGCAAATTGAATCGTTCAAAACTGAAGAGCCGACTTTAAATGAAAAAACGGGTCGGATGAAACCTGCTTGTACCTATATCGATGCCACCATCTATGTTGATCGTTCAGGTCAAAAAGCCATTGTGATTGGTGATAAAGGGACGAAATTGAAGAAAATTGGTATGGATGCCCGTGCTGATATGGAAAAAATGTTTGAAGAGAAAATCATGCTGACACTTTGGGTGAAAGTGAAAGGTGGTTGGTCTGATGACGAGCGTGCACTGAAAAGTCTCGGCTATAGCGATATTTAATCGCTTAGCCAAGCGTACTACTTAACAGGGAAACCGTAATGATAAAAGTATTGGCAGTGTTGACTTGTATGTTGTTTTTACAAGGGTGTATACATAAACTGGTTACGGTTCCTGTTAAAGTGGCGTATAAAACCACAAAGGGTGTGGTAAAAGGTACAGCTGCGGTGGTTGGTGCTGTCATTCCGGATGGGGATGATGAGGAAGAATCAGACAAAAAGAATAAAAAAGACAAGGATGACTAAGCAAGTTCAGCGATTATTTAATGCGTAACGAAATCTTGCATGGTTATTTAATCCATCATCGGAAGTACCGTGAGCGTAGTCATATCGTTCATTTATTTACCGAAGAATATGGGCGTGTGGATGGTATTTTAAGGCAAATGCCACCTCCACAGTATCAGCCCATTACCTTACAAGCTACAGGTAAATCTGAACTTAAAAATTTTACCAAATTAGAAATACTGAATCATCCTATATTTTTCTATGGCGATGCATTTTTTTCGGGCTTCTATTTAAACGAAGTCATATTACGCTTATGTCCGCTTGAAGAGGCGATGCCTCAGACTTTTAAGCAATACCATAACACGCTTACACATTTACAAACGCTTGCACAGCAAGATTCTCCCAACACTTTTTTAAAGCAGATCTTACGTCAATTTGAGCATGTACTAATGCAGGAATTGGGCTACGCCATCGACTTTAATAACGACTCCCATCAGAATGAAATTCTGCCCCAACAAAAATATCAGTTCCAGTTAAATGATGGCTTTATACCCGTTGCGCACAGCAGTAATGCAACCCTCACAGGTGAGCAAATTCACAGCATGTTGAGCTATGAAAATGGTACAGATTTTAACGCTGAGCAGTTACAATTGTTAAATAAACTTTATCGTCAGATGATTACATCTTTATTGGGTGATCGCCCTTTGAAAAGTCGTCAACTGTGGATTCAAAGCGCTCAATCTCAAATCAAATCGAATTAGGAAAATGTTATGGCTGTATTGCTTGGTGTAAACATTGATCATGTTGCGACCTTACGACAAGCCCGTGGAACGACTTATCCTGATCCTGTTAAAGCTGCACTTATTTGTGAGCAAGCAGGGGCGGAAGGGATTACCTTACATTTACGTGAAGATCGTCGTCATATTCAAGATGAGGATGTGCGTCGCATGCGTCCTGTTTTAAAAACGCGCATGAATCTTGAGATTGCTGTGACTGATGAAATGGTTGAGTTTGCCAAAGAAATCAAACCGCACCATGTGTGTTTTGTGCCAGAAAAACGTCAAGAAGTGACCACTGAAGGTGGTTTAGATGTGGTGACACATTTTGAAAACGTCAAAAAAGCCACTCAGGCTTTAACTGCCATTGGCTGTGACGTATCTTTATTTATTGATGCTGATTTTGCGCAAATTGATGCTGCGGTGGCATGTGGCGCACCGACCATCGAAATACATACGGGTGCCTATGCAGATGCACAAACAGAAGCGGCGCAACAAGCTGAATTGGCACGCATTGTGGCAGGTTCTGCATATGCAGCAGCGAAAGGCTTGGTGGTGAATGCAGGACATGGTTTGAACCTTGATAATGTCGCACCCATTGCAGCTATCGCTGAAATTCATGAGTTGAATATTGGACATTCAATTATTGCAGACAGTGTTTTTGTTGGTTTGGAACAAGCCGTAAAAGACATGAAAGCAGCGATCCAAGCTGTACGCGAAACGAACTAGAACCATGCAAAATACCACCAAATACGATGAATTGATTCAGCCTGTTATTGCATTTTTGGGCTGTGAGACACCCAAGGCATGGTTGGATGCAGCAAAAGATAATCTCGACATTTTGATGCAAGATCATGCCAATTGTGAAAAAAAAGCAGCCAGTACCGCTATGAATCTCATGTTCCGTTATAATTTCTATACGGACTTGCAAGTAAAACTTGCTCAGTTGGTGCGTGAAGAAATGCTGCATTATGAACAAGTGCTTGAACTCATGGTCAAGCGTGGACAGGAATGGCAATCGATTAGTGCCGGGCGTTATGCAGGGGGCTTGCGTAAAGAAGTACGTACTTATGAGCCAGAAGCGCTCATCGATATTATGGTGATTGGTGCTTTTGTAGAAGCGCGCTCCTGTGAGCGTTTCTATGCGCTTGCACCAATAGTTGATGATGAGTTAGGTCGCTACTACCGTTATCTGCTTAAGTCGGAATCTCGACATTTTGAGGACTATTTGTCATTGGCATTAGATGTTGCACAAAGTTCAAAACTCAAAAATCCAAAAGAAGATATCCAAGCGCGTATTGCACATTTTCGTGATGTAGAAAAAAACTTGATACTGGAACCTGATGCGTTATTTCGCTTTCACAGTGGGGTGCCCATACAGGCAGCTTAATCAAAAGTCCCTCACTTGAGGGATTTTTTTAGCTCAAAATAACAAATAAGAATCATTTACATGATGTTGGGTTGTTTCTACAATATGCATCTAAGCTTTATAGATCAATTGGATAGAATGAATACTTTAAAAACCTTTCTTATTTGCACGGCAGCAGTATTGAGTAACAGTATTTCCCACGCACATTATCCTTATGTAGCACCGTTAAGTTTTCAAACCTTCAATAATTACACCGCGATTGTTGCTGGTTTTTATGATAATCCGTTTGCGCCAGAAGTTGCGATCAAGAATTTTGATTTCCATTTTCATACGCCAACGGGTGAAAAAATTTATATTAAAGAGCAAGACTGGCTAAAAACCCGTACATTGAGCGCGTATAGCCTTGAAAATAAGATGGATGGTACCTATCGTATTCGTGGTGAAAAACAGGGTAGTACAGCGAAATTTGCATTAGATGCGGGGACGTGGAAAGCACTGGTAAATGCTGAGCCTAAAGGTGCTGCAAACTCGAATACCAACGTGGTTTATGCATCAAAGCTGGATAAAAATGCACGAGTTAAAAACGTTAAAACAACCGAGATTGTTGAAAGCTTTGTTTCACGACGTCAAACTTCAGATCATGTGATCAAACACATTCATGGCGGTTTCGATATACAGTTTTTGACTCATCCCAATGCAATTAAGGTCAACCAGCCTGTGACATTTAAGGTGCTGGATGATCAGCAAGGTGTTGCTAATCTTAAAGTTGAGCTGTTAAGTCAAACGCATGATTTTAGCCGTGAAGAAAAAGTATTTCAGACTTTAACGACTGCTCAAGATGGGACATTGAATTTCAAGATTCCAGAGAAAGGGCAGTATTTACTGAAACTGGATTATCAACAATCTTTTGATTCAAAAATGGATGAATTAAAACGTTATAAATATACGCTCGCATTCAATGTAATTGATTGATATTTATTTTAAAAAATGAATTTAAGATGAGTGGGCGTCACTCATCTTAATATATTCAAAAGTAATAGTCATAAAAAAAGCCCACTGCATAATGAGTGGGCTTTTCAATATTTGGCTCTCCAACCTGGGCTCGAACCAGGGACCTGCGGATTAACAGTCCGTCGCTCTACCGACTGAGCTATTGGAGAATCTGAGTGCGATTATAAGGGGATTTGAGCAAGGGTCAAGCTTAAATTGTCATGAAAATGCCACTTTGTGGCTATATGCTCTTTATTTGCTCGAAATGTCAAAAAATGTGAAAAAAACTTGCACCTAGCGATTCAGCTTGTTAAATTAAATTCATAACAGAGCGTTTAAGCGGTTGCTTAAACAGTGTGGATTTAAACCAACTTGCCAGCACTAAAATGGCTAAACTCGGAGACGGCGAATGAATACGCTCAGTATTTCCCAAATCTTTTCTAATATTTCTTTTTATAAAGAAAACTATCTCTCTATTTTATCTGATCCAAAACAGTATCAAACTCCTGTAGCAGAAGCCTTTATTCAGGTCTGGCCATTTAAAAAAGAGTCTTTGTGCCTAGGTGATTTACTCCAGCTTTGGTTCGCTCAAAAATGGTTAGCAAAAGCACCTATTGAGTATCACTTTGAGCTTTTTCTCAATGCTGAAGACGATCGTAAGGATGCTGATAAAGACCTTTATCTCTATGCGATTACAGGTAATATTTTGACGGGTCGAAATGAAACACTAGCATGGTCACTAAAAAACAATCAGACAGTTAATTTACAAATAGATAATGTGCTCCAGAACTATTGCACGTTTAAAGCGTGTCAGTGTCCAGTAAAGCAAAATCATTCACAGTTGAATGCGATTGGTTCAGTATTTTAGTCAATCCAATGATGTGGTGGATGGATTGAGTGAGTTAGATGGAAGTTCAGCCAAGATAAGCATCAACTGAAGTTTAGAGTTCAAGCACCCATATCGGGTGCTTTTTATATTCATTATGATAGATTTTTAACCACGAATGATCATGCAAGTTGCTGTGGCATGCGCATAGAGTTTACCGTCTTCATCAATAATTTTGCCTTCGGAAATAGCCAAATTTTTACTGGTGTTAATTACAGACCCTATCGCTGTTAAAGCTTTATCTTTTGGAATCGGGCGACACATTTTAATATTGAGATCGATTGTTCCATAACCAACGCCAGCCTCCAACACGGTATGAATTGCACAACCGGTTACAGTATCGAGTACAGTCGCTGCAAAACCACCATGTACCCCGCCAAGAGGGTTTAAGTGTCGCTGATCAGCCTGTACGATAAACGTGACTTTAGCATGTTCAATAACGGTGGGTTTCATTGGAATAGTTTCACTAATACTCGCGGGAGGGATATGACCTGCAGCCATTGCTTGAAGGAGTTGGAGTCCTGTCATTTCTTTTGGATTCATTGTTTTTCCTTGCAGTTGTGTAGTGAATGTTGCGATATATTCTTTAATAAGTTCCAAATAAGAACTTGTGAACACCATACACAATTGTATAAAGTATCGTCAATGTCAATTTATCATCACGATGTGGAAGATTAAGTCATGAAATGGACCGAAGCGACCGAACAAAACTGTCCCATCGCACAAAGCCTTGCGATTTTTGGGGATCGGTGGACCTTATTGATTGTCAGAAATGCCTTTACAGGGATGAGCAAGTTCGAGCATTTTCAAAAAAATTTAGGTGTGACGCGGCATGTCTTGGCTGAACGGTTGTCACGGTTGGTTGAGCAAGGCGTATTGGAGAAACAGTCTTATGTTGATCGTCAGCAACGTTTTGAGTATGTGCTGACTGTAAAAGGGCGTGAACTACTGCCTATTTTAATGGCAATGGTGGAGTGGGGTGTGAAGTGGACTCAGGCAGATCCACCGAATTTAAAGCAATTGTTGGGCTGATCCTGATCAGCATCTTGATTCATGCAAGGTACAGATAAAATAAAACCCGCAATAGATGCGGGTTTTATTTTATTTGAAAAATCTAGATTATTTTTCTGCAGCAATTGATGCAATTGCAGCATCAACGCCTTCGATTGAATCAGCCGCTTTCTTGATACGTGCTAACGCATCAACAAGAACTTCGTCAGCCGTAGCATACGAGATACGCATAAAACCGCCAAGACCGAATGCATCACCTGGAACAACGGCTACGCCAGTTTCTTCTAATAACCATTCAGAGAATTCTGTACAAGATTTTAAACCTTTTGCACGAATCAATGGTTTGATGTTGGCATATGCATAGAATGCGCCATCAGCGGGTAGGCAAGAAATACCGTTGATGTCATTTAAGCCAGCCATGACTAAGTCATGACGACGTTTGAATGCTTCAATCATTGGCTCAAGCACATCTTGAGGACCATTCAACGCAGCTTCAGCAGCAACTTGTGAAATTGATGTTGGGTTTGAAGTCGATTGAGATTGAATTTTCTTCATTGCACCAATTAACTTCGCAGGACCCGCTGCATAGCCAATACGCCAACCCGTCATTGCATACGCTTTAGATACACCGTTAAGAACGATAGTACGCTCATATAAATCAGGTGCTACGGTTGCGATGTTGTAGAACTCATCATCCCAACGGATTGGTTCGTACATATCGTCAGATGCGATATACACTTCAGGGTATTTACGAAGAACTTCAGCCAAAGCTTCAAGTTCAGCTTTGGTGTAAATCATACCTGTTGGGTTGGATGGGCTGTTTAACACAACTAGGCGAGTTTTGTCAGTGATCGCAGCTTCTAATTGAGCAGGCGTAATTTTGAAACGTTGTTCTTCACCACACTTCACAATAACAGGTACGCCTTCAGCGATAATCACCATGTCAGGGTAGCTTACCCAGAATGGAGCAGGAATAATCACTTCATCGCCTTTGTTTAATAAAGCCAAAGCCAAGTTAAAGAAAGACTGTTTACCACCACAAGAAACCAAGATTTGGTTTGCAGCGTAATCTAAATTGTTATCGCGTTTGAATTTCGCAATAATTGCTTTTTTAAGACCTGGCGTACCATCAACAGCGGTGTATTTTGTAAAACCGTTGTTAATAGCTGCAATTGCAGCATCTTTGATGTGTTGCGGGGTATCGAAATCCGGTTCACCTGCACCTAAACCAATCACGTTTTTACCAGCAGCTTTAAGTTCTGCGGCTTTATTGGTCACAGCAAGCGTTGGGGACGGTTTGATGGCATTGACACGATCAGAGAGACGTACGTCCACGGCAGTATTCCTTCTTATGGGGATTAAAAAAATAAAAAAGCACACTATCTTAGCTTAAATTTCAGGACTACGTCGTTCAATATCTGGGCAAATTATCAAAAAATCACGAAAATATTCAAAAAATCGTCACAAAATAGTGCCAAGTTGTATTTTGAATAGACTCGCAAAAAAATGGTTTTTTTCGTACAATAGCGTCAGATTGAATTGAGTTACTGCTAATGAGCACGCAAAATCCTCCCAAGAAAAAACCATTGGTCAATTTACCGTTTCCAATTAAACAAGTGAATGATGCAAAACCAGCAGATGAAGAAGTGGAAGACTTACGTCCAAAACCCACACCGTATGCAGACCGTACTTGGATGCCACCCCGTGGTACACGTCGTTCATTCGGTAAGCGTTAAATTGGTCGAATGTCTAAAATGAAAAATAGGTGCATGATGCACCTATTTTTTTGGATTTAAAATGAGTTGATTAAATGAAATTTAACTGCTGATCGATTTTGCTCAAATCATAACGTTCACCGTTATAGAATTGAATATTCTCGACGTGATGAGCTGCGCTTTTTGCCCAATCTTTGATGGTGATTTTATCTTGACCATTTTGAAGGTTAATCACTAAATCTTTACCAGAACTGTTGACCAATAAGTCATTTACATTAATGCCTTTGCCAAACAGAATCGTGTCATTACCACCTTTTTCATAGATCGTATCAACACCGAAACCTAGTTCAAACGCGTAAGTCTCAGCGCCTAAACCACCGATGAGTTGGTCATTACCTGCACCACCATTTAGAATGTTGATTAAGCCACCATCTGCATCCAGTGTGTCGTTACCCGCACCACCAAATAGGCTATTATTTCCAAGATTTCCTTTGATAAGGTTATCGCCTGCATTACCAGTACCATTAATATTGATACTCCCTTGAAGGGTTAAATTCTCAAAATTTTGAGTCAAAGTGAAATGCTGAGCAGAACTGAATACAGTATCAGTGCCTTCATTGGCATGTTCAAGTACGAATTCATTGTTTGATTTTACGTAGTAACTATCGTTTCCACGACCACCCACAAGCACGTTGATTCCTTCGCCACCATCTAATAGATCATTGCCCCAACCGCCAAGCAATAAATCATCGCCCTTAGCGCCATACAGCTTGTCGTTACCTATACCGCCTTTGATAATATCATTGCTAGCTTTACCATTGAGTGTTGTTCCAAATGGGTTGATAGTGCTTACAATGTTAGTATTTGGATTCAAGATGTTGGTCGCAACGGCAACACTTCCAGCTAAATCACCTGCATAGGCATACGCAATTTGAGTCAGGGTATTTACAAGCTGATCTTTTGAAGAGAATCCATTTTGTAGAAGTTCGCCATTGATGAATTGACCAACAAAGTTCAAGCCTTCAGTGGTAATTTGACCGACAACATCAAATAAACTTGCACCGGCTTTAAGGTTTGCTTTTACCACATTACCGAAAAGTTCTACATACCAAGAGAATGGACGGCTATCACCACCATTGAGCTCAGAAGTATCTACACCAAGATAGTGATCTAAAATACTTGCAGGGGTAATGCCAGTCCAGTCACTTAAAGTACCACCAAGATTATTCAGCGCTTGAGTCGCATCCATGTGAACTAGGCCAAACTTACCGTCTGAGCTTGGTAAATATCCAACTGGAACGACCTGGTTGCCAGCAGCATCTTTCACGCCATTTAAGAAATTATTAGCTAATGTTTTAATGAGAACATTCGATGCTTGATAGAAATCTTCATTGGTAAATGTGATGCCTTTTTCAGCTAAAGATTTTTCAGTACCTAAGCGTACATATTGATATAACACACTCTTAGGATCGGCAGTTGCAACAGCTTCAGCCACTTTAAGCCAGTTTTTAGTTCCTTGATCTACTGCATTATTTGACGCTAAATCATTTTTGATTGCTGTGTAAATTGGACGCCATAAGTTACTGACTTTAAGTGAAGGTGCTTCTGAGAACTTGGTATATAGTTCTTGAACTTGACGGAAGGTTGCATCACTGACCAGATAGCTTTTTTGACCCAAGAGATCAACAGACGTGGGTTTGGTTGCAAGGCTTGATTCAGTTGGTGGTTTAGGAATAATAGGCAAAATTGGTAGCGTTGGTTTAATTGAACCAGTAGGCCATTCATTATCAAAATGCGTTGGATCAACAGGTACAGTTCCACCTAAGCCTGTGCCGACAGTCGTTAGGATGTCTGATAGTTTGTCGATAATTGTATCGCCAACTTTATGCGCGATCTCAAAACCAGGAAGGAGTTTGTTTCCAGCTAAGCCTAAAGGAGCTACAGCATTTAATAGATCATTCGCCACATTGGTTGTACCAATCAGGGCGTTACCAATGACTTCACTTGGAACTTTAAGAATGTTGTCTAGGGTTAACTCTTGATCGACCCACTCATTTTTATGATGAGTATCTTTTTCTTCTACAGTAGCCCCCAGTGCTGTACCAA
>CAZOGM010000007.1:64581-67072 GCA_964579445.1 uncultured Acinetobacter sp.
TCATTTTTATGATGAGTATCTTTTTCTTCTACAGTAGCCCCCAGTGCTGTACCAACACCACCGATAGTTGAAGTGACCGCATCAACGATTTTGTCACCTAACTCATGAACGACTTCAAAAGGTTTACCGAATAAAGCATTGCCTGTAAGACCAAGCGGAGACACAACGTCGAGCACAGTATTGACGGTATTTGCGACAGTCACTAGACCATTCCCAACGAGTTGGGCTGGGATGGAGAGTACAGAACTGAATTTGAAATTGGGTAAAAAATCTAAAGATTTAAAATTAAATAAAGCCATGAGTTTTTCTCTTATTTATTGATAATGAAGTAGCTGCTTTTATTATTAAGTCTTTCTAATAAAAGTGTGATGATGGTCACACTTTTTATGTCTCAGAGCGCTATTATTGTTCGACAATAGTATGAGTTTTTTGAGAAAAGCTATCCACTATTTTGATCAATGAGTGATCTATACGGAATTAAGAAGTGAGATTCACTCGGGCTAAGCAGATAGTAAATTTGATAAATTCAGACATGTTTTCAATAATTTGTGTACAACCAAATCAGAAAATTCGACGAAGAGAAAATCATTGATGTATTTCTAATATCTCTAAATACAGAGCTAAAAAATAAAAAATTATGTGAAAATTCGAAATAATTTGAACTCATAAAATAAACAGGCCAGAGGCCTGTTTATTTTAGATAATCTTAAGAGTTTGAGATATCCGCTTCTTGTTCACTCTGAAGATACTCGTAGTAATCTTTCTTTTGCTTATACATTGCATGGTCTGCGCGTTTAAGCATATCCTCAAGTGATTCATTGTCACGAGTTGAAGCATAGCCCATAGAGATGCTAATCGTGTGGCTAGAGTAATATTGATTGTCAATGTTCATGAGTTCTTGAATAGTCATTAAGGTCGATTGAACAGTGGTTTCATTGGCACCTTGCATCAGTACCACAAATTCATCCCCCCCAATTCGAGATGCCGTGAAATTGGTGTTGTGTACAGTGCGATTTAAAATATTACCCATACGGCGTAACACATCATCGCCTGCATCATGACCATAACCATCGTTGATTTCTTTAATCCCATTCATGTCGATGAAAATCGCGGAAACAGGGCGAACCACACCACGGGTTAAACGGTTCATTTCTTCAGTAAAGAACGAGCGATTATAGAGTTTGGTCAACACATCATGTTTGCCTAAATATTCTAAATAACTTTCTGCTTTTTTACGCGCTGTAATATCAGTTAACGCCAATTGCACCATGCTCCAGTCATTTTCATAACCTGGAAAGACCGTGAATTGCAGCAGTACATTTCGAATACTGCCATCTAACGCATAGTTAATTGCCTCACGACTGTGATGAATTTTACCGTTCCACAGTTCAATTAATTGTTCTTTAAAGGTTTGATGCATCTCTTTGGCAAAGACTTTATTTAAATTTTTGAACATTACGTCTTTATCAGAGGCTTTAAACAAATCTAAAGTTGCTTGGTTCACGTCTAGTAAAATAATGTCTTCTACACATTGATTGACGAAATCTTGATGTACATCCAAAAAGGTACGGAAATCTTCAATGCCAATCTGCTTTAAGTGATCAAGACGATGTTTTACTCGGCTGAAGTCTTCGACCCAAAGCGAGGTAGGAGAATATGTAAAACGTGCTTCTGCAAGAATACGATTTTTTTCTTCGAGACGACTGGCATTCAGGTAGTCGGTCACATCTTCCGTGGTAATGAGTAAACGATCTAGGGTTTTCTCTGAACCGGGCAAAGCCACAGCGCGAAGCTTAATATCGAGACGTTTTCCCGAAATGGTATAATTAATGGCCGTGCTGCTAAATTCAGATTTGCCATCCCATAAAGCAAGTAGCTCCGCAATATGCGATTCGAACATGTCTTGCTGAAAAATAATATTTAAGTTCTGAGTTAAATGTTTCAAACTTTGTGCTTCAAACAACTCAAGCGTTTTGGCATTCACTTTAAGTATTTTGATTTTGTGCGCGCACAGCGTAACTCGACTCAGATCTTCTTCGAGAAAAGGACGTAAATCTACAACTCCTTCAGCCCGCCACAGATCCAATTGTTTTTTTGTTTCACTATAATCTTCAAGCCACATTGGAATGGGCGATAAATCAAAAATTGAGGAATCCAAAAACTCCATAATGTTAGCCTTATTTATATTATTAGTAAGTCATTCGCATAATATAGCATTATTTTAAGTGTGATATTAATCATATATATCAATTAATTGTGATTAATGTCATATAATATTTCAATCTTAGAGATTTTATTTTTTAGCTTAAAAATACAATTTATTCTTTAGTTTTACTAATGGATTGAGTTTCAAAAAAAGAAAGCGATTAAAACTTGGCATAAACTTGTATGCACTGCTTGATATTAAAATATAGCTGAAATGATTAACTTCGTCGATTTGAATGTGAGGCATAGTATTTATTTTTATTGAGGTACATGGTCTGGTCAGCGC
>CAZOGM010000008.1:0-3898 GCA_964579445.1 uncultured Acinetobacter sp.
TTTAAATATTTCAATTGAAGCGTTGAACGAATCTCATGAAAAGCCTTGGCTTGAGTTAGGGAAAGGTTATCAAGCATTTTATCAAACTGAAATCAGTCCTGAAGTAACACACAATACTTGGGCAAAGCTATGCCAAGTGCAGCATGAGCACATATACGGTTTTGTGGCTGTAGCCAATGCTAAGGTGGTGGGCATAGTTCACGTGATTGAGCAGGATAGTTGCTGGACTTTAAAACCTTATGCATATTTGCAAGATTTATTTGTTCATCAGGCATAACGCGGACAAGGAATTGCACTAAAATTGATTGAGCATGTTCACACGTACACACAAACAAGACAGTGTGATCGTGTGTACTGGCTGACTCATCAGGATAATATGGTTGCACAAAGCTTATACGAAAAACTGGCGAAGAAGACTGGCTTTATCCAATATAAACTTTAAATTAAACCTATAGATGTGCTTGAGTGTTCTATAGATAGAACATAATGTCTTAATCATAGACCTGATCAAAATTAAAATTCGTATACACTCGTTTATATTCCTTAGTGAGAAAATAATCATGAACTTAAAAACATTAACATTGGGTTTAACGTTGGCATCTGTGGCAACATTCAGTATCGCAAAACCTGTAGCCTATCAAATTGATCCAACCCACACAGCGACTGTATTTACATGGAATCACTTTGGCTTTTCTACGCCGTCTGCGAACTTTAGTGATATTCAGGGCACGATTAATGTGGATAATACAAAACCTGCGAATTCTTCTGTAAATGTGACCATTCCGCTGACCAGTTTAAATACCAATGTCAAAGCTTTAGATGAGCATTTGTTAAAAGCAGATTTTTTTGATGCTGAAAAATATCCAAACATCACTTTTAAAAGTACCAAAGTTCAAGCTTTAACCCAGAATAAATACAAAATCACGGGTGACTTAACCATTAAAAATGTGACTAAACCTGTGGTTTTAGACGCAGTTTTAAACAAGCAAGCGGTACATCCGATGTCTAAAGCGCAAACCATTGGTTTTAACGCAACGACATCGTTTGATCGTTCTGCTTTTGGTGTCGGGGCTTATGTGCCAAATGTTGGCGATAAAATTACGGTAAATATCACGACAGAAGCCTCTGTTCCTACGGAAAAATCGGTTACAGATACTGCTAAGAAATAATATTCAAAGTTAAAAAAACCCCTCATGATTTTTCACCTTATCGTTAAATCTGGGGGTTTTTTTATGTCAAATTTTTTAGACATCGAATTTATTTATTTGAGTATTTAAATTTTTCTAAACTAAAATTAATCTCGATTTAAAATTAGAAAACAGCCAAAACTGATAAAGATTCCACCTGTAACGCCATCAATCCATTTGCTAAAACGTTGATAATAAGTGGTGATCCGACCAATAGAAAAAATATACGCCACCACAGCAAACCAGAGCAAACTTTCGATCCAAATCAGCAGCAACAATGAGCTTTGTGAGCTGAGTGGTGCATCTGAATTGATGGCTAAGGCAAATACACTACTAAAATACACCAAGGCTTTTGGATTGGCCATATTGGTTAAGAAGCCTTGAATAAGCAAGGTGGTTCTGGATTTAGGTGTGTAGCTTGTTGGCTTTAACGGCATAGAGCTGTTCTTTTGTCGAAGAGATTGACACATTTGGTAGCCCAAATAAATCAAATACAAACCGCCCAAGATCATTAAAAGTTGTTGTAGCCAAGCCATTTTTTGAAACAGATAATGCAAGCCGCTGATGGCGCAAATTGCCCAGACTAAAATACTGAAGGAGATGCCCAGTGCTGCGCATAAGGCATGCGAACGCGATTGTCGAATGGCGCTTTGCGTCACAAAGAAAAAATCTGGCCCTGGACTAATTAAAGCAAAAAAATGGATTAGGGCGATGCTCAGCAGTGGAGTCATATCAAGTCGATGGCTTAAAGAGAGTGTGCCTATTCAAGCCTAACCAGATCTTGATGTAAAGTCTATTTTATGCTGATTTGACGCATAAATTGACTCAAAATATCAGCCGCCACCGATGTTAGAGCAGGAGCGTAGTTTAAGTTGTCTTGGCGAAGTTTAGGAATGGAAATTGCAGCTTTACGCAGTTCACAGCTGTGACCAATCAGCCATTTTTCAAGACTGTCGCTGGCCACCTCCAGATGAAACTGTAGTGCTAAGATATTCGAGCCAATTTGAAAAGCTTGATTGCTATAGACACTGGAGCTGGCAAGTAGCGTGGCCTGTTCAGGCAAGTCAAATGTATCTCCATGCCAATGCAAGACATGAACATTGGCAAGAGGAGCTAGTAGGTTCTGGCTTGCATAGCGAATATCTAAAGTGCTCCAGCCAATTTCCTTTACATGGCCGGCGTAGACCTTTGCGCCAAGCGCATATGCGATGAGTTGAGCACCGAGGCAGATGCCCAGTGTGGGCAAGTTTTTTTCTAAGCGAACTTTGAGTAAGTCTATTTCTTGTTGTAAAAAAGGATAATCATCAGTTTCATATACGCCTATAGGTCCACCCAAAATAATGCATAGACCGTTATATTCTAAAGCTTTACCAAGATCATCGACACCAGCTTCAAAATAACGCACACGAAAACCCAATTCGTACAGTACATCTTCTAAAGCACCTAGGTCTTCAAAAGCTAAATGTTGAATGGCATAAATGGTTTTAGGAAGATGTTCGAATGCAGACATGGGGTTGATCAGATATGAAAATACAGAGTATGAACTGTACTGGCTTCAATCTCAAAAAAGAATAACTATTTTGTGAAATTTACGCCTGACAAGATGCATGCCAGCTAAGGTTGAGCGGTAGACATAAAGCGTGATGGTGATTTTTAAAAAGTCACAGGCGAGATACAGATATTCATTTGCTTAAAGGTTTAATACGAGTATCTTTAAAACTAAGTTTTATAAATATGGAATGCTGGATGCAATCTGAATTCAATACTGCCACTACACAAAAAAAGGTCGCTTTGGTCATTGGTGCAGGTGATGCAACGGGCGGTGAAATTGCCAAACGATTTGCTCAAGGGGGCTACATTAGCTGTATGACTCGGCGCAATGCAGAAAAATTACAACCCTTAATCCAAGACATTGAGCAGTCGGGTGGACAAGCGTTTGGTTTTGCATCAGATGCCCGAAAAGAAGATCAAGTTATTGCGCTAATTGAAAAAATAGAAGCTGAAATCGGTCCCATCGAAGTCATGGTATTCAATATAGGTGCCAATGTACCCTGTGGTATTTTAGAAGAAACCGCGCAAAAGTATTTCAAAATTTGGGAAATGGCTTGTTTTAGTGCCTTTTTGACTGGGCGTGAAGTGGCTAAGCGGATGGTCACGCGTGAACGAGGAACGATTATTTTCACTGGTGCAACAGCAGGTATGCGAGGCTCCGCTTATTTTGCAGCTTTTGCAGGAGCTAAACACGCGCTTCGCGCATTGGCTCAAAGTATGGCAAGAGAATTAGGGCCGCGACATATTCACGTGGCGCATGTGGTTATAGACGGTGCAATTGATACAGACTTTATTCAAAGTAACTTTCCAGCTATGTATGCCAAAAAAGAGCAAGATGGTATTTTAAACCCAAAGCATATTGCTGAAAATTATTGGCATATTGCGCATCAACCGCGAGATGCATGGACGCATGAACTTGATTTAAGACCATGGATGGAACAATGGTGATATTGAAACGATGCTCATCTTGATCATTTTAGAGCCCGCATTTTATAATTCGCATTTTAGATTTCGCGTTGAGTCATTTTAACTCGATCAAATATAAAGAGATTGATTGAGCTTAAGTGGATTGACGAAAGGCTATGGAAGATGAGGCATATTTTTAAAAAGAAGAAAGTAAAGAAGAAAGTAATGAATCTTAAAATAGACAGGATCATCTT
>CAZOGM010000008.1:3998-14311 GCA_964579445.1 uncultured Acinetobacter sp.
AAAAGAAGAAAGTAAAGAAGAAAGTAATGAATCTTAAAATAGACAGGATCATCTTCAGAGCATGCAACCAGAGAAGAATCAAGCTATTGAATAAAATACTAAACAGAACAAGAGTAGGAATATAAGCATGAATATTATAGAATTTTATTTTGATTTAGGCAGTCCGTATAGTTATATCGGTTTTCATCAGCTGCAAAAAATTGCTAAGCAGTATCATGCTGAAATTATGTACAAACCCATGCTTTTAGGTGCTGTGTTTAAAGCAACAGGTAACTCTAGTCCGATTATGGTCCCAGCTAAAGCACAATATGCCATGATTGATTTACGCCGATGGTCAAAGCTTTGGAATATTCCCTTTAAAATGAACTCACATTTTCCGATTAATACTTTGCCTTTAATGCGGCTAGTCACTGCGGTACAATTGTTTGCTCCAGAGAAATTTCATCAGGTGTTAACAGGATTGTTCGATGCTATGTTCGGTCATCCACGTAATTTAAATGATCGCGATCAACTGATTCAAGTTGCTCAATCATTGGGTTTAGACGAAACGCAAGTAAAGTATTGGCTAGAAGATGAGAAAGTCAAAAGTGAGCTTAAATTTGTCAGCGATGAGGCCATTGAACGTGGTGTTTTTGGTGCACCGAGCTTTTTTGTCAAAGATGAGATGTATTGGGGCGTAGACCATTTACATTTTGTTGAAAGTGCTTTGAGTGATCAATAGTTATATTAGCTTCACTATGAATTTGACATGAACGAGACAATCGACTTTGTTGCATTCCTCTTATTGTTTCGATTTTTAGTGCCTTAATAAATGCACTTGATATTTTAAAGACATTTTATTTCAATCTCTCATTTCAACATAAATCCGTATAAAGGAAATACCTGATGACACAGCAAATTTTGGCCTATGCCGCACTCGACTCGAAAAGTCCTTTGGTGCCATTTAAATTTGAACAACGCAAAGCGCGAGTGGACGATGTCATTATTGATATTGAATATTGTGGGGTATGCCATTCAGATCTACACCAAGCGCGCAATGATTGGGGCTTTAGTCGTTATCCGATTGTGCCGGGACATGAAGTTGTGGGACGTGTAAAAAGTATCGGATCAGCTGTCACTAAATTTAGCGTAGGTGATCTGGTCGGTATTGGTTGCATGGTCGACTCATGCCGTAGCTGTTCAGCTTGTCATGAAGGTTTGGAGCAGTACTGCGAACAGGGCAATACAGGAACTTATGGTAGCCTTGACCGTCATGATCAAACGATGACTTATGGCGGTTATTCGCAGACTATTATTTGCAGTGAAGCTTTTGTGCTTAAAGTTCCTGAAAATTTAGATACTCAAGCTGTGGCTCCACTGTTATGCGCAGGAATTACCACATGGTCACCACTGCGCCATTGGAACGTTGGTCCGAAGTCTAAAGTTGCTGTGGTGGGTTTAGGCGGCTTAGGACATATGGCGATTAAACTTGCACATGCGCTGGGTGCTGAAGTGACCTTATTTACGCGTTCGCCAAGTAAAGAAGCAGATGCCAAAGCATTGGGTGCAGATCATATCGTACTGTCTACTGACGAAAATCAAATGAAGTCTGCTCGTAATCAGTTTGATTTGATTATTGATACCGTTCCTTATGATCATGATTTAAAGCCATATATTCCAACACTTGCTTTAAGCGGTACTTTGGTCTTGGTGGGGTATTTGGGTGAAATTAGTGCCAACTCTGTGCCAATGATTATGGGTCGTAAATCTATTGCAGGTTCGCTCATTGGTGGTATACAAGAAACACAAGAGTTGCTCGATTTCTGCGGTGAACACAATATCGTGTCTGATGTTGAAATGATTGATATGCAAAACATCAATGAGGCTTATGAGCGTATGCTGAAAAGTGATGTGAAATATCGTTTTGTAATCGATTTAAAATCGTTAAAAGACTTAAGCTAAATTACTCGTTTCATCATGATCTAGTTAAAATCCCCATATAAAATGGGGATTTTTATTGAATGCTTAAAAGAGTCTTTTTTGAATGGCTGAGCTTTCAATCTGTTCAACCTCATGTTCATCTTTTAAATTGACCCCTGAGTATCCCAGTTTTTTTGACTGACGCATTAAATTGATCAAGCGCTGAGTTGCTATAGGAATGCTTAAACCCGCAGGACGTACATTGGAAATGCAGTTACGCTGAGCATCCAAGCAACCCGATTTTGCCTCCCAAGTATAATAAATTCCCATACTGTCAGGTGAGCTTAAACCAGGGCGTTCGCCAATCAGCATGACCAGCATTTTGGCATTGAAAATTTCTGCAACTTGATCACCCAAAGCGACACGACTGCCTGTTGCTAAAACAATGGGAGCAAGTGTCCATTGTTCATGCGCTAACTTGGGTTGCAAAGATTCAATTAAGCTAAGCGCATTTTTTTCAATTGCGAGTGCCGAGAGTCCGTCTCCGACCACAATGCATAGGTCATAAGCGGTATGATTATTTTCTTTAAATTGTATCAATTGCTGTTTTGATTCATTACTGAGCAAACGACCTAAATCTGGTCGTTTAAGATATTCCTGTTTATCAGGCGCTTGGCTGTTTACGACAAGGTTGGGTAGATTCAGTGCATTCAATTTTTTTTGCAAAGTTTGAGTATCTAAAACTTGATAAACTGCATCACGGGCTTGGGCATGTGCCAATTGAAATTCAAGCATCGCTTGAGTAGGTATGCTACAGCCTACACGTCCAATGGCAATGCGAGCATCCGTAAATTGTTTCAGTTGTTCCCATGCATCAAGATGAGGCTCATTTGGATATGGATTATGGGGAATCAGATTCATCACGTACTCCTATGCCAAAAGTTTAGAAAATTGTGCAGGCATATTTTCAGCCCACCCAATGTGATTATTTTGCTGTTTAAAGATGCCTTGCTGAGCGAGCCATGTATCAAATTCGGGTGCAGGTTTTAAGCCTAATAGTTGACGTAAATACAAGGCATCATGAAATGAGGTGGTTTGATAGTTCAGCATGACATCATCTGAACCTGGAATACCCATGATAAAGTTTAAGCCCGCCGTACCGAATAGAGTGAGTAACACATCCATATCGTTCTGATCGGCATCGGCATGGTTGGTATAGCAAATGTCACAGCCCATCGGTAAACCGAGTAATTTTCCACAAAAATGATCTTCTAATCCTGCACGGATAATTTGTTTACCGTCATATAAATATTCAGGCCCGATAAAACCGACCACAGTATTGACCAGTAATGGATTGTATTTACGGGCCACAGCATAGGCGCGGGCTTCAATGGTCTGCTGATCTACACCATGATGGGCATTACTTGAAAGTGCGCTACCTTGTCCAGTTTCAAAATACATCACGTTTTGTCCGACTGTGCCACGCTTTAAGGCTAAAGTGGCTTCATAGCCTTCTTGAAGTAAATCAAGTGAAATACCGAAGCCTTCATTGGCCAGTTGTGTTCCCGCAATAGACTGAAACATTAAATCAATGGGAATATTTTTCTCAGCCAGTTGAATGCCCGAACTAATATGCGTCAGTACACAAGACTGAGTCGGAATATCGTGACTTTGAATAATGTGATCCATTAATTTCAGTAGTTCTGACAAATTTTGTAAATTGTCAGTTGCGGGGTTAATGCCGATTACGGCATCGCCATTACCATACATCAGCCCATCTAAAATACTGGCAGAAATTCCGAGTATGTCATCCGTGGGGTGGTTCGGCTGTAAGCGTGTCGAAAGATGACCTTTGAGTCCGATGGTATTTCGGAATTTAGTCACCACTTCACACTTACTTGCCACCAGTATTAAATCTTGATTGCGCATGATTTTACTCACCGCGGCCACCATTTCAGGCATTAGACCCAGCGCAAGCTTTTGTAACTTTTCTGTTGTTGCATCTTCACTGAGCAGCCAATTACGAAAATCACCCACAGTAAAATGGGAAATTGGAGCAAACAAATCTGCACGATGCTCATCTATGATTAAGCGCGTGACTTCATCAGACTCATAATCGACCAAAACTTCATTGAGAAAGTTTTTAAGTGGCACATCCGCCAATGCCATTTGTGCAGCAACGCGCTCAGTGGCATTGGTCGCTGCAATGCCTGCTAGTTCATCACCTGATCGAAGCGGTGTCGCTTTCGCCATTAAGGTTTTTAGATCTGCAAAAACATACTGCTCATGCGCAATTATTATTTTATAGCTCATATTTAAAGTCCTTTTTTTTCGGAAACTTCACTTTTAAAGCTCCTGTTCGGCTTTACGGATATTTTCAAACTCTTCTTCAGGTGTACCTTTCACCAATTGATGGCGACTATAAAAAATGAAGTAAGCGATAAATAAAACGTAGATTCCCGCAGCCATAAACCAAATCTTAGGATTGACCACAAAACCTGCAACCACTGCAATCGTTGCCAAAATCAGGGCAATACTTGACGTGAAAATGCCGCCCGGCGTTTTATAAGGACGATGCATCTCAGGACGGCTTAAACGCAGTTTGATGTGAGACAGCATCATTAGTACATAAGAAATGGTGGCACCAAACACAGCCATTAGAATCAGGAGATCACCTTCACCAGTCAATGACAGCAAGAAACCGATAATGCCTGGAATGATAATGGCTAAATACGGTGCTTTATTTTTATTGGTCAGTGATAAAGAGGTGGGCAAGTATCCCGCACGTGACAAAGCAAAAATTTGTCTCGAATAGGCATAAATGATAGAGAAGAAACTCGCAATTAGACCCGCTAGTCCCACGAAGTTAACGAAGCTTGATAACCAGGTGTTTTGTCCATAGACAGCAACCAATGCATCCACCAAGGGTGCGCCTGAGTCTTTGAGTAAATCCGCACCTGCTGCACCTACGCCTAGAATTAAAATCAGTAGGGCAAAAGTCGCCAAAATCAGCATTGAACCGATTAAGCCGCGTGGAACAGACTTTGTGGGATCTTTGGCTTCTTCGGCAGCCAGTGGCACACCTTCAACTGCTAGAAAAAACCAGATTGCATAAGGTACCGCAGCCCAAATGCCGATGTAGCCCATAGGTAAAAACGTACTCGCGCCCACATTTTCAGTGACTGCAATATCGAACAAATTGGTACTGTTAAAATGTGGAATCATGGCAATGATGAAAACAAACAGGGCAACAGCTGCAATCGCCGTGATCACGAACATGATTTTAAGTGCTTCACCAGCGCCTTTTAAATGGATGCCCATAAATACCAAGTAGCAGACCAGATAAATTTTCCAGCCACCTATACCAAATAAACTTTCACAATAAGCCCCGATAAAACAAGCAATTGCCGCGGGTGCAATCGCGTATTCAATAAGTATTGCGGTACCAGTCAGATACCCGCCAAGAGGGCCAAAAGCGGTACGGGCAAAACTATAACCGCCCCCTGCTGTTGGTAACATGGTGGCCATTTCAGACATAGACAAACACATGCATAAATACATGATGGCAACCACGACTGTGGCAACGAACATACCACCCCAACCACCTTGGGCTAAGCCGAAGTTCCAGCCAGCAAAGTCGCCTGAAATCACATAAGCCACGCCGAGTCCGACCAGTAGTAACCAGCCGACTGCGCCTTGCTTGAGTTGTCTTTTTTCAAAATATTCTTGTTGAGCGTTAGTGGGAGATTGTATTCCATTATGATTGAATTCACTCATGATGAGCTCCTAGATATTGTTATGCTGCGATCTTCAAAGGAATGCAAATTCAATACCAAAGATAAATCACACATCCGTGTTATAGACAGACGAATTCGCCGTTTTTTTATTATCACTTTTCTAAATATTAGGTTGATAGGGTGATGAATTAATGGAAATAGCTCGGATAAAAGGGCTAGAACCTTGTGAGTCCTAACCCTTTTTTATTCTTAGAAGAAGCCCATTGCTTTGGTTGAGTAGCTGACCAACAAGTTTTTGGTTTGTTGGTAGTGATCTAACATCATTTTATGGTTCTCACGTCCAATTCCTGATTTCTTATACCCCCCGAATGCAGCATGTGCAGGATAGATGTGATAACAGTTTGTCCAAACTCGACCGGCCTGAATGGCACGACCCGCACGATATGAGGTATGCGCTGAACGTGACCAAACGCCTGCACCTAAGCCATAAATAGTGTCGTTGGCGATTTTAATCGCATCATCAAAGTCTTTAAAGGTTGCAACCGCCAGTACAGGACCAAAAATTTCTTCTTGAAAGGTTTTCATGTCATTGGTGCCTTTAAAGATGGTCGGTTCAATATAAAAACCTGCACCCACTTCATGACGTTCTTCACCACCCGTGAGAATCTGAGCACCTTCCGCACGACCTGTCGCGATACAGCCCAAAATTTTATCTTGCTGTTCTTGGGATGCTTGAGCGCCAATCATGGTCTCTGTATCTAGCGGATGACCTGTTTTGATTCGTTTTACGCGTTCAACAGCCATCTCTAAAAAGCGGTCTGCAATACTTTCTTGCACCAAAGCACGTGATGGACAAGTACAAATTTCACCTTGATTTAAGGCGAACATGGCAAAACCTTCCAACGCTTTATCTAAGAACTCATCATCTTTGTCCATAATGTCTTCAAAGAATACGTTTGGAGATTTACCACCCAGCTCTAGCGTTACGGGAATAATATTTTCAGTGGCATATTGCATAATTTGCTGACCAACAGCCGTTGAGCCGGTAAATGCAATTTTTGCAATACGTGGATTGGTTGCCAGTGGACGACCCACTTCAATGCCATAGCCGTTGACGATATTAAGCACGCCTGCTGGAAGTAAGTCTTGAATAAGCTCAATGAGCACCAAAATACTCGCTGGCGTTTGCTCAGCAGGTTTGAGTACAATACAGTTGCCTGCAGCAAGTGCGGGTGCGATTTTCCATGCCGCCATTAAAATGGGGAAGTTCCAAGGAATAATTTGACCCACTACACCCAAAGGTTCATGGAAATGGTAAGCGATGGTGTCTTCATCAATTTCAGAAATTCCACCTTCTTGAGCGCGTATACAACTTGCGAAATATCGGAAATGGTCAATAGTCAGTGGAATATCGGCTGCTAGCGTTTCACGAACAGGTTTACCGTTGTCCCATGTTTCAGCCACAGCAATCAGTTCTAGATTTTCTTCTAAACGATCTGCAATTTTAAGTAAAATGTTGGAACGAGTGGTTGTAGACGCTTTGCCCCAAGCATCTTTAGCAAGATGGGCAGCATCAAGTGCTAACTCAATGTCTTCAACAGAGGAACGTGGGATTTTGGTAAAAACCTTACCATCTACAGGTGAAATATTATCAAAATATTCACCTTTTACAGGGGCAACCCATTTGCCCCCAATAAAATTTTCATACTGTGCTTTAAATTGAACTTTTGAACCGGGTTGGTTTGGATCGACATAACGCATAATAATTTCCCTTTATTTGGTTGGATATGAAGTGAAGTAGCTAAAATGAAACCTGTAACAATGAATCTTGAGTAAAGTATCGTTAAAAAAGAGCGTCTACAGGTGAGCATAAATCTTAAAGGTTGGTAAAAGGTTGGAATGACGAATCTCTTGCTTTGATCGCTAGATACAGTTGGGCCAAAATGTTGTAGCTGTCTTAGTTTTTAACAGGAATATGTTGCTCTAATGTTTCAGCTCTTTCCTAAGTTTTTGCATTGGTATAAATTGAAGTGATCTGAGGATAAATGTGCTTTAAATTGCATTTATTTTTGGTTTTTCTGAGAATAAATATAAAAACAGAATGCAAAAAACAGAAAAAGTTTTTTTAAGATTTAAGGAAGATTGAATATGTTAAGCAAGCAGGTTTTATTGCAGAAAAGACATCAGATAGAACAGCTACGACACAGCAGCAGTTTATCAGTTCAGCAAGCACAGCAATTGGGTGAAAGTATTCTGCATTCTTGGAAACGATCTCATTCTGCCGATATTCCTAAAGACCGTGGAGCTGCGCCACTCATTTACTCACAGAAGAAAACGGCTTATTTAGATCAAGCTCTCATGCACTGCGCCCAAGATTTAAAGCATATTGCTGAACAGTCTTCCATGGTCATTGCGGTGGCTGATGTAGGCAGTACCATCGTTTGGAGCGCTGCCAGTGGTATGATGCAGCAAGCCGCAGAAAAAGTGCATTTTGTAGAAGGGGGACAGTGGCGCGAAGATTTGGTCGGAACCAATGCATTGGCTTTAACGGTAAAAACCCAGCAATCAAGCTGTGTGTTTTCCAATGAACACTACATGTCATCCATTCACGATTGGGTCTGTTATGCCGCACCGATTATGGACCCCAGTTCTAAACAATTGTTAGGTGTTATTGATTTATCCACCACATGGAGTAAGCATAATAGCTTAGGACTATTGGCTGCAGAGCGCTGTGCATCTATCATTCAAAACGCTTTATTTGATCTGCAACAACAGCGTTTATTTATTCGTTCGTTTGGTGTGCCGCAGGTAGCGTTCAATGGCAAAATTGTGGTACTGACACCGCGTCAAATTGAAATCTTGTGTATCTTAGCCCTCTGTCCCCAAGGAATGAATTTAGAGAATTTACATCATGCACTGTATGGTGAACGAAAAGTTAGCTTAGGGACCTTGAAAGCAGAAATGTCACATTTACGTGAAATACTCGGTGCAATGCTAGGCTCTAGACCGTATCAACTGTTACATCAAATTGATGCAGACTTTTTACAAGCGGAGCAGGCGTTCAATTCAGGTTATATTGAATCTGCACTACAGCTTTGTACGGGGGTTTTTCTGGCGAAAACCGAGAGTCCATTTTTGACTGCATGGCGTGATTGTCTAGAATCAAGGTTAAGTACAGCTATTTTTGAGACAGATCAGACCGATGTTTTATTTAAACATTTATCCAGATGTCCTGATGCCATAGATGCAGTCGAGCGACTCATGGAATTAATTCCAAAACATCATCCTGCACATGCACGTTTAAGCAGTCATTCAATTTTCATCTGATATTGACATTATTGCTTTCTCGAAAGCATTAAATATGCAGAATTTCAAATATAAGATTAAATACAAATTTTACAATTGCTTTTCTTTGATCCACTGAAATAGCTCAGCATAGACTTTTTTACGTACATCAGGTTTTGATAGAACTAAATCGTGTAAACCTTTTTTAATTGTAATGACATTGACATCTCCTTGCAATGATTTTGCGTATTTTTCGATGCTTTTAATATCCAAAATCACATCTGTTGTTTGAGCATTTTCATTGAATTTCTTTGGAGTGGTCGTTCGATCTGAATGCATTACCAAGGCGGGAATATTTAATTTTGCTCCTGCATGAATTTCCTTTTGTGCCTGATAAATGGCATAAACAAAACTTAAATACACAAAACGATAGCTTTTAGGTTTCCAAGTCAGATTGAAACTCCATTCACCGTAAAAGTCTTGATGCAAACTGGGTACATAGAATGGATTGAGTTCACTGGGAAATTTGAATCGAGCAAATTTATGGCCCAAACGTGCCAGTTGTGGTAGAGCAAATTTCTTCTTGATGGGATGCATATTAAAATCAAAGAAAGGACTATTGAGCCATAATCCTTTAATACGTTCATGGTATGGATGATGTACTGCAAATAAAGTTGCAATGAGTCCACCAGTCGAATGTCCAGCCAGCAGTACGCTGTCGTGTTCATCATGTTCAATAGCGGACAGTGCTTGGGTAATTTCAGGCTCATATTCATTTAAGTCTTCGACATAAAACCAAGTTTGATGAGATTGGTAGGAGCGACCATACTTTTTTAAATCAATCGCATAAAAATCAAAGCCTTGTTGATTAAATTGCTCCGCCATTTCAGTTTGAAAGAAATAATCGATAAAGCCATGAATATATAAAACCGCTTTTTGGGTTTTATGCAGGGCCTTTTTTCGAATCAATGTCGCTGTTACCGCACCTTCTGCATCATCTGGAAAGTGAAGGGTAAGCTGTTCATAACCGTCACCTAAAATATCCGGTTGATAATTCCACATCCAGTCTTTACTCCTTTTTTACTGAGTTTAATAAATCTCGCTCATTCAAAATATAACGCTATCCTCTCTTGACTTGATTGTTAAATGTATTACCAAGATTAAACCTTATGTCTCATTTAAGTTATAACTAATTTAAATAATCTGGGAGTAGTGCATGGGTGTCATCAGTCCTGCATTGTTCACCCATATATCAATGCTTGGATAGCGCTGAATCAATTGGTCTGCAGCACTTGCCACTTGATCAAGACCTTCAAGGTTAAGTTGAATAATATCCACTTGAGCTTTTTTTAAATTACGGCACGCCAAAATAACGTGATGACCCTCTGCTTA
>CAZOGM010000008.1:14411-33641 GCA_964579445.1 uncultured Acinetobacter sp.
GGTGAAAATCGAATTGAGCAATATTTATATAATTTAAGTGTACACGATGCTCAAGCGATTGATCAGATCATGATGGATGCGGGCTATTATGATGTAGCGCATTTAACCGCATTTGCAGTATCTGGCACAACCGTGCCATTAAGTGTCGAACTGAATTTCAAACATTTAAGTTTGGTCAACTCAATTTTAGGGGCGAATTTTTTAGCGATCAAACCGCTCATGTTTGCGTTTGACCAATTGTGTTTTTCAGCAGCATCATTTATACCTGCGCCGATTTATCGGATTATTGAAACCACTTTTCATGATCATTTTACTTTGGCTCAAGTGCTTGAACATCAAAATGATTTTAATCTACTGCTGAATCATGCCGAAGAGCAGCCCCAAGTTTTGGGGTTTGCCGCTTGGATTAAACGCGGGTATTGGCAATATAGCGACATATTCAGCAAGAAAAATTTCACGACAGCACAGACACCGTATTGGGATGAGCAGATCAGCCCGCAGTTTCAACTGTTTTATTTTAATCGAACGGTGAACTGGCTCTTTAAACAAGACAAACAAGTGATTGATTGGGTCGCAAAACGGATTGATCAGATCAATGTCAGGGTGGCGGTGACCGCACTTAGCTTTGTCGATACCAGTCAAATTCATCCGCACATTCTGCTCTTGACCTTAAAATACTTCAAATCGATTGCGGGTCGACTTATTGTTCAAGCGTGTAATGATGCGGCTGAAAAAAATGCTTGGTTTCTATTGGAAAATGCTTCAGATGATCCTACTCAAACGAGGGTAAAACATCCTTATATACTGCGCGATTCTGTAGAGAATACATCTAATAAAACTGAAATTACTGCATCAGTGCTGTATTTGGAAGAGTGGCTACATCTTTTATATTTACAGGCAAAAGATGATCAACGTATCGCTAAACAGGTCTATAAAAATTTATCTCGGGTGATGCAGGCCTATGCATTATTTATGAACCGTTTAATTGAGGGTTTACCGAATGAATTGGTCGAATTTATTGAACCTCATACCCAAGAACATCCGCAATTTTTAGCACTTTTACATAAGCATCAACTTGAGGTTGGACAATTTAGAAAAATATTTAAACATCCTGTTTTACAATTTAACCGGAATACCAGTGTATTTGACTCTTACGTGGCAGATTATTTGCTCGATTTTTTTCATCAGCCGCAAACATTGGCTAGAAATGTCACATGGTCTGGTCTATATCAGCAGGCGGTGCGTTGGCATCAGCAGATACATTATGAAGACACCTTGTCTAAATTGCGTTTAAGGTTACCTGTTGATACGTGGCGCAGAATTTCACCGCAAAAAATCATGTTTACTGAGCGCTGGAAATTTATAGAGTTAAATAGTCTTGAGCAGATTATTCATGAATCGATCAGCTATAAACACTGTTTGGCATTATCTTATACCGAGCGGATTGCAGAAGGTGAATATGTGGCATTTCACATGTCTTCTCTTGCTGATGACGAGATTCATTTGACCTTGGGCTGTTATTTCAAATTTGATCAATTACATTTCGATCAGTTAAGACTGCCTAATAACGAACATGCCAGTAAAAACATCGTGCAAGATGCCAAACAATTTATTCAGCAGGTGAATCAACATCTGATTTGGGATTTTAAAGCACCTAAAGTTCAGTAAACCGTGTCATTGCCAAAAACACGCGAATCGTAATTTAAACTTAACTTTTCAGGCAAAAATCGTTAGGCTATGACCCATCTGATAAGGTTATGGTTGTTATGAAGCAAGAAACTGCACTGAAATTAATGAAAGCGGGTGAAAGTGTCTTTTTGACAGGTTCTGCCGGTGCAGGAAAGACCTATACTTTAAACCAGTACATCAATTATTTAAAAGCGCGCAAAGTCCCTGTTGCCATTACTGCATCAACTGGCATAGCAGCAACGCATATGAACGGCATGACTATTCATACTTGGGCTGGCATTGGAATCAAAGACTTTTTGTCGGATGACGACTTAAAGCGCATGAAAGAGCGTAAATACTTAAAAGAGCATTTAGAAAATGCCCAAGTCTTAATTATAGATGAAATATCAATGCTGCATGCCAAACAGCTTAATTTGGTCAATCAGGTTTTAAAATTCTTTAAAGAGTCAGATGAAGCTTTTGGTGGCATACAAGTGATTGCCGCAGGAGACTTTTTTCAGTTGCCACCCGTAGGGCGTAATGATGAAAAGAACCGTGATAAATTTTGCTTTATGTCGCAAGCGTGGGTAGAAGCCAAATTTCGGGTATGTTATTTGACGGAACAACATCGTCAAGATGATTCAGCTTTAAACGATATTTTAAATGCAATTCGCTCACAAAGTATTAATCAGCAGCACATCGAGTCATTAGAGCAAACGCGTGAGCAAGATATTGGCGATACCTATACCCGTTTATATACCCACAATATGGATGTCGACAGTATTAACTATCGCCATTTAAACGAAATTGAAGGGGATGGACATCAATTTTGTGCACAACTCGATGGTAATGAAAAGCTGATTGAGACTCTAAAGTCTTCAGTTCGTGCACCAGAAGAGCTGACCCTAAAGAAACATGCCAAAGTCATGTTTGTGAAGAACAACTTTGATATGGGCTATATCAATGGCAGTTTGGGCGAAGTCATTGGTTTTGAAGAAGTAGATGATCATGGCATTTTACCGAAAGTAAAACTGACCGATGGCACAGTGCTATTGGTTGAGCCTGAAACATGGTCAGTCGATAATGACGCAGGTAAAACCATTGCCAGTTTTGCACAAGTGCCTTTAAGATTGGCATGGGCCATTACCATTCATAAATCACAAGGAATGACCCTTGCTGCTGCTGAAATAAACCTCGCCAATACCTTTGAAAAAGGGCAAGGTTATGTGGCTTTATCGCGGTTAAAATCAATCAATGGTTTAAGGCTTTTGGGTTTTAATACCCAAGCTTTAGAGCTCGACAGTTTAGCCATTAAAGCAGATAAACGTTTTCAAGAATTATCTGCAGAAGCAGAGACACATTTTGCAGATCAAGACTTAGATGCACAGCACAAAGCCTTTATTCGTCATTGTGGTGGAACGCTAAATGAAACTGAAATCACGCGCAATGAAAAGAAAATCGCTAAAAATGCGGGCAAACAAAGCTATGCAACTGCAACTTTGGATGAAACCAAAGAGTTGTTTATGGGTGGTTATGAAATTCAAGATATTGCTGTTGAGCGCGGTCTAACGCCTGCGACCATTATTAATCATTTGGCAAAACTACACCGTGAGCAAGGTTTGGACATCTCGGTTGCTCATCCTGGCGATGAAGTGGTGGAGCAAGTACGCAAAATTTATAAAAAACTAATGAAACGTAAGAGCCCAGAACATTTTGCAGATGACGGTGCAATTAAGCTGCGTCCAATTGTGGAAGCCACCAGTCCGCGTATGGGCTACGACCAAGTACGTTTGGCACTTTTATATATTGAATAATTTTAATCATAGTGCGAGTCTCTCAGTCTTATTCAGGCAGTTGGACTGAGCCAATCGTATTTAAGCATGATCAGCTGATCGGTGAATTGAAAAAAAGGATATTATTTATGCCGCAAATGTTTGTTGATTACTCAGCCAATATTCAAAATTTGGATACAAAAGAACTACTACTTGGTTTGAATCAAGCGTTATTCAATACAGGTTTGGTGGGGCATGAGTATGATATTAAATCGCGTACTCGAGTCAACTCAGATGACTTAATTGGTTTTGGAAATAACCAACAAGCTTTTATCTTTGTTCAACTGGCAGCGCTCAGTGGTCGTACAGATGAGCAAAAGCATAAAATGTCAGATGCGTTGTCAAATTATTTAAACAGCTTTGATGGTTATTCTGCTGAAGGATTAGAGGTTCAATTGTGCGTTGAATTCGTTGAAATGCCAAAAGCATTTTATCGTAAAGTCAAAGTTCAAAAATAAGAGAGTGAGAATGGGCACTTTTCTAATCAGTATATGAAATATTTCTTTTATTTTCATTTATACCATCTTTTAAAAAAGCCAATCAGATCAGATTGGCTTTTTTATCGTACTATTTTAAAACATGAATATCTGCATATTGCGCAATTATTTCAGGATTGATCGAATGCACATAATCCACAAAAGCGACATTAAAACTCCCCACGTTTTGCGCTTTCTCAAAAGCCAATTTCCCTGCAATCGCGAAATGGACATGGGCAGCAATACAGGCCAAAGTCGGTGTGGTCACTGCACTATACGCAGCAACGAGTGCTCCTAAAGCACATCCTGTTGCAGTGACTTTGGGTTGTAAATATGATCCACCTTTCACTTGAATGATGGCATCCCAAGCTTTAGACACAATAAAATCAGATTCACCCGAAATTGCGACACATTCAGTATGTTCAAGCAAAACTTTGGCTTGAGCATATACATCTACGCTACTTAAGGTACTGTCAACACCTTTAGATTCGACTTGATTGCCTGCAAGGGTGCTAATCTCAGAGGCATTGCCACGAATAATGGTGGGGTTAAATTGAACGAGTTCATCCACCATATCAGAGCGCCATTTTAAAATCGGGCCATAACCAACAGGGTCTAATACCCATGGAATGTGCTGAGCTTGCGCTGTTTGCGCAGAAATGCGCATGGCTTGCATTTGCTCAGTGGTGGGTGTGCCTAAATTTATGCTTAACGCGCCACTAATTTTGACAAAGCTTTCGGCTTCGAATGAGTTGTCAATCATGGCAGGAGAAGCGCCTGCTGCGAGTAAAATATTCGCAGCATAATTGGCAGCCACAGTATTGGTAATGCATTGCACCAAAGGCTGCTGGAGTTGCAATTGTTTCCACGCTTCAATGACGCACTCCAAGATTTCTTGGGGATTTAGCTTGTCATGATCATTCGTTGCGATAGGATCTTGAACTACATTTTCTGGTATGAGGTGTTCTGGATGATTCATGGAATTCCCTTACTGTGTAAAGTAATGATCTTGATGCTTACAGCTTCTACACAACAGAGAAACATAGTCATTGGCATCATATTCAACGGTCAGCTCGTTTGAGCCACAATGCATACAGCGCTTTTGCGAATAAAAACTTAAACGCGGTTCAATACTTTTCCAAGAGCGCCAAATGGGTTGAAAAAATATATTTTCATCATAGCCTAAAAATTTAAAAAATAAGATTTCACTCATTTTACTAAAAGGCATATTGGGTAAACGAGGCAGGGTGGAGGTTTCCCATTTTTCATTTAAGGAACGTTCACGGTATTGTTCTAAGGTTTTTTTGAGTAAATGGGTATTAATGAAATTTTCATTGCGTGCTTTGAGCAGTTTTTGTTTATTCAAATACTCAAGTGCAGTTTGCACCAAATAATAAATTTGCCCCACAGCAAGTGAATCCATAAGCCGAAAACAAAAGCTTTGAAATGCAGTATTTCCTGCAATTTGAATGCCCCAAGGTCGACAGTAAAACTGCATAAATTGTATGATTTCTTGGTATAACACCATATACAGCGCGCTTTTGACCTCGTCAGCATCTTTAAAAGGCACGCCTAAACTTAGATTTTCAAAAAATAAATTACGTAAATGCTGGGTAATGCTAAACAGGCTTGGTTCAGAATAACCATCTAGACGAATATTAATATAATAATCCTGCACTTCATCTGAAAAGTCTTTCGGTACCAATATTTGATCACGCACCAATTGCTTAACCAAATAATTCTGGTAAAGATAATTGGGGGTAATCGAGTGATATTTAATGCTTTCCCAATGAATAAATTCTTGATGGCTGGTGTGTTCATGCACCTGCTGATCTAAAATGCTGAGTAAAAAAAGTTTATTGATAAAACTCAGTTGATTTAGATCATATTCATAGACTTCTTTATTTTTGGCGCTGATTTTACGCTGTTCTTGAAGGCGA
Organism: uncultured Acinetobacter sp.; assembly: GCA_964579445.1. Lineage (GTDB taxonomy): Bacteria > Pseudomonadota > Gammaproteobacteria > Pseudomonadales > Moraxellaceae > Acinetobacter. The sequence goes on from CAZOGM010000008.1 coordinate 20,328, forward strand.
GTTTCCTTCATCATTTTTTTACGTTTGTTTTTGCAGCTTTCACAGTGGCAGGTTTTACTTGGATCTTGGAAAACCTGATGCTGACAGTGTTTACACTGATGAAAAAAAACGTCCTTTTCAAATTCTTCGGCTTCAATAAAGAACATGCTTGCCTGACACAGTGGACAGTTTGAGCTTTCATCTAGCTGTTTTTGCAGAATTTGAAGAAGCATGGAAGAATTCAACACAGAATAAATTAAAGGTTAAATCGATTATACACATCTGTAAATTGTGCAGAACACTTTATCCGCTTAAATCATATTCAAACCTCATCAATCGTGAAACCATTCATCATTTAAGTAGATTGACCTATTATTTTATTGTGTGGTCAAGCCTCGAGATGAATACAGAGCATGATTTATTTTCTATATCTGCTGTTTGAAATATTTATAAATGATTGAAATTAGTCCAAATGGTCTGCTTATTTGATTCAAAAAATTGAAAAGCACGCTGTGTATGCCCATATATAAATACAAAGTAAATGCACAGACAGATGGATTAACTTGTCGTATGATCTTTGCATACACAAGAATTCGTTCTCTGATGAGACAACAGGATCAGGACATTTTATGAATAGTGCGGCAAATCCAGTGATCGAAGCTGATCAAACGGTTTATTTAAAAGATTATCAAAAACCATCATTCCTTGTTGATTCAATCAACTTAGATATTCAAGTGTTTGCAGATCACAGTAAGGTCAACTCAACTTTAGTGATGAAGCGCCAAACGGCAGGTGATCTGGTTTTATTAGGTCGTGATCTCGAACTTAAATCAATCGTATTAAATGGTACAGCATTGACCGATGCGGAGTATCAACTCGACACTGAGCAATTGGTCATAGTGAATGCCCCAGACGACGTCATTTTAGACATTGAAGTGGTGATTCACCCTGAGTCAAATACCCAGCTTGAAGGTTTATATCAAGCCAGTGGTGATTTGTTTGTCACGCAAAATGAGCCTGAAGGTTTCCGTAAAATCACGTTTTATCCTGACCGTCCTGATGTCTTGTCTGTATTTACTACGCGTGTTGAAGCTGACAAGAAATTCCCAGTACTACTTGCCAATGGTAATTTACTGGAAAAAGGGGAAGTGGGAACAGATCGTCACTATGCCATTTGGCAAGACCCGACCCATAAGCCTGCGTATTTGTTTGCTTGTGTGATTGGAGATTTGGCGGTACTCAAAGATCATTATGTGACTTCAGAAGGTCGTGATGTTGCTTTAGAAATTTATGCTGAAGAAAAAGATATTCCAAAATGTCATATAGCCATGGAAGCGCTCAAGCACTCGATGCGTTGGGATGAAGAACATTATGGTCGTCCTTATGACTTAGACAATTATATGATTGTTGCAACCAGTGCGTTCAATATGGGTGCAATGGAAAATAAGGGTTTGAACATTTTCAATACCTCATGTGTATTGGCAGATGAAGAATTTACCACGGATGCTGCCATCATGCGGGTGCAGTCAGTGATTGCGCATGAATATTTCCATAACTGGACGGGTAACCGTATCACTTGTCGTGATTGGTTTCAGTTGTGCCTAAAAGAAGGTTTAACGGTGTTCCGTGATCAGTCTTTTTCGGAAGATTTGCAATCGGCTGCCGTACAACGTATTGATGATGTAGCTGTACTCAAAGGACATCAATTTCCAGAAGATTCAGGTCCATTGTCACATCCACCACGTCCTGATCATTTTGTTGAAATCAATAACTTCTATACCGCAACCGTGTACGAGAAAGGCGCTGAAATCAACCGTATGATGGCGACCTTGCTTGGAAAACAAAAGTTCCGTCAGGGGACAGACGAATACTTTAAACGCCATGATGGTCAGGCGGTGACAGTAGAGGATTGGGTTGAATCACTGACCGCAGGTTCGGGTGTGGATTTATCTGCATTTTTAACGTGGTACAACCAGCCGGGTACGCCAAAGCTTGAAGCGCAAGGTGAATATGATGCGACCGCTCAAACCTATCGTTTGAGTTTAAAGCAAAGCTTAAAAGCCCATCCGAAGTATCCAAACTTAAAAGCTGTTCCAATTCCTGTCGCGCTTGCACTGTTTAATGCTGAAACAGGCGAACAACTGCTACTCAATTCAAATACTTTGGTGGAAAATGGCATTAAAGACGGCGTGTATTTATTTGATACAGATACTGCAACCGTTGAATTTACAGGGGTCACTGTTAAGCCAGTGGTATCGCTGTTGCGTAATTTTTCTGCCCCAGTAAATCTTGAGTTTAATTATTCAGATGAAGAGCTGGCATTTTTAATGCAGTTTGAGACCAATGGTTTTAACCAGTGGCAAGCCACTCAAACGTTGCTTGAACGTATTTTATTAAATGGTCATGATGCTCATATTTATATTCAAGCCATTAAAAATACTATTCCAAATTTGATTCAAAAAGATCCTTTGTTGGTGTCACGTTTATTTGATGTGCCATCTGAAGGCTATTTGGGCAGTCGTATAGATACCGCTTACAGTCCAGTTAAAGTTCAAGAACAGCGTGAAGCACTCATCAATAAACTTGCACGAGAATTGGGTGCGTTCTGTAAAGAAACCTATTTGGCACTTGATCCTCAAGCGCAAACTGAATTTTCTCAAGCGATGGGTGTACGCGCACTGAAAAACATCATGTTAGGTTTATTGGCACGTCAAGGTGATGAAGATGTCTTTACACTTGCAGATGCGCAGTATAAAACCACAGGCAATATGTCTGAGCGTTTAGGTGCGTTACGTGTATTGGTTTGGAATGATGCGCCGCAAGCGGAAGCCGCGCTGATCGATTTTTATTTGCGCTTTAAAGATGAAGCATTGTCGATGGATCAGTGGTTTATGGTTCAAGCATCGCATCCACAAGCAACGGCAGAAACTATTGCCTATTTAACCTCGCATCCAGACTATGATTTGACGGTGCCAAATCGTATCCGTGCGGTAAGTGGTGGCTTAAATGCCAATCCTGTGAATACATGGAGTTTCGGTGTTCAGCATTTTGTCAATTTAGCCAAATATCTTGATGAGAAAAACCCGATTGTGGGTTCTCGTTTATTGCAAGTGTTATCACGTTGGTACACACTGGCTGAGCCACAACGCTCAGAAGTGAAAGCAACCTTAGAATCATTGAAACCTTTGGTGAAATCTAAAAATGTCAGTGAAACCTTAAACAGTATGCTGAGCGTTTAAAGTCTAATTCGTTAATAAAAAAATCCCAGTCAATTGACTGGGATTTTTTGAATCAATTGTTTGATAAATATATCTTTAAGTATGGACTTAATTTAAGCATCTTCAAGGGTCATGAGGCTTGCATTACCACCTGCTGCTGCCGTATTAATACTTAAAGCACGCTCAATCACTAAAGCGTCAATCGGAATATTGAGCTCATTGTCTTTGAAATGACTGATACCAATAATCGCCCCTTCACGCAGTGCAATTACTTTCTGTAATTCAATCAAATCATGCGTGCTGCCATGATGCAGAACCGCATCAAATTCACCTGTTTGGATATCTTTAATCATGACAATCTGTGTTCTTAGCACTTCAGGCATACTTTGTAGATGTTGAAGTATAAAAGTATTATCGGCTAAAGCAACGGCTTGTGCGCCCACCGTAAAGATGGCATTCAACTGTGCCAGTTGCTGTGCTTCATTTTGAGCCATTGAAAGCACACGCTGACGTGCTAAAACTGAGTATTGATTCGTTTCACCTGTAGGTCCCGGTAAAGTGTAAATACCCACAGGGGAATGAATATTTTCAAGGTTCATCTGTGGAAAATGTTTAGATGCCCAGGTTTTAAAGAGCTGAGAGATAGATGGATCATTATTAGGCTCAGCGACTTGTGACAGCGTGCCGAAAGGTTGTGTAAAAGCGATAGAGTTGGGCTGCATCAACTTATACATATACAAAGGCCCACCGGCTTTTGGACCTGTGCCTGACAAACCTTCGCCACCAAAGGGTTGCACACCGACTACAGCACCCACAATATTTCTGTTGATGTAGAGGTTTCCGACATGGGCCTGTTCAATGACAGTCTGAATCGTTTCATCGATACGGGTATGTAAGCCCATAGTGAGGCCATAGCCTTTGGCATTAATTTGCGCCAAAAGCTGTTTCAGTTCGCCGTATTTATAGGTGATCACATGCAAAACTGGACCAAACACTTCACGTTTCAAATCATCTAAATGCGGAAGCTCAATGAGCGTGGGTGGTATAAATGTGCCTGACTTTAATTCATCTGCATTTTTATTCAGCATAAATTGATGTACGGGATAACCTTTGGCACGCATATGATCAATATGTTTTTGAATATTATTCTGCGCTTCAGCATCAATCACGGGGCCGACATCGGTGCTTAAAAATTGTGGCTGTCCAACGATTAGCTGTTTCATCGCACCTTTTAACATTTGGATGAGCGTTTCCGCGTTGTCTTTTTGCACACAGAGCACGCGTAAAGCAGAACAGCGTTGACCTGCACTGTCAAAAGCAGAACTGACGGCATCTAAAACCACTTGTTCAGTCAGTGCTGATGAGTCCACGATCATGGCATTTTGACCGCCCGTTTCCGCAATTAAGGGAATGGGTAAACCTGCACTGCTTAAACGTTTTGAGACGGTTTTATGCAAAATTTTGGCCACTTCGGTGGAGCCCGTAAACATGATGCCATGGATACGATTATCTCCTGACAACTGCGCACCTACAGTTTCACCACGTCCAGGCAAGAGCTGTAATACCGATTTGGGTACACCCGCTTGCCATAAAATTTTGACTGCTTCAGCGGCGATAAGAGGCGTTTGTTCAGCAGGTTTGGCAATCACACAGTTACCCACAGCAAGCGCTGCTGAAATTTGTCCTGAGAAGATCGCCAAGGGGAAATTCCAGGGGCTAATACACAGCACTGTGCCTAAAGCCTTGATTGCACTGTTAGATGATAGGCTGTGTATTTGAGCTGCATAGTAACGCATGAAGTCAACTGCTTCACGAACTTCAGCGATACCGTTGGCATAAGTCTTGCCACTTTCTCGGCAGAGCAATACCATCAGCTCTTGCATACGCGCTTCCATCAAATCTGCAGCTTTAAATAAAATATCGGCACGTATATTTGCAGATAAGCTTGACCACTGTAAATGAGCATCTACAGCTTGATCTAAAGCAAGATCAACTTGTTCGGTTGTGGCTTCAAGTACAGAGCCGACGATATCTTGATGACGAGAGGGATTTAAAATCAGTGCTGGATTTGATGATATGTTTTTTACATCTTCATCTCTGCCGAGTAAAGGCGAAGCTTGCCACTGCACTTGATTATAATCTGTAACCACATGATTTAATTTAGCTAAGATTGTATCATCAGCTAAATCCAAGCCTTTCGAATTGCTACGTACCGGCTTTAATAGATCTTTGGGAAGGGGAATAGCCGTATGTTTTTCACCCATTAGACCATTTAACTGCGCAGTTTTTTGAATTTCATGAATGGGATCTTCAATGAGATCTTCAACTTTTAAAGTTTTATCTGCAATGCGGTTTACAAATGACGTATTTGCGCCATTTTCAAGTAGGCGACGCACCAAATAAGCCAAAAGCGTTTCGTGATTACCCACGGGTGCATAAATACGGCAGGGAATACCCAGTTTAGCATCGGCAACCTTTCCAACAACTTGCTCGTAGAGCGGTTCGCCCATGCCATGCAAACATTGGAATTCATATTGCCCCACATAGTATTGCTCAGGATTTGCCAACTGATAAATGGTAGCAAGTGTTTGTGCATTATGGGTGGCGAACTGTGGGTAGATATGATCAGGTGCCGCCAAGAGTTTTTTTGCACAAGCAATATAAGATAAATCGGTATGTACCTTACGGGTAAAAACAGGGTAATCAGACATGCCATCAATTTGCGCTTTCTTAATTTCACTGTCCCAATACGCGCCTTTGACCAAACGAATCATTAAACGTTTGTTGCTGCGTTGAGCGAGATCAATAATATAATCGACCACGTATAAACAGCGCTTTTGATAGGCTTGAATCACAAAACCAATGCCTTTCCAATTTGAGAGTGTTGGCTCAAAACATAAACGTTCTAGAAGTTCGAGCGAAATTTCTAAACGATCTGTTTCTTCAGCATCGATATTGAGTCCGATATTATAATTTTTCGCAAGCTGTGCCAGTTCTAAAATTTTAGGATAGAGCTCATCGTGTACGCGTGCAATTTGCGAGCGCTGATAGCGTGGATGCAAGGCTGACAGTTTGATTGAAATCCCCGGACCTGAATAAACATCTTTATCTTGTGATGCTTGTCCAATGGCATGAATCGCTTGGGTATAGTCATTAAAGTATCGAGCGGCATCGTGATCCGTGAGCGCGGCTTCTCCCAGCATGTCATAAGAGTAGCGGAAGCCTTTTTCTTCCAAAGCTTCTGCATGTTCAAGCGCTTCTTCAATCGTTTCACCTGTAACAAACTGCTCACCCATCATACGCATAGCAGCATCGACTGCTTTACGGATAATACCGCGTCCGCTACGTGCCAAGAGTCCAGTGAGCATACTCGATAGGGTTTGCTGTTTCGGCGTTTCCATGAGTTTGCCCGTTAGCATGAGACCCCATGCAGCAGCATTGACAAACATCAGGTTGCTTTGACCCAAATGATCTTTCCAGTTGCCTTGGTTAATTTTATCTTTGATTAGTAAATCACGCGTAGCACTGTCTGGAATGCGAAGCAGGGCTTCAGCCAAACACATCAGTGCAATGCCTTCCTGTGAAGATAAGGCAAACTCTTGAAGTAAACCTTGCACAATACCTGCTTTACCACCTGAACTTTTGCGCTCACGTAAGCTGTGTGCAAGATTAAAAGCCAAATCATAAATTTTTTGATTTAAATCTTCATCAATTTGGGTAATTTCAATGAGATGTTCAACGCATTCAGGTTCGGATCTGCGCCAAGCATGATTAATTTTAATTTCATATTCATTTTTATGGCTAAATGGGGTAATTGAATCTAAACGTGATTTAGCCTGATCGAATTGGGGTCTTGAGTCCATCATCTTTATGCCAGCATCCTTTGACAACGAAAATTAAATTGAGTGAAATGGTGTATTTAATTTATCATTGCAGAAAATATGACGCATAACTCACTATAATTCGCATAGTTTTTAGGGATAAATTCAAATGAGCAGCCCCATGATGAGCTTAGATCGCACGGATATTAAAATTTTAGATATTCTTCAAAAGGACGGAAGATTATCCAATATTAAATTGGCTGAAGCCGTTAATTTATCGCCTACAGCCGCATTAGCACGAGTACAAAAACTCAGCAAAGACGGTTTTATTGTAGGCTACGAAGCAAAACTCAACCCTGATTTGTTAAACAACAGTTTTGTGGTTTTTGTGGAAATTTTATTGGATAAAACCACGCCCAATGCTTTGGAGGAGTTTTCTCATGCCGTTGTACAACATCCTGAAATTGTAGAATGTCATATGATTAGTGGTGGTTTTGACTTTGTGGTGAAAATTCGCTGCGCCAATATGGAAGCGTTTCGTAAAATTTCAGGGCAAATCCTATGGCAACTTCCAGGCGTTAAAGAAACTCGAAGTTATCCAGTCATGGAAGTCATTAAAGAAAGCTCGCAGATTCATATCAAACCCAGTCCCAAGAAATAAACTGACATCTTTGATGGTGAAAACTAAGTTTGAATTAAAAAAAAGGAGCGATCTGCTCCTTTTTTCAGTGTGTCAGGTTTCGCTATGTATTATCGACCTGCTTTTAGTTCCTGCATTTCTTTTTCATATAAGGCATTGGCTTGATCAAAACGATCAGTCACAGCTTGAGAGGGTGCTTTACCCAGTAAACTGACTATAATGATACTGATAAACGAAAAAATAAAGCCTGGGATAATTTCATAAATCCCTGTATCTGCAAAACTATTTTTCCATAAAATCACGGTAGCTGCTCCGACAATCATACCTACGATTGCGCTGTTTAAGGTCATACGTTTCCAAAACAGCGACAAGATCACTAATGGGCCAAATGCGGCACCAAAGCCTGCCCATGCATAAGCCACCAGTCCTAAAACTTTACTTTCAGGATTGAGCGCAATTAAAATTGCAAGTACAGCCACCACCAAGACCATTAAACGACCAATCCATACCAGCTCTTTTTGTGACGCATTTTTTCGCAGAAAAGCTTTATATAAATCTTCTGTTAAGGTGCTTGAACAGACCAAAAGTTGGCAGCTCAGTGTACTCATGACCGCTGCCAAAATTGCAGCCAAAATAATCCCTGCAATCCAAGGATTAAATAATATTTTGGTGAGTTCCATAAATACTGTTTCAGGGTTGGCATTGACCACCGCACTAAGTTCAGGATGTGCGCTAAAGTATGCAATACCCAAATAGCCGACAGCGACAGCTCCTCCTAAACAGAGAATCATCCACGTCATGCCAATACGGCGCGCAGCGGGAATAGACTTAACCGAGTCGGCAGCCATAAAGCGAATCAGGATGTGTGGTTGACCAAAATAGCCTAAGCCCCACGCCATGGAGGATAAAATCGCCACCGTACTTAAATCTGACAGCATGTTGTTGGCCAGCGGACGTACAGATTCAACCAGTACAGAGACGTCTTGCGTGTGATTACCAACCGCCAAATAAGTCATAATCGGTGCAAGTAATAAAGCAAAAATCATTAAGCCAGCTTGAAAGGTGTCGGTCCAGCTAATCGCTAAAAACCCACCAATACACACATAACTAATGGTAGCAATTGCCCCAATCCACAGGGCAGTGGTGTAGTCCCAGCCAAATAAACTTTCAAATAATCGTGCGCCTGCAACCATGCCTGAAGCACAGTAAATAGCAAAGAAAATTAAAATCACCACAGCAGAGATAATACGAATGATCTTTTTTGTATCGCCAAAGCGGCTGGTGAAATAATCGGGTAGTGTTAAGGCGTTGTGCTGAACCTCAGTGTGTACACGCAACCGACCTGCCACCAATAACCAGTTTAACCAGGCGCCAATGATTAAACCAATGGCAATCCAAGCTTCTGATAATCCAGACAAATAGATTGCGCCCGGAAGCCCCATCAGTAGCCAGCCACTCATGTCTGAGGCACCTGCTGAAAGTGCCGTGACGACACTTCCTAGGCTACGTCCACCTAAAATATAATCATCAAAATTTGTTGTTGCTTTATAAGCATATAATCCTATACCAATCATCGCGACGATATAAAATATAAAGGTAATGAGCGTGGGGTTGAGTTGGCTCATAGTTCTGCCATCCTTTGTCTGTCCTAAATGACCATCTGTCCGAGATGAATTATTGTTCAACTTAGCTAAGGTGCTGATTCAAGCACAGTTTAAAAATTACGCTCTGTTACAATTCGGTGCGAATTATTATCGATTTGTGAAACTGATTGTAAATCTGGTTACAAAAGTAGAAAGAACTATCAATTCATATGCCTTTTTCAAATTTATGAGCTCAATCCGATTTCTCTAATTCAGTCTGTATTTTCATTTCATATAATATTAGTAAAATAAAAATGAAGTGGTGCTAAAACAATGCGCGCATCAGCGTATTTTACACAATGTTACCTTAATTACTTGAAAGCGGTGTTTGTAATATTTTATTTCATAAATAAATAATTAAATAGTGGTTTAAAAAATAGACAACAATAAGAATAAAGGTGCACAATGATGGTGCATATTTTGAGAGTAGATGAAAGTGTCAACGGTTGATATAGAAAAAACAAGAACAGAGCATGACTTACTCGGCGACAAGCAAGTGCCTATTCATAGCTATTACGGAATTCACACGGTTCGTGCTTTGGAAAATTTCCAGATATCGGGTCAAACAGTGGGGCAAAATCAACATTTTATTCGTGCTTTAGCGCAAGTAAAAAAAGCATCTGCGCAGGCCAATTTAAATTTTGAATTGATTGATGCGGATAAAAGTATAGCCATTCAAAAAGCCTGTGATGTTTTAATCGACCATCCTGAAGCATGGGCCTCGGCTTTTCCGAGTGATGTTTTTCAAGGGGGGGCAGGCACATCCATCAATATGAATTGTAATGAAGTGATTGCCAATATTACTTTAGAAATGCTCGGGTATGAAAAAGGTCGTTATGACATTATTCATCCCAATGATCATGTCAATAAATCCCAATCGACCAATGATGTTTACCCTACAGCGTTGAGATTGGCGACCTATTATTCGCTAGACACTTTATTTGTGCAGATGAATAATTTAATCAGTAGTCTGATCTTAAAATCCAGCGAGTTTAATTTCGTCTTGAAAATGGGGCGTACCCAGTTACAAGATGCGGTGCCCATGACACTCGGTCAAGAGTTCCATGCATTTGCAACCTTGTTAAAAGAAGATGTGAGGCTGATTAAAAAAACCCGCGATTTATTGCTCGAAATTAATTTGGGTGCAACGGCCATTGGTACAGGTGTAAATACGCCACATGGTTATGCCCCAATTGCGAGCCAATATTTAAGTGAAATATCGGGTTTAAAATTGGTCGGCGCGGAAGACTATGTTGAAGCCACCAGTGATTGTGGCGTGTTTATTATTTTATCCAGCACCTTAAAGCGCTTGGCGGTGAAACTCTCAAAAATCTGTAATGATTTAAGATTGTTGAGTTCTGGTCCTCGAACAGGCTTAGCTGAAATTCGACTACCTGAGCTGCAAGCAGGTTCTTCAATTATGCCTGCCAAGGTTAACCCTGTAATTCCTGAAGTGGTCAATCAAATCGCGTTTAAGGTGATTGGTAATGATTTGACCATTACTTTCGCTGCTGAAGCCGGTCAATTACAGCTTAATGTTATGGAGCCCGTTATTGCAGTGTCATTGAATGAATCTATTGCACTTTTAATCAATGCGATTCAGACCTTAGATGTGAAATGTATTCAAGGCATTACTGCAAATGAGCAAGTCTGTTTTGATGCGGTTATGCGTAGTGTCGGCATTATTACTTTGCTTGATCCAATTTTAGGTCATTCAAAATGTGATGAGATTGGTAAGCAATGTATCGCAGAAAATAAAACCATTCAAGAAGTGGTGTTAGAGCAAGGCTTATTGACCCAAGCAGAGCTGGATAATATTTTCTCCTTTGAAAATATGATTTCAGAAATTGCGGTGCAATCTTATGACGACACGGTCATTGATCGTGTGAGCTGATTCAGGGTGATGTTTGATGAAAAGTGATGTAGAGATACATCACTTTTTTTATAACAATTCATTACTTACATCGCAATAAAAACTTTTTATAATCGCCTCGAATAATAAATATTAACCATAATGAGTCCTTTATGAATCATAAGTTTTTAGCAGCTTTTCTCTGCGCCGTTATTTTATCGGGTTGTTCAAAAAAACAAGATGAGGCTTCAGCTGAGTCAGCCAGTGCAGATAGTGCGGTCGTCGCAGCAGATTCAGCTCAGGCTGAACCCGTTGCTGCATCTGCCGAGCATGAACCAAATATAACGCCTGTGACCGAGCAAAAGCCTGATGTCATTTTAAATACGGAGGTCAATGCTGCTGAAGCGACCCGACGTATGGTGCGTGAAGCCAGTGTTAAATTTACCGCGCAAGATGTGGTCAAAACCACATTGGCGATAGAGAAAATAACATTAGAAGCTGGCGGTTTTATTGAGCAGAAAAATATTGATTTTAATGTGGTAGATTCACGCTCACAAAAAATAGCCGACGGTAAAGTCAAAATCTTTGAAAAAGTTGACCCACTGGCAAACATGGTGATTCGAGTACCAAGTGAACGTGCAGCAGGGGTGGTCAATCAGCTTTTGCCACTAATGTTTTTCTTAAACCAGCAGCAATATTCAGCCAAACGTTATGAGCTGCGCATGTTGGAAGAAAAGATTTCTCAAACCCAATCTGTGCCAAGTGATACGCGTAATGTGCAGCTTAATGAAATTTCACGTTTGACGCGGATGGAAGTTCAAGACAGGGTGCGTTATAGCACCATCACCCTAGCTATTACTCAGCCGACTTTGGTTCGTGAACGAATTGATGTAGATGTCGATGCAGTGGCACGTCTAAATGGAGACAGTTTCTGGAAACGTGCATGGAACGGGATTCAATATGGCTGGCATTTTGTTCTTGATTTGTTGGTACTGTTAATTACCATTTGGCCGCTTTATCTATTGGCACTGCTGTTTTATGTTATTTTCCGAGTTGCACAACCTTGGATAAATAAGCTGAAATAAAACCAAAGTTGATGAACCTATTTTTGATAAGTGCTAAGGTGAAATTAACTTGAGCCTGAACAGCTACTTAAAATAAATCAATCACTGGGTATCAAGCTTAGCTTGCTTGATACCCAATGACTTGACTTGACTTGACTTGACTTGACTTGACTTGACTTAGACGTTGATCAGTTGTTCGAAAAGTTTATGCATTCCTTCGCTTGCAGTCGTTTTCATACATTGATATTGCTTTGGAACACGGCTGTGATCTGCCTTTGGATCAATATAATAAGCCTCGCAATGTGCTGGAATGTGGTGAATAAGACCCGCAACAGGATAAACGCTTAGACTTGAGCCAATGACGATAAAAATATCAGCATCTTGAATGATTTTTACTGCTTCGTCATAAGCAGGAACGGCTTCACCAAACCAGACCACATGTGGACGTAATGAATAGCCTAAGGGGCAGCGGTCTTTGTCCAGATCTAAATCTGTACCTGAAATAGGATAGAACTCAGTACTGTGCTGAGCATCTGGAGCAGAACTTTTAGACAAACGGATATTGCCATGTAAGTGTAATACCTGTGAGCTACCCGCACGTTCATGCAGATCATCTATGTTTTGAGTAATGACGTGTATAGAATAATATGGTTCAAGCTTAGCGATGTATTCATGAGCAGTATTAGGCTTAGCCGCAATAATATTTTTTCGGCGTTCATTATAAAAACGTTGCACCAGCCCTGGATTTTTTCTCCATGCTTCAGGTGTAGCGACATCTTCAATATTATAATTTTCCCACAATCCATCATGATCACGGAAGGTATTGATACCACTTTCGGCACTCATACCAGCACCTGAGAAAATGACCATATTTTTCATGAGATTACCTTTGAGTTAATTGGGGAGTGATGGGGGGGAAGAGTATTTTCAGATAATTCTTGTTGAATCCAATCCACAAATTTTTGAATAATCAGGGTACTTTCTTGACTTGAATGGAGTAAATAATAAGCACGTACGCCGACTAACTTTTGATTTGATGCAATCACCAATTCACCAATTCACCAATTCACCAATTCACCAATTCACCAATTCACCAC
>CAZOGM010000008.1:33741-52787 GCA_964579445.1 uncultured Acinetobacter sp.
CAATTCACCAATTCACCAATTCACCAATTCACCAATTCACCACTTTTTAACTCATGCTCTATCAGCATTTCTGGGATGAGCGCCATTCCCATACTATGATGAGCAGCCACAGCAAGCATGGAGAAAAGTTCGTGTCGCTGACCATCGTGGGGTTTAGGGTGGTTAATCTGATGCATTTGAAACCACTCCTGCCAAATACCATCTTAAGTACGCTCAACCCGAAGCTTGTGTATTGCTCGATTACCGGCTTTGGGCAAAATGATCCACGCGCAGAAGAACCTGGTTATGACTTTATTATTCAAGGGATGTCGGGCTTGATGAGCATTACTGGTGAAAGAGAAGAATTACCGGGCGGTGGTGCACAAAAAGTAGGAGTTGCTGTCGTGGATATTCAAACTGGACTCTATTCGACTGTTGCCATTCAAGCTGCACTTTTAGCACGACAACATACAGGGCGTGGGCAATACATTGACATGTCATTGTTAGACGTGTGGCGACACTGGCCAATCAAGGCATGAATTATTTAACTTCAGGTGCAGCGCCTAAACGCATGGGAAATCATCATCCCAATATTATGCCGTACCAAACCTTTAAAGCCAAAGATAAAGAATTTATTATTGCCTGTGGTAATGATAAGCAATTTAAAGATTTGTGCATTGCCATTGGTTTGCCTACGCTTTTAGATGATCCTAAATTTCAGCGTAATCAAGATCGTGTTTAACATCGTGATGAATTAATTCCAATATTGTCTGAATATTTCTTGGCTCAAAATGCTAAAGAATGGGTTGAAGCTATTCATGCTGTCAAAGTGCCAGTGGGGGTGATCAACTCGATTGAAGATGCGTTCAACGAGGCACAAGTGCAACACCGTGAAATGGTGGTGAATATTCCACATGCCTTGAATCAAGAGTTTAAAGTGATTGCATCTCCGATGAAACTCTCAGACACCCCAGTTGAATATCGACATGCACCACCTCAGCTGGGAGAACATATGAACATGATTTTATCTCGGTTTAAAAGCAAGCAAGAACTGCTGGCGCTGAAAGCCAGAGGGATTATTGACGGTGAAGTTCTTTAAAACCTGTTAATGAAAGTCAGGGTTAAATCGTAGCTTTCTAAAAGCTCAAGATCCGATTCTTGGGCTTTTTATTTTTGTTTTTTTGGCTTTGATGCTTGAGATTGGGGCAAAAGTTTTATTTTTTGAATAAAATACAATTTTTCATCATCGCCCGGACCGACAATTCGATCATGGTTGATTTGGTAAGACAGTTCGGCACTGACTTTTCGCCCTTTATATTGATTTTTTAAGGTTTCACCTTCATGTTCCGTTGACGATTCAAACCAGTCACCACATTGATCCAGACAATAACTGTGAATTTCTCGACCATGATCATCCATGAGCCCTAAGGATGTATCATCCACACCACCACCATTTAGAATCGTATAGGTTTGCATTTTTGCGGTAGAAAATGAGCAGATAAAGCTGAATAAAAAGAATAAGAAGATTTTTTTCATGATGTTTTCTATCGTATTTTGTTGTAGGTTTTTATTTAATTTTAAGCGTTAGATTTTAAAAATTTTGACAATTCATGACTAAATTTGAAAGGTTCAGTCATTAAAGGTGCATGACCTGAGCGCTTAAATAGCACTTGAGTTGAATTTTGTACAGACGCTGCAATTTCGATCTGTCCTTGCGCAGGGTAAAGGGTGGACTGTGTGCCAATAAAAAAAGTTGCGGGACAGTCAAGCTTTGACAGGGCTTCGCGATAATCTTCAGCGTGATGTAAATAATTATCGATGTACCAGCGCATATAATCTAAGCGTTGAATAGGAAGTAAACGTTGTTGCAAGCTCGGCTGAGTTAATGCAAATTTGAGTAATTTTTTGGTGACAGGGCTACCCGATTGTAGCGCGAGAAAAGCCAGCCAAAGCGCTACCAATTGATCTCGCTGGGTCTGGTTTAAGTCATTAAGTGTTTTATGGTTTTGATGATCATGTAGGAATTTTGCCAATTGCTGCATGAGCAGTTTGAACTCAGGATGTTTTGCACCCAATAAACCATGTGCCCACGTATCATCATTTGAAATTTTGGGCGTTTGATCAATATGTAGATAGGCTTTGAGTTTCGTACCTAAATTCCCATATTGCATACCATGCATGGCAGTGGTTGCGCCCATGGAATAACCCATTAAAATAAAATGATTTAAATCCAGCTTTTTGATTAAACATTCAATATCTTGCCAATGACTTGAAATGGCATCAGTTGTAGGAATCGCGCACTGTTTGGAACCGCCAAAACCACGCCAATCTGGAATAATAAATTTGAATGATTTTAATTGTGGCGCGATAAAGGGCAGCCATTGCCAGCTTTGCATACCAAGACCTGAGAGCACAAGTACAGGTTGACCTTGACCGATTTCACGAACGTAAAGTTGTTCGCCGTCCTGCATGCTATATCGTGGCATTCTTGCTCCTGATTATTCAAATTTTTTAAGCTGTGGTATCACACGTTTTAACCAATTAATCCAACCCATTTCTAATTCTATACCCAGCTGTAAGACCATTTTATGAATATACAAAGTACGGTCTGAATCATCTGAATGTTTAAAGTCTTTATCATAGATGACTTGATAAGTTTTTAAATTGTTTTGATGCAGTTGTAAATGGCGCTCGAGCTCTGGAAGTACGCCATTTCCGCCAAGTTGTGCTTCAGCACGTAAACGAACCATGAGTTCTTCACGTAACTGTGCAGGCGGACTTTGCTTCACCATCCAGTCAGCCAGTTCAGCACGACCCATTTGCTCGACCTGATAGGTTTTTTTACGCCCAATATCATTTTCGCACTCAAGCGGTGAAATCCAACCTTTTTTTTGCATTGCCGCCAGCTCACGGTAAATTTGCTGATGAGTGGCATTCCAAAAAAATCCCATTGAACGATCAAAGCGACGTGCCAGCTCAAAACCAGAGCTTGGTTTTTCAATTAAACTGGTCAAGAGCACATGCGAAAGGGACATGAGGGATTCAACAATAAAAAATGTGTAAACCATTATGCAACATGTTGCATAAAAATCAAATCTCGCTTATAAAAGTAAGCATGAAATCATGCAACAAGTTGCAATAGGCAAAAAATAGCAAGCGCCAGCCAGCCAAGGAACTGATATGTCAAATTATCCACACTTACTTGAATCCTTAGATTTAGGTTTTACCACACTTAAAAATCGTGTATTGATGGGATCGATGCATGTAGGGCTGGAAGAAGTTGAAGGGGGATATGAGCGCATGGCGGCGTTTTATGCCGAACGTGCCAAAGGTCAGGTGGGGCTGATTGTGACAGGCGGGATCTCTCCAAATGATGCAGGTGTGACTTTCGCAGGTGGCTCAAAGCTAGATTCGATTGAAGAAGCCAATAAGCATAAAGTGATTACGCAAGCGGTACATGATGCAGGCGGTAAAATAGCCATGCAGATATTGCATACAGGTCGCTATTCATATCAAGCGGAAAACGTCGCGCCATCCGCGATTCAAGCACCGATCAATCCGACCAAACCGCATGCATTAACCTCAGCTGAAGTGAATCAAACCATTGCAGACTTTGCCCAATGTGCCAAACTGGCACAGCATGCAGGCTATGACGGCGTTGAAATCATGGGTTCTGAAGGTTATCTGATTAATGAGTTTATTGCTGCGCGTACCAATCATCGTGATGATGAGTGGGGCGGAAGTTACGATAATCGCATTCGTTTACCGATTGAAATTGTTCGTCGTACCCGTGAAGAAGTCGGTGAAAATTTTATTATTATTTACCGTTTATCCATGCTTGATTTGGTTGAAGGTGGCTCAACACTTGAAGAAGTGATTCACTTGGCCAAAAAAATTGAGCAAGCTGGTGCCACCATTATCAATACAGGTATTGGTTGGCATGAAGCGCGTATCCCGACCATTGCGACTAAAGTTCCTCGTGCAGCATTTACTTGGGTGACTGAGAAACTCAAAGGTCATGTCTCCATTCCATTGATTACTTCAAACCGCATTAATACCCCAGAGATGGCGGAACATGTATTGGCTTCGGGTCATGCAGATATGATTTCAATGGCGCGCCCTTTACTTGCAGATGCATTCTTTGTAGAAAAAGCAGAGCAAGGAAAAAGTGATGAAATTAATACCTGTATTGGTTGTAACCAAGCTTGTTTAGATCATATTTTTTCCATGCGTATAGCGACATGTTTGGTCAATCCACGCGCATGTTTTGAAACTGAACTTATTTTTAAAGAAGCATCGGCTCAGAAAAATATTGCAGTGGTGGGTGCAGGGCCAGCAGGTTTGAGTTTTGCCACTTATGCAGCCGATCGAGGGCATAAAGTCACGCTATTTGAAGCAGCCAATCAAATTGGTGGGCAGTTTAATATTGCCAAAACCATTCCAGGCAAGGAGGAGTTCTATGAAACCTTACGTTACTTCAAACGTAAAATTGAACTTCAGCCGAATATTACTTTAAAACTGAATCATTGGGTTAATCTAGACGAACTGAATCAAGCTGAATTTGATGAAGTCGTGATTGCCTCTGGTGTGACACCAAGACAGCTTGATATTGAAGGTATAGATCACCCGAAAGTGTTGTCCTACATTCAAGTCTTAAAAGATCGTGTAGCTGTGGGTCAACGCGTCGCGATTATTGGTGCAGGCGGTATTGGTTTTGATACAGCTGAATATCTCAGTCATACAGGCGAAAGTGCCAGTTTAAATACCGATAAATTCTATGATGAATGGGGTATTGATACCAGTTATGCCCATGTAGGCGGTCTAAAAGAGCCTGTAGTTGAACAGTCTGAACGTGAGATTTATCTATTACAGCGTAAAGCCAATTCAGTCGGTGCAGGACTCGGCAAGACCACAGGTTGGATTCACCGCACTGGCTTAAAACACCGAAATGTCAATATGATCCCGGGGGCAAGTTATGAAAAAATTGATGATCAAGGCTTACATATTTTAGTGAATGGTCAACCCAAGTTACTTGAAGTCGATCATGTCGTGATTTGTGCAGGACAAGAGCCATTTGCAGCAATGTATGAACAGCTTCAAAGCGTGGGTAAAACCGTACATTTGATCGGAGGTGCATTGGAGGCGGGTGAGCTCGACGCAAAACGGGCAATTCGTCAAGGTGCAGAATTGGCTGCGAAGATATAATCCATTCAAGCCTTCCTTGAATAAAGATGAGAAGCATTGCTTTGCAAAGGGGGGTGCAAGGGAATTATTTTATTCAAAATGATTTCCTTCATCTCTTTTTTCAAAGCGGGCAATAGCACTTTTAACATAGTTTAAATTACTTAAAATAAATGACTAAAAGGGAATTTTAAAATGAGCATTCAAACCACTCAGCAGTCGATTAAACGCTGGCATGAAATGTTACAGACGCGAGATATGTCTATTCTTAATGAATTGTTGGCAGAAGAGATTGTGTTCCGGTCACCTGTTGCATTTAATCCCTATCTGGGCAAGCAAGTGGTTTTTTTTATTTTAAGTAATGTGATTCAAATTTTTGAAAATTTCACTTATAACCGAGAGTTTTATAGTGAAGATGGTTTAAATGTCGTGCTTGAGTTCTCCGCCAATATTGGAGAGAAAAAACTCAAAGGCATAGATATGATTCGTTTCAATGAACAGGGTCAAATGATCGACTTTGAGGTCATGATTCGGCCTAAAAGTGGTTTGGAGGCTTTAGCTGTGTTAATGGGACAACGAATGTCACAAGCGCCACAGGTTTAGGTTTAAGATATGCGGTGAGGAAGAATCAATTTGTGGTCAGGGAATGACTTTTGTAGATGAAATCAAAGCGATATTCCAAGGTTTAAGATGATGAAATTTGTTGTAAATAAGCTCAGTCATTTTGTTCAAACGGTTACGGATCAAGTGACTGGTGCAGAAAAACCGGTACTTTATTATAATGCACATGGACCTACTGGGCAGATTTTAAAGCGGCTTCCTCAACTTCACCAAAAATACCGACCTACCCCATGGTTATCCAATAACCATGTGCATTTATTATATTTTGATGTAATTCGTAAACATTCCATCAAACTTCAGTATGACAAAGTAAATCAGTTGACTATGTCAGATGGTGGGATCACTGCTGTAGTTTGGTTCGGGTATGAGCTGTCTGCGGACACACCCACTATTGTGCTGATGCATACCATTACAGGTTCGCCTGAAAGTATGCGTGAATTGGTTAAAGATCTACACGAATACACCGGTTGGCGAATTGCACTGTGTATCCGCCGTGGACATGCCAAGCTGCCTATGCCTGTACCAAAAATAAATTTGTTTGGATCAACGGATGATTTACGCGAACAAATTCAATTTATTCAAGCTGAGTTTCCGCAGTCAAACTTATATGGAGTGGGTACTTCAGCTGGAACGGGGTTGTTGGTGCGTTATTTGGGTGAAGAGGGTGATCAAACACCTCTGAAGGCTGCCTTTGCTTTATGTCCTGGATACAATACGGAACTCGGGTTTAAAAATGTGCATCCTTTTTATAGTAAATTGATGACAAAAAAACTGTTTAATAAATTTATTAAACCTTACTCTAAAGCGTGGAAAAAAACCCATACGCTTTCTCGAGTTCTCCTGTCAAAAAATTTATTTGAGTTTGAACAAAACTATTTTGAAATGGCAGGTTATGCTGACTATGAAAGTTATAGTCAAGCGACGAATCCGATTTATGTTTTTGAAAATGTTAAAGTACCGCTTATGATTTTAAATGCAGAAGACGATCCTGTTTGTAGCATTAAAAATTTAGAACCTTACAAAGAAGTGATTCAGTCGATGCCGAATGTAATTGTGGTCACGACGAAAAAGGGCAGTCACTGTGGTTATTATGAAGGCTTTAAAACCCGATCATGGGCCACAAAGTTAATGGCAGATTATTTTAAACAGTTTTAGTCGGCTCTTGTTTTATCTCAAGATAAAGGCTCAAAACAAGATAAACACATCCCGATGCTCATAAAGAGTTCGGGATTTTTTCACTCCATGTTGATTAACTTAAGGTATTCGATTTAGGTTTAAGACCAATTTTTAGCTTGGTTCGAGCAAACAGTTCAGATTCATTTGTATCATTAGGGTGAAAATCAAAACGATAATAATCTAAAAATTTTGGCATAAATATTTGATAAGATTGACCTGCAAATTTTTGAAATTTGCGCCATGATTTGAGATTAAACAGTTGCTTATCTCGTTTCATGAGCACGACCTGATAAATAGATGACATACTCAAAATGAGAGCAAGACTTAAGCTAAAAACTGCTACACGGGGAATATAGGCACTTAAGCCTTTCCCATAGAGGTATTCGTATAAATCATAAGCCACGGCCTTGTGTTCAGTTTCCTCGACGCTATGCCAAAGCCATAAATTACGTATGGGTTCATCACTCATTAGCTCATTGACTGAGTCCATCATGGGCACGACCAACACAGCTGTATAGTGTTCTAATCCCACCGTCACCAATAAGTTCTATTTTGGGGAAAATACTTTTTCGAGACCTTTTAAAATCATGCCTGTTACTTTTCAAGCGACTCAGGGTCTAAGCCATGTTGTTTGGCACTTAAATGAAAGGCATGATGTTCTTTTGAATGCATGGCTTCTTGACCAATAAAGGCTGCAATGTCTCGATCAAGCTTTGGGTTATTTTTTATTTTGACTCTTAAAGCTCGAACCGATCTAACAAAATATGATTCGCCTTCAGGAATACAATGTTGAAAGCCCAGTGAAATAGTGGGTAAAAGCAGGGTCATTATTGCACCAATAATGTGGAAGGTTATCGAATTGATAATCCATACGTCTAACTGGAAATGCGGCTTTCTCTCGTGAATGAATATTGGATGTCATTATTTTTCTCCCAGATACAAGTTTTAAAAAGGAACTTGATGGAAAAATATAGGCTGTATTTCGGCATGTCAATGAATTGAGGAGGGGTAATAGTCAGATCGTCCTGAACTGATATTAAGCAGCCTGTAAAGATAATTTTTTAACTGATT
Source organism: uncultured Acinetobacter sp. (assembly GCA_964579445.1). GTDB lineage: Bacteria > Pseudomonadota > Gammaproteobacteria > Pseudomonadales > Moraxellaceae > Acinetobacter. Next base: position 41,770 of record CAZOGM010000008.1, read on the forward strand.
TTTTGAACGCAAGGATAGTGTGAAATAAACAGCAAAAGATCAATAATTGAGACAAAGATGCAACCAAGACGCTGTATCTGAGTAAAGCTATGACTCAGATACAGTAAAACTTAAATCTTAGTTATCGAGTGCGGGTGTTGCAGCAGCAATGGCAGCAGCGACAGCATCATCTTCACTTTGCGAACTAGAAGAAGCAGTTTGAGGTTTAGGTGCAGGTTTTTCGACAGCAGGTTTAGCAGCAACTGATTTAGGTGCTTCAGCTTTAGGTGTTTCAGTTTTGACTGTAGTTACTTGAGTTTCTTCAGCAGGCGCATCACGGTATTCACGGCGAATGGTTGCTGAAGTATTATTGCTTTCTTGATGTTCAACTTCAACACGTGCTGGAATTTCTGTGGGTTCAACAGGTTCAGGCACAGCTAGGATTTCGGGTTGAGCGGTCTCTGGTTGGGTTGTTTCAACAGTTGAACCTTGCTCTTCTTCCTTTGGCGCTTCTTTTTTCACGCATGCTGTTAAGACTAAGGTTGCTACAATCGTAGCACCAACTAAAAGTTTTTTATTCATAATCGCTCAAAACAAACTTGATATATTGATGAGCATAGTATAACAGCAAATTAACAGATAAAAATCATCCCAAGTTTGCTTAAATCTTCATTGGAAATGATGATAGAATAGCCAATTGTTTATTGTTCTTTGAATTGATGCGGATTGACTTTGCTTTATAGGTACAAGGTAAAGTAAAATTGCGCAACATTGCAGGCCGATTTAGGCTCGATTGTACGAGAAACCCAATGACCCATTTTATTTTCGTGACTGGTGGTGTAGTTTCATCACTAGGTAAAGGTATTTCAGCTGCTTCAGTTGCTGCACTTTTAGAAGCCCGTGGTTTAAAAGTAACCATGGTCAAAATGGATCCATACATTAATGTCGATCCAGGGACGATGAGCCCGTTCCAACATGGAGAGGTTTTTGTCACTGAAGATGGTGCTGAAACTGATTTAGATTTGGGTTATTACGAACGTTTCTTACGTCGTGCGAAAATGACCAAGCTGAATAACTTCACTTCAGGCCGTGTATACCAAGATGTTTTGAACAAAGAACGTCGTGGTGATTATCTAGGCGGTACAGTACAAGTTATTCCACATATTACGGATAATATTAAAGAACGTGTTCTTCGCGCAGGCGAAGGCTATGACGTTGCCATCGTTGAAATTGGTGGAACAGTAGGTGACATTGAATCTCTCCCATTCATGGAATCTGTACGTCAGTTAATGGTTGAACTTGGTCATAAACGTACCATGCTCATGCATTTAACACTTCTGCCATACATTAAATCTGCTGCAGAATTAAAAACCAAACCTACTCAGCACTCAGTAAAAGAGCTGTTGTCGATTGGTATTCAGCCAGACATTTTGATTTGTCGTACAGAATATGATGTAGATGCAGACACCAAACGTAAAATTGCGTTGTTTACTAACGTAGAAGCACGTGCGGTTGTGGTTTGTAAAGATGCAAAATCAATCTACCAAATTCCACGTACTTTCTATGAGCAAGACGTTGATGATCTCATTTGTGAACGTTTTGGTTATAACTTGCCAGAAGCAGATTTAACCGATTGGGATAACGTGGTTGAAGCATTTTTCAACCCAGAATATATCGTTCGTGTTGCAATGGTGGGTAAATACGTTGAACTTCCAGATGCATACAAATCTGTAAATGAAGCGTTACTTCATGCGGGTATTCAAAACCGTGTGAAAGTGCAAATCGACTACGTGAATGCTGAAGAACTTGAAAGCCAAGATGCTGCGACAGTATTGAAAGATGCTGATGCGATTCTTGTACCAGGTGGTTTTGGCGAACGTGGTACTGAAGGCAAAATGCAAGCGATTAAATTCGCACGTGAGAATGGCGTTCCATTCTTAGGTATTTGCTTAGGTATGCAGCTTGCTGTAATTGAATACGCGCGTAACGTTGCAGGTATTAGTGACGCAACGTCAACTGAATTTAACCGTTCGACCAAATCTCCAATCATTGGTTTAATTACGGAATGGTTAGATGAACGTGGTGAAGTTCAACAGCGTTCAGTTGAATCTGATCTTGGCGGCACGATGCGTCTTGGTGCTCAAAAATCAGAATTGGTTGAAGGCACAAAGACACGTGAAGTCTACGGTTCAGCAGATATTATTGAGCGTCATCGTCACCGTTACGAGATGAATAACCGTTTCATTCCTGCGGTAGAAGAAGCGGGTATGAAAATTTCAGGTTATTCTCCAGTGCAGCATTTAGTTGAAACTGTTGAAATTCCTCAACATCCTTGGTTTATTGCTGTACAATTCCATCCGGAATTTACAAGTTCACCACGTGATGGGCATCCATTATTTGCTAGCTTTATTGATGCTGCGAAAAAGCAGTACCAAAAAGCAAAATAATGTTTGGTTCGGAATAAACTAGGAAGTTTGAATGTCACAATTAAAACCACAAGAGATTGTACGTTTAGGCGATATACAGATGGCAAATCATTTGCCATTTGTATTATTCGGCGGCATGAATGTACTCGAGTCTAAAGATTTAGCCTTTGAAATTGCTGAAACTTATGTAGATATCTGCACACGTTTAGGTATCCCATATGTGTTTAAAGCAAGTTTCGACAAAGCCAATCGTTCGAGCCTGACTTCTTTTCGAGGTCCGGGTTTAGAAAAAGGACTTGAGTGGCTGGCAGACATTAAAAAACAGTTTAATGTGCCGATCATTACCGATGTACATGAGCCGCATCAAGCGGCACCTGTGGCTGAAGTTGCTGACATTATTCAGCTTCCTGCGTTTTTAAGTCGTCAGACCGATTTGGTCGAGGCGATGGCAAAAACCAATGCCATTATTAACATCAAAAAAGCACAGTTCCTTGCACCGCATGAAATGCGTCATATTCTAAATAAATGTTTAGAAGCAGGAAATGATAAGTTAATTTTATGTGAGCGTGGTTCAGCATTTGGTTACAACAACTTGGTTGTAGACATGCTTGGCTTTGATCAGATGAAAGAGATGAATGTCCCTGTGTTCTTTGATGTGACCCATGCTCTACAAACGCCGGGTGGTCGAAGCGACTCTGCTGGCGGTCGTCGTGCTCAAATTACGACTTTGGCGCGCGCGGGTATGGCAACTGGTTTGGCAGGTTTATTCCTTGAGGCACATCCAGATCCTGAACAGGCAAAATGTGATGGTCCATGCGCACTGCGTATGTCCCAGCTTGAGCCTTTCTTGGCACAATTAAAAGAATTGGATACTTTGGTTAAAGGATTCAAAAAATTAGATACTCATTGATGCTGGTTAAAGCATCTCGTTATTCAATCAACTGAGGAATTGTTCATGAGTCAAATCGTTGACATTCGTGCACGTGAAATTTTGGACTCTCGTGGTAACCCAACCATCGAAGCAGACGTTATTTTGGCATCTGGTATCGTTGGTCGTGCATGTGCACCGTCTGGTGCTTCAACTGGTTCTCGTGAAGCTTTAGAACTTCGTGATGGCGACAAAGCACGTTATTTAGGTAAAGGTGTTAAAACTGCGGTTAATAACGTAAACACTTTAATTCGTGATGCTTTGATTGGTAAATCAGTATTTGAGCAAAAAGACATCGACAACACGATGATTGCGCTTGATGGTACTGAAAATAAAGAAAAATTAGGTGCGAACGCAACTTTAGCAGTGTCTTTAGCTGCTGCACGCGCTGCTGCTGATGAAAAGAAAACACCACTTTTCCAATACATCGCAGATCTTCGTGGTCAGTCAATTTTAACAATGCCTGTACCTATGATGAACATCATCAATGGTGGCTCACACGCAGACAACAACGTTGATATTCAAGAGTTTATGATTGAGCCAGTGGGCTTTACTTCATTCTCTGAAGCTTTACGTGCAGGCGCTGAAATTTTCCATTCACTAAAATCAGTTTTAAACAAAAAAGGTTTAAATACTGCTGTGGGTGATGAAGGTGGTTTTGCACCAAACCTTCGTTCTAACGAAGAAGCGATTACGGTTATTCTTGAAGCGATTGGTCAAACGGGCTACAAAGCAGGTTCTGACATTATGCTTGCACTTGACTGTGCATCTTCAGAATTCTACAAAAATGGTCAATACATTCTTGCAGGTGAAGGCAACAAAGCATTCACAAGCAACCAGTTCTCTGACTATTTAGCGGGTCTTGTTAGCCAATATCCAATTATCTCAATTGAAGATGGTTTGGATGAGTCTGATTGGGAAGGCTGGTCTTACTTAACTGAAATTCTTGGCGATAAAATTCAGTTGGTGGGTGATGATTTGTTCGTTACTAACCCGAAAATACTTCAACGTGGTATCAATGAGAAAGTCGGTAACTCGATCTTAATCAAATACAACCAAATCGGTACTTTGACTGAAACTTTAGATGCGATCTATCTTGCGAAAGCAAATGGTTACTCTACTGTTATTTCTCATCGTTCTGGCGAAACTGAAGATTCAACGATTGCTGACTTGGCAGTAGGTACAGCTGCGGGTCAAATCAAGACCGGTTCACTTTGCCGTTCTGACCGCGTAGCAAAATATAACCAATTACTTCGTATTGAAGAATTGACGAATGCTGCATACCGCGGTAAAGCTGAATTCAAAGGTTTGAACTAAGCTTAAATGGCTATGCGAGAAGTATTTAAAACAACTTCAAGTAAAGTGATCTTGGTGGTTGCAGTGTTGATCATTGCAATCCTCCAATTTCGCTTTTGGTTTGGTGAGGGTGGTTATTTCCCTCACCAAGCTCTACTTCAGCAAATAGAGCAACAGTCAGAAGTGAACGATGAGCTTAAAGAGCGTAATCGTATTTTAGCTGCTGAAGTTTATGACCTAAAGAGTGGTGTCGAAGCCATTGAAGAACATGCTCGTTTAGACCTCGGTCTGATCAAGCCGCATGAAACATTTGTTCAAATGAGTACTATTAGCAGTAATTATAAGCCCATTTATATTGATCCAAATGCCAAAGTAGATTTAAGAAACAATGAATTTAATGCCGTTGAACCTGAACAACCGTAAATTATGGGCTATTATTCCAGCGGCAGGTTCTGGGCGACGTTTTTCTCAAAATGAATTAAAACAATATCAATTGATCCAGAATTTAACAGTGCTTGAACATACTGTTGCTCGGCTCAATCAATTGCCTTTGGCAGGCTATGTCTTGGCAATTTCCGAAGATGATCATTTCGCCAAAACCCTCAAGTTTTCTACACAAGATAAAGCGCATTTTTGCTTTGGCGGCGCTGAGCGTGTGGATTCCGTACTAAATGCGCTAAATTATTTGGTCGATATTGCAGATCCAGAGGATTGGGTCTTTGTACATGATGCTGCGCGCCCATGTGTAAGTATAGAGTGTTTAACTGCATTGATTGAAACCGCTGTTGAAAATAATAGTAGTGCGATTTTAGCGACCCCAGTACGTGATACCTTAAAACGCGTTGAACAGAATCAGCAGATTGCTCAAACGGTCAGTCGAGAACATTTGTGGCAAGCACAAACCCCACAAATTGCCACGCTTAAAACTTTAAAGCATGCCATTGAAACTGCATTGGCTCAAAACGTGACGATCACAGATGAGGCAAGCGCATTAGAGTTTATAGGGGAGCCGGTTCAAGTGGTGATGGGGCGTTCTGACAATATTAAAATTACGTATCCTGAAGATTTAGATTTGGCGCGCCTCATTATTCAATCGCAAGCTTAATGGTTTTATACATCAAAATATTAAATTCAAACGATTGCACGAGAATAATTAAAAATGGGTGGGTATTTTAATTCAACCTCTTTACTTCTGCTCAATGCAGCATACATCGACTAAAAATAATTTTTCGAAGTGAATTCATTTTTATTTTTTAATCGCAATCATCTCGTTTTTGATGTATTTGTAAATTTTTAGTATTCAATGTGACTTGAAAGCTTTCCTGTTTGGGGCTATTTTGAGGGTATAGCCTATGCTCCAATACCTAATATATTCGCATTGAAGCATCATCAAAAATACAAAGTTAAAAAGAAAAATTTTAAATTAAATTAAATTCAATGGATGGAGGTGGGTATGCATGTCATTGTGATGGGTGCTGGCGTTATTGGAACGACAACCGCATATTATTTAGCTCAGGCTGGGCATGAAGTTACCGTCATTGACCGCCAACCGAATGTGGCGCTAGAAACCAGTTTTGCCAATGCGGGACAAATTTCACCAGGTTATGCATCCCCTTGGGCTGCACCCGGCGTACCACTTAAAGCCTTTAAATGGATGTTTCAACATCACGCACCACTTGCAATTAAACTCACGGGTGATATGTATCAGTACCAATGGATGATCCGCATGCTTGCGGAATGTAATATCAATCGTTATCAAATCAATAAAGAACGCATGGTTCGAATTTCAGAATATAGTCGTGATTGTTTGGACCAACTTCGTATAGATACGCAGATTCATTTTGATGAACGTCTGGGCACATTACAGCTATTTCGTAAGCAGTCACAACTCGATATAGCAGGTAAAGATACCCAAGTTCTGAAGGAGGAAGGTGTACCATTTGAATTGTTAGATAAAGCGGGTGTAGTGCGTGCTGAGCCTGCTTTGGCGCATGCCACTGTAGATTTTGTAGGTGGGTTGAGACTGCCCAATGATCAAACTGGAGACTGTCAGAAATTTACCACAGAACTTGCTGAATTGACGATGAAGCAGGGTGTGCAGTATTTATTTAATACCCATATTGAAAGTATCCAGCATAACCCAGACACAATTGAATCGATTACATTAAAAGATGGTCAGATCTTAAAAGCGGATGCCTATGTGATGGCACTGGGTAGTTATAGTCATGAAATGTTGAAACAGCTCAATATTGATGCGCCTGTTTATCCGCTTAAAGGCTATTCCATTACCACGCAAATTTTAGATTCAGAACGATCACCTGTATCTACCATTTTGGATGAAAGTTATAAGATTGCATTGACGCGTTTTGATGATCGAATTCGTGTTGGGGGCATGGCAGAAATTAATGGTTTTGATCGCTCGTTAAATACTCATCGTGAAGACACCCTCATTATGGTGTTAGAGCAACTTTTTCCCGGTGCCAGTGATTTATCCAATGCGCACTTCTGGACAGGACTTCGACCTGCAACGCCAGATGGAACCCCAATTGTGGGTAAAACCACCTATAAAAATCTGTATACCAATACCGGTCACGGAACTTTGGGTTGGACCATGTCGTGTGGCTCGGCTAAGCTGTTAACAGATATTATTTCAAATCGAACGCCTGAAATTGAATATGATGATTTGAACGTGTTCCGTTATGATGCAGTACAAGCGTAAATGGATGAATGTTGGTGCTCATTTGAGCCAAAGTTTCATTAATATAAAAATAAGCTTTTGTGAATTTAAACCCTGCATTACACGAAATAACTTCTGTTTAGATTAAGAATGGCATATATATTGCTCTATAACAAAAATAAGTTATTGCAGGAGAGAGGTCTTCTGTAGATCCGCCGAAGGAGCAACGACCCCGGAATCTCTCAGGCAAAAGGACTGTAATAATTTTAAAACATCTGGAGAGAAGTCTTATCTTTAAATGGGAAAATAAGACTCACCGAAGGGGATGGATAAATTTGAATGGATCAAATTTAATCCGAAGCTCTCAGGTACAGTGACAGATGGGGCAATTTGGATCTTATTCCAAGGAGTGTACTCATGCCTCATGTCGTCGTGATTGGTTCAGGTATTACAGGTGTAACATCAGCTTATGAGCTGGCGCAGCTCGGTTATGAAGTGACTGTGATTGATAAACATTTATTCCCTGCGATGGAAACCTCATTTGCCAATGGTGGGCAACTTTCTGCTTGTAATGCTGAAGTGTGGAATCAAAAAGCCACCGTGCTCAAAGGCATCAAATGGATGACTCAGAAAAATGCGCCACTGTTGCTCAATCCTTCTTTCGATTTACATAAATATGCGTGGTTGGTCGAGTTTCTTGGCAACATCAAACACTATGAAGCCAATACCAAAGACACAGTGAAAATGGCACTCATGGCGCGTGAACGATTATTTGCTATTGCAGAACATGAAAATATCAATTTTGATTTAGAAAAGCGCGGCATATTACATTTCTATCATTCTGAATATGATTATAGCGTGGCAACACGCGTAAATAATGTGTTATGCGGTGGTGGTTTAGAGCGTCATGCGGTTACGGTTGAGGAAATGAAGACTATTGAACCGAGCTTGGCTGGTGAATATTACGCAGGGTTCTATTGTCCGGGAGATGCCACAGGCGATATTCATAAATTCACGACAGGGCTTGCCAATGCATCAAAAAAATATGGAGTGAAGTATTTATTTGGCATGGAAGTGATTCATGTTGAACACTCGGATAAAGGTGTTCACATTCAATATCACCAAAGCATTGAAAATATGAACCAAGATGCTGTTGCTGTGGAGCAAATTGATGCAGATGCAGTGGTGGTCTGTAGTGGTGTGGGGAGTTATCATTTGGCGCAGCAGTTGGGAGATCGAGTAAATGTGTATCCTGTGAAGGGCTATTCCATCACGGTACAGTTAGATGATGAGCGCAGTATTCAAAATGCACCATGGGTGAGTTTGCTCGATGAAAGCGCTAAAATCGTCACGTCGCGTTTAGGCAAAAATCGTTTGCGGGTCGCGGGAACAGCGGAATTTAATGGTTATAATCGAGATATTTGTTCAGAGCGTATTCAGCCCTTAATTGATTGGGTGAATCGTAATTTTGATATATCGACTGAGCATAGCGTACCTTGGGCAGGCCTTAGACCCATGATGCCAAACATGATGCCTGTGGTAAGACGTGGTAAGCGCGAACGCATTTTTTATAACACCGGTCATGGTCACTTGGGTTGGACGTTATCTGCTGCGACTGCTGTAATGATTAGCCAAGAAATTGCCAGTTCTTATCCTGTTTAAACATCAAAACAAAAAAGGATGAAGCCTATGTTTCATCCTTTTATTTTTCAAATTTTATAAATGGGTAAAAATATCTTCTTTGCTTAAGCGCGATTTAGGCAGTTTGGCATTAAAATCATTTTCACTTCTAAAACCGATCGTGAGAAGTACAGATGGGATCAAACCTAGCTCATCAAGTTGTAATTCTTCAGTAATGATTTGCTCATCAAAACCACCGATGGGTGTTGCATCTAAACCTTCAATTCCAGCTGCAAGTAGCATTTGTCCAAGCGCAATAAAGGTTTGATTTTCAGCCCAGCGCTGAACGTCACCTTTTTCATTTCGATAATATTCAACATAGCCTATTCGTGCTTCTTTTTGAGTTTGCTTCGCAGCATCATCTTTAAAACGACCGCTTAACTCATCTTGATTGAGTAAATTATTCAGGTGTTCTGCTGTAATATCTGCTTTGGTGCAAAATAAAATGGTATGTGAAGAATTCAAAACTTTAGGCGCGTTATAAGCATATTTACCCACTAATGCTTTAGCAATGCGCTCTTTTGCTAATGTATTTTCAGCGACAAAATAGTGCCAAGGTTGAATATTAATTGAAGAGGGCGCTAAACGCAGTATTTCCAATAAACGCTCAAATTGTTGTTGAGGAATTTTTTTTGAAGCATCGTAGGCTTTGGTGGTATAACGTGTTTTCGATATATTGAGTAAATCCATGTGCATGTGTCCAATCGTGTAGATGCTAATCTAAATAACTCGAATATGAATAAATTAAATCTTTTTTAACGTTTATGAATCTTAATACTTTTTATTGGATATTCAAGACTGTAAATTTAGCTCTGCGCCTGTTTTTTACTCATGCTTTGAATAGTGCAAAGCATGAGTCACCATATTCTATTTTAGATTTTTGAAGGACTGCCTAAAATCTAATAATAAACACCAATATTAGTAAGCATATTTTAAGTCAGTATATTGAGTCATTGCAGTTTTGACATTTTTTTGAATAAACTCTTGAATCTCTTCAGGGCTTAAAAGTTGACCTTGATTGGTAATCGCATTTTCCATTGGGGGCTTATCTTCGGCTGTAATACGATAAACAAAATTGGTTTGAAGAACAAAACTACCATTTAATTTAATAAGACTGGTCACATAGCGATATTTATGCTCAAAATTTAAATCGCTGTGTGAAAAAATAAACTGATCAAAAAGTTGTAATGCTTTACCTTCCTCCAGTGCTTTGAGTTCATCGACAATACTACTTTCAAACTGTACCCCAAACTTTTCTGATATGGGTTTACCATCAATAAGTAAGGAAACTTTTTGATCATCATGATGGCTTACGGTGATGTTATTGAAATTAGACATAGTCAAGTACACTGGATTGATAATAAATATAGGATATCAGTATGGTGATTTTTTAGTTTGATTCAATGCTTCAAGAGCAGAGTGTTGCGTAATTAAGCAATATTGAAGTTGATTTAAACTAGATCATAAGAGATAGAATGGCTTTAATTACGATTTATGATCATTAGTATTGCCATGTTTGTAATCTTAGATGATTCATATCTGTGCTCGAATCAATGACTAAAATTTCAGCCTGATGCTCACGCCAGTCACCTAAAACAATACGTTTTTTAGTCGAAACATCGTGAATTTTTGGCTGATGTGTATGGCCATGAATCAAAATATCGGCATCGCTCAAAACATTTTCAACAGCTTGCTGATTTACATCCATAATCTTGTAGCTTTTAAACTGGTTGGCAGCATAACTTTTTTTACGAAAACCATTGGCGAGTTTTTGTCGAAAACTCAGTGGTGTCCGTTTTAAAATGCCCAGTAGGTAAGGGTTTCTAATCACTTTACGAAATCTTTGATAAGCAATGTCATCGGTACAAAGTGCATCACCATGCTCAATGCGAATATTTAAGTGACCAATTTTTAAATAATCTACTTCGGGAATGATTGTCCCATTAAACCGATTTAAAAAATCTTGCCCTAACGCAAAGTCACGATTACCCACTTGAAAATAGATTTGATTACCTAAGGCTGTAAATGTTTT
>CAZOGM010000008.1:52887-65354 GCA_964579445.1 uncultured Acinetobacter sp.
AGTCACGATTACCCACTTGAAAATAGATTTGATTACCTAAGGCTGTAAATGTTTTAAGCTGCTGAACTATTTCATCAAGCCATGGTGCTGTGTAGTCATCACCAATCCAAGCGTTAAACCAATCGCCTAAAATATACAATTGAGTCTTTTTATTTTTATAATGTTCGAGTAAATCTAAAAACCCCCGAACAAGTCGAGGGTGATTGGGTGACAAATGTAAATCTGATATAAACAGATAGGTCACTTAGTTTTCCTTTTGGTAATCTTCCTAAATCCCTCTTTTTCAAAGAAGGAATTTCCACTATTCGAATATAGTGGGAATTCCTCCCTTTATTAAAGGGACTTGCGTAGCAGTGCTACTCAGGAGGGATTCTTATTCAGAAATGATTTTAGCAGATTCAATTACAACATTTTCTAATGGAACGTCAGCGTGGTAGCCACGGTTACCTGTACGAACGCTTTTGATTGCATCTACAACATCTAGACCTTCAGTGACTTTACCAAAAACTGCATAACCCCAACCTTGTGCTGTTTTACCAGAGTGGTTTAGGAAGCTGTTGTTGCTTACGTTAATAAAGAACTGAGCAGAAGCAGAATGAGGGGCTTGCGTACGCGCCATTGCAACTGTACCAATGTCATTGGTTAAACCGTTGTCAGCTTCATTTTCGATAGAATCGCGAGTTGCCTTTTCTTTGAAGTTTTCATCCATGCCACCACCTTGAACCATGAAGTTTTCAATAACACGGTGGAAGATAACGCCATCATAAAAACCATCACGAACATATTCTAAAAAGTTAGCAACAGTTTTAGGCGCTTTTTCAGCATTAAGTTCAAGAACGATACGTCCTTTATTGGTGTTTAATTCGACTTGAGGAAAACTCATTCTATAATCTCCTGATCATGGACAAAAAAGCCATGGGTTTTTGGTTGAGAGAAGCATAAGCAAACTGTAAACTACAAGGCAAGCAAAAACGTTATTTTCTTTGTTAATAAATGAGAATCGCGTTTTAATTATCCTATTTTATCCTATAGAAGTGATTTATCAACTATGAAGCCGAATGATGTTGTTCCATCCCTGCCAAATAACCCGACAACACAAAATCAATCTGTCGATGCTGCGCAGCAAGAACAACAACCGGGCTTAGATTTTGTACGCCAAGTGATTACAGAAGACCTTGCAGCAGGACGTACAAAACAGGTAGTAACACGTTTCCCACCTGAGCCAAATGGTTATTTACATATTGGTCATGTGAAAGCAATTTGTCTAAATTTTGGTATTGCTCAAGAATTTGATGGCTTATGTAATCTTCGTTTTGACGACACCAATCCAGATGCTGAAGAACAAGAATATGTCGATGGTATTGCAAATGACGTAAAATGGCTGGGTTTCGAGTGGAATGGTGAAACCCGTTATGCATCAAGTTATTTTGATCAATTGTACACATGGGCAGTTCAACTGATTAAGCAAGGTGATGCTTACGTAGATCTACAATCACCTGAAGAAATTAAGTTGAACCGTGGTAATTTCATTGAGCCAGGCAAGAACTCGCCACAACGTGATGCCACAGTCGAAGAAAACTTAGTGCGCTTTGAACAAATGCGTACGGGTGAATTGGGTGAAGGTCAAGCGGTACTTCGCGCCAAAATTGATATGACTTCACCAAACGTGCATATGCGTGATCCAATCATGTACCGTATTTTACACTCAGAGCATCATCAAACAGGCAATACTTGGAAAATTTATCCAATGTATGACTATGCACATCCATTGTCAGATGCGATTGAAGGCGTAACACACTCGCTTTGTACACTCGAGTTTGTGGATCATCGTCCATTTTATGATTGGGTTGTTGAAAAAGTTAAATCACCAGCTGTGCCACGTCAGTACGAGTCAAGCCGTTTAAACATTGATTACACCATTACCTCTAAGCGTAAATTACGTAAATTGGTTGAAGGTGGTCATGTTAATGGTTGGGATGACCCACGTATGCCAACGGTTGTCGGTATGCGTCGTCGTGGTTTTACAGCTGAAGGTTTACGTGATTTTTGCAAGCGTGTGGGTGTGACCAAAGTTGATGGCAGTATTGTCGATGTGGCAATGCTTGAATTCTGTATCCGTCAGTCTTTAGAAAATACGGCTGCGCGTGGAATGGCAGTGCTGAATCCGTTAAAAGTGACATTGACCAACTTGCCTGCGGATATGGATTTAACGCATTCTCGTCATCCTAACGTAGATATGGGCGAACGTGTGATTCCACTCACGCAAGAAATTTATATTGATCGTAAAGATTTCGAAGAAGTCGCACCAAAAGGCTTTAAGCGTCTTATTCCAGAAGGTGAAGTACGTCTTCGCCATGCTTATGTAATTAAGTGTGATGAAGTGATTAAAGATGCAAATGGTGAGGTGGTTGAGCTTAAATGTTCAATTGACCCGGACACTTTAGGTAAAAATCCTGAAGGTCGTAAGGTTAAAGGCGTTGTACATTGGGTGTCTGCAACTCAAGGTGTCGCTGCTGAAGTACGTATTTACGAGCGTTTATTCAATGAAGCTGCACCCGATGCAGATGATGACTTCTTACAGCATTTAAATCCTGAATCATTAAAAGTGGTTCAGGCTGTGATTGAGCCAGCATTGGCAGGGGCTTTACCTGAAGACCGCTTCCAATTCGAACGTGAAGGCTATTTCGTGGCTGATCAACATGATCATACGGCGGAGAAACCTGTGTTTAACCGTATTTTAGATTTGAAAGACAGCTTTAAACCAGGCAAATAAGCTTAAGTTTCTTCAATTTATTTGATGGATTAAATTTAAACTATATAAATGCTCAACCTCGGTTGGGCATTTTTTTAATCTTAGACTCTTAAAGACAGTGCAACAGAGATTGATTTCGCTTTATAAATATAGGAAGACATGCTCATAAGTCAAATATAATCATTTTGAAAAGCATTGATATATGTTCATTGCACATTTTGAATATCCATTAATATTTCTTAATTGTAACTTAAGTAAGGATAAATGTTTAAAATCAATAATTTAATTGACAATAAAAGCAGGAGAGAGCATATTAAAGCTGAACCCTAAGGTTTATTTGAAACGATGTTTCCCTCGAAACCCTGCTAAAGCGGGGATTTTTTTTGCTTTGATTTTGGGTTGTGTTTTAAACTCAAATACACTGGCGCATTTAGCTTTTTTTGATCTTTTAGCTTCTTTTTTATATATAAAACTAAAGCAAAACACGTGGTTGCAACGGCCAAAAATAAACTATTTAAATAACTCATGAGTGAACTTAGATAGCCAATGGTGGTGAGACGGCTCATCATTTTAAAAACTTGTGGGCTACTTTCGACCCCTGTGATGGCCCAACTACATAAATGCTCGCAATTGTTAATAATCAAATGATAGTTATTTTCATGCATACGTGTGCGCATACGTTTCACAACGATGCGACCTGAGTATTTTGGCTGATCATAATGTCGAATTTGAATTTTTTTACCCCGAGCGAATTTCTTCAGCGTGGTCACTTCAATGGGATAAGTTTTAAAGAAATGTGCAAAACCTGAATAATGAATGACACGACCTTTCCCAACATAAATGCCGTGATGACTATAACCGAAGTGATGAATAATCAGATGACTACCCAGAGGGTATTTTTTCAAATCTTTAAACCGCATGACCTTATTGACAATAAATTGTACAGATGTATTTTATTGAAAATGAAAGTCTGATTATACCGAATATTCAATCGATGGGGCATGGAGACAGCATTAAATTTAACATTGTAGAAGAAGATTATAGATCTAACCTATGTGATTTTAATCGTTCAGTTTAGGCCTATATTCAATTGAATAATGACCATGTTAAATCATGATGTAAAACATATACTAAATCTCAATGCTTAACATTAAAGTCATTAAAACCTTATTTGATTGATCCAAAGACTGAATTTTGAGCATTGCAAGCTTGAATGGCCTGTTCCTTATTGAGCTTATGAACTTGTAATTCAAATTCTTTCTTTTGCGCCTTAATTGCATCATCTGGAATACCACTTTCCTGAGCAAGCTTCTGTATATTGTTCCAAGACTCTTGGCATTCTGAAGGTAATTTGCTACAGGCTAAAAGGCTAAGGCATATACCCACAAGGGTCATGCTGGTTTTTAACATAGTAATATCCTTTCTCGTTCTTATGATTCAAGCCGTTTTAGATTTAATTTTATATTTTTTATATAGTATTAAGCTGTATTGATCTTATGGTGAGATTTAAAACTTACCCAGTTAATCCATTAAATTTACCATTAAAAAAAGCACCTATCGATAAGTGCTTTTTCTTTGCTTATTGTATAGGAAACTTCGGTGAAACAAGTTCCGATAAATCCTTCCGACTGTAACCTCTGGAGAGCAGTACTTTCTTGATACCCAAAATCACATCTTCGTCTGTCGCTTTTTGCAGTGCGACCACCAATTGTTCATTTGTTTTACAAGAACAATCATTTTCAACACAAGCAATTTGATTCTTTTGCTCGTTTTGCTGTGGACTTGTTAAAAACAGCTTTTGCCAAAAACTCATAGAGCCTTCATATACAACCTAACATAGTTCGAAATATAGCCACTTTGAAATTTAATGCAAGCGAATAACTGTGATGTGGGTATCAAAACAAGAGTAAATATTTCGATAATAACACGCGTATTTAACGTTATTATGACACAATAGAATATTGCAATTTTTTAACTATATGATTTATATGTGGAATAATTTTGAGTTAAAAAAAGAGCGAATAATAATTCGCTCTTTAGGTTATGAAATAATTTGTTTAAATTCTTTCTAGCACCACACCAGATTCAACGTGATGTGTGTAGGGGAATTGGTCAAATAGAGCAAATTGAACAACGCAGTGGGTTTGTGACAGTATTTTTAAGTTGTCATGTAACGTATCTGGATTACAAGAGATATAAATAATACGTTCAAAGCCTTGGAGTAGTTTTAAGGTGTCATCATCTATACCTGCGCGTGGCGGATCGACAAACACGGTTTCAAAGTCATAACTTTGGATATCAATATTGGCTTCTTGCAGACGGCGGAATTCTCGTTGTGCGGTATAGGCTTCTGTGAAATCTTCAGCAGATAAACGTGCGACCTGAATATTATCAATTTGGTTTTGCTCAATATTCCACTGCGCGGCATAAACAGATGACTTAGCCAGTTCAGTGGCCAAAACACGATTAAACTTCAATGACAGTGGCAGGGTGAAATTACCATTACCACAGTAAAGTTCAAGCATGTCTTTTTCAGATTTTTCAATACTTGAACATGCCCATTCCAGCATTTTTTGGCAAACTTGAGCATTCGGCTGGGTAAAGCTACTTTCGATTTGTTTGTATTTAAAAGTCCGGTCAAAAACTTGTAGCTCTTCCACCACAAACTCATCGCTCACGACCACTTTTTTACCACGACTACGACCAATCAATTTAATATTGAGTTTTTCAGCCAGTGCCTTTGCCAAAACTTCCCATTCTTCAGTTAATGGTGCACGGTAAATAAGGGAAACCAGCATTTCACCTTTTACGGTGGTGAGAAAGTGCGCTTCAAATAAGCGTTTAGACAATATGTCGTTGCTTTTCAACTCTTCGAGTAAAATTGGCATTAAAGTATTAATGCTTTGATCTGCAATCTCGAATTCATCAATACGAATGACATTTTTGTGTTGACCATCTTCACTTCGTTCAAACATGGCATAGAACATGTCATCTTCAGTATGCCAAATGCGGAATTCTGCACGCATGCGATAGTGTTTTTCAGGAGATGCAAAAACCTCTAATGCAGGTGGATTGTATTCTGCAAATTGCGTCTGAATACGTTCAATTTTGGCATCGAGTTGTTGTTGATAAGATGAAGTCATAAAAATCTAAAAACTAGCACAGAGCAGAGGCGATGTTAACAAAGATTAGCCAAATTTTCTGCATAATCTTTGCTCAACACATCTAATGGCTTATCTTGTGGTGAGCTGCTCAACCAAATAATCGATAAAAACGCGAACAGCGGGAAGTAGACCACGCCGTGATGGATAGACCACATGTAAAATTCCATGCGCGGCTTTCCATTCGGGTAAAACTTTAACCAATTCACCACGATCAACATAGTCTTGAACAATACTGTCGGGCAAGAGTGAAATACCACAATTTTGACTGGCAAGCTGCGCGAGCATGATTAAATCTGAACCCATGAGCACGGGATTGATTTTGATTTTGTGGGGATGATTTTGTGCGTCATGCAACACCATGTGCTGATCTGTGTGTTCATCCACCATGCTGAGTATGCGGTGTTGAGTCAGGTCTTCTGGGCTTTTAAGCATACCAAATTCATTTAAATAGGCTTGGCTTGCGAAAAGATGCTGTTCTATAGTTTCAAACTTTCGAATGACCAAATTGGGATCGTCATCAAGGTTTGAGCGGACACGTAAGGCGAGGTCAATTCCTTCATTAATCACATCAACCCGTCGATTGCTGACAATAAGCTGTACTTTTATTTCAGGATATTTCTTTAAAAATTCAGGCAAAATTCGAGACATTTCACTTTGTGCAACGGATACAGGCACACTAACTCGAATCAGTCCACGAGGTTGTTCGCTTAAGTGGTCAACCAAGTCATGAGCAGATTGCGCAGCATTCATCATCACTTGAGCATGACGGTACACATTCATGCCAATATCGGTGACTGCAAAATGTCTAGAGCTACGCTGAATTAAACGCACACCTAAATTTTCTTCTAGATTATAGACGCGACGACTCAGCTTCGATTTCGGAATGTCCGTAGCCCGTTCTGCTGCACTAAAGCCACCGTGTTCTACCACCAGTGCATAACAGTAAAAATCATCTAAGTCTGACAGCATCTATGTATTCCAAAGAAAGGAGCGGTTTCGCTATTTAAACCAAGCACGTTGCTTAAAGTCAATGCATGGAATTCTGATCCGTATCATATTCAGCTGAAATTAAAATTTGATACACCTGTTGATATTCTTCTAAGCGTCTAAAGTCAGCAGGAGTTGGCGAGCTAATCCGAGAAATATCCATATTGTCAGCCACATCTGCTCGTTTTACAGCGCGTGCAATAGGGTTTCTGACTGCTCGATAGGCGGCTTCAATACGCGTTTCGCCTGATTTTTTGGTTAGTGCTTGCACAGCTTCAATGACATCTGTACTAAAACCGAGTCCAATCAGTTCCATCACGGTGGTGTTGGTGTCTTCTAAAATATCATGTAGCACTGCAACGATTTGTGCTGTGGGTGTTTTCATATTCAACATTATACGTAAGGGATGCAAAATATACGGCTGTTGCGCTTTGTCGACTTGCCCAGCATGGCGGTTTGCAGCAAGACTAATGGCTTTTTCAAGAGTAGACATACATTCCTGGTTTTTGATTCTCAATATAATAATTGAATTGACTTGTTTCAACATCAGCGATTTAAACAGATGATCAGTAACTTTAAATTGATAACACAATATGAATGTCATCAAAGACTAAAATTTCACAACCTTTTGATTTGGTCTTAGTGGATGATCTTGATGCGTTATGTTGAAGAGTGATCTTTAAAATCTCTATTCAAAATCAGCCGAGATCGTTTAAACTATACTTTTCACTGTGTTCCGAAGATTATGGCTTTCCAACTGACTGAACTTCAAAATAATCAAGCTAATGTAACATGCCCACACTGTCAGCATGATGTGATTGATTGGAATCAAGAACAGTATATTCAGCCATGTCAGCATACACTTTTTATTGCCATGGATTTGGGTTTCGAATATATCTCAGATAAGTTCGAACAGACGATGCAGCGTACCGTAGATGAGATCCATGCCGATGATGAAAACTCGGATGTATTTACCGAAATTAGCCAATCGAGTCTAGATCATTTTATAATTTATAAAATGGATTTGGGTGTTGAAAACTTAAACCGTTATATTGGTTTAACTGTAGCATAATCGGTAATTTTAGATAAAAAAAGAGCCATTTAGGCTCTTTTTTTATCAAATTTGACGTCGGTCAAATCTATGATTCGCTCTCCCTTTGTTATTGCCATTTCAACATAGGGATAAATGAATATGCGCAACGATAAAAATGCTAATAATCGGCTATTTTAAGAAACGCTGATAACCCAAGTTATTGGTGATTTCATCATATGGATAAGTAATACTTTCCAAAGTCTCGACCAGACCATCTGGATTTTGTTGTGCATCTGTCGCTTCCAGACCCACCAGTACACGACCTTCTGCAGCACCATGATTTCGATAATGGAACAGGGTGATGTTATGGGTTGGGCCAAGTCGGTCTAAGAAGGTGAGTAGTGCACCTGGTCGTTCAGGGAACTCAACGCGGAATAGGCGCTCATTTTCAATATCTGCATGACCACCGACCAAGTAGCGAATGTGCAGTTTTGCCACTTCATCATCGGACAAATCATCGACATCATATTGGACTTTGAGTAAGTCGAAAATATCATGGCGCTCTTTTTCACCCTCTTTTAAGCTAATGCCGACAAAGACTTGAGCTGCTGAAGAATGGCTTGCACGATAATTAAACTCAGTGATGTTTCGACCTTGCAGTGCACGGCAAAAGTTAAGGAAAGAGCCTTTTTCTTCAGGAATGGTCACTGCAAAAATTGCTTCTTTACGCTCACCGAGTTCAGTACGCTCTGCGATATAGCGTAGGCGGTCAAAGTTCATGTTGGCGCCACATACAATCGACACGAGATTTTTATTTTCTAAGCCGTGTTCCGCCACGTATTTTTTGATGCCTGCAAGTGCCATCGCACCTGAAGGTTCAACAATGCTACGGCATTCATCATAGGTGTCTTTAATTGCAGCACAGATTTCATCTGTATTCACTAAAACCACATCACGTTCAACAATTGGACCTGAATTATCAGACTTCATCCATTGAATCACTTCAAATGGTTTTTCCCCAATTTGCGCAACGGCTGTACCGTCTGCAAAGAGACCTACAGAAGGTAAAATGACACGCTCGCCAGATTCAAAAGCTGCTTTTAAACACGCCGACTCATCATATTCAACAGGAATCACTTTTACGTGTGGGGCAACTTCGCCTAAGTAAGCTGCAACTCCACCAATTAAACCACCACCACCGACTGCTACAAAGACATAATCAACATCGCGCCATTGACGTAAAATTTCATTGGCAATGGTGCCTTGACCAGCCATGACCAATTCATCGTCATAAGGTGGAATAAAAGTCATGCCTTCATCTTGTGCACGTGAGATGGCATATTTATTGGCAACATCAAAAGAGTCACCATGTAATACTACTTCACCGCCAAGACGTTTAACGGCCTGAACCTTGATGTCGGGTGTGGTCTTAGGCATCACAATAATGGCGCGGATACTCAGTTTCTGACCTGATAGTGCGACACCTTGTGCATGATTGCCCGCAGATGCGGTAATGACACCACGTTCAAGTTGGGATTTTGGGAGCTGGCTAATGCGGTTATATGCGCCGCGTAATTTAAATGAAAATACCGGCTGTAAATCTTCGCGTTTAAAGCGAATGTTATTATTTAGTCTTTCACTAATTCGGGGTGCTGCTTCGAGTGGGGTTTCAATTGCAACATCGTAGACTGTTGCTTGTAATATTTGTCGAACCATACGAGACAGCATGTTAATTTTCCATCTAACAGTTTAAAATAGGCGTTTATTGTAACAAACCCCTGTACATTTAGGCTGTAAAATCAGCAACAAATGTCAAAAATTAGTTGAGCCAAGTTATGAGTCTGTATGCAACCCAAGATGAAAAGAAACAAGCTGCTGCCAAAGCTGCGTTAAAGCACTTACCAAAAGGCGGTATTTTGGGTGTTGGTACAGGAAGTACTGTAAATTTCCTCATTGAATTATTACCAGAGCTTCAACTCGAAGCCGCGGTTGCAAGTTCAGAAGCGACTGCACAGCGCCTTAAAAAGTTAGGCATTGAAGTGGTTGATATGAACCATGTCGGTGGTTTAGATGCATATGTCGATGGTGCAGATGAAATCGACCGTCACATGCATATGATTAAAGGTGGCGGTGCGGCTTTGACGCGTGAAAAAATTGTGGCATCCATTGCAAAGAAATTTGTGTGTATCGTCGATGACTCAAAATGGGTCGATCAATTAGGTCGTGGTTTTGCACTTCCAGTTGAAGTGATTCCAATGGCGCGTTCTGCGGTTGCCCGTAAAATTGTGTCTATGGGTGGTGATCCCGTTTACCGTGAAGGTGTCGTTACTGACAATGGTAATGTGATTTTAGATGTTCATAACTTGAATATTTTAAATGCTTTACAGCTTGAAAAAGATATCAATGACATTCCGGGTGTGGTCTGTAACGGCATTTTTGCGATCAATAAAGCAGATGTTGCTGTTGTAGCTACTGATCACGGTATTGAAGAGCGCACTGCAGTTTAATTTTGTAGAATCCCTCTGAATCTTCCTTTTTCAAAGAGAGAAGTTTCCCTCCTTTGTTAAAGGAGGGTTGGGGAGGATTAAATAAAAAGAATGAAGAATGACTTTATCCGACCTACCTGAAATTGAAATCACTCGAAATATTCGTTCAACACGTTTAAGACTTCGCGTGGATGCTCAAAAAATTAAAGTTACAGCACCTGTATTTTGTACAAATCGTCAAATTCAAAACTTTATTGCTCAATCTGAAACTTGGTTAATTGAAACTTGGCAAAAGCAACAAGCACGCATCGCAGATCAAATTCAAAATCAGGTTTTACCATCGACTTTGCAGTTATTTAATCGTGCAGAACCACTTCAAATTCATTATCAAACTCAAAAGCAAAACTTTGTTTTTAATGATAAAGTTAATCAGCTTCTTGTATCTGATCGACAAGCTTCAGCGTATCTAAAATTATTTATTATTGCGTATGCAAAAGAGCATTTACCTTTATATCTAAGAGAAGTAAGTGTTGCGAGTGGTTTGCTATTTAGGCAATGTGCTATACGCCAACCTAAAACACGTTGGGGAAGTTGTACTTCTAAGCATGACATCATGTTGAATAGTGGATTAGTGCTTTTTCCTCAAGAAATTGCTCGTTATGTTTGTGTTCATGAGTTGGCACATACCAAGCATTTTGATCATAGTGTGAGTTTTTGGGATGAAGTTCAAAAGCATGATGCCAATTTTCAAGAGCATCGAAAGGTTTTGAAAAAAAGTCCGATGCCTTGGTGGTGGTAGTTTTTTATACTTAAAAAAATTAAATTTGCTAGTCTTATATTCGTTAAATATGAAATTTTAAGGGAAATTTTATGTATGAATCTGGGGTGGTGGTAGCTCTTGTAATTTGGTTTTGGCGGTTGATTTATGTTTTTCTGCAACTAAATTCTAAAAAAGCTGAAAATTTGAAGTTAATAGGCAGAAGGTTGAGTTGGCTTGATTTATCAGTTAAAACGATTACATTGAAATATTTGGAAGAAAGTATATTTTATAGAATATTTAAATTTAGTTTCTGTGGATTTTTTTACCATTCTTATTTGTGTTCACAAGTTGGATATTTATAATTTAGGGGTTTTTTATATAAGAAATCTCAAGATAGTGGAATTCCTAATGAGTTTAGGGAATATAGATGGAAAATGAATAATTTGAATTTAACATTTGATCAGATGGCGGAGTTAACATACAAGGTGGCTGGACAAGATGCTATTTCTTTAGATGAATTCAAACAATACTTAAAGGAAAATTGTAAAGAACTTGAGAGTTAAAATTTATAAGTACTATTAAATTTGATAGCAGCTGATTATTAATAAAAGTACATAGAGTAAGTAATATAAGATCAATCTTATCCAAAACAGTTCAGAAAACTTAAACTTCCTGTCATACTTAGCCATTCGAAATGGACAGATTTGATTTGAGGTAATGAGCGTGATTTCAGTAGGTATTGTCGGTGGTACAGGTTATACAGGCGTTGAATTGTTGCGTCTTTTACTACGACATCCAAATGTACGTGTAGACGTACTGACTTCACGTACTGAAAACGGTCGCCGTGTAGATGACATGTTCCCAAGTCTTCGTGGTCATACAGACCTTTGCTATTCAGATTTGAATATTGATGTACTCAAAAAATGTGATGTCGTTTATTTCGCAACGCCACATGGTGTTGCAATGAAACACGCAGAAGAATTAGTCGCTGCGAATACCAAAGTAATCGACTTAGCAGCAGATTTCCGTTTACAAGATTTAGAACAATTTGAAAAATGGTATGGCATGCAACATGCGTGTCCTGAACTGTTAAAAAATTCAGTCTATGGTTTGTCAGAACTGAATCGTGAAAAAATTAAAACAGCTCAAGTGATTGGTAACCCAGGTTGTTATCCAACGACTGTGCAGTTAGGTCTTGCGCCATTGTTTAGACAAACAGAAGCTTTAGTGAAACCTGAAAGTATTATTATTGATGCAAAGTCGGGTGTATCAGGTGCAGGTCGTA
>CAZOGM010000009.1:0-17734 GCA_964579445.1 uncultured Acinetobacter sp.
AGAACCAGGACCTTTTACAAGGACGTCCAAGTTTTTCAAACCGTAATCTAAAGCAGCTTTACCAGCAACTTCAGCAGCTACCTGAGCAGCAAACGGAGTTGATTTACGTGATCCACGGAAGCCTTGTCCACCAGAGGTAGCCCAAGCCAGTGCATTACCTTGACGATCGGTAATAGTCACAATGGTGTTATTAAAAGAAGCGTGAATGTGTGCAACACCTTCAGAGACGGTACGGGTGACCTTCTTGCGTGCGCGAGTATCTTTAGCCATCTTTTAGCTTCCAGAAATCTTATTTCTTAATAGGTTTGCGCGGACCTTTACGGGTACGTGCGTTAGTTTTGGTGCGTTGTCCGCGGACAGGCAAGCTGCGACGATGACGAAGACCACGATAGCAGCCTAAATCCATTAAACGTTTAATGTTCATGGAAATTTCGCGACGTAAATCACCTTCGGTCGGAACCTTAGCAATTTCTGCACGAATCGCATCAAGCTGAGCGTCATCCAATTCACGAATCTTTGTTGTTGTAGCGATACCAACAGCTGCTAAAACGTTCTTAGCAGTATGGCGACCGATACCAAAGATATACGTAAGAGAGATAACAGCATGCTTGTTATCCGGAATGTTTACACCGGCAATACGAGCCATTCACTTTCTCCAAAAAGGCGGTAGAGATAATCAACCGCCCGACAAAATCTTGAGGGGCGGATAATAACCTAATTAGCCTACTGAAATCAACAGGTCTTGATTAGATTAACCTTGACGCTGCTTATGACGAGGTTCAGCGCTACAAATCACGCGGATAACCCCATTGCGACGGATAACTTTACAGTTACCACAAATTTTCTTAACAGAAGCTTGAACTTTCATGATGAAACCTCTAAGTGCGCTTATCCTTTCGGATGAGCAGTCGTTTTACTCATTAGTGTTTGATTATCATACTGACGTGAGGTGAGATGAGCTTGAAGCTGAGCCATAAAGTCCATCACAACAACAACCACAATCAATAATGATGTTCCACCTAAGTTAAATGGAATGCCAAATGAACTTTGCAGTACCATCGGCATCAAACATACGACTGTAATATAAATCGCGCCAATAAAAGTCAAACGACTAAGAATATGATCTAAATAACGAGCAGTTTGCTCACCTGGGCGAATACCAGGTACATAAGCCCCACTACGTTTTAAATTTTCTGAAACTTCTTTTGGACTGAAAACCAGTGCCGTATAGAAATAACAGAAGAAAATAATTAACGCGCCGAAGAGCACTAGATACAACGGTTGTCCAGGCGATAAAACTAAAGCCAAATCTTGAAGTGTACGCTTTACAATTCCTGCACTTGGATCAGCACTACCTAACCATTGACCTAAACTTGCAGGGAATAAAAGCAATGAACTTGCGAAAATTGCTGGAATCACCCCTGCCATGTTGATTTTCAATGGCAAGTGAGTCTGTTGTGCAGTGAATACTCGACGACCTTGCTGCTTTTGAGCATAGTTAACAGGTATACGACGTTGTGCCTTTTCAATAAACACAATAGCTGCCAAAACAGCCAAAGATAACAATCCAAATACCGCGATACCAATTAAGCTAGACTGACCATTTTCCACAAGGGTAAATGATTGTACAACCATACCTGGTAAGCCCGCGACAATCCCTGCAAAAATGATCATCGAGATCCCATTACCAACACCACGTTCGGTAATTTGCTCGCCTAACCACATTAAGAACATAGTACCTGCAACTAACGATGTTAGCGCTGGAATGTAAAATGCTAGACCCGAAGTAAAGGTAATCCCTTGACTGATCAGACCAGCACACATCCCGATACCTTGCACAATTGCAAGAAATAACGTGCCGTAACGCGTGTATTGGTTAATCTTACGCTTGCCCTGCTCGCCTTCTTTTTTTAATGCTTCTAGCGAGGGAACAACCGTAGACATAAGCTGCACAATAATAGATGCAGAAATGTACGGCATAATCCCCAAAGCAAGAATGGACATTCGTTCCAGTGCCCCGCCAGAGAACATATTAAACAAACCTAGGAAAGTTCCTTCGTTTGCATTAAAAAAACGTTCTAAAGCGACATTATCAATACCTGGCAGCGGAATATGCGCTCCTAGTCGAAAGACAACCAATGCGCCAACTAAGAACATTAATCGACGAATAATTTCACGATATTTCACATGAAATGGCTGACCTTTCATCATGTTCACATGACCTGTAGAACTAGGAGACATAGACACTCGCGATTACTCCTCGACTTTACCGCCAGCTGCTTCTAGAGCAACTTTAGCGCCTTTAGTCAATGCAACACCTTGAACAGTGAATGCACGAGTGATTTCACCAGAAAGAACGATACGCGCACGAATCATATCTTTACGTACAACGTTAGCAGCTTTTAAAGTTTCAAGAGAAACGATATCGCCTTCAACTTTAGAAAGTTCTGACAAACGTACTTCAGCAGTTTTCAAAGCCAATTGGCTAGTGAAACCGAATTTAGGCAAACGACGATATAACGCAGTTTGACCGCCTTCGAAACCTGGACGTGTACCACCACTTTTACGTGAGTTTTGACCTTTGTGACCACGGCCACCAGTCTTACCAACGCCAGAACCGATACCACGGCCTAGACGAAGGTTATCACGCTTAGCACCTTCTGCAGGTGCAATAGTATTTAAACGCAGAGTCATGGCTTACTCCTCTACACTAACCATATAGTAGACTTGGTTGATCATACCACGGTTAGAAGGTGTATCTAGCACTTCTACTGTATGACCAATACGACGCAGACCTAAACCTTTCAAGCTCAGTTTGTGATTTTTCAAACGGTGAGCAGAAGATTTAGTCTGGGTAACTTTAATCGTTTTCATGATTGATTACCCTTGAATTTGTGCTACAGATAAACCACGTTTCGCAGCGACTTTCTCAGGAGAAGTCATGTCACGCAAACCTTTGAAAGTTGCGTTCACTACGTTAGCAGCATTTGTAGAACCATAGCATTTTGTCAATACGTTATGCACACCAACAGCTTCTAGAACTGCACGCATAGCGCCACCAGCAATTACACCAGTACCTTCAGAAGCAGGTTGCATGTAAACGCGGCTTGCACCGTGACGAGCATTAATAGGGTGTTGTACAGTCCCGTTAACAAGCTCAACAGTAATCATGTTACGACGTGCAGCTTCAAGTGCTTTAGCAATAGCAGCTGGAACTTCACGTGCTTTACCACGACCAAAACCTACGCGACCATTACCATCACCCACAACAGTTAATGCTGTGAAAGAGAAGATACGACCACCCTTAACAACTTTGGCTACACGATCAACGGCAACCAGCTTTTCAACAAGACCTTCGTTTTGTTCAACTTTAGCCATGATTAGAACTCCAAGCCGTTTTCACGAGCAGCATCAGCCAAGGCTTTGATACGACCATGATATTTAAAACCAGAACGGTCAAATGCAACTTTAGTTACGCCAGCTGCTACCGCACGTTCTGCGATTAAAGCACCAACTTTAGTAGCTGCGTCTACGTTACCGGTTGAACCGCTACGTAAAGATGCATCCAAAGTAGAAGCTTGCGCTAATACTTTGCCACCATCTGCTGATATTACTTGAGCATAGATGTGACGCGGAGTGCGGTTTACACACAAACGAGTCGCACCCAATGCACGGATGTGCAAGCGTGTGCTTTTCGCACGACGCAAACGGGTTTGTTTCTTTTCGTTCATAAGAACCTCGCGCCTTATTTCTTCTTAGCTTCTTTACGAAGAACAACTTCATCCGAATAACGAACACCTTTACCTTTATACGGCTCTGGCTCACGATAAGAACGGATATTTGCAGCTGCTTGACCCAACAAATGTTTGCTTGCTGATTTCAAAATGATTTCAGTAGCAGTTGGAGTTTCAGCAGTTACACCTTCAGGAAGTTTGTAATCGATTGGATGTGAATAACCTAGGTTAAGGTGAACAACATCACCTTTAACCGCAGCTTTATAACCAACACCGATTAGTTGCAACTTACGTTCGAAGCCTTCACTAACACCTTTTACAAGGTTGTTAAGAACAGCGCGAGCGGTACCAGCTTGCATCCAAGCGTCTTTCGACTCTTTTACTGGAGCAATCTGAAGTGTACCTTCTTCCTGTTTTAACTCGACCAGCGCATGCAGGCTGAAAGACAATGTACCTTTAGTGCCTTTCACTTCGACCTGCCGGCCGTTCTGAGTAACTGTTACACCGTTAGGTACAGTTACTGGGGCTTTAGCCACACGAGACATGAGGAATCACCTATTAAGAAACAAAAGCAATAACTTCACCACCGATGCCCGCAGCACGTGCAGCGCGATCAGTCATGATGCCTTTGCTTGTAGAAACAATTGCAATACCTAAACCTTGCTTAACGCTTGGAAGTGCATCTTTACCGCGATACTGACGTAGACCTGGACGGCTTACGCGTTTCACAGTTTCAATAACTGGTTTGCCTTCAAAATACTTTAAAGTAATTGTCAAAGTAGGTTTGCCGTCATTTGCAACGACTTCTACATTTGAAATATAACCTTCAGATTGAAGTACGCTAGCAATAGCTACTTTCAACTTCGAGTTAGGCATAGAAACAGTTTGTTTCTTCGCCATTTGTGCGTTACGAACACGTGTTAACATGTCGGCAACGGTATCTTGCATACTCATCTAGTCGCTCCTTACCAGCTTGCCTTAACAACGCCCGGCACATCACCTTGCATTACTGTTTCACGTAATTTGTTACGGCTTAAGCCGAACTTACGGAAGTAACCATGAGGACGACCAGTTAAACCACAACGGTTACGAAGACGTACTGGAGACGCATTACGTGGTAATGCTTGAAATTTCATCATCGCTTCGAAACGTTCTTCGTCTGATGCATTAACGTTTGCAATAATTGCTTTTAATTCAGCACGTTTTGCAGCGTATTTAGCAACAGTAGCTTCGCGTTTCAATTCGCGATTAATCATACCTTTCTTAGCCATATCGACCTCTTATTTGAACGGGAAGCCGAATGCACGCAATAGCGCACGGCCTTCGTCATCAGTGCGAGCAGTCGTAGTCACGGTAATATCCATACCACGAATACGATCAATCTTATCAAAGTCGATTTCAGGGAACATGATTTGTTCCTTAAGACCCATTGAATAGTTACCACGCCCGTCGAATGATTTCGCAGAAAAACCACGGAAGTCACGGATACGAGGAATCGCGATAGAGATCAAACGGTCTAAGAATTCGTACATACGTTCGCCGCGTAAAGTAACTTTACAACCGATCGGCCAACCATCACGGATTTTGAAACCAGCGATAGATTTGCGAGCTAGAGTAAGAACTGGTTTTTGACCAGCAATTGCTTGCATATCTGAAAGAGCGCCGTCTAACAATTTCTTGTCAGCAGATGCAGCACCAACACCCATGTTGATGGTAATTTTTGTGATGCGTGGAATTTCCATCACATTCTTAACGCCTAAAGTTTCAAGTAACTGAGCTTTAAGTTCGTCGTTATAACGTGTTTTAAGTCTGGCCATAGCCTAATTCAACCTATTACTTCGCTACCGCCACTGATTCACCAGTTGACTTGAAGATGCGAGTTTTCACGCCTTCAGTTACTTGGTAACCAACACGGTCAGCCTTTTGGGTTGCAGCATTAAAAATTGCCACGTTTGAGATATGAAGCGTAGCTTCTTGTGTAACAATAGCGCCTTCAGCACCTGTTGCACGGTTCGGCTTCTGATGCTTCTTAACCAAGTTCAAGCCTTCAACAAGAACACGGTCTGTAGAAACAGACAGAACAGTACCCTGTTTGCCTTTTTCTTTACCTGCGATCACAATTACTTGATCGCCTTTTTTAATCTTAGCCATGATTGCCTCTATTATAGAACTTCAGGAGCCAATGAAATGATTTTCATGAACTGTTCAGTACGAAGTTCACGAGTCACTGGTCCGAAAATACGAGTTGCAATCGGTGCTTTGTTGGTGTTCAAGATAACAGCAGCATTATCATCAAAACGGATCACAGAACCATCTGAACGACGAATACCGAATTTCGTACGAACCACAACCGCATTCATCACGTCGCCTTTTTTAACACGACCACGTGGAATAGCTTCTTTTACAGTAACTTTAATAATGTCGCCAACAGAAGCATAACGACGATGTGAGCCACCAAGTACTTTAATACATTGTACGCGGCGAGCACCACTGTTGTCTGCTACGTCGAGCATACTTTCGGTTTGAATCATTGCCCTACTCCAAAACCGAGCAACACCGGTCGAAATTTCGAAAGGCTCAAAGAGTACTCGAAATTGACCGATGATGCAACAGAAACGTCTAATTACTCAGCAGCTGCTTCAATTACTTCAACTAATGTCCAAGACTTAGTTTTAGAGATTGGGCGGCTTTCTTTGATTGTTACAACATCGCCAGTTTTAGCTGTATTGTTTTCATCATGAGCGTGTAATTTTGTTGAACGGCGGATTGATTTGCCATACAACGGGTGTTGAACGCGGCGTTCGATAAGAACAACAATAGATTTCTCCATTTTGTCACTTACGACTTTACCTGTTAACGTGCGAACTGTTTGCTCACTCATTGTGCGCTCCCCTGTTTTTCGGTAAGGAGGGTCTTGATACGAGCAATTGTCTTACGAGTAACTGCAACTTCGTGCGATTTACCCAATTGACCAGTTGCTTTAGCCATACGAAGACGGAATTGGTTAAGCTGTTGCTCATCAAGCAAAGCTGTCAATTCTTCTACCGACTTTTCACGTAGATCTTTAATATTCATTACATTACCGTCCGAGTCACGATAGCGGTTTTGAACGGAAGTTTAGCAGCAGCAAGCGTGAACGCTTCGCGAGCCAATTCTTCGTTAACACCATCCATTTCGTAAAGGATCTTACCCGGTTTGATTTCGCAAACCCAATATTCCACTGAACCCTTACCTTTACCCATACGAACTTCTAATGGTTTTTCAGTAATTGGTTTGTCCGGGAATACACGGATAAAGATTTTACCACCACGCTTAACACGACGGCTAATGGTACGACGCGCTGCTTCAATTTGACGTGCAGTCATACGACCACGACTAATTGCTTTAAGAGCGATTGTACCAAAAGATACAGTGCTACCGCGATGCGCTAGACCAGTGTTACGGCCTTTCTGCACTTTACGGAATTTAGTACGTTTAGGTTGCAACATGGATTATTCTCCTTTTTCAGCAGAACGATCATTGCGACGACCACGACGCTCCTGACCTTCACCACGGCCGCGACCACGTTTAGCTGGACGTTCTTCAGCAGGAGCAGGGTTCATGACTTGTTTCATGCCACCTAGAATCTCGCCACGGAAAACCCATACTTTAACGCCAATCGTACCGTAAGTAGTTTCAGCACGTACAGATGAGTAGTCGATGTCAGCACGAAGTGTATGCAAAGGTACACGACCTTCACGATACCACTCAGTACGAGCAATCTCAGCACCACCTAGACGACCAGAAACTTCAACTTTGATACCTTTTGCACCAGAACGCATAGAGTTCTGTACCGCGCGCTTCATAGCACGACGGAACATTACACGTTTTTCCAATTGAGAAGCGATTGCTTCAGCAACTAGACGAGCGTCTAAATCTGGGCGGTCGATTTCGTTGATGCTTACTTGCGCAGGAACACCCATGATAGATGTTAATTCGCGTTGTAGTTTCTCAATGTCTTCGCCTTTTTTACCGATCACGATACCAGGACGCGCAGTGCTAATTGTTACTTTAGCAGCGCCTGTAGGGCGTTCGATAAGAATATGGCTTACCATCGCATTCTTAAGTTTTTTATTCAAAAACTCACGAACTTGAAGATCTTTAAGCAAATATTCAGCATATTGTTTCGGACTCGCGTACCAATTAGCGTTATGACGTTTCACAACACCTAGGCGGATACCGATTGGATGAACCTTCTGACCCATATCAAACCCCTACCTTAACGGTGATGTGACAAGTACGCTTAGTAATACGATCTGCACGGCCTTTAGCACGTGGCAAAATACGTTTAAGGCTAGTGCCTTCATCAACGTAAATCGTAGAAACTTTAAGGTCGTCTACATCTAAACTGTTATTATGTTCAGCGTTTGCAATTGCAGATTCCAACGCTTTTTTAACGATCGCTGCAGCTTTCTTGTTGCTGAAAGCAAGAACGTTTAAAGCATGCGCAACAGATTTGCCGCGGATTAGATCTGCAACCAAACGAGCTTTTTGTGCCGAGATAGCGGCACCGCGTAATTTAGCAGTAACTTCCATCATAGCACCTTAACGTTTAGATTTCTTGTCAACACCGTGACCACGATAGGTACGAGTTGGCGCGAATTCACCGAGTTTATGACCAACCATATGTTCAGATACAATCACTGGAACATGGTTACGACCATTATGAACAGAAATTGTTAGACCAACAAAATCTGGGAGGATCATCGAACGACGCGACCAAGTTTTGATCGGCTTACGGTTATTAGCCGCGATAGCCGCTTCAACCTTAGCGAACAAGTGCGCATCGACGAATGGGCCTTTTTTCAGAGAACGAGGCATTGTCAGATTCCTTTACTTGTTACTTAACGCGACGGTCGCGAATGATCATCTTAGTCGTACGCTTATTGGTACGAGTTTTGTACCCTTTAGCTTTTTGACCCCATGGGCTTACAGGTTGAATACCTTTGTTACGCCCTTCACCACCACCATGTGGATGGTCAACTGGGTTCATCGCCATACCACGAACGGTAGGACGAACACCACGCCAGCGAGCTGCACCAGCTTTACCGAGTGAACGAAGGTTGCTTTCTTGGTTAGAAACTTCACCAAGAACTGCACGGCATTCAACGTGAATTTTACGCATTTCGCCTGAACGTAGACGAACAATTGCGTAAGAACCGTCACGACCCAACAATTGAACTGAAGTACCAGCAGAACGAGCTAATTGCGCGCCTTTGCCGATTTTAAGTTCGATGTTGTGAAGAGTAGAACCAATTGGCATGTTACGAAGTGGTAAACAGTTACCTGGACGAATTGGAGCATCGTTACCCGATTGAACTTTATCACCAGCACGTAGGCCTTTAGGCGCAATAATATAACGACGTTCGCCATCAGCATACAAAACTAAAGCAATGTGTGCAGTACGGTTAGGATCGTATTCGATACGCTCTACAGTTGCAGGAATACCATCTTTGTTACGTTTGAAGTCAACAATACGGTAGTTCTGCTTATGACCGCCACCAACGTGACGAGTCGTAATGTGACCGTTGTTATTACGGCCACCAGTGCGTTTTTTAGCTTCAACCAACGGTGCATAAGGCGCGCCTTTGTGAAGATGGTCGTGAACGACTTTCTCTACAAAGCGACGTCCTGGAGACGTTGGCTTACATTTTTGAATAGGCATAATTCTCGTCCTTATTCCGCTGTGCTTTCAGCGGTATCGCCCAAGTCAGCCATTTCAACATCTTGGCCAGCTTTCAGGGTGACGTATGCTTTTTTAACATCAGAACGACGTCCTAATGTTTTACCAAAGCGCTTAGTCTTACCTTTAGTGATAGTCGTGTTTACTTTAACCACTTCCACACCAAAGAGTTGCTCAACTGCTTTTTTGATTTCAAGTTTGTTTGCATTGATTGCAACTTTAAAAACTTGAACACCAGCAGCCTCACCTAAAGCTTGAGCTTTTTCTGAGAATACAGGTCCTTGTAGGACTTGATAGATACGTTCGTTGTTCATCCGAGTTCTACCTCAATTTTCTTAGCAGCAGCTACAGACATAACAACTTTGTCAAACGCAATCAAGCTAACAGGATCGATCGCAGCAGCATCAACCACATCTACATGTGGAATGTTGCGTGCAGCAAGATACAAGTTCTCATCAACAGCATCAGTAACGATCAACGCGCGAGTTGCGTTTAAGTCGTTAAGTTTTGCAAGCAATTCTTTAGTTTTTGGAGCTTCAACAGAAAACTCTTCAACTAAAACTAAGCGATCTTGACGAACAAGTTCAGCTAGGATGCATTGCATAGCACCGCGGTACATTTTACGGTTTACTTTTTGAGACCAGTCTTGTGGACGAGCAGCAAAAGTTTTACCACCGCCAACCCAGATTGGGCTACGAATAGAACCAGCACGCGCACGGCCAGTACCTTTTTGACGGAATGGCTTACGACCACCGCCAGATACTTCACCACGTGATTTTTGAGCTTTAGAACCTTGACGACCACCAGCTAAATAAGCTGTAACAACTTGGTGTACAAGAGCTTCGTTAAACTCACGCCCGAAAGCAACTTCAGACAATTCAACAGCAGAGCCGGAAACAGTATTTAAATTCACGTTATTTCCCCTCAGGCCTTGATCGTAGGACGAACAGTTACGTCACCACCGGTAGCACCAGGAACCGCGCCTTTAACAACAAGAACTGAACGTTCAACGTCGATAGCAACGATTTCAAGACCCTGTGTAGTTACGCGATCCGCACCTAAGTGACCAGGCATTTTTTTGCCTTTGAATACGCGACCAGGAGTCTGGTTTTGACCTGTAGAACCTACAGCACGGTGAGATAGTGAGTTACC
Organism: uncultured Acinetobacter sp.; assembly: GCA_964579445.1. Classification (GTDB taxonomy): domain Bacteria; phylum Pseudomonadota; class Gammaproteobacteria; order Pseudomonadales; family Moraxellaceae; genus Acinetobacter. The sequence goes on from CAZOGM010000009.1 coordinate 10,609, forward strand.
GTGAGTTGCGTCTTGCGTACGGAAATTCCAACGCTTAACACCACCTTGGAAGCCCTTACCTTTAGACTGACCAGTTACGTCAACAATTTGACCAACTGTAAACAATTCAACAGTAAGAGAAGAACCAACTTCACGACCTTCAAGATCAGCTTCTGTAGCGCGGAATTCTTGAACTAAACGACCTGCAGCAACACCAGCTTTCGCAAAGTGACCTTTAAGTGGGTTAGTTACGCGAGATTCGCGACGTTCACCAGTAGTGATTTGAATCGCTTGATAACCATCAGTTTCAAGCGTTTTGATTTGAGTGATGCGGTTTGGATCAACCTCAATCACTGTAACAGGTACAGAAACACCAGCATCTGTAAAGATACGTGTCATACCGCACTTGCGACCGACTAAACCAATAGCCATGTGCATAAACCTCTAAAAAAGCGACTTAATTAACTTATAAAATGTTAATTAACCCGAAAGCCTTAACCCAAAGCGATCTGAACATCAACACCAGCAGCAAGATCTAATTTCATCAATGCATCTACAGTTTTATCTGTAGGTTGAACGATATCGATCAAACGCTTGTAAGTGCGGATTTCATACTGATCACGCGCATCTTTGTTTACATGCGGTGAAGTTAGAACGTTAAAACGTTCGATGCGAGTAGGCATCGGAATAGGACCACAAACTTGTGCGCCAGTACGTTTTGCTGTTTCTACGATCTCTTGAGAAGATTGATCAATCAGACGATGATCAAAAGACTTCAAACGGATACGGATTCTCTGGTTAGACATACCAGTAAACTCCAAGCCAAAAATATAAAGAATCACCCCTGACGCATCCCACCCCACAAATATGAGGCGAGTGTCAAAGGCAGTGAAAATCACTAAGGTCGTGATCGATGCCACGACTGTAACGATCTAAACAACACAACAGGTTGTTTAGCCCCTAATATTTAAGGGTCGCTCATTATAGCGATTGTTTAACAGTTAAGCAAACGTATTTGTTGCTTTATTCTATTAATCACAAATTATTTAGAAAGCAATAGTTTGATTTTTAATCAACACTATTTTTCTCTTAAAACGTAGTCTATGGCTGAGTTTAAAAGTATATTCCCTGCTTTAAATTGCTCCTTTTTAGATTTTTTTAGAATTTCAATTTGTGGTTTGAACAGTTCTGAAAATTGCTTTTCGTGTTCTTCATTTTCAATAAAATCCTTCAGGACTTTTGGGGTGATTTCAGGATGAAATTGAAAGCCCAAGACATTTTCTCCAATTTGATACATCTGATTGGTGCAAATTTTATTTTCTGCCAAACGAACTGCGCCTTTGGGAATTTCAAAGGTTTCACTGTGCCACTGCATTACTTCAATTTCACTTGGTGGCTGAAAGTATCGCGATGACACAGAAGTGCTACGTTTAACTGCTGTCCAACCTAATTCTTGCTGAGGGTTTCGACTGACATTGGCCCCGAGTGCATGTGCGATTAGTTGCCCACCCAAACACAATCCAATTGCAGGTTTAGCTTCAGATAAATAGCGTCTAATCCATCTTTTTTCTATTTTTAACCAAGGAAAATTTGCCTCATCATTCACACTCATGGTGCCACCCATTATGATGAGCAAGTCAACATCCTGCACCTGAGGTAGTGCCTCAATTTCAAGATCTAAATCGAGTGGCAATGCAAAAAATTCAGTCGCACTAATTTGCGCACCTTTAGATTTTAAATAGTCATAACAGCTGCCAAACCCTTCGCCTGCAATATGCTGAAAATAATGAACTTTTAAATCATGCATCTCAATCATTCCATTCTTTTATTATACTGATGCTTTACTTGCAAGAATGAAGCCAAGACCGATTTACGATTGCTTATTTAAAACAAATCATTGCTTTGCATTGTCTGCATATTATGATTTCTTATGGGTGTATTTTAAACTTTAGAGTCTGCCGTGAAAAATAAACCCCAAACCGATCTCATCCACGCGCCAAGACAAGCACCGCAATATATTTCAAGTATTCAACCTCCAGTGTTTCGTGCCTCAACCATTTTATTTAAAGACACGAATGCGTTATTTAATCGACATTGGACAGATCAATACGATTATAGCTATGGCACGCATGGCACCCCCACAACTTTTACGCTGGGAGATCAAATTGCAAGATTAGAAGGAGGTAAATACTGCCTACTTGCACCGAGTGGTTTATCTGCCATAAATTTGGTGAATTCGTGCTTTTTAAGTCAGGGTGATGAAGTTTGGGTATCTGACAATATTTATGGCCCAAATATGGAGCATTTGCGCAACCTAGAGCACAGATATGGGATTTTGGTCAAAATTTATAACAGTATTGATGCAGATAGCTTTAAACCTAGCGAAAAAGCCAAACTGATTTGGCTGGAAGCTGCTGGCTCTGTGACTCTAGAATTTCCTGATTTAATTCAACTGGTCGAAAAAGCAAAACAAGCCAATGTCCTCACTGCTTTGGACAACACTTGGGGCGCAGGGCTGGCATTTAATGCGTTTGATTTAAATGATGAGCATTTAAGTGTGGATATGACCGTACATGCTTTAACCAAGTACCCCAGTGGAGGCGGTGATGTGTTGATGGGATCGGTGGTCACACGAGATCAAAAATTACATCATCAACTCTATCGCATGCATGCCTTACAAGGTATTTGTGTATCTGGGGATGATGCCGCTCAAGTTCAACGCAGTTTGGCATCAATGGAGCTTCGTTATAAGCATCAATCACAAAGTGCGATTCAACTTTTAAATTGGTTAAAACTACAAAATGTGTTTGCACAAGTCCTGCATCCTGCCCTGCCTGAATCTGCTGGTCATAACCACTGGAAACAAGTTTGCCAAAATGGACATAGCGCAGGTCTGGTCAGTGTAATATTCAAACCTGAATATCAAATTACAGATATTCGAGCTTTTTGTGACAGCTTAAAATTATTTAAATTGGGCTTTAGCTGGGGGGGGCCTTTGAGTCTAGTCATGCTTTATGATTTGACAGACATGCGCCATCTTGAAAACGCTCATTTACAAGCCGGATTACTGGTTCGTTTTTGTATAGGACTGGAACATCCGATCGATTTAATTCAAGATATAGAAAACGCATTAAAACAGTTAGCAAAATAACATCACAAATAAAACAAAATAGGTCTCACTATGGGCACACCAATCGTTATTGCAAAAAAAACCACCAATGTCAGTCAAGATATCGTATTACATTCTCAATTTGCCAACCGTCATGGCTTAATCGCGGGTGCAACAGGCACGGGTAAAACAGTGACGTTAAAAGTATTAGCTGAAAGTTTTTCACGAATAGGTGTTCCTGTATTTTTGGCTGATGCCAAAGGTGATGTTTCAAGTCTTGCCAAAGCAGGTAACGCGAATCCCAAGTTTGACGAACGAATTAAAAGCCTCAACATTGAGTCGATTCCTTTTGCAGCGTCGCCTGTGGTTTTTTGGGATTTATTTGCTGAGCAAGGTCACCCTATTCGAACCACGGTTTCCGAGATCGGCCCCCTATTATTGTCTCAAATGCTAAATTTAAATGACACGCAAGAGGGGGTGCTGTCTGCGGTGTTTCGTATTGCAGATGATCAGGGATTATTACTGATTGATTTTAAAGATCTTAAGGCAATGCTAACCCATGTCAGTGAGCATGCATCAGAGTACAAGGCAGAATATGGCAATCTCTCCCCTGCAAGCCTTGGCGCAATTCAACGTAATTTATTGGCTTTGGCAGATCAAGGTGGTGATCAATTCTTTGGTGAACCGAGTTTAAATATTTTAGATTTCATACAAACTGACAGCCAAGGTCGCGGCAATATTAATATCTTGGCTGCCGATAAACTGATGAATACGCCTAAACTGTATGCGACGTTTTTATTGTGGATGTTATCTGAGTTATTTGAGCAACTACCAGAAGTTGGCGATATGGACAAACCAAAACTGGTATTCTTCTTCGATGAGGCACATTTGTTATTTGATAATGCCAGTGATGCGCTTCAACAAAAAATTGAACAAGTGGTTCGCTTGATTCGATCTAAAGGTGTCGGTATTTATTTTGTCACTCAAAACCCACTGGACTTACCCGAAAGTGTACTCGGACAACTGGGTAATCGTGTACAACATGCCTTACGCGCCTTTACCCCAAAAGATCAAAAAGCGGTTAAAACCGCAGCTGAAACTTTTCGTGAAAACCCTGAGTTTAGAGTCGATCAAGCGATTACAGAACTTGGGGTAGGTGAAGCACTGATTAGCTGTTTAGATGAACAGGGTATTCCACAAATGGTCGAGCGCGCATGGGTGATGCCACCCTACTCTGCATTTAGTCCAATCACTTTAGATGAGCGTAAAGTATTGATGACACAAAGTGTGGTCGCAGGTATCTATGAGCAACATCTTGATCGAGAAAGCGCTTTTGAAATGTTGCAGCTTAAAGTTGAACAACGTCAACAACAAGTTGTTGCAGATGAACAAGCCAAAGTAGTGGCCAAAGAGCAAGAAGTGCTTGCGAAAGAATATGCTAAACAGCAAGAAGCTTTTGCCAAACAACAACTCAAAGAACAAGAGCGTTTGGCACGTGAACAGCAAAAAGAAGCAGAGCGAGCGAGCAAACAACGCGAAAAAATCGCTCAAGATATTGTCGGAACTTTTGCCAAAAGTGCAGCGCGGAGTTTGGGTGGATCAACTGGTCAGAAAATTGTTCGTGGCTTACTTGGCTCATTGTTTGGAAAAAAATAAATTCTGTTTAACTGATAAAGCACACTATCAAAATAGGGGATATGCAAATATCCCCTATTTTTTTTAAGGTTTTATTCAGATCTGCTATTGCGCTCTAAAATTTAAAGGTATATTTTTAATATATCTTTTACAAAAATGATCTCATCGCCATGAATCCACAGCAAATTGAACTTGTTAAAAATACTGTCCCCGTCCTACGTGAAAGTGGAGTGGCACTAACAAGTTACTTCTATGCGCGGATGTTAAAACACCATCCCGAGCTCAATAATGTCTTTAATTTAGACCATCAAAGCAGCGGTCGTCAGCCTCGTGCATTGGCAGCGGCTGTATTGGCGTATGCAGATAATATTGAAAATCCGAGCGTGCTTGGCAAAGCCATTGAACACATCACCACCAAACATGTCAGTTTAGACATTCAACCAGAACATTATGCGATTGTGGGTGATCACTTGCTTCATTCAATCAGTGAAGTTTTGGATGTTTCGATGGAGTCGGATTTAATTGGCGCATGGAAAGTGGCTTACTTACAACTGGCGGATATATTAATAGGCGTTGAAAAGCAAAAGTATGACCATTTAGTTGCCCAACAGGGTGGCTGGGCTGGATGGCGCAGCTTTATCATCAAAAATATTGAATCTTTAGACTCTACAAAACGTTTTATCTTAGTCCCACAAGATGGCCAAGCGATCTTGCCCGCTGATGCAGGCAGTTTTATCTCTGTCAAAGTCAAAGTGCCTCATCAATCCCTTGAACAGCCGCAACAGTTTAGCTTTACAGAAAATCAAACTGCACAAGAATACAGTTTCAATGTAACAACTGAAGAAACGGCGAGTGAGTTTTCAGTGGCAAATATTTTATTCAATGCTTATCACCTCAATGATATTGTCAAAATCTCAGCGCCCGTTAAGCGTTAATTAGGATTAAAATTGTAACGAATCTTGGTCTGTAATCTTTCATTTATGATGTGATCGGGCTAAGATTCTTATCCACTTCCTGCCTGAATCACTTATGCAGCTTAACAAATTTTCTGACTATGCCCTCCGTGTATTAATGTATGTTTCTAGACCCAGAGATGTGCCGTACACGATTGCAGAAATTGCAGAACATTTGGTGGTGTCTGAAAACCATTTGGTTAAAGTGGTTCACTTCATGGCGAAACAACATTGGCTGATCACCACGCGCGGCAAAGGTGGTGGGATTCGACTTAACCCAGCAACCTTAAGTTTACATCTTGGGGATATTTTAAAAACCCTTGAAGGGGATGATCAGATTGTCAATTGTGCAACACCCCCATGTGTGATGCGGGCACATTGCGGCTTGAAAAGTATTTTAGATGATGCGGTGGATCAATTTTATCAAAGTTTAAATCTGTATACAGTACAAGATGTATTAGACCGCCCTGCACGTTCTACACGCTCACTATCCTCTCCCATTTCCTTGCTTCAACTTTAACGTATTCCTCATTTATACCTGATTCACTTAAACTTCATTTGTACAAAGTTCGCTTGACTTGACGACTTCCTTTATAATGTCTGTTGTTGATCATTTTATTGAAGTTGAGTTATGCATCGCAGTAGTGGAAAGTCTAAGAATACCAAGACATCAAACGCACCTAAACAAAAGATTAGCTATGAAAAACAAGTTGATCCTGCGATTACAGCCTATGGTATCTCAGCTTTAAATTGGTTACGCCGTGCAGAGTTTCTCATGAGTGCGCCTAAACTTGATATCTGCGTTGAAGATACTGGTTATGAAGTGGCCTTTGCAGGACGCTCAAATGCGGGGAAATCAAGTGCGATTAATGCGCTGACCAACCAAAAGCAACTGGCGCGCGCATCGAAACGTCCTGGTCGTACCCAGATGATCAACTTTTTTAGCTTAGGAAATCCTGATCAGCGTTTGGTCGATTTGCCTGGTTATGGTTATGCAGCCGTACCTGAAGCTATGAAAATCGTGTGGCAAAAAGAGCTTGAAAACTATCTCATTCATCGCCAAAGCTTACAGGGCTTGGTGTTACTTATGGATATCCGCCACCCTTTACAACATTTCGATGTGATGATGCTTGAATGGGCATATTCGCGCAAATTGTTTGTGCATGTCCTCTTAACCAAGTCAGATAAGTTGAACCGTGGTCCTGCATCGAAAGTCTTACAAGAAGTGCAGCAAACCTTAAGAAAAATGAAACTCAATTTCTCGATTCAATTGTTCTCATCCCTCAATAAACAGGGTTTAGAAGAATTGGCAAGTGTGATGGGGGGGCGTTTGAACTATACCCTTGAACAGACCAATGAATTTGATATTGACGCTATTCCAGAAGCATCTGACTCAGATGTAGATGTAGATGTAGATGTAGATGTAGATGTAGATGTAGATCAGGCTAAT
>CAZOGM010000009.1:17834-63728 GCA_964579445.1 uncultured Acinetobacter sp.
AGATGTAGATGTAGATGTAGATGTAGATGTAGATGTAGATGTAGATCAGGCTAATGAAGTTGAACCCAAAGCAGATCAATGATTTTGATTGTTTGACAAAATCTTACACTTATTGATAAACGAATGTCCTCAAATGCTAATAACAATTGAGGACATTTTTTTATACTGAATATTGAATAGCACAACAATAATTCAGGAAAGTGTGATGAAGTTACTCGATAAGTTAAAAAACACTAGAATAGGATCTTCGATCAGTTATCACATTAAGCCGCGTAAAGTGAAATTTGAATGGCAAGAAACCCCTGTAGACTGGATTCCAAACCAGCCTTTTGCCAGTTATTTTATCAATGAAATTAATACGATTTTACCTGCAGGCGAATTTTGGTTCTGCCGTCTCTACAACAAAGTCCTGCCTCAGATTACTGATAAAAAATTAAAAGAAGACGTTAAAGCCTTTATTCGTCAAGAAGCGATGCATGCTCAAGCACACGTTTCAGCCAACACTGAATATTTGAGCAAACGTGATCTGGACGTACAGCGTAACTTAAAAATTATGGATTTTTTATTTACGAAGGTACTCGCAGATCAACCTTTCGGTTTAAATGTACCTAAAGTACTGACACACCAATGGGATTTATTTCGTTTGGGAATTGTGGCAACCGTTGAGCATATGACTTGTGTTATGGGTAAATATGCGTTGTACAACACCCATTGGGAAGAGTTAGGCGCAGACCCGAACATGCTGGATTTGATTAAATGGCACGGCGCAGAAGAAATGGAACATCGTACTGTCGCATTTGATTTATATCGACATTTAGGTGGCGGTTATATTGCACGTTATTATCAAAGTGTGATTGTGATTATTGCAGTAATGGCGCTTTGGGTGGATGGTGCCGCAGGCTTAATGCGTCAAGATCCTCGCTATCAATCTATTCAACCGAGTCTATTTAAACCTTGGATTTGGCGTGAGTGGTATCGCTTATCTCAGCACAACAATCGTCTGCTTCCAAATCCACTGTGGTTAGTTTCTCAGCAACTGAGCTATTTAACCCCTTGGTACGATCCTGTACATGAGGCTAAAACCGAAGATGCAATTGCATATTTAGATAAATCTCCTGCTGCTAAACGTGCTGCATTGAAAGTTGCATAACCCCACTATTCGATAAGACTTTATAAGACTACTTTTAAAGCGACACAGATTATTGTTTGTGTCGCTTATTTAATTTATTATGTGATATAAGTCACATTATTGATTAAATTTAAAGTAGTTCTGAAATGTTTCCTAAAATCATAAAACCATTGAAAAGTATGATTCAGTTTTTTCAGCCGGACTCCAGCATAGGGTCAGAACTGACTGAGCATCAAAATAATAAAATTCATGCGAAACCACCGATTCCTTTTTCGGCACAGCTTATTCCAAGCTTACAAGCAGAACATCGCCACGTGGTTGAGCTCTACCGTAAAATTGCAACAAGTGTACAACATTCAGAGTATTCAAGAATTCCCAGTCAACTGGGTTATTTGAAACGAGAGTTTCACCGTCATCTCATGCAAGAAGATCTTCTATTTTATAGTTACATCGAACAAAAATTTGCAGATCAATCTGAAAAAATGACTGTGATTCTAAACTACCGTAAAGAGATCAGTTCCGTGTCCAACCGTTTCAATAAATTTATTGATAAATGGCAGAGTCAGTTGCTGAACGCTCAAAATATGCAACAGTTCCAATCTGAATATAATGCGATGGGTGATTTATTGACTCGACATCTCAACCATGAAGAAAAACACCTTTATCCGTTGTATCAGCGTTAAAAAAATAAAAAGCGTATAGATAACTAAAAAGCCTCCGTAACGAAGGCTTTTTGTAGCCAATATGCGCTAGGCAAACTTTAACTTTTAACTCATTCATCTTGAATATCTGAATCTTTGGTATATCGATCCACCACCACACTAATCATCATATCGCCTTGCACGTTCACTACTGTACGCACCGTATCCAGCAAACGGTCGATGGGCAGTAAAATCGCAATCGCTTCAGCAGGCAAGCCCACAGATTGTAATACCATAATCATGGTGACCATACCTGCGCTTGGAATACCTGGTGCTCCAAGAGAGGCAATCATGGCTGTGGCACACACGATGAGTTGCTGACCTATGGTCAAATCCAGTCCCATTAAATTTGCAATGAATAAAGCTGCCGCAGCTTCATATAGTGCCGTCCCATCCATATTTAACTGTGTGCCAAGTGGAATAACAAATCCTGCTGTCTGAGGACGTACACCTAAGTTTTCTTGAGCACATTTTAGCGACAATGGCATCGTGGCAGAACTGGAACTTGTAGCGAATGCTGTAATGAGTGCAGTGCGCGCGCCTCTAAAAAAGGTGATTGGATTCATTTTACCAAACACCCACAGCAAAAGCGGTAAAACCACCACACCGTGAAAAATAGTCGTTCCAGTTACTACAGCAGCAAACTCGGCCAAACGACTCAGAACAGACAAATCTTCAGTCGCAATGAGCTTAGCCAATAACGCAAAAATTCCCAACGGGGCAATTTTCATGACCCAACCAATCATGATCATCATGATTTCAAAAAATTGCTGGCTGAGCTTTTTGACCGTATTAAAACGCTCCCCGCCTTTGACCAGTGCCACACCCACCATTAAGGCAAACACCACCACTGCAAGCACATTACCTTCAGCGAAAGCCTTGAAAGGGTTAATGAGGGTATTTTGAATGAAATTAGTGAAAAATGATGTTGCGGTTAAGGTATCGGGTGTTTGATGCTGTTGCATGGTGTCTTGGAACAAAGCGATATCAATCCCTTTACCCACATCAAACACGTGCGCGCAAGCTAAACCTAAAATAAGGGCTAATGTCGTGGTGGTGACACAACAGGCAAGCGTGATTTTCCAAGTACGCCCCAATTGACCACCCGTTTGCAAGTTTGATACCCCAACCACAATTGAGCTGAAGATCAATGGGATCAGCAATAATTTAAGTAAGCCGATAAAAATACTGCTGGCAATACTTAAGCCATACAGACTGCCATTAAAAAATTGAGTGTCTGGAAATACATTTAACAAAAAACCAAAGGCAACGCCCAAAATGGCGGCAATTAAAATTTGTGTATTTAAGCTCATTGCGTGTGCTTTTATCATGAAGTTCTTAGAGCTACTATGCCATGAGCTTTGCTTAGAATCGATACTAATTTGTCACAAGCTCTGCATGATTGAAGCAAAACCCCTCCACTTACGACAGAAATTGGACCCATAGAAATATGGCATAGAACGTGCATATTTAGTGCAAGTTTTATTAAACAAGATTGAAAGAGCACTTTGATGAAAACATTAATCTTAAGCGCTGCACTTTTATGTAGCATCAGCGTGGCTTTTGCACATTCATCGGGCACCAGCACCAAACAAGGTTGTCATAAACATAGCGCAAAAGATGTGCCGCATTGTCACTGAGTCAACGACATTGATGCCAAAAAAATCCGAATATTACATTCGGATTTTTCTTTCAAACAGCTAAAGTCAAAACATTATTGGGTTTCAATTTCACGAATTCGAATTAATCCCTCTTGTACCGTACTACACACCAATTGACCGTTTTGCCACATACGTCCAAAGTTCAAACCGCGTGAGCTTGCTGTAACCGTTGCATCCATGTCATAAAGCATCCACTCATCTGCTTTAACCGGTTTATGGAAATAAATCGCATGATCGATACTGGCACATTGCACACTTGGCGTTAGATAATTCACGCCATGCGGTTGCAAGGCCGTGGTCATAAATGAATAGTCTGAATAGAATGCAACAATGGCTTGATTGAGTGAAATATCATTTGCCAATGTCTGATCAAACTTGTCATAGGTTTTCATATAGAAAGCATTTGACGGCGCTTCAGGTTGTGGTTGAAACGGATTGGTCAAATTCACTGGTTTAATTTCTACCTGACGTGGGCGCATAAATGCAGTGCGAATATTTTCAGGAATGAAACTGATGAGATTTTCTTTTAATTCTTGCTCAGACTTAAGTTCTTCAGGTGCTGGATATTCAGGTTCAGCAATTTGATATTCAAGCCCTTCTTCAGGTGATGCAAAAGATACCATGGCTGAAAAAATAGTCCGACCATGCTGGATGGCACGGACTTGACGGCTTAAGAAACTTTTACCATCACGTAGCTTTTCAACTTCATAAATGATGGGTGCATTAATATCACCACCAAACAAAAAGTAGGCATGCATTGAGTGAACTGGGCGGTCTGCGGTATATGATGCTGCACGAAGTGCCTGACCTAAGACTTGACCCCCAAAAACGCGTTTTCCGACCAAATTACGACTCTGCCCACGAAAAATATGCTCTTCTAGTTTCTCTAGCGTTAATAGATCCACTAAATCTTGAGTTAAACCATTCATATCAAACCTATCGTTTTCAGTATTTCATGACTGAAGCCAAACATCATTTCTTGTCAGATTCAGCATTCATCTATTGTTGAATTGTTCTATAGTGCCACAAATGTCATTTGAATAATGAACATTTGACTGACTGTATTGTCATATTCAATATTTGATATAATCACTAAAAATACGATTATTAACGATAAAATCTGCCAAATTTTATTTAATTTGTTAGAAAATGGCATATTGTTTTATGCATAGATTTAAGAAGATAATTGCCCTCATCGCTTAAATGCGTTATTCGTCATCGGCTAGGAGTATTTATGTCCAAGAGTGGCTTTGGTCAAATGTATCGTCGGCTTTCTAGTAAGCTGCTTGACCTGGTAGTAACACCGCATGTTCTTGGAGAGGTTCCTACGGAAAACCCATCTTCAGAGCGTCAAGAAATCTCAGCTGAACCGACCCACAAAGTGGTCTGTTACGTTTTACAAAACTACTCTCGCAGCAATGCTTTAGTGGTGGATGGCGAAACTCGTCGTTTGAAACTCGCTCCAGCTTTAGACCCTCTGATTGTCGGTGATCATAAAGAAAAAGCGGCCGTACTGTTTTTACAACATCAGGATGAGACCAATTTACTCAATCCGCCACTGCATGCTTTTCCTCCTCGCTTGATGCGATTAATTGAGCTCTTAGACAAACATCCAGACTACGACATTGAACTGGTTCCTGTGACCGTATTGTGGGGACGTTCGCCAGATAAAGAAGATTCATGGTTTAAACTGTTATTTACCGATACTTGGGCAACACCAAGTACCCTGAAACAGCTCATGAATATTGGTTTGCATGGCCGTCAGTCATTTTTGGAATTCCACCCAGCACAGTCATTACGCGCTTTGGTTGATTATGCAAAAGTCACCCATCCGAATTTGTCGCCTGCTACCTATATTGTCAATCAACTCAATGATTTGTTAGATCGCCAGCGCGAAGTGGTTTTAGGGCCGGATTTGTCAGATCGACGCAACGTGATGCAGTCGTTGATCAAATCCAATGATGTTCAAGATGCGATTCGCAAAGAAAGTATTCGCTCGAAAATCAGTTTGGTTGATTCAGAACGCCGCGCGATTAGTTATGTCAATGAAATTGCCTCTGACTATTCTCACTCTGCGGTTCGTTTTGCCGAGCAGTCGCTTACTCGTTTATGGACACAGCTCTATGACGGCGTGGAAGTGCATAACTTCAATACCGTTCGTGAGTTGGCAAAAGATTACGAAATTATCTACACCCCGTGTCACCGTAGTCATATCGATTATTTGTTGCTGTCTTATGTGATTTATAAGCGCGGTATGATGGTGCCGTACATTGCGGCAGGTGATAACCTTAATATGCCATTTGTCGGTCAATTGCTGCGTGGTGGTGGTGCATTCTTTATTCGCCGTACCTTCCGTGGCAATGCCCTGTACACCACGGTATTTAAAGAATATCTGTATAGCATTTTGTCGCGCAACACCCCGTTAGAGTACTTCATTGAAGGGGGGCGTTCACGAACTGGTCGTTTACTTCCGCCAAAGACAGGCATGCTGGCAATGACCGTTCACAGCCATTTACGTGGTCGTGCTAAACCCATTGTATTCGTACCGACTTATTTCGGTTATGAACGCTTAATGGAAGGTGCAACCTATGTCGGCGAGATGAATGGCAAACCGAAAGAATCTGAATCTATTTTTGGAATCTTACAAACCTTACGTAAAATCGAACGCATTTTCGGTAAGGTCTATGTGAACTTCGGTGAACCTGTTTTCTTGGATGATATGCTTAAACAGCACGGCGCTGAACACATCAAAATTGAAAAAAATGATGACCCAATTCCTCAAGCCGTATCTGATGCCGTCAATAGTTCTGCCAAAGCGATTTTGGAAAATATTAACCGTGCTGCCGTGATCAATCCCGTGTCGCTATTGTCGCTGATACTATTGGCCACCAATAAGCACACTTTGGATGAAGAGATTTGCATTAAACAGCTCGATACCTATCGTAATCTGTTAACCGCACTTCCTTATGATCAGCGCATGCAAGTGACACCGCTTTCAGGCAAAGAAATTATTGCTTATGGCTTGAAACTGAAACTGATCAAACGTGTGAAGCATGTCTTGGGCGATATCATTGCGATTGAAGACAATCAAGCTGTGCTGTTAACTTATTTTAGAAATAATATTCTGCATGCTTTTGTTCTACCTTCACTGATTGCTGCGATGGTCGAACACAATGGTAAAATCAGCCATGCCGATTTGATCAATGTCATTCGTACCCTTTATCCGTTCCTAAAAGCTGAACTGTTCTTAAAGTGGCAAGATGAAGAGTTAAAAGACCAAGTCTGTCAATATGTTCAAGCGCTGGCAGAAGCCAATCTGATTTCAATCGATGATCAAGGTACGCTCTACAGCCCTGCACCCAACTCAGAAGATCACAATCAATTGGTGGTTCTTGCCGCTCCTGTCATGCAAAGTATCGAACGCTACTATATGACGTTGGCACTGATTACTCAGCGTGGTTCAGGCAATATTTCAGCCAAACAAGTTGAAGATTTGAGTCACTTGTTGGGTCAGCGTTTATCTGTACTGTATGAGTTCAATTCACCTGAATTCTTTGACAAAGCATTGTTCCAAAGCTTCATTCGTGTATTGACGCAGCAAGGCTATATCAGCACCAACGAAGAAGGTGCGATTGTATTTGATGACAATTTTAAAAACGTCGCTCAATATGCCAATTTGGTGCTGGATGATGTGACTTTACAAATGCTTCAGCACATTACCACATTTACAGATGAAGAACTGAAAGAGGCTTTAGATGCCATGGCTGCACAACAAGCCAAGAAACGTTTAAAACGCAAAAAGAAGTAAATTTTATATTCGATGCATTTTTAAACAGGTGTCTAAGTACAAGTCATATCGAATCAACGAAAGCCACTTTAAGGAGTGGCTTTTTTGTGCCTCTCATAAACTGAGCTTGCAGAGTTCCACGTGAATCCACGCATCGCATGCTGAGTTGGCTTTTACAGTATCTTTCATTGTGTTAATTTAAATGTAATTGCATTACTAACATTCGATATAAGTTGAGGGGAAATGGCTGCAGTCCATCAGTTGCAAGGGGTTGGAAATGCCTCTGCTGCGTTATTAGAAAAACTGAATATCTTCACCACAGATGACCTGTTGTTTCATTTGCCACGTGATTATGAAGACCGAAGCACCGTAGTTCCCATGAACCAACTGACAGTCGGTCGAAGTTATTTGCTTGAAGGTATCGTGGTTTCCATGGATATGCCACCTGGCAAACGTAAATCTATGGCGATTCTGCTGCAAGATGATTTTGGCAAAGTTACCTTGCGTTTTTATCATATATATAAAGCTTTGATGGATCGTGCTAAAGCAGGAAATCGCTTACGCATCTTTGGTGAAGTACGTGTGGGTGCGCGTGGTTTAGAGATGTATCATCCTGAAATTCAGCTGATCACTGAACACACCCCACTCCCCCAAACCCAGCTCACTGCAATTTATCCCAGTACAGAAGGTTTAACTCAACCCAAATTACGTGAATACGTCAAACAGGCTCTAGAACAACATAGCCATGACTTACCAGAATTACTTCCCCCGCAGTTCACCAATGGTTATGTGCTCAAACAAGCCTTAGATTATATTCATCACCCACCCACTAACGCCAATATGCTGCAACTGGCACAAGGGGCACACCCTGCTCAGCAGCGTTTAATTTTTGAAGAATTGGTGGCACATCAAGTCAGCCTGCTTACACGTAGGGCTTATATTCAGAACATTTCAGCCCCAGCCTTTGCACCGAGTCAAAACTATGCAAAACAATTATTGGGGAGTCTGCCTTTTGAAATGACAGGTGCACAAAAACGCGTCTCGAATGAGATTACTCAAGACTTAAAACAGAACAAACCCATGCTACGCCTTGTGCAAGGAGATGTCGGTGCAGGTAAAACCTTGGTGGCGGGTGTTGCAGCCTGCCATGCGCTTGAAGAAGGCTGGCAAGTGGCACTGATGGCACCGACTGAAATTTTAGCTGAACAACATTACTTGAATTTTAAAAAATGGTTTGAACCTTTAGGTATTACCGTCTCATGGTTGTCTGGCAAGCAAAAAGGTAAAGCCCGTGCTGCGGCTGAACAAAGTATTCAAAATGGTTCTGCTCAGCTGGTGGTCGGTACTCACGCACTCTTTCAAGACAATGTGGCATTTGCAAAATTGGGTTTAGTGATTATTGACGAACAACATCGTTTTGGTGTGGATCAACGTTTGGCACTTCGTAATAAAGGTGTGGACAACACCACACCCCATCAACTGGTCATGACTGCTACGCCAATTCCACGCACCTTGGCAATGTCGGCTTATGGTGATCTAGACACTTCAGTTATCGACGAACTGCCACCAGGGCGTACCCCTATTCAAACCGTCACTATTCCACTTGATCGGCGTGAACAAGTATTACAGCGCATTGCCAGTAATTGTTTAGAAGGTAAACAAGCCTATTGGGTGTGTACCTTGGTGGAGCAATCGGAAACTTTAGATGCTCAAGCGGCTGAAGCTACCTATGCCGAGATCAAAGAGCGCTTTCCAGAAATCAAGATTGGACTCGTGCATGGCAAAATGAAGCCCGATGAAAAACAAGCCGTGATGCAGCAGTTTAAAGACAACCAACTGCAACTTTTAATTGCGACAACAGTCATCGAAGTGGGGGTCGATGTACCCAATGCTTCCATTATGATCATTGAAAATGCTGAGCGCTTGGGGCTTTCGCAGTTACACCAATTACGCGGGCGAGTCGGACGAGGTTCCACCGCCAGTTTCTGTGCATTGTTATATAAGAATCCGCTTTCACAAAATGGACAAGAACGCTTACGAATTATGCGTGAAACCAATGATGGTTTTCTTATTGCAGAAAAAGATCTCGAAATTCGTGGCCCAGGTGAATTACTGGGAACCAAACAAACGGGTGATATGGGGTTTAGAGTCGCTAAACTGGAGCGTGACGACCATTTGCTGGCACAAGCACATTATGTTGCAGGTGAAGTTCTTAAAACCCACCCTGAGCAAGCAGATGCACTCTTGAAGCGATGGCTACCTGAAGCACCTCGCTATGCTTATGTGTGATAGCACATGAGTGAAATAAAAAAACCTAAAAATGATATGTAAGATATGACAGGGATGTCAGCGTTATATTAAAGGCTGTGATACTCCTCTAAGAAAACGAAAGATTTTTGTTTTTTTCATCTTTGAAAAGTAATACTGAGCCGATGAGGTTGAATAAAAATTTGCGATTCATTTAAGGCTGTGAAATTATATCAAATATAAATAATAAGAATAATGCCAGATCATATATGCTCAAAATATTCCAAGAAATTGTTCAAAGCGGCACACAATACCTATTTCCTTGCCAACTTTGTGGCATAGACCATGCGCAATCACACTCACTTTGTGAAGACTGTTGGAATCAATTGCCTTGGTTCAAAGAGCGGATTGTTCGACATGAGCGATCGATTCATATTGCATTGCACTATGGCTTTCCTATCGACAGAATCATTCAAAAATATAAGTATGAACACGATTTACATTATCAAACACTGCTTGCACAAAGCTTATTGTCGCTACGCTTGTCAAAAGTACAAGCGATTGTCCCTATGCCGATTTCAAGTGAACGTTTGGCGGATCGTGGATACAATCAAATGCTGATTATTGCAAATATCATGTCAAAAAAATTAAACATTCCTGTTTGGCAACCCGTGATTCGTGCCGCACAACATTCACAAAAAGGGCTATCCCGCGTTGAGCGCATGGCAACCATTGAAACCCAATTTCAAATGATTCGAACTCAGCGACGAAAATATAAAAAAGTGTTGATCATTGACGATGTCGTGACCACAGGAAGTTCCATTCATGCCTTGGCACAAGCTTTGGATAAACTGGGTTGTCAGCAGATTGAAATGGCCTGCATTGCGGCAGCAGAACAATAAGTGAAAAATGCAAAATGAAGCTCAAAACAACTTTCCTTGATCGATTTAATTTTTACATTGCTTCAGTTTAAGCATTCTGTGGCATGCCTATAATTCGATTATTTTATAGGCCAAAACTTCTACGTTTTTTAAATGATCACACTGATACACTCGCTTGTTTGCACCATGGAATCACAACTTGAGTGGTTAAAGGTGCTAGTAAATTATGCTCAGCATCTAGATCAATCCATTTCATTTCAGCAATTTCAGCATTAATTTGAGGCGCTTCTTCGAGTTTGACTTCATAGACATAACTTACCAAGAGATGATCTGCTTCATTGGCAGCAGGCGTTTCGAAGCGTCCAATAAATTGTTGAATGATGGCTTTTGTCCCAATTTCCTCTTCGATTTCACGCAGCATGGTTTGTTCAGGTAATTCATTCAACTCTAGCTTTCCTCCCACTTGCATAAAAAATGAAGTATTACGCTTACGTACAAGCAGCAATTGATTCTGCTCATTTTGAATAATCGCAGCTGCGACAGTAATGGTCTTCATTAATCTATTTTCACCAATTGTTCGCGATCTTTAACGCCCCATTTCGGTTCAGGAGCTTGGAAATTTTCAAAAGTGCTGAGGATGGATTCAATTGAATCTGAATGAATTAAAGCATCTGTAAAACGACTACGGGTAAATTCTTTTTCAGTGGTTAACTGAATAAACTGAAGCAAATAATCATAAAAACCTTCAACATTTAAAAATGCACAGGGTTTTAAATGAATGCCCAATTGCGCCCACGTCCACTGTTCAAAAATCTCTTCAATCGTACCCGCTCCACCCGGCAGTGCAATAAAACCGTCAGACAAATCGGCCATCATTGTTTTACGCTCATGCATATTTTTCACAATATGTAATTCAGTTAAATGCGGATGTGCCAATTCACGATCCACCAAGCCCTGTGGTATGACTCCAATCACCTGTCCACCCGCATTTAAAGCACTGTCTGCAACAATGCCCATTAACCCTGAACGACCACCACCATAAACCAAAGTTTTACCTTGTGCGGCAATCAATTGACCGGTCTTATGGGCTTCTTCTGCAAAAATTGCATCTGAACCTAGGGTTGAACCACAAAAGATTGCGATAGATTTCATAGACTATTAACCTTATTCTAATTTGACCTTGCGTTAAAATTAGACAATATGAGTGTGTTTGAACGATTTAGTGAAGTAATCAGTTTTTTTTCATGGCATCCTTGTCTAAAATACACCCATCGAAATAATTACACACTGCGCTAAGGAGAAAAGATCAAATGCTTGAAGCTTTTTATGCCACAGAGCGCGGTAGTTTAGAAGATGCGACCATCAATGGCGGCTTCGACCTGCATCCAGAATTGGTCTGGGTCGATTTAATTGCACCTTCTCAAGATGAACAAGAATGGGTACTCGATGCCTATAAACAAAATTTACCGACTTTAAAATCACTTGAAGACATTTCATCTTCGGCACGATTTTACCGTGATGATGATGGTATTTTACACATCAGTACGTATTTTTTAACGAAAAATAAAAACTACCAAGTTGAAGATGAGTCAGATGATTCATCCAACATGCTGGGTACAATCCAAACTGTTGCATTTATTTTGCATAAAGACCGCTTGTTTACTTTGCGCGGTGAAAAATTGGTGGCGTTTCGTGCCTTTCGTGCACGTGCCCGTCGCAATGATTATGATATTGAATACAAAGACCCAACGTGGATTTTGTTGGGATTACTTGAAGCTAAATTGGATGAACTTGCGGATATCTTAGAAGATATCCACAAAGATTTAGAGGCTTACTCCACTGAAGTTTTGAATGTTCGTCACCGTGAGCAAATCCTCGATTTGGATGACATGATTACACGCCTTGCACAAAAGGAAGATATGCTGGGTAAGGCACAGTTGTGTTTGATCGACTTGCGCCGTGTATTGACCTTTTTGTCTCGTCCTCGTGCATTGGGCAGTCATATTTATGATGCTGATATTCGAGAACTCAGCGAGGATGTTCGCTCCTTGGTTGAACACGATGCTTTTCTATTCCAAAAGGTGCGCTTTCTACTCGACACCACTTCTGGATTCATTAATACCGAACAGAATGATACGATCCGTCGATTCTCTATTTTGCCAAGTATGCTTGCACCACCGATGCTGATTGCCAGTATTTACGGCATGAATACGGATGTTTTACCTTATGCCAAAGGGACTGCGAGTTTCATCATTGTCAGTCTGATTTTAATTGCTTTCTTGGTCGGCCCACTGATTTATTTCCGTTGGAAAAAATGGATCTAAGCACGTTTCACAGTTGTGCTTCAGCATGATGCATAAGACACACGCCTTACTTGAAATTTGATTTTAAAATCATTTTGATGCCCTAAAAAAAGCACCCTCAGGTGCTTTTTTTAACTCAATTATTAGATCAGATTTAAATCATGCTCGAGATGACAGGACTGAATAATTTTAAGCATTTTATCAGGTACAGCTTTAAACTTTAAAGCTTGGGTATCGGGTGTTTGACGCAACCAGCGCACTAAAACAGCCAAAGCCAACGTACTACCCTGCTCAAGTTCAGCCAAATTCACCACCAGTGGAAACTGATTCTGATTTCGAATTTGAGTTAAGCCTTCTTGATAATATTGCTCAGCATTGTCGTAATCAATTTTACCTGACACCCATAATTCTTGCTGATCAAAACGTATCATATAAAACTCGTCTTTGTTATTTTTTATCAACCGCAGCTTCTGCATCAGGTTTGAAGTTTGCAATGGCTTTGTCAATGTTTCCGCCATTACGTTTGACTGTAGCAGCAAACTGATTACGGAACTGTAGACCTAAATCAATGCCTGAAACATTGATATTACGAATTTTCCACTGGCTGCCTTTATCTGCCAATTGGAAAGATACCGGAATTTTTTCACCTTTGTGAGTAAAATCAATCGTCACGACAGGGTTATTGCTCGCGCTCGCCTTATAAGGACGTAAAGTATAGGTTTGATTACTGAACTTAGAGAACGCGCTGCCATAATTTTCAATTAAGGTTTCACGGAAGTTCTTTTCAAACTGTGCACGCTGTGCAGCATTACTGTACTGATTGGTCGCGTAGGTTCCCATCACAATACGCGTAAACGATTGCGAGTCAATATAGGGATCAAGGTTTTGGCGCACAATCGCCTTAACAGCAGCAGGATTATTTTGTAATTTTGCATGATCTGCTTTCAAGCGTGAAATCAGGTTATCTGCAACTTTTTTTACAAAAGCAGGCGGTGTTTCGGTCGGCGCTGCAAATGCTGAAGTTGCCATCATTGCAGATAAAATACCCACAGAAAAAGTTTGCTTAACGAACATATTCATTTCAATTTTCCTCAATTCATTATTCAACAAATGCCGGTTCTGCATCAGCTGTTTCAGGCGCTGCTGTTTGCGCATCACCTGCATCTTTTTTGGTATCGCCTGCACCACCCGTTACGAATTTAGAAACCAGATCTTCTATTTCCATCGTACTTTGGGTATTGGTAATTTGGTCACCGCGTTTTAAATAACTTAAACCACCACCTGGCACGATTTTTAAATATTTCTCACCCAACAGACCATTGGTGGCAACCATTATATAAGCATCTTCATCAATATTTGTGATGGATTTCATGTTATTAATCAGTTGCTTTTCCATTGCTTTTTGTTCTTCAGGACTAGCAGTTTCATAATCAGTACTATAACGAAGCTCTTCTACTGCGCCCGTTTGGACAGTTTTCAGCTGTTCAGCATTAAATGAAGTTAACTCACCATCCAAATTAATTTTGACGGTTGCAAGACGGGTCAACGGATCGAGAGTCACAGACTCAACCGCACCCACTTTTACACCACTCAAGGCGACTTTGGCACGAGGCTTAATGCCGTTTACATTGTCGAAAGTCGCCGTCATGCTGTAACTATCTTTAAGATTAGTTCCGACCAAACCACTGACTTTCATCGCTAAAAAGAATAGTGCCACACCAAATATAATAACGAAAATTCCGACTGCTAGCTCACTAGTACGTGATTTCATTAAACACCTCCGAACATGACCGCAGTCAAAACAAAATCAAAACCTAAAACACAAAGTGATGAATACACCACTGTACGCGTTGTGGATGTGGCAATACCTTCTGAG
Organism: uncultured Acinetobacter sp.; assembly: GCA_964579445.1. Taxonomy (GTDB): domain Bacteria; phylum Pseudomonadota; class Gammaproteobacteria; order Pseudomonadales; family Moraxellaceae; genus Acinetobacter. The sequence continues at coordinate 32,420 of CAZOGM010000009.1, forward strand.
GTCGGCTCACATGAATAACCTTGGTAAACGGCAATCCAAGTACACAACAAGGCAAATACAAAACTTTTAATAATGGTGCCATTCAAAACATCTTTATAAAATTGCACGGTGTTTTCCATGCCACTCCAATAAGAACCTTCATCTGCACCCAAAAAATCCACTCCCACCATTTTACCGCCCATGATCCCAACGGCAGCAAAAATTACAGCAAGCATGGGTAAGCTAAAAATACCCGCCCAAAGACGTGGGGAAATAATTCGTTTTAGCGGATCAACCCCAATCATTTCCATACTGGACAGCTGCTCAGTGGCTTTCATCAAACCAATTTCAGCAGTCAGGGCAGATCCTGCACGGCCAGCAAACAGTAATGCCGCAACCACAGGTGCAAGCTCTCGTAACAGCGTCAAAGACACAGCAGCACCAAGCATTGCTTCACTACCAAAAGTGACCAAAATGCTATACATCTGTAAACCCAGTACAGCACCAATAAATAAACCTGATACCACTATAATCAACAGTGACATCACGCCCACACGGTACATTTGGTAAATGAATAACTTCACTCCCAACCATGTCGGCATTGAAAATAGAATTTGTACCAGCATCAATGCCGCAACACCAATTCCACGAACACGTTCAATAACGCGTCTACCTAATAAGGCAATAGCATTCATGAACGTACCTCTCCACTTAAATAAGCTTGATGACTAAATTGATAATCAACTGGACCTTCAACGGAACCTGTAAGGAACTGACGTACAAAGGCAGACTCATGATTTCTCAATTGCTCGGCTGTACCCTCACCTTGCACTTTACCTTCAGCCACCACATAAATGTAATCTGCTATAGATAAGGTTTCTGCAACATCATGCGATACAATAATGGTAGTTAAATCTAATGCTTCACGTAAAGAACGAATCAAGCGTGATAACACACCCATGACAATCGGATCTTGTCCTGCAAATGGCTCGTCATACATGATGAGCTCAGGATCTAAAGCAATCGCTCTAGCCAAAGCCACGCGACGATTCATACCACCCGATAATTCCGAGGGCATCATTTGTTCAGCACCGCGCAGTCCTACGGATTCTAATTTTAGCGCCACCAATTCAGCAATCAAATGCTCTGAAAGCTTCGTGTGTGCGCGAATTGGGAAAGCGACATTTTCATAAACCGACATGTCGGTAAAAAGTGCACCACTTTGAAAAAGCATCCCCATACGCGCACGTGCAGCAAAAAGATCCTGACGTGACATATCTGCGATATTTTTACCATCGAGTAAAACCTGACCCGCATCTGGTGTTAGTTGACCGCCAATTAAACGTAATAGTGTTGTTTTACCGGTACCAGAAGGCCCCATAATTGCGGTAATTTGTCCGCGACGAATTTTTAAATTGACCTGATCATAGATGATTCGTTCTCCGCGATTGAAGCTTAAATCCTTTACTTCAATGAAAGCTTGCTCATCGGGATGACTTTGATTATTCATAGCTGAGCGTGTTCCTGCAGATTATCAGCTCGCATACTATACTCTGAAATGGCTGAATTAAGATGTTATTTGTTTACAACAAGTGCGAGTATGATTGTAGCATTAATACACATTTTTAAGCAGACTGAGTCTTTTTAATTATTTTGATCAGCGCCATAGTCTAAGATTAAATAAATATCAATTATAAAAACTTAATGATGCGATTATATCGCCACACTGAACAAATAATACGCAAGATTAGCAATCAATAGAATTGAGAAGAGATAAATCATCACTACTCCTAAATGATCTCTTGTTGGTGCTTTAGATCGTTGAACATGATTCATAATTTACTTTTTATTTTTAAAGTATGACTTGGTTAACATTAATACTATCATAATTCGAAACGTTGGCAATAAAAAAACCAGTCCGAAGACTGGTTTTTTTATTATACGATCTTAGTCGTTAAATTTACGACGCGGACGATCTTCACCACCTTCACGGCGTGGACGATCTGAATTAAATTCACGCTTAGGACGTTCGTCAGTACCGAAAGTACGCTTAGGACGCTCATCTGTACCGAAAGTACGTTTAGGACGATCATCGAAAGAACGTTGTGGACGGTCACCAAAACCACCTTCACGACGTGGTGCTGGACGATCACCGAAATCACGCTTAGGACGATCAGCAAAACCACCTTCACGAGGCGCTTTGTAATCTACGCGGTTACCACGGTTGTCATCGTTCGAACGCGGACGATCACCGAAACCACCTTCGCGACGTGGCGCTGGACGGTCACCAAAATCACGCTTAGGACGGTCATCAAAAGAACGTTGTGGACGATCACCGAAACCACCTTCACGACGTGGCGCTGGACGATCACCAAAATCACGCTTAGGACGATCATCGCCATAAGAAGGACGCTCGCCACGTGGTTTATCATCGAATGAACGTTGTGGACGATCGCCACGCGGTTTGTCATCGAATGAACGTTGTGGACGATCACCGCCACGACCGCCACCACCAAAGCTACGACCGCCGCCATCACGACCACGACCACCGCCGAAACCGCCACGACCACGACCACCGCCATCACGACCGCCGCCATCACGACTACCGCGTGCAGGAGGTGGAGATGGCTCAAGGCCTTCAATTTCAGATACATTTAAACGTGCATCTAGGAAGTCTTCCAAAGCACGGATTTTACCGCGTTCACGGTAAGTCGCCAAAGTAATTGCTTTACCGGTACGACCCGCACGACCTGTACGACCAATACGGTGTACATAGTCTTCGTTCTTCATAGGAAGACCGAAGTTAATCACATGAGAAATTGTTGGTACGTCAAGACCACGAGCCGCAACGTCAGTTGCAACTAATATTTTTGCACGACCTTCACGGATACTGCGTAAACGACGGTTACGTACAGTTTGTGGCATAGCACCATGAAGCGCTACAACTGAAAGACCAGCTTCAGCAAGCTCTTCAGCTAGCATATCTGTATCTTCTTGAGTTGACGCAAATACAACAGCTTGATCAACGTCTTCAGCGCTTAACCAATGTGTAAGTAATTTTTTCTTATGCTCAAAGCCATCAGTCCAATGCAAAGTCTGAGTGATGTCCATGTTGGTAGAGTGACCAGTTTCGATCGCAATACGTACAGGATCATTCATCATACGTTCAGCAAGAGTAATGATACGACCTGCAAAAGTTGCAGAGAACATTAATGTTTGTTTACGGTTGTTTGCTAAATCGCTGATTGCTTCTAAGTCTTCAGAGAAACCTAGGTCAAGCATACGATCCGCTTCATCGACGATCAATGAACGAACTTGGTCAAGTTTAATTTGACGACGGTTAACCAAGTCAAGTAAACGACCTGGAGTCGCAACAACAACTTGTGCACCTTTTAACTGTTGGATTTGTTTACCAAAAGGCATACCACCCATAACAGCTGCAATACGCACGCCTTTCATGTGGCGAACAAAAGTGATCGCATCTTGGCTTACTTGTTGAGCCAATTCACGTGTCGGACAAAGAACTAAGATGTCAGGAGAAGTCACTGCACGCATACGATCTTTGAAAGACAATAATGTATCTTCGTTAGTCGCTAAAGCGTTAAGTGTAGGAAGTAAGAATGCAGCAGTCTTACCAGAACCAGTTTGGCTCGATACTAAAAGATCTTTGCCTTCTAAAGCAGCAGGAATCGCCTGTTCTTGAACAGTCGTAGGCGCAGTAAAGCCTAGAGTCTGAAGTGCTTCTTGAAGTGATTCGTGTAGTGGAAAATCAGCAAAAGTTTTGCTCATAGAGAGTGTTCACCCTAAAATGGGTGCTCCATTTAATAAATTACAATATGGACATCGGCAAAAAGCGGCACAGCAAATAGAGCTGAAAAATGAATTCAGCAGCGATCCGAATAACGACGATGTAGTGACGCACGTATGATGACGGCCGCAAACCTGAAGGAATCGCTTAAGCGATTGGGGCGCGAAGGATATGTCCTCTCTATGGACAACACGCGCATACAATGATTAGAAGATAGTGTTCAGGTAATGAACGAAAATTAAGTGCGTTTGCGGATTATAGCAGATTATTTTATAAAGTCATTAAGTTTATTTATTTTCTTGCTTAAGATGTAATATCACCCTGTTTTTGAATAGATTAAAAATAAAAAAAGCTCTCAATCTGAGAGCTTTTTTAGAATCTTGTAAATCTGATCTGCTTATTTAGCAGCATCGCCCCATGCGGGAACAACAGCCTGCATGAGTGGCTTTAATGTTTTCATTGAACATGCCAAGACTTGGCCATTGCTCATTGAATCTGAACCCCCACGGGCATCAACAACTGTACCGCCAGCTTCTTTTACCATTAACTCGCCTGCTGCGATATCCCATGGCTTTAAACCAAGTTCAAAGTAACCATCGAAACGACCTGCAGCAACATAAGCCAAATCAAGTGCTGCTGAACCTGTACGGCGGTATTGAGCACCCTGCTCAGTCACAGCAAGTAATGAATCAAAATGATTTTTTGCATAAGATACAACTTCACCATTGCGCATTGCACGGTACGCATGACCTACAGATAAGAATGTATTGGCTAAGCTGTCTTTTACATTTACGCGAATACGGCGCTGGTTCATCATTGCACCACGACCACGACTTGCAGAGAATAACTCATCTTTCACAGGGTCATAAATCACACCGTGCTGAGTAATGCCTTTGTGCTGAACCGCAATAGAAATACAAAAATGTGGAACACCATTGATAAAATTCAAAGTGCCATCTAGCGGATCGATCACCCAGCACCAATCAGCATCGTGACCGTTGCCTTCTTGTAGACCAAATTCTTCGCCATGGAAGCTATGATTTTTATAGCTTTTTTTCAAAGTTGCTATCGTTAATTCTTCTAAATAACGATCAACACGCGTAACTGGACCATCAATGCCTTTTTCTTCAACTTGCAGATCAAGTTTATGACGATTCTGATGCGCTTTTAAAAGCTCTTGACCAACTGTTTGAGCCGCACGCGCAGCCATAACCACCATAGGTTCCATTGAACATACCCACTACAAATTTGAAGAAACTGATAAAGAATAATGCATAAAAGCGCCGGCATTCTATCAAATACCGACGCTTTTAGGGAAAAAATGTTGCTAAAATTTTATTACCGCCGCTTTAAACCAACTGCGTTAACGTAGACCAAGCCTGAATAATTGATTTTTCAATACCTTTAGCATCAAGCCCGCAGTCCTTGAGCATTTCGCTATGTGTGGCTTGTGCCAAAAATTGATCGGGCAGACCCAAATTCAATATAGGCTTTACAATTTGTGCATGTGCTAAAAATTCATTGACTGCACTACCTGCACCCGCCATGACTGCATGTTCCTCAACGGTCACAAACAATTGTGTTTTATCTGCCAATGCACGAATGATGTTTTCATCAAGAGGTTTGATAAACCGCATGTTAATCACACGTACAGCCACATCAAATTGTTGAGCAAGTTGCTCAGCAGCCGTAACCGCAACACTGACACGACTACCAAAGGCTAAAATACTGATGCCCTCATCGTGTTCGGCATGTTCTGTATTTAATGCCAAAACTTGTTCAGCTTGACCAATTTCAAGGGATACACATTGTTTTTCAATGGTCACACCTAAGCCTGCCCCGCGTGGATAGCGCACAGCGGCTGGACCTGAATACTGATAAGCGGTATGCAACATTTGTCGGCATTCATTTTCATCTTTTGGTGCCATGATCACCATATTCGGTACTGTGCGCATAAATGCATAATCGTAAGCACCTGCATGAGTTGGACCATCCTCACCGACCAAACCTGCACGGTCTAGAGCAAAGGTGACATCTAAATTCTGTAAAGCCACATCATGAATCAGTTGATCATATCCACGCTGTAAGAAAGTAGAGTAAATGGCAACCACAGGTTTTAAACCTTCACAAGCCATACCTGCAGCCAACGTCACCGCATGTTGCTCAGCGATCGCAACATCAAAATAGCGTTCTGGAAATTTTTTGGCAAATTCAACCATGCCAGAGCCTTCGCACATCGCTGGTGTGATCGCAAGTAGACGCTCGTCTTGCGCAGCTTCATCACATAACCATTGACCGAAGACATCTGAGTATTTAGGTGCAGATGCTGAAGAGGCTACTGCATCGAGTTTTGAAATCGCATGATATTTAATTTGTTCAGCTTCAGCAGGTGCAAAACCTTTGCCTTTTTTGGTATAGACATGAATTAGTCTTGGACCTTTACGCTTTTTAATCGCGTTAAGCACCTCTACCAAATGTTCTACATTATGTCCGTCAAACGGTCCAAAATAATCAAAGCCAATCGCTTTAAACAAATTGTCTGCGGCATCTGTCGCTGAGCAGTGCAACCGAGAGGTGTAATCCCACGCAGGGTAATCTTGTAAATACGGCTCGCCCTGTTCATTAATATGAACAGACTGTCCTTTTTCCCAAATCGCAGCCAAGTGTTTGGCGAAGCCGCCTGTACTGCATGAAATCGACATGTCGTTATCGTTGAGTACAACCATCAAGTCTGCTTGATGCGCCACAGCATCATTCATGGCTTCAAATGCCATACCCGCAGTCATCGCACCATCGCCGATAATCGCCACAACATCGCAGGGATCTTTTAAATGACGACGTGCCAAAGACATCCCCAAGCCTGCAGAAATTGCAGTGGATGAGTGTCCAACGCCAAAAGTATCGAACTCAGATTCTTCGCGTGTAGGAAAAGCTGCCAATCCATTTTTAGCACGAATTGTAGTCAGTTTCTCTCGGCGACCTGTTAACGCTTTATGCGGATAAGCTTGATGACCCACATCCCAAATCAAGCGATCTTGGGGCGTGTTGAAGCAATAATGAAGTGCGACGGTGAGTTCGACCACACCTAAATTGGCACCGAAATGTCCACCACTTTGACCCGCAGCATACAAAATAAATTGGCGCAGTTCATCTGCAACTTCAGCCAATTGGTGTTTCGCAAGTTGACGCAATTGCTTTGGATGATCAATGGTATCCAACAATGGCGTAACTGGACGTTGATTCGGTATCTCGGTATACAACATATGTGGCAATGCCTTCTAAAGCCTGGCAAATCCTAAGCTAGGTAAAATGGGTTAGCTCGATTCAGAGATATTCATCAAGAATCGAAAAAAATCACCGTCAATCAACCACATTTATATTGGTGCATTATTAAGCAACTGCTTAATTGGGCGTTGTTGGGTAGCTAGATTATCCTGAATAACCTTGGTACTTATCAACTATTATCGTGTGCTTTATACAAAAAAGAAAATCTTCTCAGTAATTTTGCATAAGGATATACCACCAATGTCCGATCATTCAGCTATACTTTAGCCAATTTATGAACATCTAATGGATTCATCTGTGCCTATAGAATTTGTCGCCACGTCTAACTTACCAACTGCTTTTGGTGATTTCAAAATCACAGTTTTTCAAGATCCAAAAACGGGTGAAGAACATGTTGCTCTTTCTAAAGGTTTAGAAACCCCACCCACACAGCCCGTTTTAGTGCGTGTGCATTCGGAGTGCTTAACGGGTGATGCTTTTGCATCCTTAAAATGCGACTGTGGACCACAACTTCAAGCCACACAGAAGTTAATCAATGATGCAGGTCAGGGCGTGATTTTGTATTTACGTCAAGAAGGTCGCGGGATTGGACTGACCAATAAAATTCGTGCCTATGCCCTGCAAGATCAAGGTCATGACACAGTGGATGCCAATCTAATGTTGAACTTGCCTGCAGATGCGCGTCGCTATGATATGTGCAGTATCATGCTGGAGCAATTACAGATTAAGCAAGTCAAACTCATTACCAATAATCCGCTTAAAATTGAAGCCCTACGCGAACAAGGTATTCAAGTGGTTGACCGTGTGCCATTAACTGTGGGATTAAATCCATTTAATGAAGATTATCTAAAAACCAAACATGAACGTATGTCTCATATGTATCAAAAAGAAGACTTTTAAGGTCCAGCCGAAATACCAGATTAAGGACTCATCTCCTCTTAAGATGAAGGCTCAGTTCAATTGATGAAAAATCATTAACATAATTCCTTACTTTTTCTATGGTTTTGTGTTTTTATAGCTTTAGTCCGACATATTACATTTTCACATCTTCTCTAAGAGGGTCATCATGCAGAATCCAACTTCAGCTGATATTCAACGTGTACGCGAATTTCTCCTCGATTTACAGGCGCGTATATGTTCTGGATTAGAGCAACAAGAACGCGCCGGTGGTGGAACTGCACGCTTTGAAATAGATGATTGGCAGCGTCCTGAAGGTGGTGGTGGCAGATCACGGGTGCTGCAAAATGGTATTGTGATTGAAAAAGGGGGGGTGATGTTCTCTCACATTAATATCTCCAAATTACCCCCTTCAGCCACTGAGCGCCATCCACAAATTGCAGGTGCCAAAGCCCAAGCAATGGGGGTATCACTGGTCATCCATCCAAATAATCCTAACGTTCCCACATCACATGCCAATGTCCGATTCTTTGTGGCAGAGCCTGAAGGACAAGATCCTATTTGGTGGTTTGGTGGCGGTTTTGACTTAACTCCGTTCTACCCAAATGATGAAGATGTGTTGGCATGGCATCAAACTGCGCATGACCTGTGTGCCCCTTTCGGTGAAACTGTTTATGAAGAACATAAAAAATGGTGTGATGATTATTTTTATCTAAAACATCGTGATGAACAACGGGGTGTTGGTGGGCTGTTTTTTGATGACTTGAATGAATGGGACTTTGAAACCTGTTTTAAATATATCCAAGCAGTAGGCAATGGATATCTCGACGCAATTTTGCCTATTTTTAAGCGCAATCAAGAGAAAGCTTACACAGAAGCACAACGTGATTTCCAAATTTATCGTCGTGGTCGTTATGTAGAATATAACTTGGTCTATGACCGCGGAACGCTGTTTGGCTTACAAACAGGTGGGCGAATTGAATCGATCTTAGTCAGCTTGCCGAATCTAGCGGGTTGGTCATACCGCCCAGAATGGGATGCAGACTCTGCTGAGAAACGCCTAACAGACTATTATTTGAAACCACAGGACTGGCTGACTGAACTTAAACACTCATAGATTTAGCGCTTTTATTTGCAACACAAAAACTGGTGTAACAAGAACCCTAAAGGATTGCCTTAGGGTTTTTTTCTTTTGAATTTATGTAAGTCCATTTAAAACCCACCTTAAGTCACATCACTAACGATCAAACGACGATTTGTTTCAAGACAATATAAATTGTCACACTTGTGCGACAGCTTTAAGATATTTTAAAGTTCAAATCGCGTACACTGAACACGATATAAAAAATTAATCATGATTAAATCTGTGATTTAGCAAATGTAGATTTATGTTTAAGGAACACCCATGCAAAGCAAAACCATTAGCCCTACTGCAATCATCTTCTGGATGCTTTTGATTGCATTAGTGAGTGCCATCAGTACCACTATTTTTTCCGAAACATTGTTTAATGATCGGTTTGGTTTTGGTGTGATGGCAATCGCTATTGTGGGGCTATGTCTTAACATCACCCACATTTTATTGCACACCCTTTTGGCAATCTGCAATCCAAGTCATTAATCGCATTCTTTTAAAAAACAATTGCACCAAATAGCCGAGTTGCTTTAGCGGCGCTGCACTTTGGCGTATATTATTGAGCATTTCAGCAGAAGGAAGGTGCTTAATGCTTAAACAATTCGCCGTGATTGGCAATCCGATTGAACAATCACGCTCGCCAGAATTACATCATGCCTTTGCTGAAACGGTGGGTATACAACTCGAATATCATAAGCGTTTGGCTAAAACAGATGGGTTTATCGAAAGCATGACCTCTTTCTTTAATGAAGGTGGTGTGGGCATGAATGTCACGGTTCCTTTTAAAGAGCAAGCCTATGCACAATGCACGGTTCTGACCGAGCGTGCCAAAATTGCTAAAGCTGTGAATACATTATGGATGCAAGACGGAAAACTGCACGGTGACAATACCGATGGACAAGGTTTAGTTGACGCGATTAAAGCCTTAGATTGGGCATTAGAAAGCAGCCATATCTTAATCATAGGTGCAGGCGGTGCAACGCGTGGTGTGATTTACCCGCTTGTTCAAGCCGGTGTTAAAAAAATTGTGATCGCCAATCGGACGCTTTCAAAAGCTGAAAAGTTAGTGGATGATTTAAAACAGGCTGTGCCAGAAGCAGAGCTTCAAGCTTGCGGTTTGGATCAGCTTCAAGGTCATTTTGAAATTGTGATCAATGCAACCTCTGCGAGCTTAAGTGGTGATGCGCTGATTTTGCCTGAAACGCTTATCTTTAAATATGCTTATGAAATGGCTTATGGCAAGCCTTCTAGTTTCCTTGAACAAGCCAAAGCACGCGGCGTACCGACTTCTGAGGGCTATGGAATGTTGGTCGGACAAGCGATCGAAGCATTTGGAATTTGGAATGGTATTCGACCGAATTTAAAAGATTTTATTTAAAATAAAATTCAAAAAAGAACCTCGATTGAGGTTCTATTAAGTGGGTACTCGTTATTTTATTTTTGCATCAAGTAATGCTTGGTAGCTCTCTTTAAAAATAGCGTAATCAATAAATTGAGCTGCATTATCATCTAAACTTTGAATCAAGGCAGAATTAAACTTGTCTGCTCTTAATGCGACATAAGCTTTGGCCAAGACTTTCGCTGTCTTTTGTAAATCAAGTAGATCACTCTCGTCAGTATCATTTTCTGCTTTAAATTTCTGCACGTAATATTGTGCAAAAATCGCTTCAGCTGACTTATATTGCTTACTCAGCTTTTGAACATCAATTGTGCTCTGATGCTGCTCTAATACATCTTCTACAATCCGATTAACATCATATCCTATACTTTGATCAAACTGTGCATCCTCAGTTAAGTGATGCTTTTTTTGTAGAGCTTGTACTTTTTCAAGTGCCTGATCTTTTAGGCTATAGATATCTTCATCTGAAAAAATATACGCATACACAGATGCAATTTCTTGTAAATCTTTTGCTGAATATTGCTTCACAATCTCTGGTTTTTCTTGAGTCAATTTAGCAATAAAAACAGCTTTGTAAGTCTTGTCATAAGAACCTGTCTGTAAATAAACTTTACTTGCCAAATCCTCCAGTTGTTCATCCCAACTGAGTGTGTTGGCTTCAAAACCTTCTTCTGATTGTGTTGCACTTTTGCCTGTTAAGGTTTCGATCAAACTACCTTTAAATGCGTCTTGAAACGATTTCGCTTGGCTGAATGCCTGACGGTCAATTTTAGTGGCATTGCCATAATTTAAAATATCCATATCAAATTTCACATTCAGTTTACGTTGCAAAAGCTCGTAATCGAAGGCTAAATCATAATCCATATGAATCGCACGACCTTGTGCATCCAACATGACATCCATGACCAGTGGCGTTCGTTGCAGCTTCGCAGGCATGGATGCTTCAATTTCAGATTGATGTACCGACCATAACTGCTTAAATTCTTCTGCCGTGACGAACTGATTTCGATCATACTCAGCAAACATGTCGATCAATTTTTCTTTACGCACCGCCTGATCACGTTTAACGCGTTGCTGATCGTTCAATGCATCCGCGGTAATTAAATCAATATCATAATAATAATCGCAATAAGCAACATCCCCCATTCGAGCAACAGGCTTCTCTTTTACTAAAGCGTTGCATTGCTCTTCAGATAGCGCTCGACTGGAAGTATCTTCTGAATAATATTCACCTTCACTCGACTCTTCTTGTGCCGTGTCTACAGCAACCGAATATTCATCATCCGAAGCGCTTTCTGCTGCAGCAACGGCAGCTTCAGCGGCTTCTACAGCAGTTTCTGTAGTCGCATCTGCAGCATATTCAGTGTCAGCAACCTGCAAATGTGCTTCATTGTTAAAATGATGGGTAATTGCTTCATGAAGTTCATACATTGCTCGCTCAGCTGGATCTATATCTAATTCTGCTGCTTCTGCTGCATTTACTACTTCAACTGGACTCTCTGCACTCGCATCTTCTTCAGCCTCAGATTCATCACTGAGAGCTTTTGCTAATTTAGAAGTATCCACTTTCAAAACTGAATCGGCTAAATATGTGCGGTTAATCAATGCATATAGCTGTGCCTGCAACATTAATTCATCCACTGTGGACTGGATTCTAATTTTTTCGACTGCGCCCTTCGCCTTTTCCTCCGCAGTTAAAGTAACTGTTTTTAATTGGTTTTCAGGCGCCAATACATAAGTGGTCGCTCCTGATTGTTTCAAAAATTCGACTAAGGCTTTGACATCGATATTTGAGAAATCGTTTTTATATTTAGAAAAATCATAAAAGGCAAATTGATTTTGATCTTGTCCTTTTGCTAAATAAGGCATCAATGAAAAAATGTTGCTATAAAACTTTGATTCTTTAAAATCAATGACCGATGGAATACGTGCATGAACCAATAAATTGGGTTTCTGATATTTTGTATCCACATTCAATGTTGCAATTTTCTGACGATAATTCACAGTACCGTCATAATTAAACTGTAAATCTTTTAAGATACTTTCAAAATAGCCTGCCCCTTTGCCAAAGACCTCATTGAGTGAATCGTTGTCTTTTTTTGAAGCCTGTTGTAATACGGTTTGTTTCTGAGACGTACTCAACTGAATATTCTGTTGTTTTAAATACTGGTTTAATTTTTGTTCTAAAGCGCGATCTACGGGTTGAAGCGTTTTTTTAACATTTTTTTGCATTTGAATCGGATTATGTTCAATCTCTAATTTAAGCCCTCCGCGGAAATCAAAGCTAGGATACGCATAAATGGCATTAATGCCTTGAATTGCACGCTGTGCCATATTTTGATTTTGATCAATGGGATTGGATTTTGTGACATGTTGAGCACAACCGCTTAGACTCAACCCAAAAAGACAAAGTGATAAATATTTCAAACGCATAATATTTTTAAAACCTAGATTATTTATAGTTTATTTAAGAATAATGAAGACAGAATCTTCATTGAATAATTCTAACAAAATTCGTTCTTTTAATAGATGATTTAATCTACCAATTCGCTTTTCTGACATTTCTCCAAGTCGAAGCCATCAATGTTTTTTTAGCAATTCGGCTCATACTCATCATATAGATTGAATTTATTTTAATATTTCCAGATTAGGAACAGTTAAATGCCTGCATATAAAGCGCCCGTACGTGATATTCGCTTCTTAATGAATGAAGTTTTTGACTATCCAGCGCACTACAAAACCCTAAGCAACGGCGAAGCTGCTGATTCAGATACCATTGACATGATCATTGATGGTGCAGCAGATTTTTGTGAAAATATTTTGTCTCCTTTAAACCAAAGTGGCGATGAAGAAGGCTGTCATTTTGACAATGGTGAAGTAAAAACACCGAAAGGCTTTAAAGAAGCGTATGACCAATTTGTTCAAGGTGGCTGGCAAGGTCTGTCTTATCCTGAAGAATTTGGTGGTCAAGCGCTACCAATGTCATTAAATCTAATTAAATCTGAAATGATGGGTACAGCAAACTGGTCATTTACCATGTATCCAGGTTTAAGCATGGGTTGTATGAACACCATTCTGCAGTTTGGTACTGAAGAGCAAAAAAACATTTACATGCCACACCTCACTGCAGGGACGTGGGCAGGTACCATGTGCTTGACTGAACCACAGTGTGGTACTGACTTAGGTCAAGTGAAAACAAAAGCAGAACCAACTGCTGAAGGCACTTATAAAATCACTGGGACCAAGATCTTTATCTCGGCTGGTGAGCATGATCTCACTGAAAATATTATTCATATTGTGCTTGCGCGCCTACCCGATGCTCCTGCAGGCACCAAAGGTATTTCACTGTTTATTGTGCCTAAATTCCTGCCTACAGCTGAAGGTATGATAGGCGAACGCAACCCTGTGACCTGTGGTTCAATTGAACACAAAATGGGAATTCGTGCGTCTGCAACCGCGGTATTAAACTTTGATGGAGCAATCGGTTACTTAATTGGTGAGAAAAATAAAGGTTTACACGCGATGTTTACCTTTATGAATACTGCACGTATTGGTACGGCTGTTCAAGGCTTAGCCCATGCTGAGCTGGCATTTCAAGGTGCACTACCTTATGCCAAAGAACGTATGTCTATGCGTGCACTTTCTGGCAAAAAAGATCCTGAAAAAGTAGCAGATGCTATTATTCACCATGCCGATGTTCGTCGCATGTTGTTAACGCAAAAAGCTATCGCTGAAGGCGGTCGTTCTATGATTTATCATGCGGCACAGTTGGCAGATAAGATGACCGATGCACTCACCCAAGGTGATCAAGCCAAATTTGATGAATACGATGACAAACTGGGTTTTTACACCCCTATTCTAAAAGGTTTCTTAACTGAATTGGGTCTAGAAGCAGCCAATCACGGTATGCAAGTCTTCGGTGGTCATGGTTATATTAAAGAACATGGCATGGAACAAATTGTTCGCGATGCACGTATCTCGACTTTATACGAAGGCACAACGGGTGTTCAAGCACTGGATCTTATTGGTCGTAAAGTCTTGCTTTCTTCCAAAGGAAAAGTGGTTCGTGACTATACAGCGGAAATTTTAAAATTCTGTGGTCAGCATGCTCGCAATAAATACATGCGTCGTTTTGCTTGGGACTTAACCAAAGTCTGTGCACAGTGGAATGCTTTGACTGTTCGTATTATGCTGGCTGCACGTAAAGACCGCGATATTGTATCTTCAGCTTCTGTCGATTTCCTGATGTTCTCAGGTTATGTGATGATGGCGTACTACTGGGCACAACAAGCAGCAGTTGCTTCTGCAAAACTTGCAAGTGGTGATGGCGCAGAAACCCCTGAGTTTTATAAAGCTAAAATTAAAGTGGCAGATTTCTACTTTGAACGCTTGTTACCACGTACTCAAGGTCATGCTGAATCGATGGTCAATCCGTCTAAAACCATGATGTCACTGGATGCAGAACATTTTAGTTTTGATTACTAATTGTTAGAATAATCGCTTAAAAAAAAGATCGCTTCAGCGATCTTTTTTTAATTGAAGTATAAGATTGGCTGACCTATGTTACAGACTTCCACCGAAGAAGACTTTGCTGTTCTCATTGAAATATGGGAGCGCTCTGTCAGAGCAACACATGTTTTTCTACCTGAAGCTGAAATTAATGAATTAAAACCATTAATCTTGAATGAATATTTCAAGCATGTATCGCTATATAAATATGTTAAAGACGGACAAATTGTCGGTTTTATGGGTACAAGCTCAGACAATATTGAAATGTTATTTATTGAACCCGCCTTTAGAGGTCAAGGAATTGGTAAAGCCTTAACGCTGTTTGCGATGAACAAGCTCAATATTGAAAAAGTAGACGTCAATGAAAAAAACACACAAGCTGTAGGTTTTTATCAAAAACTTGGTTTTAAAATCATTTCAAGATCTGAACTGGATGGTCAAGGCAAAGCTTATCCAATTTTACATTTACAAAAAAGCGCTACGGTTTAGCGCTGTTTATTTGGCATATTCATTTTAATTGTTTTGTTAGTATTCTGCTTTCGGTGCCGGCGCTTTTACTGTTTTGAGCAGCTTAAATTTTCCTTGCTGAAACTCATAAAAACGTAGCGTTAAACTTTCTACCTCATAATTTTGATCCATATTTTCTTCTTGCGTCACCAATAATCGGCTGTTTGCGCGTGAATCAATGACATCTTCCTGACTTCCCTCACCACCGAAACCACCCTCTAATAATTTTCCTGTACGTTTATTGATAAATGCATAACTACGGCAACTCGCACCACAACCCCACATCGTGATGACATATTCACCTGCGAAATTAGACTTCTCTTTTAAAGCATTACGTAGTCGAGTACGGAACATTCGGGCACTTTCATCGGTCATATCTAATTGCGCAGTTGTGCCTATATAGGGTTTAACTGGGTAATCACTGAACTGAGGTACATTGCTTTTGGCATGAGCCGCTGTCATTCCCACCAAGGAGAATAATGAGGTCATTAAGATTGTTTTCATTGTCTTTTGCATGTGTGATATCACTCTTATTTATTATTTTCTCAGTCATCATAGCAAAAATCATAAAAATAACAGGAAGAGTTTTACAAAAACGCTTCTAGCACTGAATTGAGGAATATATGTCCTTGCTCAGTGCAAGCCAAACGGTTTTGATCATCCACCATCAACTGTCTTTGCCGAAGTGAGCTTAAAACTGGATTTAGATCAGAGAGATCCTGTACTGTACGTTCAGCATACAGACTTGAATCTACACCCTCATTCAGACGTAACACATTCATCATAAATTCAAACGGCATGTCGGCAGCTTCAATTTTCTTAAACTGTAGGTTCTCAGCAGGCACTTTAGCTAAATAATCTTTGGGCAAGCGAGTTTTTTGAAAGCGGTATACACCATCACTCATGCTCACTTTGCCATGTGCACCAGCGCCAATCGCTAAATAATCACCAAATTGCCAATAATTCAAATTATGCTGGGAGGGCAATTCTTTACGCCATGCAGATACTTCATAATTAATAAAACCTTGCGCCTTCAAATAGGATTCACCTTGTTCTTGTATGTCTTCTAACACCTCATCCACAGGTAAGACAGGCTGCGTTCTAAAAAAGACCGTATTGGGTTCAATGGTCAACTGATACCAAGAAATATGGGTTGCACCATTTTCCACCGCCAATTTTAAATCTAACAGTGCTTGCTCTAAAGTCTGTTCGGGCAAGCCGTGCATCAAATCGACATTAATACGCTCAAAGCCTGCTTCGCGCGCCAAGCCAATTGCAGAAATGGCATCTTCGTTAGAATGAATGCGGCCAAGTTTCTTTAAATGCTCCGTATTAAAACTCTGTACGCCTAGAGATAAACGATTGATGCCTGCGTTTAAATACCCAGCAAATGGGTCATGTTCTACCGTGCCAGGATTGGCTTCTAAAGTAATTTCACAACCATCTTCAAAAGGAATAATTGCACGTAGTTGTTCAAACAAGCCTTGATACCCTTGTGCAGAAATCAATGACGGCGTTCCCCCACCAATAAATACACTATGTACTTTTCGACCTTGGGCAAAATCGATTTGGGTTTTAAAGTCTTCAACCAAGGCTTTTAAATATTCCTGCTCTAAATCTAAAGACAATGCACCGTTGGGCACAGCATGTGAATTGAAGTCACAATACGGACATTTACGCACACACCAAGGCATATGAATATATAAAGACATTGGGACATTTGCAGGATTTAAATCAGCCAAGGAACAAGCTCAAACACTTAAAAAACGCATTTTAACATGTCTACATCATAACTCTGCGTAATTGTATTTAATTTGCTTTAGACTGATTTTAAGACAATAAGTGAATAAAATTTATGATGAAAATATCCAGTCATTTACTTATCTTTCTACCGCTGGTCTTCGGTATTGGCATTGCGATGACCTTTCAAACCGCGATTAACACCCAACTCAGAGAATATCTTCATTCCCCTATTCAAGCTGCATTTTTATCATTTTTAACTGGTACAATCCTGCTTGGACTGATGGTCATGTTGCAATCTAGCCCCAAACCGAACCTCAGCAGCTTAGGTCAAATCCCATGGCATTTATGGCTAGGTGGAGTGCTTGGCGTGTATGCCATTAGTATCAGTATTTATGCTGCTCCGAAAATTGGTTTTTTGACCTTGTCTGGTTTAATTGTTTTTGGTCAAATTGTGATGTCGATGATCGTGGATCAATTTGGATTACTCGGCACTGAAAAAACACCCGTGAACTGGCAACGCCTTTTGGGCGGTATCATTATTTTCGTTGGTGTGATGCTGACCTTGCAACGTTAATGTTTAGCTTTCTCTTCTTATTAAAATGAGTATTTTTTGTGTCAACAATCGTGAGTACCCGCTTTGAATTAAAACATCTTTTTCATTTGATGATTCCGATTTTGATCACACAATTTTCTCAAGCAGGCTTAGGACTGGTTGACACCATCATGGCAGGCCATATGTCTGCTATTGATTTGGCAGCCATTGCCGTTGGTGTCGGTTTATGGATGCCGATTATGCTGCTGTTTAGTGGCATCATGATTGCAACCACGCCGTTGGTCGCTGAAGCCAATGGCGCCAGAACTCCTGAAAAAATTGCCATCATTGCCCGCCAATCTTTATGGGTCGCACTGATTTTAGGGATAATTGCGGGTGTGATTTTACAATTTATGCCTGCGTTATTGCCATTATTTGGCGTGCCTGAAAACTTGATCCCCAAAGCCAGTTTATTTTTACACTCGATTGGTTTTGGGATGCCCGCTGTGACCATGTATGCAGCTTTGAGGGGTTATTCTGAAGCCTTGGGTTATCCAAGACCTGTGACCGTCATTAGCCTGTTATCTTTGTTGGCACTTATTCCTTTAAATATTATTTTTATGTATGGCTGGGGACCTATTCCAGAGCTGGGCAGTGCTGGCTGTGGCTTTGCAACTGCCATTTTACAATGGCTTATGCTGTTTACTTTAGCTGGCTACATTTATAAAAGTCGCTCATATCAAAAAACGCAAATTTTCACTCAGTGGGAAGCATTAGATGGCTACTGGATTAAGCGAATCTTGGTATTGGGCTTACCCATTGGTCTAGCCATTTTTTTTGAGGTCAGTATTTTTAGCACCGCTGCGATTGTAATTAGCCCGCTCGGTGAAACCACGGTAGCTGCCCACCAGATTGCCATGTCGGTAACGTCTCAGTTGTTTATGATTCCGATGTCACTGGCGATTGCTTTAACCATTCGAATTGGTTTGTATTATGGGCAACAAAACTTGGTCGCTATGCGCCGAGTACAATTTTTAGGTTTAATCTCAGGTACAGTGTTTGCATTTGCCACCATGGCTTTGATCTGGTTTTTCCGACCTGAAATTGTCGCTATTTACAGCACAGATCTGGGAGTGGCGAAAGTCGCGATCTATTTACTGTTATTTGCGATGGCATACCAGATTATGGATGCATGGCAAATTAGCGCAGCAGGTTGTTTGCGCGGAATGCAAGATACTCAAGGACCTATGTGGATCACCATGCTCGCCTATTGGATAATCGCATTTCCTGTCGGTTTATATCTCGCGCGTTATACGGACATCGGCGCAGCAGGTGTTTGGATTGGTCTCATTGTGGGTTTAACGGTGGCGTGTGTACTTCTGCTGCTGCGATTACACAGTAATAATCGCAAGTTAGAGATTAAATTTAATCGCCCACATTCATCCAAGCCTTAAAATGACGATATGCATGTCATTCTGAAGCAAAATGACATGCTTTTATTTTCAGAATATGGATTATAAAATAAACAGATGCTTAACAATTTAAAGTAGGCATTTAGAGCAGAGTCGCCTATGATCAAAATAGAAATCTAAGTATAAGTCTGAGGATCATTCCTAATGTCAAAAAATGCGAGCTCTCCCGGCCGTCGTTTCATGAAACTCGCAGGCATGACTGCAAGCATTGCGACTAAAACCGTTTCAAATTCTATTCGCAATTTTAATGCGGATGAAGATCAAAAAAATGAATCACGTAGTAAAATGTTCCAAGACATTGGTTTACAAATCGCGGACACCTTAGGGGAAATGAAAGGTGCCGTCATGAAAGTTGGGCAAATCGCTTCACAATATAAAGACATTTTCCCGCCAGAAGTGGCAAAAGCCATTGCCAAATTGCAGCGTCAAGCTCCGCCTATGCCGTTTGCTGATATCAAAAAACAGGTTGAAAAAGAACTTGGTAAACCGCTCGCTCAAATTTTTCAGCATTTTGATGAACAACCTTTCGCAGCTGCATCCATCGGCCAAGTGCATAAAGCCATTCTGCATGATGGTCAAGAAGTGGTGGTTAAAGTCCAATATCCGGGTGTCGATGAAGCATGTGAAAGTGATTTAAAACAGGTTCGTTTGGCACTGCGTTTAATGGGTGTATTGAAAGTTGATAAAAAATTACAAGATCGAATTTTTGCAGAAATTCAAGACAGCCTGCATGAAGAATTAAACTACGAAATAGAAGCTCAAAATTTAGATGTGTTCCGCACTTTTCATCAAAAATTAGATGCTCAGATTATTATTCCTCAGGTGTTTCCAGATTATTCGAGTCGCCGTGTACTGACATTGAGCCTCGAAAAAGGTGAAAGTATAGAAACTGCAAGTACATGGGATGTTGCCACTCGAAACGCCATGGGGCGGCGCTTAGTTCGCGCATTAGGGCAACAAATGTTCTTCCTAAAACGCTTTCACTGCGATCCACATCCCGGAAATTTTGCATTTAGAACCGATGGTAGCGTGATCATTTATGACTTTGGGGGGGTAAAAACCTTATCTACAGATTTGGTTGAACGTTTTAAATCACTGGTTCGCGCAGGTCGTCAGCATGATATTCCCGTCATTGAGCAACATTTATTGGAACTTGATGCGCTGGCTGAAAAAGGCAAATTCCCAGAAGAGCTCTATGAAAAATGGCTAGATGTTTTACTGCGTCCCTTGACTACACAATATGATTTCGCTGAAAATTCTGCACATCATGACGGCGTTATTTTGGTCAAAAAATCGCTTAAATATTGGGACACCTTTAAACCCTCACCCGATACGCTGATGGTCAATCGCACCATTTCCGGACATTACTGGAATCTCATTCATCTGAAAGTGGATGATAATTTAAATGATTTGTTTGAAGAATTAGTGCCTTCTTTGACTTAAATAAAATCTTTAAGCCAAACTGCTTGATTTGTTTTAAATAGATTAGGTTGCTTAAGTTTGAAATCAATAACCTTGAGTGAGGGTTTACACTGTTGTTCGTGATTGAACACTTTTTCTAGTTTTATAATGAACAGGGTTCACGATTCAACTCATTTTAAAATTGAAGTTTTCAGGTCTAATGTGAAGTTCAAATTTCACTTAAGCTTAGATTTTTTGGTTATTTTAAATCGAGTAAATACTGGGTGATGTAAAAACCGATAATTAACAGCACAACCCCTACCATTAAACTTGAAATTGCATAAAGTAGCGCTAAAGCAAATTGCTCGGCGCGAATCAACTGAAAAGTTTCTAGCCCAAAGCTTGAAAATGTAGTGAACCCGCCTAAAATGCCCACCATTAAAAACAGTCGTGCTTCCTGCTGGAGTACTGGGTATTTTAAGCTATAAGCGAAAAAAATTCCTGCTAGTAAACAACCCAGCAAGTTGATCGACCAGGTTATCCATGGAAAAACTTGATGAGGCTGAGCAAACCATAAACTCATACCATATCTGAGGCAAGCCCCTATTGCACCACCACATGCCACAAAAAGCCATTGCATAAAGATACTTCAATTTCAATCGATATAAAGAATTTAGACTTTAAATGTTTTTGATTCATTTTTGTCAATTTAAATGAGCGAGCTGATCAAAAGAGTCTTTGGATCAGTCATTTTTTTGGTTAAGATGGAGCCAATTTCGATGACAGGATCACGCTCATGGCGCAAGAATTATTGGCAAAACTAAAATCAGGTGAAGCAACATTCTCAGATGTCATCTCATTTATAGAGGCTCGTTTTGAACATCAGCCCACTGCTTTTAAAAATGGACAACAAGCCAATGCTGCGACTGAAAATCAAGGCAGTGCTAAAGTCTTTTCATTCGCACAGTTAAATGGTTTAAACCAAGCTGATACTTTAAGTCTATTTGCAGAACATTATCGCGCTGTGCTTGATACACCAGATGCAACTGATCATCAGAATATCCGTCAATTTATGATTCATGGCTGGGATGGTATTGAGTTCGAAGGCACTGCTTTAACTGCAAAATAAAATTGAGCAATGCTTATCAATAAAAAGGGATCATTTAGATCCCTTTTACAGCATTCGAAATTCTCACTCATCACAAAAGCAGTGCTGAGCAAGCAAGGAAAATTAATTTTTTAAGTTACTATTAGCTTTGGACGAATTTTAATTCGCTGATTTTCACAAGAGAATTGGCGATGTAGATCACTATAGATCGTTTTAAGCATTCTCAACAAAGGCAATGCATCACTTCTGCAATATCACCATTTATGTCCAACACCTTCAACTAAGAAAAGATCAGCAGATCGAATGGTATTCTCTAAATCAAATTCAACTGCTAACCATCTAGATAGACATTACATTCAAACCTTTTCACTTTTCAAAAGTTGGTTTATTTATGAGGTATTGCTGAACACCTTCACCCGCAGCACGACCCGTGGCAAAACACGCCGTCAGCAAATAACCTCCTGTCGGCGCATCCCAGTCCAACATTTCACCACAACAAAAGATAACGGGATTTGCTTTAAGCTGTAAATTTTCAGTTAAAGCCTCTTTCTTAATCCCACCGGCACAGCTAATGGCCTCGTCTATTGGTCGAAAACCCTTTAAATCGATACATAAATTTTTAATGCTTTTCGCCAAAGCTTGCGCATCATTCCACACGGCTTTATCCACAATTTCACGAACTAAACTGGCCTTAGCATGATCTAAACCTGCTTTACGCCAAATATTACTCAGACTTTGTTTTTTTGAAGGTTTGAGTTTTTCAGCCAAATGCTCAACACCAATATCAGGCAGTAAGTCCAAATATAATTGCATCGGCTTTTGCTGTTTTAGCAGTGTTCTTAAAGCGCGTCCTTGTTTATAGATCAGTCCACTTTCTAGACCATAGTGGCTAATAACGATATCACCCGATGATTTTGGCTCACCGTTCACCCAAGCCTCTACTCGTTTCAGCGGCTCACCAAACAGTGGCTGCATAAACTTAGACCAAGTATGCTCAACGCCAACATTACTTGCTTGAAAAGGCTCGATTGCATATGGATTGAGCCACTGTTGCCAACGGCCGTCACTTCCAAGCTTTGACCAAGACACCGCCCCGCATGCCAGTATAATCGCATCAAAAGGAGTTATCTTAATCTCGCTAGAGCTTAAATTTTCAATCTGTAAGTCATTGCCATCCAGACTCAGCACTTGATGACGATAATGAAACTGAACTTGATGTTCGAGCAAGCGCTTTAACCAAGCACGAAGTAAAGGTGCCGCTTTCATCTCAACGGGAAAAATGCGACCTGAAGTCCCTATATAGGACTCGATGCCTAAATCGTGCATCCATGCTTTGATCCAACTCGCATCCCACTTTCGAATCCACGGTTCAAGCCATTCACTTTGATCATAACGGGCAATAAAGGTGTGAAGATCTTCAGCATGTGAAATGTTCAAACCCGTCTTACCTGCCATCAAAAATTTGCGTGCAGCTGAGGGCTTTTGCTCAAAGACATGTACTTCAATATTCTGAGCACATAGTACCTCAGCGGCCATTAGACCTGCTGGTCCTGCCCCAATAATCGCAACACGATGTCGACTTGTAATCGAAATATCGCTATTTTTCATTTCTTGATTCTGTTTCAACTTGAACTGCTACATTGATACCTTGTAGAGGCAAAAATTCATCAAAGCGAGTGATATAGCCTTCCGGTTTACGAATCACCAATTGCTGACACAGCTCACCACGCTCTAAATATTTCACTTCAAAATGTGTACGTGCAGAATCAGCAGCAATGACTTGCTTGTCATAAGGTAGCTTCCAAACATGGATCAACTGCTGCTCTGCTTCATCAATATAAGCCGGAATATTACTGGCCAAAGTCACTGTGCCATCAATTTGAAGTCGAGAGATTAAGAACTCAAAAAAAGGCATATTCAACCAGCGCTGAGCAGGATTATGTGGCTCAGGGTTTGGATAAAGAATAAAAAACTGTTGGACTTGCTTCGGGTAAAGTGCATGAACCACCCAAGGCAATGCATCCGCATGCATAGGTGTTAAATTCGGTTGACCTTCAATTTGATGCTGTTTATGCATGGCTAAAAACTTTTCACGCGTACGCTCAATCGCAATCAATTGAGCATGCGGATTTTGGGCACTAAATAACAGCGCGTGCTTACCTTTTCCAGCACCGATTTCAACACAAATAGGCGTATTGTTTATTTTTTTGAAATCACGAGGAGCATGCATACGCTGCGCTTGAAATTGACGAATCGGCATAATCAGATCAAACTAAGAAAATCGGCACAAGTCTAGCAACTCTAGATCCGTTTGCCTATTTTGTTCTCTGCTTAAAGTTGGATTTTACAATGCCAGAAGATTTCCCTTGTCCACGATGTGGTCTTCCAAGTACTTGGACTGATAATGCCTTTCGACCGTTCTGTTCAGAGCGCTGCAAACTGATTGACTTGGGCGCTTGGGCAAGCGACGAATATAGCTTGCCCACCGAAGACTCGCCTTATGAGAACGAGTTTCCGGAACAACCTTGAGTAACTCTTTGTAAAACAATTTACAAAAATACTATTTAAGGCAATCCAGATACACAAATTTGACATCATTCCACCATTAATTTTCACCATAATGGCTTAAATGTTTCGGCTAATAATGTGTAAATTAATGAATATTCTGTTCCATCTGCTGTTTTTTGGCTTTATTGCATTGAGTCTTGTTTTTATTGTGCTGGGTATATCAAACGTAGATACCTTACTTGTTAGTATAGCGATTTTATTTGCAATTTGTGCAGTCCTCATTGGACTGGAAAACAAACAGCAATTACAAAATCCTTTTCGTAATTAGTCATGTATTTTCAATGGATGATTCAATATTTAAATTAAAAGCTACCCCTATAATTCACAAATTGTTATAAATAACAAAAAAAATAGTGATTAATTTTTATTAATACTATGATAATGTGATTCTTGTCACATTAAAATAAAGAATAATGATTATGTTCTCTTATACAGCGCTTTTCTCAATCACTGCTATTTTTTTCTTATTAAGTATATGTTTTGTAGGATTAGGGGTTTATGCAACTGATCTTTCACTGATGCTTATTGCTGTTTTATTTGCCCTCGCGGGTTTATTGTCTCGACTTGAAATGCGAGAACTTTTACTAAACCCGTTTATAGATTAATTGCATAGATTTTTAAATCTAACCCGCTCTACTGGCAACAAAAGGATTAAATTGCTTTTCATGACCAATGGTACTTATCGGCCCATGACCAGAAATAAACTGAGTTTCATTTGGTAGAGTAAAGCATTCTCTTTGAATAGATTCGAGGAGCTGTTGATGATTACCCTTTGGAAAATCAGTACGACCTATTGAACCTTTAAACAGCACATCTCCTGTCCAAAGCAAGCCGTAACTTTGATTGTAGAACATGACATGTCCTGGCGTATGTCCGGGTGCAAAACGAACTTCAAACTGCTCACTTCCCAAGCTTAAGATTTCCCCACCTTCTAACCATTGATTAACTATAACGGGTTCGGGTATCGGAAAACCATAACGCGCTGAGACCTCTTGGATCATGTCGAGCCAGAAAGCATCTTCCTTATGTGGTCCGATCACAGGCACATTCCATTCTTTTGCCAAAGCCCCCACAGCACCGGCATGATCTAAGTGTCCATGCGTTAACCAAAGAGCCTTTACATTTAAATCCAGTTCTTCAATGTGCTGTTTTAATTTTTCAGGCTCACCGCCAGCATCAATTAATACCGCGTCTTTGGTTTCACTATCCCAAACAATTGAGCAATTTTGTGCAAAGGCGGTAACAGGTACAATTTTAACTTGAAGCATAATAAATACCTTAGTGCTGAGCTGATTGAAGTGTAAATTTTAAAGCATCAAGTTGAACTTGAATCAATTCAGTCAACAATTGAATATGCAATGTATCCGTATTCAAAGCAGGAATATAAGCATAGTCTTGACCGCCGGCATTCTTAAATGTTTCTGCATTTTCTACAGCCAACTCTTCAAGCGTTTCCAAACAATCCGCTGAAAAGGCAGGACTCATTACTTGAACAGATTTTACCCCCTCACTGCCCCATTGGGTTAATAACACATCTGTATAAGGTTTAATCCATTCTTGTTTACCAAAGCGAGACTGGAAACTAATGGCCCATTCATCATCTGCAAGACCTAAAGCCTGAGCAACCTTTTGCGCCGTAGCACGACAACGATCTGCATATGGATCGCCTTTATCTGCATAAGGCTGCGGTATACCATGAAAAGACATTAGCAGTTTTTCTGCTTTGCCATGCACTGCCTGATAACCTAAAACACTTTGTGCCAGCGCTTGAATAAATTGCGGATGCTGATAATAGTCGCGCTGAATAGTTAAACCCGGCAAATTACGTTGTTTAAGCACCCACTTGGAAACAGCATCATATAAAGGTGCAGTCGAGGTCGCAGAATATTGAGGAAACAGCGGGATCAGTACCACATGATCTTGTGGATTCTGTGTCAGCTTTTCAAGCACCGATTGAATCCCTGGATGACCATAAGTCATGGCAGGCACGATGTTCAGTTCAAAATCTGACTGATAAGGCTGTAATTTTTTCTGAATCAGATCTACTTGCTGAAATAGAATCTCACGCATGGGAGAATCTGTATTCCACACTTCAGCATAGGCTTTCGATACATACTTCGGGCGAAATGGAAGAACGAAGCAATGAAGTATAATTTGCCATAAGAAGGGAGGAATCTCAATCACACGTTGATCTGATAAAAATTGTTTTAAAAAAGCGCGAACTGCGGGAACCGTGGGCGCATCTGGTGTCCCAAGATTTGCAACAATAACGGTCACTTTCGGTTTCAATTCAGCCATTTTTCCCACATCATGATTCAATATTTAAACTTGAATTACTTTAGCAGAATTTGAATCAAACACTGTTTTAAATTATAAGGATTTAAATCATTTTAGAATGACGATCAAACAGGGTAGCGCCACGAATAGCAGTTGAGGATTTGTCTGTGACTTTCCACAGTAAGCGCTGACGGTCATCTCGTCCTACTGGCACGATCCAATCATTTTGACGCATTTGCTGTTTGATGATGTGTAATGAACGTACATTAATTTGTGAGCGAGAAACTGCATGCGCACGTGGCATTTGCTTTTGCGCATCGACCAGACCTGTATCATTAAGATACTTATTGAGTACCTTCGAAAAATATTCTTCAGGTGAAGCCTGTTCAAATTCAGTGAATAAAATTTTGAGAATTTCAGCCCAAGTCATCTCTCGAATTGGGGTTAATTCTTTAAAATTCCCATCTTGATAGGCATGTACTCGATAATCAAAACTAAAAGTATCATTTATTGTCACACGTGGCAGTGACAAGAATGGGTCAGCTTCAACCTTGGCCTGCCCCAAACTGGCTTGAGTTAATTTTGATTTTAAACGATCAATTTCATCTTGTAGACTTTGAATACTTTGCGGGCGTACCCAACCCACGACAGGATAGCGCTCCAACATTTGTGGCATATACGAGCGTACAGCCAGTTCTAATTCACGTAAGGTTTTAAAGCTAATGACTTGTTCCACTTCTTTTTGAAGCTGCTGTCTAAATTCGTAAAAGCGATTTCTTAATTCGAGTTTAGTTTCTTGAAGCGACGGGTCGCGAGACTCTGGATTGTCATGCATCAATACAATAATCGGTTTTTGCTTGGTCACAGCGTAAATATATTCGAGGTGCATATAACTTACCCCCGAAACTGATTGTTCGCCGTATTGGCTACCTAAAAGCAAAAGAACATAGTCACAATCATCTATTTGACGTCGTGCAAAAGCAGTACTTAAAGGCGTCCTTTGCTCTAAGCCCCAAGAAAAATAGCCCATTCCGATTAAAGTTTGAGAGACAACCATACGTTCAGGTTGCATCTCTTTACCAGAAGTTGTGATAAAAACTTGGTAACGCTTGTCAAGCATAGCTAAACCCGTTCCTTTACATAACTTTATCTACACATACTCTATTCAATAAAGTTTGACTTACTCTATGTTCTTTATTCTGATTCCATACGTATGCTGAACGAATTAGCACAGATTATCAACTACATTTTTAACTGACCAAGAGATTTCAGCATCAATTAAGCATTTGATAATTGGTTTTAATTCCTCAGCATTTTGCCCACTGCACACACATTCCAGCTGAAACGGATGCTCAAATTTCATTTCGGCTAATAGTTTATGTTTAATTAAAATTCTGGAAGTTTGCCGCGCAACCGCTAAACCTGAATCGACCAACCTTAATTGATTCTTGTAAAGCTGCTCAAGGGATTGTTTTAAAAATGGATAATGCGTACAACCTAAAACCAGATAATCGGCTGACTGGGCAACTACTGGATCTAAAATAGCTTTCAACATCGTTTTGCACGCTTCACTATTTTGTAATCCTGCTTCTACAAAAGGCACTAGCTCGAGACAAGTCACCGCAATCACTTTAATGCCCATCGGCTCAGCAAAATGTTGAATCACGTCTTTCATCAATTGACCACGAAAAGTGGCTGGGGTGGCAAGCACTGCCACGACTTTGGATTCGGTCTGCAAAACGGCTGGTTTTAACGCAGGAACCAAACCCACAATTGGAAAATGCTCACCATAGTGCTCACGCAAATAATCTAAACTAAAGGCTGAAGCTGTATTACATGCCACGACCGCAGCTTTACAGCCTTTACGGTACAACCACTCAATCGCCTGCGCCGTGAGTTCACGAATTTCATGATCTGGACGTGGGCCATAAGGCACATGTGCGGTATCAGCATAATAAACAATACGCTCATTGGGTAAATAGCGTGCAATCTCCAAGGCAACTGATAAGCCACCAATTCCAGAATCAAAAATACCAATCGGTGCATCTTGCACAGCGTGGGGCATGGGATTTGATAAAGGAAAAAGCGGTAAAATGGCAGACATCTCGGCTAAGTCTTCGTGAGTTGAACTCGATAACCAAAGCTTAAACCTCAAGTCCCTAATTGCAAGTTAAAATTTCCACTTTTTAACACTAAAATTGAATCTCCCTGTGCATTTTCAGACAACTTGCCCATCTCAATCAAATGGAAAAATGCCGCGCGTTGAATGAGTGCGTTCATGCCAAATCTAACATGAACATAAGGTCTGAACTCGCCTTGGTATTCACGCATAAAAATAGGATGGTTTTCATCGACAATTACAACATCATCATTTGTAGTCGTCAGTTGAATATAAGCAATACCCTCTAGCTCAACTTGATCAACTCGATTCACCAGCAAAGGTTCGTCTTCCACCTCTATTTCAATTTGCTCTACTGGGGTTTTTAAGTAAAATTTATTTTGCTCTTTCCACAGTACCGATGAAAATAAATCAATCATGCGTTGTCGTTTAATCAATTGACCTTCGTGCCACCATTCTCCATTGGCTTTGATGGTTAAATCCATTTTTCCACAATGTTTTGGATGCCACTGCTCCAACGGAGGGATTGACCTTTTGTGACCGGGCTGTGCATCTTTTAGGTACTGTTCGATGTTGTTTAAGTTTTTATCATCAGGTACAACGGTATTTAAATGTGCTGATGTAGAATTATTTTGTTTTACCATGGTTTATGCCTTGCTGACGAAAAATAAAGAGACTCAGCCAATTGGCTTGATCAAGGATTAAAACTATACTAGCGCAAAATATAGTTTAGGTACGATATCTAATTGTACCTCCCAAATTAAGAACACTCATGGCAGCACCGCATAACGGTTGCCACCCTACACTGTATGAGGAGTCCTTTTATGGAACACATCGAACGTGAATCGATGGAATTTGACGTTGTAATTGTAGGTGCAGGCCCTGCGGGTTTATCTGCTGCAATTAAAATTCGTCAACTTGCAATTGAAAATAACCTAAACGATTTGTCCGTATGTGTCGTGGAAAAAGGCTCTGAAGTCGGTGCGCATATTCTATCTGGTGCTGTACTTGAACCACGTGCAATCAATGAACTTTTTCCGAATTGGAAGGAAGATGGCGCGCCATTAAACGTCCCTGTGACAGAAGATAAAACCTTCTTCTTACTTTCAGACACCAAATCACAAGAAGCACCGCATTGGATGGTGCCTAAAACCATGCATAACGATGGCAACTATGTCATCTCGTTGGGTAACGTGGTTCGTTGGTTGGGTACTAAAGCTGAAGAACTCGAAGTATCAATCTTCCCAGGCTTTGCAGCATCTGAAATTCTCTATCATGCAGATGGCACAGTGAAAGGCATCCAAACCGGTGATATGGGGATTGGTAAGGATGGTGAACCAACACATAACTTTACCCCTGGTTATGAGCTGCATGCCAAATACACCATTTTCGCAGAAGGTTGCCGTGGTCATTTAGGCAAACGCCTCATTTCTCAGTTCAATCTTGATCAAGATGCAGATCCACAGCATTACGGTATTGGGATTAAAGAACTTTGGGAAATTGATCCTGCTAAACATAAAGCAGGTACTGTGATGCATGGTGCCGGTTGGCCTCTGTCTGAAACAGGTTCTTCTGGCGGTTGGTGGCTCTACCATGCAGAAAACAATCAAGTCACTTTAGGTATGATTGTGGATTTGTCTTATACCAATCCACATATGTATCCCTTTATGGAAATGCAGCGCTGGAAAACCCATCCACTGATCAAGCAATTCCTTGAAGGTGGTAAGCGTATTTCGTATGGCGCACGTGCAGTCACCAAAGGTGGTTTTAACTCACTGCCTAAACTGACGTTCCCCGGGGGTTGCTTAATCGGTGATGATGCAGGTTTCTTAAACTTTGCCAAAATCAAAGGCTCTCATACAGCCATGAAATCTGGCATGCTCGCAGGTGAAGCAGTATTTGAAGCCATTGCAGCAGGTCATGACAAAGGTGGTGATATCGCAGTTGCTCGTGTAACTGAAGGTGAAGACTTCTTCGTTAAAGAATTAACGTCTTACACTGACAAATTTAACAGCAGCTGGCTCAAAGAAGAGTTATACAACTCGCGTAACTTTGGCCCTGCGATGCATAAGTTTGGTCAATGGATGGGTGGTGCATTTAACTTTATCGATCAAAATGTCTTTAAAGTGCCATTCACCTTACATGATTTAGTCCGTGACCATGCGGCTTTAAAAACCCAAGATGTTGAAACCTTTAAACCAAATTATCCAAAGCCTGACAATAAGCTAACCTTTGACCGTTTATCTTCAGTATTTGTTTCAAACACGGTACATGAAGAAAATCAGCCCGCGCATTTAAAACTTAATGATCCATCTATTCCAGTCAATGTGAATTTACCAAAATGGGATGAACCTGCGCAGCGTTACTGCCCTGCGGGTGTGTATGAAATTATGGAAAATGATGACGGTTCGAAGCGTTTTCAAATTAACGCGGCGAACTGTGTGCACTGTAAAACCTGTGACATTAAAGATCCGTCTCAGAACATCACTTGGGTAACGCCTGAGGGTGCGGGTGGTCCCAATTATCCGAATATGTAATTAGTTAATAAAAATAAACCCGCTTAGTGCGGGTTT
>CAZOGM010000010.1:0-2143 GCA_964579445.1 uncultured Acinetobacter sp.
GGTTGCTATCTGTACAAAATGCGCTTTTTTATTGAATAATGAGTTATTTTTTAAGCTATTTATATTTGTTATTATTGTTTAGAATAAACAAATTCACATTAATTAGAATATATTTTAACGAAATGGCATTTTTTAATTTTAAAAAATCACTGTGTTTGGGGATACTGCTCAGTTTTTGCAGTCTTTTGCACGCCAATTCGACCCACAATATATATATGATGACATTATCCATATTAAGTTATGTGAAATGGGATAACTCAGCACCTAAGCTGTGCATTATAGATAACCCCGCTGCATCAGAATTATTTAATAAAACATTTACACAGCAGCAAACCCGATTTCAAGTGAGCGCGATTCAAGCGCAAGATTTAAGTTCCAAAAAATGTGATGCGGTTTTTTTTAGCCAAACCACGCCTTTAATGGAACAAAAGCTGATTGCAAGCTCCATTAATCGCTCACTACTCTCTTTTAGTAAAAGCAATTATGAATGTGAGATTGGAAGTATTTTCTGTTTATATAGTGCTAAAACTGGAAACACTCAATTTAAAGTGAACTTAGACAGTTTAGCTAAAGCCAAAATTCATATTGACCCTCGCGTCCTACTCTTAGCGCAAAGTTCGGAGTAGACCTATGATGAGTAGATATTTCGGTTTAAGTTCACTTCAGTCACTCTTTCGCAGATCACAGTTTACGATTTTTGCCATTACCTTTCTCATTTGTACACTGACCTTTACGTCAATTTCTATTTTTACTGTTAAATCTTATGCCAAACAAAATTTAGAACTGATCAGTCGCACGGTTTCTGAACGGGTGCAACCTGCTTTGGTATTCCAAGATCAAACTACGTTATCTTCTATTATTCATGAGTATACCTTGCAACATTCGGTACGACTAATTGAAGTGAATAATTCAAAGGGTCAACAAATCGCGAAAAGCATCAAAACCATAGAACACTATTCAGTGCTACAGAATATGTTCGATCAACTGTTTTTTGAAGAACCGATTAAGGTGACTGTTAAACATCATGATCGCAATGTCGGCGAAGTTCTGCTCTATGGAAGTTCTAAAGACATCACGTTTTTTATTATTAAAATCTTGTGCGCTTTATTTTTGGGTATGTTGTTTATGCTATTTGCACTTTGGTGGTCAATTAGCGCGACATATCAACACATTATGCGTTCAATCTCACCCATTATTCAAATCGCCCAATTGGTCAGCAACCAAAAAGCCTATAATCTACGCTTCCCTAAAAACAATATTAAAGAGTTTGATCACCTCAATACCGTGTTTAAT
Organism: uncultured Acinetobacter sp.; assembly: GCA_964579445.1. GTDB lineage: Bacteria > Pseudomonadota > Gammaproteobacteria > Pseudomonadales > Moraxellaceae > Acinetobacter. The sequence continues at coordinate 1,294 of CAZOGM010000010.1, forward strand.
CAACTCCTGGGTGAGATTCAATCTTGGCATACTCATTTACAAAGTGAAAACTCACAATTGACCTATCAGGTTCAACACGATGACCTCACTAAACTTCCGAATCGAAATTATTTTTATCAAGTGCTGTGTGATGCTTACGATAACCCATCGACGCGCAATCAAACTGCTCTGATTTTTATTGATAATAATAATTTTAAAGCTATTAATGATAAATATGGACATTTGATGGGTGATGAAGTTTTAAAAGAAATGGCCAGTCGACTCAAACAAAATACACGTCAAAATGATTTTGTTGCGCGCTTAAGTGGTGATGAATTTGCCATCATTTTAAAATCCGTACATCAAACAGAGAGCCTAGTCTCCATTGCTGAAAACTTAATTAAGTGTTGCGATGAGCCTTTAATTTACAAAGGTCAAAACATTCATTTTAGTTTTAGTCTCGGGATTGCGATCGCCAAACAGGCGCAAAGCCCAGAAGACTTTATTGCACATGCGGACCAAGCAATGTATAAAGCAAAAACCCTTAAACATCACTGGTTTATTTATCAAAATTAACGCGGGCGGATAGCTGTATGTTCAATAACAAGATCAAACTTTTTTTGGTGGGATTCATTTGTCTCGCATTATCAGGCTGTTTGGGTTTTGGCTCACTGAATTATAAACAAGTGAAAATGTTAAAACAGCAAGGCTTTGTTTTAACTGAAGAAGGCTGGAGTCTAGGCTTGCCTGAACGCTTACTGTTTGAATTTGATCAATCTGAAATTTCCAATGAAAATTTAGTTCAACTTAATCGTTTGGCAACGCAACTGCATAAATATAAGCTGAATAAAGTCCGCATTGTGGGTCATAC
>CAZOGM010000010.1:2243-4842 GCA_964579445.1 uncultured Acinetobacter sp.
TGGCAACGCAACTGCATAAATATAAGCTGAATAAAGTCCGCATTGTGGGTCATACCGACAATATAGGTGATCCAAATTACAATTTAACCTTGTCTGAAAAACGCGCACAAAGTGTTGCACAAGTATTTATGAGCAACCAATTTACTGCCCCTAATATTCAAGTCATTGGGCGTGGTTCGTCTCAACCACTAAATACACAAGACTCAGATGAAGCACGCGCTGAAAATCGACGTGTTGCGATCATTATTAGCCCTTAAAATTTATATAAAAAAAGGTCTCCTTGGAGATCTTTTTTTGGCTTTAACTTTCGTGATTTTTATTAGATTTTTTTATCAATATTAAATTTCAGACATAAAAAAACCGCTTTTAAGCGGATTGTCTATTTTAAGCTGTTTAACTTAAATGGTCGGAGCAGTAGGATTCGAACCTACGACCCCCTGGTCCCAAACCAGGTGCGCTACCAAACTGCGCCATGCTCCGATGTTCTACTCTAAAAGTAGTGGGGTGAATGACGGGATTCGAACCCGCGACAACCGGAATCACAATCCGGGGCTCTACCAACTGAGCTACATCCACCATTACAACATTTTGGTTCTCTAACATCAAGCTACCGATGGTGCGCCTGACAGGATTCGAACCTGTGACCATCCGCTTAGAAGGCGGATGCTCTATCCAACTGAGCTACAGGCGCATTACCGATGATATTGATACCACTGGAAAACCTTCGCCTTGAAGAATTGGTCGGAGCAGTAGGATTCGAACCTACGACCCCCTGGTCCCAAACCAGGTGCGCTACCAAACTGCGCCATGCTCCGATTCATCTCAGCTTTGGTACCGTTCAACTTATCGTTAGATGTATCGTTCGGTACGGTGTGCATTCTAGGCGTGACGTTGTTACACGTCAACACCTATCTTCAAAAAAAATTAAAAAAACATCTCAAGTGTATATTTATCAAACATTTTGACCCATTTTATCGCTTTAAAGTGGCACTAAAGTTTAACATTCGATCAAGCGGTAATTTGGCACGCTCTGCCAATGCAGTATCTACGAATATTTCTTGATCGCCTTTACGCAGTACATCCAAAATTCCATCCAATTCATTCATTGCCATCCAAGGGCAATGCGCACATGAACGACACGTGGCACCCTCTCCCGCAGTCGGTGCTTCAATCAGGGTTTTATGCGGAACCACCTGCTGCATTTTATAAAAAATACCGCGATCCGTTGCCACAATCATTGTATCGTGCGGAAGCTCTTGTGCTGCCTTAATAAGCTGAGAGGTACTTCCGACTGCATCTGCCAGCTCAATCACGGCTTCAGGCGACTCAGGATGGACCAAAACTGCTGCATTTGGATATAAAGCCTTCATTTGCTCAATACCGCGTACTCGAAATTCCTCATGCACAATGCATGAGCCGTCCCAAAGCAGCATATCTGCACCTGTTTTCTTTTGAATATAACGTCCCAGATGTTGATCGGGTGCCCAAATAATTTTTTCACCTAAACTGTCTAAGTGCTCAATAATTTCAACCGCACAACTCGATGTAACAACCCAATCTGCGCGTGCTTTGACTGCTGCTGAAGTGTTTGCATAGACCACCACAGTATGATCAGGATGTGCGTCGCAAAAAGCACTAAACGCATCGACTGGGCAACCTAGGTCTAAAGAGCAGGTTGCCTCTAAAGTAGGCATCAGAATTTTTTTGTTGGGCGATAATATTTTTGATGTTTCGCCCATGAACTTCACACCCGCCACCACCAGTGTGGTCGCCTCATGGTCACGCCCAAAGCGTGCCATTTCTAAAGAATCTGACACGCAGCCACCAGTAAGCTCGGCAAGCTCTTGTACCTCAGGGTCGCAGTAATAATGCGCCACCAAAACCGCATTCTGTTTTGTTAATTCGGCTTGAATTTCAGCAAATTTTTGCTGTTTGATTTCGTGACTTAAATTGGACGGACGTGTTTGCCCCAAAAGCGCCAAATGGGCTTGAACAATATTTTTGGCTTCATTGTTAGTAATGAGATGAGTTGCATCATTCATTCTTTAATTCTCTTTCCTTGGTGCTTATATTCACAAGCAATTAAGCTGTAATTGGTATGGCATCATGCTTTGACCAATCGTTAAAATAAAAACAATAAAAAAGCCTCACAATGGAGGCTTTTTGAATTAAGAGCGATAATCTGCGTTGATCTTGACATAGTCATACGACAAGTCGCAGGTATACACTGTATCTTTAGCCTGACCGCGCCCTAAATCAACACGAATGGTAATTTCAGCTTGGTTCATTACTTTGGCACCCGCTTCTTCAGTATAGTCAGCTGCAGCACCACCATCTTTACAGATTTGGACATCATCTAACCAGACTTGAATTTTTTCAACATTTAAATCTTTTACACCTGCATAACCAATTGCAGCCAAAATACGCCCCCAGTTTGGATCGGATGCAAAAAATGCCGTTTTCACCAATGGCGAATGCGCAATACTATAGGCAATATCACAACATTCTTGAGTGTCTGCGCCGCCTTCGACTGCGATAGTCATGAATTTGGTTGCACCTTCACCATCACGTACAATCAGCTGCGCCAAACGCTTCATCA
>CAZOGM010000010.1:4942-62854 GCA_964579445.1 uncultured Acinetobacter sp.
CCAGTCATGGTATACACCACACCGTCCAGTTCAAATTGCTCAGATGCACCTTTAGGCAAGGTATCTGTAGTCATGATGCCTGAAGCGGCTTGTACCCAAGCATCCGCAGTTAAGCTTTCAAATGCAGGTGCTAAACCTGAGATCAAACGATCTATGGGCAATTGCTCACCAATCACACCCGTTGAGAATGGCAAAACTTCATTAGCATTCACTTGTGCAACTTTGGCAAATTCAGCACAGGTCTTTTGCGCGTTTTGCATGCCTAAAGGACCAGTTCCTGCATTGGCATTGCCCGTATTGATGACTAAATAGCGAGGGTTTAGTTCAGCCAAATGTGCTTTAGAGACATGAACCGGTGCAGCACAGAATGCATTTTGAGTGAATACGCCTGCAACGTTGGTGCCTTCAGCAAACTCAAAGACCACCAAATCACGTCGACTGGGATAACGAACATATGCTTCTGCCGAGCCAATTTTTACACCCTTCACCACATGCATCTGTGGCATTGTTACGTCACCCACCGCCATTTTAGATCGTCCAACATATAAAATTGAATTCAAAGCTTAGTAGAAATTGAATTAAAAATCGAGGAAATAAAGCACCGAGATGATGGAATGATAAATTTAAACAGAGAAGCTTTTATTTAAAAACAACAAAGCCAGTATCATCACTGGCTTTATAAAAGAATGATTTGAGTTTAAGTCTAAATTTAGTTGCTGCTTAACGCAGTTGGATCAAGTAACGCTTGTTTGGCTTTTTCTTGACTCGATGCTGATAGCGCTGGGTTGGTTGCTACAATACGATTTACTGTTGCTGGTGTCACGGCAGCCACAGCTGCTGTTTTTAGAATAATCGGACGACCTGCAGTATTGCCTAAGGTATAACGAATACCGGTACGTGGACTAATTACTGTAGTCGAATCATTTTTTACTTCAATTTGTGCAGTGCTTACGCCTTTTGCTGCCTGAACTTTTTCCAAAGTCGTGGTTTGAGTCTCGTTTTGAGTCGCAGTATTCGCAAGTGCTAAAGTTGGTAAAGCAAACAATGCGAAAGCTACGGTTTTTAGTATTGTTTTCATTTTCTATCCAAATATTTCATGCATGCCAAGTAAATAACATTAACTTGTATAATTGGCAATGCTTATTCACATCTAGTCACTAAACCAATTTATAAAAATTCAAAAAGAATAAATTAAAGACAAAAAAAGCAGAACACATGGCTCTGCTTTTTTTAACATCAGGATTAAATTTTACCGTGACACTGTTTGTATTTCAAACCCGAACCACATGGACAAGCCGCATTACGACTTTCTGGCGGTGTAAAGCTTGCACTTGAAAAATCAGTCGTCTCTTGAGGCACGTTTTCATGATTTAAAGTGTCTTGATTTACAGTTTCTTGACCTGTAAGACCATCCACTTCAGCATGTGACAAAGACAGTTGCATCGCTTCAGCTTGTGCTTGTTGCTGGGCTTCCATTTCTGCCAATTCCTCAGGCGTTGGTAAGCGCACCAAAGACAAATCGGTTACCACATCGGACTTAATCACAGCCAACATGCTGACAAATAAGTTGAAGGCTTCTTTTTTGTATTCTTGCTCAGGATTTTTTTGTGCATAACCACGTAAATGAATCCCTTGACGCAAGTAATCCATGGCAGCCAAATGATCTTTCCAATGACGATCTAAAGCGCTGAGCATAAAGTTACGCTCAAGCATTGCTGCGGATTCATCACCCATTTGCGCACGACGACTACGATAGCGTTCAATCACTGCATCAGAAATACGTGCAGCAAGCGCCTCTTCATCTAAGCGGCGGTCTTGATCAAGCCATTGCTGAACAGGCAGCTCAATGCCCAAATCATTGCGAAGCGCAGACTCAAGACCCTGAATATCCCATTGGTCATGAATCGAATCGGGTGGAATATAAGTTTCAATCACCCCTTTCATCACTTCACGGTGCATGGACTCAATATAATCTTGAAGCGTACTTTCCGCCAAAACTTCATCACGTTGTGAGTAAATAATCTTACGTTGTTCGTTGTTTACGTCATCGTATTTTAATAGATTCTTACGAATATCGAAGTTACGTGCTTCCACTTTACGCTGTGCATTTTCAATTGAGCGAGACACCATTTTGTGTTCAATCGCTTCATTTTCTTGCAAGCCCATGGCACGCATCATGCCCACAACGCGGTCGCCTGCGAAAATACGCATTAAATCATCTTCAAGCGACAAGAAGAACCGTGAAACACCTGGGTCACCTTGACGGCCTGAACGACCACGTAACTGGTTATCAATACGGCGTGATTCATGACGCTCAGAACCGATGATATGTAAGCCACCTGAGTCCAGCACCATTTGGTTGTTCTGTTCCCACTCCGCTTTAAGACGTTCAACATCTTCAGCAGTGTAGTTTTCAATTTTTTCTAACTTCGCCTTCCAGTTACCACCGAGCAAAATATCTGTACCACGACCTGCCATATTGGTGGCAATAGTCACAGCGCGCGGTGAACCCGCTTGGGCAATAATATCTGCTTCACGCTCATGTTGTTTCGCGTTTAAAACTTCGTGCGCAATACCCGCTTCTTTTAATTTATCAGATAAAATTTCAGAGGCTTCAATGGTTGCTGTACCAATCAAAATCGGGGCAACACCGGCTTCATGAATTTTTTGGATTTCTTCAATAATTGCGTTGTATTTACCATTCCGATTCAAATAAATTAAATCGTTTTGGTCATTACGTACCATTGGGCGATGCGTTGGAATCAACACTACGTCAAGATTGTAAATTTCTTTCATTTCCGCAGCTTCAGTGTCGGCTGTACCCGTCATCCCTGAAAGCTTTTTATATAAACGGAAATAGTTCTGGAAAGTTGTGGTTGCCAGTGTTTGGTTCTCAGGTTGAATCTCCAAACCTTCTTTGGCTTCTACCGCTTGATGTAACCCTTCAGACCAACGGCGACCCGGCATGGTACGACCCGTATTTTCATCAACAATAATCACTTCATTGTCATGAATAATGTACTGAACGTTGCGTTGATAAAGATAGTGCGCACGAATTGCAGCAGTCACATGATGAACTAAATTCAAATTCGCTGCCGAATACAAACTTTCGCCTTCAGCCAACAAACCCATTTCAATCAATTCAGCTTCAACGGTTTCAAAACCTACTTCGGTGATTTCCACTGAACGCTGTTTTTCATCAATCCAGAAGTGTCCGCCGTCTGCGACTTTTTCTTCTTTCTGCGCTTTAAGTTTGGGTGGAATCGCGTTAATTGCGGCATAAAGCTGTGATGAATCTTCACTTTGACCCGAAATAATCAGCGGTGTACGTGCTTCATCAATTAAGATCGAATCGACCTCATCGATAATCGCATAGGTTAAGCCACGCTGTTTTTTCTCAGCCAACGAAAACACCATATTGTCACGCAGATAGTCAAAACCAAATTCGTTGTTGGTTCCGTAAGTGATATCTGAACGATAGGCTTCCGCTTTTTCAATCGGACTTTGCATAGAGTAAATCACCCCTACGCTTAGACCTAAAAACTCATACAGTGGACGGTTTAACTCGGCATCACGCTGAGCCAAATAGTCATTCACGGTGATTACGTGAACACCTTGTTCACTGATGGCGTTCAGGTATACAGCCAAAGTACCCATTAGGGTTTTACCTTCACCTGTACGCATTTCAGCAATTTTACCTTCATGTAAGGTAATCCCACCGATCAACTGAACGTCATAATGACGCATCCCCATGATACGTTTACCCGCTTCACGGCACACCGCGAAAGCTTCTGGTAACAATCGATCTAGACTTTCGCCTTTTTTATATCGTTGTTTGAATTCTTCGGTTTTTGCAGATAAGTCTGCATCACTTAATGCAGATATGGTCGGCTCGAGCGCATTGATCTTCTCGACAATTTTACGCATACGCTTCAGTTCGCGCTCGTTTTTAGTACCGAAGATTCCTCCGATCAGACTTGCCAACATGTATAGACTCTCTAAAACTTGCTTATCAAAATAAATTTTTCTCAGACGTTATTATGGTGCTAGAAATTTGAAGTACAAGGGTTTTAAACAAAAGCATTCAAAAATTTCTGACCAACGTGTCTATCACGTATGAGCAACGGCGGATTAATGTAGCAAATTTAAGCTTTGCATAGATAGTTGATTCGTATCAATTGTCGGGATTTTTTTTATGAATCCATCTTATATATTCTATTTACTCATAAAGAAATAATAAAACTCTATTTTTAATTCTAAGAAAATTGGTCGATATTAAATCTCAATAATATTCAAATTATTCTTCAATAACATTCAACTATTCTAACAATGAGGTTTCAATATGGCTTTACGTTTAGGTGATATCGCGCCAGATTTCGAGCAAGATTCAAGCGAAGGCATCATTTCTTTTTATGATTTTCTGGGCGACAGTTGGGGAATTTTATTCTCGCATCCTGCGGACTATACCCCTGTGTGCACTACAGAACTGGGGTTTACTGCAAAATTGAAAGATGAATTTGACAAGCGCGGGGTCAAAGCCATTGCACTGTCAGTCGATGATGTGGAATCACATCATGGCTGGATTAAAGACATCAATAGCACCCAAGGCACTGATGTGAATTTTCCGATCATTGCAGACAAAGACCGTAAAGTCTCGACTCTTTATGACTTTATTCACCCGAATGCTAGTGAAACCTTAACTGTTCGCTCCTTGGTCATTATTGATCCCGATAAAAAAGTGCGTTTAATAATTACCTATCCAGCATCTACGGGTCGTAATTTCCATGAAATTTTGCGTGTGGTTGATTCATTACAATTAACGGATAAGCATAAAGTGGCTACGCCTGCCAATTGGCAACAAGGTGATGATGTGGTAATTGTGCCATCGCTCAAAGATGAAGCTGAAATTCAGCAACGTTTCCCCACTGGCTATACTGCGGTAACGCCTTATTTACGTCTAACCCAACAACCCAAATAAAATCATCAGAATATGATACCGTGACCCTAATAAAAGGAACTAAATGCTATGAAATTGAAATAAAAAAGATTTTGATATTTTAAATGGACATTTTCAAATCATTTAAGACTTATTTGACGAGCCGTCTTAAATGTCTACCGCCTGTCTTCGGACAGGTTTTTTATTGTTTGGAGATAACATGACTTTTGATTTTAAACCTGAAGTCGATGAGATTTGTTGCTGCTGATAATTTGCGCTATAACATTTTAAATCATTCAAAAAAATTAACTATGATCTATCAAATTCATCATTTAAATTGTGGCAGCTTCTGCCCATACTGCGCCCCGTTATTCGGTCAAAGCGGACTCAAAGCAGAATTGGTTTGTCATTGTCTTTTACTTGAAACAGATCAAGGTTTGGTGCTGATTGATACTGGGCTGGGTATGCAGGATTATTTGCATCCAAAAAAGCGTTTGGGCACCATCATTTCCAAGTTGGGTACAATTCGAAGCAATATCAACTTAACCGCTGTTGCGCAAATTCAAAAACTTGGCTTTAAACCTTCTGATGTGAAACATATTCTGGTAACGCATTTAGATTTTGATCATGCCGGTGGAATTTCAGATTTTCCACAGGCCATGGTTCATGTGCTATCGAGTGAATTTAATGCAACACAAACATTTAATTATAAAAATAAAATTCGCTATAAGTCTGAGCAGTTAAAACACCATCGATATTGGAATTTTATTGAACCTTCAATGGGCGACTCTTGGTATCACTTCTCAAAAGTACACGGTTTCAAAATCTTTCAAGATGAAATTCTGATGATTCCACTGTTAGGTCATACTGAAGGTCATTGTGGCATTGCGATTAAACACAAAGCGAATTGGATATTATTTTGTGGCGATGCTTATTATTCACATCAACAATTAAACCCAAAGACCAAACTTCCTGCTTTGGAAATGACCGAGCGATTATTTGCTTATGATAATGTACAGCGCATTCAGAGTTTAAAACAGCTTCAACTGCTTGCGCAAAATCAACCTGAAATCGAAATCATCTGCGCACATGATCCGATTGAGTTCGGACGCTATCAATGATGATGCTTTCCATTAAACAGCAACTCTATGCGATTTGCCTAGTTTCAAGTGGTGCCCTTTTAACGGGATGTATGACCACAACGTCACTTCCAGACCATAAACGCCCACAACATTGGGGAAGTTCGATTAACCCATCGCATAACTTTTATCAAATCAGTCAGGATATGTTTCGAAGTGAACAGCCCCATGCTCAGCTTATTCCTTCTTTAAAGAAATACAATATTCAGACCATTATTAATCTACGTAGTCGAGATCGTGATCGAGATCAATCTACCTTTGCAGGTTCTTCTTTCAATCTGGTGCACATTCCAATGGATACATGGTCAATCAATCGCGAAGACCTGCTCAACGTCATGCGTGAAATTCAGCGGGCTAACAACACAATCAGCGCGTCTTGATTCACTGTTATCACGGATCTGATCGAACAGGTGCAAGCATTGCCATGTATCGGATTATTTTTGAAGATTGGTCAATAGAAGATGCTTTAAATGAGTGAAGTATGGCGGTTATGGTTTTCATCCCATTTGGAGCAATATTGAGAATATTTTCCTTCCTGAGCCTATAAAATGGATTCGAGAGCAGCTCTCGAATTCATCATGATATTTTCAAAGTGTGAGGTTAATTAACGACGATCAAGTGGCACCCAATCAATCACCCAAGCGGACTTCATGTTTAAGCTTGGATCAGTGTTAATTTTCTTACGTGCAGCATCTGCCGACTCACGATCTTTTGAAGGACCGACCATAATCCGAATCCCTTTTGAGGTTGGACTTTTGGTCACCTTGTAGCCTTTGGCACGTAACTTTGCAGCAACAGCGTCAGCATTGGCCTCATTGGCCGCTAAAGCCACTTGTACCATCCACTGTTTATCACCATTTTCTAGTAATTCACGGGCTTTATCTGCTTCAGCTTTCTTTTTAGCTTCTTCAGCTTTACGGTTTTTCTCATCCGCTGCTTTTTTATCAGTAGCTAGCTTGTTGGCCTCTGATTTTTTTTTGGCCTCTTCAGCTTTGCGCTTATCTTCAGCGAGTTTCTTCTCAACCGCTTTTTTATCGGCTAATTTTTTATCGGCTGCTAACTTCTCAGCCTCAGTTTTTCGTTTGGCTTCATCTGCGAGACGTTTTTGCTCAGCTGTACTTTGCGCAGTTTTGGCTTTTTGCTCTTCGATTTTTTTCTGTTCTGTTTTTTTGTCTTCAGCTAAACGTTGCGCTTTGGTTTTTTCATCCTCAATCAGTTCAGGGGGAATATTATCTGAACTTTGCTGAGCACCTGTACGGTTAGCATTCATAGCTGCGTACTCTTCAGCAGCACGGCGTGCAGCCTCCGCTTCAGCTTGTTGTTGAGTTCGTAAAAATTCAGCAGATCGAGCTTCTTGTTCCGCCACTGCTTTTTCGCGTGAACGGCGCTGCTCTTCGAGTAAACGTTTTTCAGTTTCTACATCTACCGTCAAGGGTTGTAGCTGTACCGTTTCAGGAGCAGCATTGCCCTGTCGAGCCGTTTCAACCGGTGGGTTTGGGCTTGGCATTTGATTCTGATGTATTTCTTCTTTACCTTTGAGTAAAAGCGCTGCCAATAAAACACCACCACCCAATAGAACAACGCCTCCCATCCAGCGTTGTTTGTTATTCATTGACATTGTCTAAATACTCCCAGACCGCTTCTAAGGTATGAAACGAACCACACACCAAAATCAGCTGATTATTATTTGATTCTTCAAGTGCTGATTGAAATGCTGCTTGCACATGTTGGTAATGTTGTACTGTTTCACCTTGAAGTGCAGACTCTAATTGTTGCAATGATGCGGCTCTTGGCACATCCATTTTTGCAATTTTCCATTTTAACACAGTGTTTTTCAATAACTTAACCACTGAATTTATGTCTTTATCTGCAAGCATTGAGAAAACAGCGACAACTTCTGTGTACTGTTTATTGTATTCTAAGAATTTTCGCAATTGCTTTAACAAAAATTCAACACCATGTGGATTGTGTCCGGCATCAAAAATAACCGTTTTTCCTGCAATTTCTCGAACTTCAAACCGTCCCGCTAAGCGTGCATCCATTATACCTTGAGCAATTGATGTCTGATGAACGTCTAAACCACTAAGTAAAATGGCAACAACTGCCGTTGAAATATTATCCACCGCCAACGTACCTTTTGGAAATTTAAGCGTTGTGCCCGCAGATGCGAAATTCCAACTTAAACCGTCTTCTGCTTCTGCGTAAAAATAATCACGATTTAACGCATACAACTGTGCGTGACAGGCATCAGCTTTATCTTGAATGGCTTGTGGAATATTTTGCTGACCACCAAATATAACCGGAATATTCGGGCGAATAATCCCTGCTTTTTCAAAGGCAATTTTTTCAATGGTGTCACCCAACCAATCGGTATGGTCAAGTCCAATATTGGTTATCACGGCAACATCTGGATTCACGACATTGACCACGTCTAGCCGACCGCCAAGCCCAACCTCAAGCACCCAAACATCACATTTTTTATTTTTAAAAATCACAAAAGCAGCCAAAGTGGTTGCTTCAAAGAACGATAGGCTTAAATCACACTCACGGCGTGCTCGATCAACCAAAACAAAAGCATCTACAAGTGCTTGATCATCCACTTCAATCCCTGACAATTTTACCCGCTCATTGAAGCGATAAATATGCGGAGATTGATACAGTCCGACGTTATAACCTTGCACTTTTAATATCGATGCCAAAATGGTTGATGTCGAACCTTTACCATTGGTTCCGGCAACGGTGAGTACAGTTGCATCAGGTGATACAACACCTAATTTTTCAGCCACAGGAATGACGCGTTCTAAACCTAAATCGATCCCTGTAACGTGAACATGGCTCCAATAATCGAGCCATGTTTTTAAATCATCAGTTTCTAATGGAGCATTCAGCTTCAAGGCAAATTCATCAACTTCGATACGATTCGGTATACAGTATCACGTAATGCATGACGATGAACAATTTGGTCGATTACCCCATGATCAAGCAAAAATTCTGCACGTTGGAACGGTTCTTCCAATTTTTCACGCACAGTTTGCTCAATCACACGCTTGCCTGCAAAACCAATCATGGCTTTTGGTTCAGCAATATGTACATCACCTAACATTGCAAGTGACGCAGTCACACCACCATACACAGGATGAGTCAGCACCACGATATACGGAATATGCGCATCTTTCATCTTTTGAATCGCAGCGGAAGTACGCGCCATTTGCATGAGGGACAACATGCCTTCTTGCATACGCGCACCGCCAGAGGCTGCAAAACAGATCATCGGTTGCTTAGTCGCAATGGCTTTTTCTGCCGCTTGTACAAAACGATCACCGACCACAGTGCCCATTGATCCGCCCATAAAGTCGAATTCAAATGCACATGCAATAAGTGACAAACCTTTAATTTGACCTTGCATGACTACCAAAGCTTCAGTTTCACCAGTTTTTTCCTGTGCTTCTTTCATACGCACAGGATATGGTTTCGAATCTGAAAATTTAAGTGGATCTTTGGCCACAAATTCTTGTCCAAGCTCGCCTGTAGTTTGGTCAAAAAACCAATTCAAACGATCTCGAGCTTTCATTTTTAAATGTTCGTCACACTGCGGGCACACGTAAGCATTGAACGACATTGCGGTACGCGTCACCAAAGCATGACATTCAGGACACTCAATCGTAGGCTCTGTAAATGTCGCTTTTAATGTTTGCTGTTCATCAGGTACATGAATTCCCGGCACTGAGCGGTCAGTCCACGGTGTAACTGGACTTAAAATTTTCCCTGATTTCACTTCTTGATTCATACTAACTCATCGAGCGCAGCTCGAAGCTCCTTGACTTTGTTGACCGCTTGCTCAGCAGCTTGTTCAGGTGCAATGTTGGCAAATGGTTTGACAAAAGCACTTCCCACAATCACAGCATCTGCAACGCTACCTATTGCTTTCGCAGAAGCAGCATCACTAATTCCGAATCCGACACCCACAGGTACATCCGTCACCGCTTTGATTTTTTGAATACGTGCAGCAGCATCTGCGACATCCAAAGTTGCAGCACCCGTCACCCCTTTTAATGACACGTAATAAATAAAGCCGCTGGCTTGATTTGCAACGTGTTGAATACGCTCATCCGTCGACGTCGGTGCAAGCAAGAAGATTTGATCCATATCGTACTTCTTCAGCACTACAGCCAAATCTTTAGCTTCTTCAGGTGGTAAATCCACCAAAAGAATGCCGTCTACACCACTGTCATGTGCAATTGATACAAAACGCTCATAACCAATCACTTCAACTGGGTTTAAATAACCCATCAAAACCACTGGTGTTTCTGCATCTTTCTCACGGAATTGCTTGACCATATTCAAAGCATCAAGGGTATTGGTGCCCGCTGCTAAAGCACGCTCTGCGGCTAAAGCAATCACGGGACCATCTGCCATGGGGTCAGAAAATGGCAATCCAAGTTCAATCACATCCACCCCAGCCTCGACCATACTATGCAACAGCGGCACTGTTACTTGTGGTTGAGGGTCACCCGCCATGACATAAGAAACAAGAGCCTTACGCTGTTGAGATTTAAGCTGTGCAAATCGTGTGGCTAAACGTGACATAGGGTTGTACATTCCTTGAATTGTATAAAATTGAGGAGTTTGTTTTGTATGAATACAAGACAGCTCATTGTAACGCTATTTTTTACTCATTGAACAGAGTACGCGCGCTGACAAATCCATCTCGTATTCATTGAACAACCCGAGTGCATATTTATCAATGTTTTGGCTTTTTTCACAATGATCAAATAGCTCGATTTTTTGGCTATTTTTAAATGAATAATTTGAAGTTTTGTTTAGTGATCAGCTCTAAAAAGGTTTAAAAAAAAGCAAGTTAAGCATTACATTATAATTTTTCTGTATTAGCCAAAGCTGTTCTATACTATAGCGGCTTACTTATTTATTACTTTTTTATGACCACACTCTCCCAAGGTAAAGCTCTTCCCCGAGTGCTTGCCCTCCTCCCCCTTATTGTTTTTTTAGCCATTTTCTTAGGCAGTGGTATTTATCACACCGTCATCGGCACTGAATTTGCTTTCTATCAAGTGAAAGCACCGGTGGCTGCATTACCCGCCATTATTCTTGCCATCATCCTGTATCGAGGCAAACTCAATGCTGGTATTGAAGAGTTTTTTAAAGGTGCCAGCCACCCCAATCTGATTCTGATGTTTATGGTGTTTATGTTGGCAGGCGCTTTTGCCAGTGTAACGAGTGCAATTGGTAGCGTGGATGCAACGGTACAATTCGGGCTGTCTATTATTCCCCCAGAATTCGTGCTACCGATGCTGTTTTTTATCTCGGCATTTATTGCCACGGCCATGGGTACCTCTATGGGCACCATCGCTGCTTGCGCGCCGATTGCCTTTGGTTTTACTCAAGTTACAGACATCAATCCCGCACTTGCAATTGGTGCAGTGGTGGGTGGCGCGATGTTTGGCGACAATCTATCTATGATTTCGGACACCACCATTGCAGCAACGCGTAGTCAACATGTCGAACTTAGAGATAAGTTTAGAGTCAATGTTTGGATTGCATTCCCTGCGGCTTTGCTCACATTAGCGGGCTATATGCTGTTTAATTTTGACGCGCAAAACGTAGAATATACAGCCTATAACTTTTGGTTGATTCTGCCTTATTTGGCGGTATTCATTTTGGCATTTACCCATTTGCATGTACTGGCTGTACTGAGTTTGGGTGTGATATTTTCAGGTTTGGCAGGTCTCATCGTACAACCTGATTTTGATGCACTTCAGCTGAACAATGCCATATTTGATGGTTTTGTTGGCATGTTTGAAGTGGCATTATTGTCCATGTTTTTGGGCGGCATTTCCGCCATCATGCAAAAAGAAGGCGGTTTAGAATGGCTGATTCAACGGATTTATAGTTTGACGCGATTATTCAAAGTCGGAAAACAACGTGCTGGTGAAATTGGCATTTGCTTCTTGGTGGTCTTCTCTAATTTCTTTGTGGCTAATAATACCGTTGCGATTATTTTATCGGGTGACATGGCACGTGAAGTGGCTAAAGAATATGGTGTCGATCCCAAACGTGCCGCAGCACTACTCGATATTTTTTCATGTGTGGTTCAAGGTTTGATTCCTTTTGGCGCACAGTTACTATTGGCATGCTCCATTGCAAAGTTATCGCCTATCGAACTCATCAGCTCGGTTTACTATTGTTGGGTGTTGGCTGTGATTGCAGTGTTAGCCATTATGTTCCGCTATCCACGGCTGAAACAGGCGTAAATAAATAAGCTGATAATCAAATCTAAAAATATGCTCGTTTAAATTAAAAAAGGTAGGCACATGCTTACCTTTTTAATGGCTGTTTTTCAAAATTTTTTTACGCTCCAATAAAGTATGCCCACGAGACGCCTTGTAAGCTCTGGCTAAGGCAGATTGATCTGAGTAGCCCAACTCAAGTGCTATTTCAGTCAGACTTAGGTGGTGCAACAATAAATTTTCACAGCGGTTCATGCGTTCAATTTCAATAATTTTTTTAAATGACGTATTTAGAATACCCAGTTGACGCTGCAAGGTTCTGACAGATAAATGTAGTTCATGTGCAATGTCTTCGATTTTAGGCACCGTTTGTTTAAGCTTTAAATACTCAGCCACAATCAAATGCAGTTGTTGATCTAGCGCATAGTGCTGTTTTTTAGCGGCAATCGCGTCCTCAGCTTGTTGTATGAGCAAGTGAATCAAAGATGGATCTGCTTGTTGTGGTTTAAGCATAAGACTCTCTAGACTCAGCAGCAGTGCATATTCACTGTTGTTAAACACCACCTCACAACCGTAAAACTTTTGATAATGATAGTTCGCCATCAATGGCTCGTGCGCGAGCAACACTTTTTCTAAGGGTAATGCACTTTCAGGCAGTATTTGCCTTGCCAGTTGTATCATCATCGCCATGGTGATCTCATTGATCCAGCAATGCTCATCGCTAATCAAAGGCCAGCTCAGTTTTAAGCATCCACCCTCTTGCTGAATGTGCATCGGCATAATGTCATCACCATCGATGACCAAACGACTAAATTTTAAAATATACTGTAGTGCTTCTGCCACCGAACCACTTCGGGTTGCCATATACCCCAGTACACCAAAATGTTCAGGTTTGACATATTGTGCCATTTGGAAAATAAAATCAGGCGCTGCCACCTGATGAGTGTGCTCTATCAAGCCAATAAAAAAAGCATGCGAGGACTGACCTGCCAAAGGTCGTTCCAAAATTTCATCAAGCTGAGTACGGTCTTTAGCAATTTTAAGCAACAGTATCTGATCCAAATGAAATTCACAGATATACCGATACCACAAATGAAAGTAACCATTGGGAATGTGCACATCTTTCATATTGTTCTACTCTGCAATTTTCGATAAATGCTGTTTTTGTAGATAATTTTATGTCATAAAATGTATAAAAAATGGCAACAACTGTCAAAACAAAGCGATCAATGACCGCCATACTGAAATCATCTCAAGTGATGCAAGTAAAATTAAAATGAATGCTTTCACCCAATATGCTGTTGAACCTGTGGTTCGTAAAAACCTTAATTTTAAATTGGATGAGATTCCACGTTTTTGGTTTGGTGGTGATCCATTTAAAACCCGTATGTTTGATGCTTTGAGTCTTACCTTCCCAGATGGCGAGCGCTATTTTATTGAATCGGTACGTTTATTTAGAGATAAAATCAAAGACCCTGAACTACAACTGCGTGTGGCTGATTTCATTCGTCAAGAAGCTCAGCATGGTATGGCGCATGACAAAATGAATAATGTCATGCGTGATCAAGGAATGCCCGTTGATCAATTTCTTCAAGTATTGAATAAAATTTTTAAGTTAGAACTAAAAAACCGCTCACCTCAATACAATATTGCAATGACAGCAGCAGCAGAACATTTAACGGCGCTCATGGCTGAAACATTTTACAGTCATAAAAAGACCTTAAGTGAAGCCCATCCCTATGTACGTGCTTTATTGGCTTGGCATGCCATTGAAGAGATGGAACACCGAGATGTGGCTTTTGATGTCATGCAGCAGGTCGGAGAGGTTCCCGAACTCACTCGTAAATTCACCTTGGCATTTACCACGGTTATGATGCTCGGCTTTACCACCTACCGTGCCAATGTCATGCTCAAATACGATGGATTTAGCCGTTTAGAACGTCTTAAGTTAACTATCCAAGGTATCCCTTGGTTTTTAGGACGTGATGGTATGCTCACCAAAATGAAATCTCAGTACCTAGATTGGTTTAAGCCTGATTTTCATCCCAGTCAGCATCCAATTATTCGTCAGTACCAAACATGGGTCGACACCTTAGCACAAACGGGTGACCCGATTTTGGCAGGTGATGCATTTTGGCAAGCTGGACTTGATTAACTAATCTAGCTTTGCTGGCACGCTTTTATAGCAGAGCAACAGCATTACCATTTGGCATAATGCTGTTCGAGTAAACCGAATTCATTGTCAAAAATGATCACTTGACCATCTTCACCTATAATTTGACCTGAAATAGTGGATTGCCATTGACTAAACTGACTTCCGACCATGCGTAAATTTAAATTTTCATAACGGCGCCAACCGGTATTTACAGTCAAACTCAGCTTTTCATCCAACGAACGAATAGTCCAAATCTGATCACTTTGCATTTCAAATAACACATCAGACAATCCAAACAAATCCCCATTGATCCAAAGACAGTTTTCGTTACCAAAACTTTCATTGACCCCAGAAGCTAAATTTAATCCAATACGATTGCCTTGCTGATCCCAAAAGTTACACGACAACCAAAACCATGCTGTTTCAGGTCTTAAGAAACCACAAGTGTCATCTAGCGATGCAAAACTGCGTTCATTAAATTCGATTTTTTCATTTTTTTTGTTGATAAAAAAGCCTTCCAGCGTCAGGGTCGTGAGCTTTTGTGTGTAGGTCCACCCATTGATGCCTGTTGGACTACACATACTTAGAGGGGCCGTTCCTGCACAAAAAATACGTGCTTTGAGCTTTTCTTCGCCGTGTTTTTTTACACTGATATAGCGCACACCATTGGCATGCTGGATGTCTAAACTAAAGGGTGAGCTGTTAAAATGACTGTGATTGTAAAGAGGTTGCTCATCTAACACCGTATGATGCGCCATAGCGTTAATCGCATTCCACTCTAGCACCTGATTGGTTTGATGATCGTATATATAAATAAAGCCGTGACCTGCCCAAGCAATATCGACTATAGCAACACCAATACTATAGTGCGCATGTTGAATGCTGCAAAATTTAAATTTCTTATATTTGAGCTTTTTTCGCCAGCTTTTTAAAGTTTTACCATAGGGTGTTTTATAAATATAACGCCCAATCGTGATCGCACTAGGGGGCTCATTAAAACGCCCATAACGAGGCTGTCCATTGACTTGTATCAAATCCATTGAAAACTTTTCCATATGTTTAACTTTGAATAAAGTTAGACTTTAGTCGACAATTTTCATTATTACCTATTTTCCTGCTTTTTCAAAATATTGAATCTCATGCCCAAAAACAGCAGGAAAATTAAAAGCCAATCTTTCAACTGGCTTTTGAAGCCCAACCTAAATCAGCTGCAATCAAGCCATTACCATTGCCCCTCACCCAATCCTTGACCAATGTATTGGTAAGTGGCCCTAGATCTGGAAAATTTAATGGGACAGGCCAATTGTCGCTCTGTTTCCGTTGAATTCGGTTTAATCGGCACATCAACCACCCAGCCACGCTGCTGGGCCAGTTCTGAATTTAACGCCTCATCTAAATACATGACGGGTTCTACACACACATCTTGCGATGAAAAAATAGTTTTCCACTCGTTCCATGTTTTGCTTTTAATTTTCTCTTTAATCGCAGTTTTCACCATTTTGCGGTCTTCAACATCAAAAGACATGCCTTTTTCAATCAATATCGGTAAATCAAGCACCGCTGCCAGTCCTGTCATAAACTGTGGTTCTAAACCGCCTATGGACATATAACGATGATCGAGTGTTGCGTAATAATCATAAAAGGTTCCGCCATTTAAGTGCTCTTGCTCAGGCTGTTGCTTTTGTGACCCTGCAAGCACAGCTGCTGCTGCCATATTGTTTAAGCCAACGGCACAATCAGTCATAGAAATATCAATATACTGACCTAAACCACTCTGTTGGCGTTCAATCACGGCGGTTAAAATTCCAATGACCGCGTGAAGTGAACCTCCTGCCACATCTGCAATTTGAATTCCCATCGGTGGCGGACCGCTATCTGCACGACCTGAATGACCCGCAATACCAGATAACGCCACATAATTAATGTCATGTCCTGCCTTGTCTTTATAATCACTGGTTTGACCATAACCAGTAATGGAGCAGTAAATTAAGCGGGGGTTGATTTCAGCCAAAGTCTGATAGTCCAATCCTAAGCGTTGCATTACTCTAGGACGAAATTGCTCAATGACTACATCATAATCAGAAATTTTTTGTTTAATTGTTTCTATACTTTTTTGGTCTTTTAAATCTAATGTAACTGATTGTTTATTACGGTTTAAATAACTATGAGAGGTCGCCTGACCGTGGGCATAAGGGGGCAGCATTCGAATTAAATCAGGTCGCATGGGTGACTCGATATGCACCACTTCAGCGCCCAAATCTGCGAGATATAACGTTGCGAAAGGTCCCGGCAATAAAGTTGAAAAATCGAGAACTTTTAATCCTTTGAGTGCTGCTGTCATAATATAAACAATCCAGATAATGTTGATTTTTCAACCATCATAGAAATATAAAACTCTCTATACAATGTCATGTTCAGCCATTTACCTTGATAGTTTCGGCAATTTATGATGTAAAAGAGCAATTACTCTAGTGTAAATTGCTAATTTTAATTTTCTTAGCGTCATTTAGGTCAAGAAGAAGTGAACATCAAAGAAACTGAAGGATTTAACATGAGCCGCGATACGATTAGTATCCATTTCGTGAATGCTGCCCTCACCGGTGTGAAACGCCTAGGGATGGATGTTGATACTTTGCTTTCGCACGTCGGAATCGAAGCTGAACTCCTTCGTCAACCTAAAGCACGTATTTCTCCAGAGCAATACACTCGTTTCGTTAAAATGTTATGGATGGTCACCCAAGACGAACATGTTGGGTTTGATATTCAGCCGCGTCGCCTAGGCACATTTGCCATCATGAGTCAGCTTATCATCCATGCCAAAACGCTGGGTGAAGCTTTGGAGCTGTCTTCACAGTTCTATAAATTGTTTGGTGACGAGTGGTCGGTGACTTTAGAGCGCGATAAACACGAAGCACGTTTGGTTCCGATTATTCCAAGAACCATGGATCCAGATCATTTCATCACTGAAAGCATGCTGATGATTTGGCATGGCTTAGCTTCATGGTTAATTGAACGCCGTATTCCATTAGAGCGAGTACATTTTGCATATCCACGTCCTCAACATGCAGATGAATACGATGCTCTATTTTTTGCACCTGTGATTCAATTTGATTCTGCTCGCACAGAAATTACTTTTGCAGCGGATTATTTGGATTTACCGATTCGTCAAGATGCGAACACTCTTGAAGAGTTTTTAAAAGGTGCACCTGCCAAACTGCTGGTAAAATTCAAGAATACCAACTCTCTTACATCTCGAATTCGTGAAGTATTAAAAAGTCAGATTGGCGACGAAATGCCAACGTTGAATGATGTTGCAGCAATGCTTTATTTATCACCGCAAACCTTACGTCGTCGTTTGGCTGCCGAAGGCAAAAGTTACCAAGGTGTGAAAGATGCTCTGCGTCGTGATGCTGCCATTCACCTGTTGCTCAATCCATCTTTAACTTTAGAAGATGTTGCACAGCAAGTTGGTTTTAGTGAAACCAGCACATTCCACCGTGCCTTTAAAAAATGGACTGGAGTTACACCAGGTCTGTATCGTCAATTGCATGGTTATCATTAAAAAATTCCAAAAGGTTAATCATCCTTGATTAATTCCTGCTGTAAGCATTTACTGACAATGATTTAGGTTGATTGCCTCTCGATCATTGCTTGGACTTTTCTTATGATAACGATATAGAGAACAGGATGTCCTCAATACAATAAAAAATGATCATACGGAATGTGCGATATGACAGGAGTTATATCGAGCTGAACCTATACGAAAAGGAGCCCAACAGGATGTTGGGCTCTTTTTTATGCTTTAATATATAGATAAAATCAAAAAAAGCTTTTGAACTTTAATTTAAAATAGACTCTAACAGTCTATAAAATATAAGAATAATAAATATTTAGAATAATAAGCTTGTATAATTATTAAATAGGTGTAGGATGGACTCAACTAGAAAAAAAGTCTTGTTTCGGTAAATCTTCTTTAGTATCGCAGTTTTAGTCATAATCCTTCGTTTTTTAGATTTTAAGTTCCATTCTTTATATTTTCAAAGTTATCATTGGTCTATAAAACGACTTAAAATTATTAAAATCTATAGGATTTATTATGTCAAATTCAGCTGTTGTTAAAGGTACTGTTAAATGGTTCAACGAAACTAAAGGTTTCGGTTTCATTCAACAAGAAAATGGTCCTGACGTTTTTGCTCATTTCAGCGAAATCGCAAGCTCTGGTTTCAAAACTCTGATCGAAGGTCAGCAAGTTGAATTCAGCGTTGCTCAAGGTCAAAAAGGTCCAAACGCTGTAAATATCGTTGCAGTTTAAAGAATACTGAACTATGAAGTATAAGATCTGATCTTGTACTTATAGTAAAAAAAAGCCGACTTGTTCGGCTTTTTTTATTTGGAAAATTTATTCATCCTTGATGTTATTTTAAATACATCATTAGTAATATTTTAAATACTAGTCTTCTGCATTGCAGAATAAGTTAATGAATTCGGCACAAAGCCCCTCATTTGAAGTCAAAACAATCAACAATACACTTGAACTTGAATGCTAATCCTCTTAGCTTAATTATTATGAATGCCCCCTAAACCCTATAACTATAAAAACAAATCAAACAAAATAATAGAAACGAAATAGGAGAAATAAAATTTTCAGCATAATCCAAACTATTATTTCAAATGATTTAAACGATATTGCCATGACTTTAGAGGTAAAGCATTGTGCCTGAATATTCATCAGTTGCTTCATCTGCATTTAAACTCCTCATTTGAATCATTAAATTTTATGACATTTGAAGTCATCAAAAAGAGTGCGCTTGAGCAACCCGATCATTCATATTGGCAGAAATCTCCATTGACCTGATTCGTTCTCGTCATTGCGGAATGTATAAGATCTATTACACTCGACCACACCATAACAATTTTTAATTTATAAAAAAGGAATGCATATGAGCGAGGCATATATTATTGACGCCATTCGCACACCACGCGGAAAAGGGAAAAAAGATGGTTCACTTTATGAAGTAAAACCCATCACCTTGTTGACTACTCTACTCAATGAATTACAAGAACGTCATCAGCTCGACACCTCAAAGGTCGATGATATTGTACTGGGCTGTGTTACTCCAATTGGTGACCAAGGTTCAGATATTGCAAAAACGGCTGCAATTGCTGCGGGATGGAATGACGATGTCGCAGGTGTTCAAATTAACCGTTTCTGCGCGTCTGGTCTTGAAGCAGTCAACTTAGCTGCACAAAAAGTCCGTTCAGGTTGGGAAGATGTGGTGGTTGCGGGTGGCGTAGAATCTATGTCCCGTATCCCAATGGGCTCAGACGGTGGCCCTTGGGCACTTGATCCTGAAACCAATTTAAAATCGACCTTCGTACCGCAAGGTATTGGTGCAGATTTAATTGCAACTTTGGACGGTTACACACGTGCCGATGTCGATGCTTTCGCCGCTAAATCACAACAAAAAGCTGCTGCTGCTCAAGCTGCAGGGCATTTTGATAAATCCGTGGTTGCTGTTAAAGACAAAGCAGGCGTGATTATTTTAGATAAAGATGAATTCATCAAACCGACCACCACGGCGGAAGGCTTGGCTAAACTCAATCCAAGTTTTGAAATGATGGGGGGCATGGGTTTTGATGCTGTAGCCCTACAAAAATATCCTGAAGCGCAAAAAATTAATCATGTGCATCATGCAGGTAACTCATCCGGTATTGTTGATGGTGCTGCAGTAGTGCTCATTGCTTCTGAAAAAGCGGTCAAAGAACAAGGTTTGAAACCGCGCGCCAAAATTTTATCCACGGCACTGGTAGGCACTGATCCCACCATTATGTTGACAGGCCCAGCTCCTGCTGCACGTAAAGCTTTGGAAAAAGCAGGCTTGACGATTGATGATATTGATCTATTTGAAGTCAATGAAGCTTTCGCTGCTGTAGTGATGCGCTTTATTACTGAGCTCAAAGTCGATCCCGCAAAGGTCAACGTTAATGGCGGTTCAATTGCGATGGGGCATCCCCTCGGTGCAACGGGTGCAATGATTTTGGGTATTTTGCTTGATGAATTAGAACGTCAAGGTAAAAAACGTGGTCTGGCAACATTGTGTGTCGGTGGTGGTATGGGTATCGCAACCATCATTGAGTTGGTTTAAGGAGAAG
This sequence comes from uncultured Acinetobacter sp., assembly GCA_964579445.1. GTDB lineage: Bacteria > Pseudomonadota > Gammaproteobacteria > Pseudomonadales > Moraxellaceae > Acinetobacter. Next base: position 25,571 of record CAZOGM010000010.1, read on the forward strand.
AATCATGAGTGCAATTCAATTTGAAAAAAATGCCGATGGCATTGTAATTCTGACCTTAGACTCTCCAAACCAATCTGCCAATACCATGAATGGCGATTTTCGTGTGGCTTTAGAAGAGACTGTGGCAAAACTCAAAGCTGAATCTGGCATCACGGGCATTATTTTTAAATCGGCAAAAAAAACCTTCTTTGCCGGCGGCGATTTGGATGAACTGATTCAAGCACAACCTGAACATGCAACAGAATTCTTTGGCATGATTCAAAAGATGAAAGCTGAATTTCGTTTTATCGAAACCTTGGGTGTGCCTGTGGTTGCGGCTTTAAATGGCACGGCGCTCGGTGGTGGTTGGGAAATTGCTCTGGGTTGTCATTACCGTATTGCATTAAATGATCCAAAAGCCAAATTTGGTTTGCCTGAAGTCACGCTTGGATTGCTTCCAGGTGGTGGCGGAATCGTGCGCATGGTTCGCTTGCTGGGTCTACAAAATGCATTTCCATTTTTAATGGAAGGTAAACAGTTTGGTGTCGATAAAGCTAAATCTTTAGGCTTGATTCATGACACGGCCGAATCAAATGAAGAACTATTTGAAAAAGCCCTTACTTGGGTCAAAGCCAATCCGAAATCTCAGCAACCCTTCGATGTAAAAGGTTATAAGCTTCCAGGCGGAACGCCATCTTCACCGCAAGTGGCTCAAGTGCTAGCGATTGCTCCGGCTATGCTGCGTGATAAAACCAAAGGTTGCTACCCTGCCCCAGAAGCAATTATGTCGGCTGCTGTTGAAGGCGCTCAAGTTGATGTCGATACAGCACTTACGATTGAATCTCGATATTTCACATTCCTTGCCACAGGTCAAATTTCAAAAAATATGATTGGGACATTTTGGCACGGTCTGAATGCCATTAAGTCTGGCGCAAATCGTCCACAAAATGTAGCCAAATGGCAAGCAACTAAATTGGGTATTTTAGGCGCAGGCATGATGGGTGCAGGTATTGCATACTCAAGCGCGATCAAAGGCATTCAAGTGATACTCAAAGATGTGTCACAAGAAGCTGCTGATAAAGGCAAAGCCTACAGTCAAAAACTGCTGGATAAACGTGTTTCTCAAGGTCGTATGACTGCTGAAAAGCGTGATCAAATTTTGAATCTGATTACCGCTACAGCATCAGCTGAGGACTTAAAAGGTTGTGATCTAATTATTGAAGCGGTGTTTGAAAACCAAGAACTCAAAGCCAAGGTGACTCAAGAAGCTGAAAAATACTTGGTCGATGGCGGTGTAATGGCATCCAATACCTCCACTTTACCAATTTCAGGTTTAGCACAAGCCAGTCAAGATGCGAAAAACTTTATTGGTCTGCATTTCTTCAGTCCTGTCGACAAAATGCAATTGGTTGAGATCATTAAGGGTAAAGAAACCTCTGCTGAAACTTTAGCCAAAGCCTATGATTATGTGCAACAGATTGGGAAAACGCCAATTGTGGTCAATGACAGTCGTGGTTTCTTTACCAGTCGTGTCTTTGGTACTTTCGTTCAAGAAGGCTTACGCTTACTGTCGGAAGGCGTTCATCCTGCCAAAATCGAAATGGCAGCGCTTAAAGCGGGTATGCCAATTGGGCCACTTGCGATTCAAGATGAAGTGTCACTCACGTTGTCTGAGCATGTGACCAGTGAAACACGCAAGGCCTTACAGGCTGAAGGCAAAGATTTACCTCGCTCAGGTGCAGATGATGTCATTGAAACCATGATTCATCAGTTCAACCGCAAAGGAAAAGCTGCTGGCTCAGGCTTCTATGATTACCCTCAAGACGGTAAAAAGCATTTATGGGCAGGCTTAAATCACTGGAATAAGGACAACGATATATCTGAACAAGAAATGATTGACCGTTTCTTGTTTGTCCAGTCTTTAGACACCCTACGCTGCCTTGAAGAAGGTGTGCTTGAATCTGTAGTCGATGGAAATATCGGTTCGATTTTCGGCATTGGTTTTGCGCCTTGGACAGGCGGTGCTTTGCAGTTTTTAAATCAATATGGTTTAAGCAAAGCCCTTACACGCGCACAGGCTTTAGAAGCTAAATATGGCGAACGCTTTAAAGCACCTCAGCTTTTAATCAGTAAAGCCAAGTCGGGAGAAAAAATTTAATCATTTGATTAAAAATACTTCGCTAAAAAACCTCTCTTTTGAGAGGTTTTTTATGTCTAGATCATGATCCATGTTTTGTTTATGACTTCAGCATCAATTAAATGTTTGCCGAATAGGAAAAGCTTTAAATGGTATTATTTCCTTTAAAATAAACATACTTTGCATTTCTTTTATCCCAGGTAATCGTCGAATGATCGACATTGAAAACTCGGCGTAGGTGTCTAAATCGATAGATACCACCTGCAACAAAAAGTCAGCATCTCCACCTATACTGTAGTAAGCCACCACATGATCAAGTTCTAATACTTTTTCTTCGAATTTTCGCGCTTCAGCTTCGCTATGGCTATCAATAGACACACGGATAAAAACCATGACCCCTAAGCCAAGTTTTCTGCGATCCAATAAACACCATAACCCTTAATAATTTTCTCTTCTTCCAACCGTTTTACCCGTCGCCAACACGGTGATGCAGATACTCCAATTTGTTCAGACAACTGTGTAGGTTGATCGTTCTAGAATCTTGCTGTAAAACGTTTAAAATTTTCTCATCAATACGGTCTATTTTCATTTTTGAATTTTTTTACCGTAAATTAAATTAAATTATATTTATAAATTTGTACCCTAAATCATCAAAAAATAGGAATAAAGAGATCATTTTGACCCCGAAAAATAATCGAAAATCATGAAAAATTTCAAAAGAGATCATCATGTTTAGTCCATCAACACTCGGTTTATACATCTTCACTTTAGGTCTTGCAGCCCTCATTCCGGGACCAGGAATGACAGCACTGCTCTTAAAAACACTGACCATTCATTATAGAAATCGTTTGATGATGTTATTGGGTCTGATCACAGGTGACCCTATGCTACTTAATGATTGCCTTATTTGGGGTGAGTACTATTACTCATCTACTCGATGGTCTATTTTCTTTAATTTTTATCTGCTGTGCGTATGCCTATTTGTATTATCTTGCCTTCAACTTATGGCGAAGCAAAGCAGATCTATTGATTTCATCAAATATAAAAAATCTGCCAAGCCATTCTAAATTAGTTTTTTCAGATTATTTCAATGGATTAATTTTGACCTTGAGCAACCCGAAAACGATTACTGTTTATCTTGCGCTTGTTCCCAGCATCTTTGGTTCAAATTTCAGCATATTATTGCTTGTCGGAGGGATCTATATTTTTGCAGCAATTAACATGAAGCGTTTTTTAGGCAAAAGAAAGAATCAACAACGCTTATTGAAAACTCGTGCACTGCTCCTTGCACTGTTAGCAAGCGCCATGCTTTTGAGCGAAATCCTGCATCGGATTTAAAATCTGCATCATTTTAACTTTTTTAATTCTATATGGAAGTATTAGAGTAATGGTCCAATCCCATAAAAAAAATATGTCTATATAGGTTTTCAATCGGATTTAGCTTCAATCTGTGTTATAAAGTTACATTATAAAGATACATTTTAACTGCTTGGTATACACCTATGACTGATCATTCTTCTCCTGAAAAATCGCCTTGGGGTTGGAAAGCCTTAATTATTGCCATCATTTTAAGTATCATTTTTATGATTATTTTCTATGCTGCGATTTCTAATGAACCTGACTATATGCCAAGTCAGAAAAACAAAGAGACCAGTCAACACCACGCTTTTAAAGATTCACCCGTGATGTCTGCTGAAGCATTAGCTGAAGCTGAAAAGCAAAAAATTGCGCGTGAAAGCAGTGCAACAGCATCGACAGAAGCTTCTGCTGCTCAACACAATATGAGTAACGAAGAACATGCGGCAATGTCCAATGACAACGCTGAACATGCGCAAGGCACAGCTCACGGTCATTAATACTCATGACAATACTTCATCGTAATGCGTTGGTGGTTGAAGGTGGTGGCATGCGCGGGGCTTTTACCTGTGGCGTGCTAGATGCTTTCTTAGAAAACAACTTCAATCCTTTTGATCTCTACGTCGGTGTGTCTTCGGGCTCAACTAATGTTGCTAACTATTTAGCAGGTCAAAAGGGTCGAAATATCGACCTGTATCTAGATCACTCTCTACGCCCTGAATTTATTCGCTATGGTCGCTTTTTTAAAGGCGGTGATCTTCTGGATATGAAATGGATGTGGGAGGTGGTTGAGCGTGAAAACCCACTCGATCAGCAGACATTGTTCGCGAAAAATCCAGATTTTTATACTGTGTTAACCCATGCACAGACAGGTTGTGCTGAATATTTGCGTGCAGATCAAGATACGTTAATTGATGCTTTGCGCGCCTCAAGCTCTATTCCAGTTTTGATCCGTCAAGCAGTCGAGATTATGGGAGAACCTTATTTTGATGGTGGCGTAGCAGATGCTTTGCCTGTGAAATGGGCTGCTGAACAACATAATGTACAAAATCTTTTGGTACTTCGTACGCGTCCACAAGAGTACTTTAAAGCCAGTTCAAAAGGTGATGAGTTTTTAGCAAAGTACGTAGTGAAAAAAAACCAAGGTTTCGCTTCAAGTTTGAAAAACCGCTGTGCTCGTTATAATGAAGCGGTGAGTTTTGTACGTCAGTCTACTCAAGAAAAAAGCCCACAGCGCATTCTTGAAATTTGTCCACCCAATGACAAAAGACTCGCAGATCGTTTGTGTAAAGATAAAGTGAAACTGCAATACACCTATCAAGTCGGTTTAGAAACAGGTGAAAAAGCCATGCAGCGATGGAATAGTGAAATCGCTTAAAGGCGGTTTCACTTGTCTTTATCCATCTAAAATTTATCTAAATAAATCATCTGATATTTAAAAACATATCAATATGTGGAATACCACAATCCAAATATTCACTGCCTTCAACCTTAAATCCTAAACTTTGATAAAATGCGATGGCATGCACTTGTGAAGACAGTTTTAAAGTTTCTCTCTCTTGAAGCCGAGCCTGTTGAATTATATCTGACATCAATAGTCGCCCTACCCCATGTCCACGATATTCCTTCAAAACAGCCACACGTCCAATGCTGTTATTGTCCAATAATCGAGCGGTGGCTATCGGTTTTAAATCTGCGTAAACCACAAAATGCAAAGACGTTGAATCTTGCGCATCCCATTCATCTGCAGCATCAATATGCTGTTCCTGAATGAAGACCAATTCACGAATATACTGCGCATCTTGCTGTAACGTTATCCAATCTGCTGAAACAATATTGAATTGAGACATGATATTTTCCTTGTAAAAAGAGCAGTCTCAAACTGCTCTTGTTCACTCAATTTAACATTTTTCACCCAAATTTTGCTGATCCCATTGGTCATTTAGCAACAGTTCTAAGGAATGTTTTTGAATCCCATACATCTGCTTTAAAGCCACAATCTGTGCCAAAACTTCGGCATCAGGTGCTTCATAATCTTTGCGTTTGGTGGCTAAAATCATCTTGTTTTTACTGGTATGCTCAAGCGCTACAAACTCAAAAACTTTGGTTTCATAACCATAAGCCTTGAGTAACAATGCACGAATGGTATCGGTCAACATTTCTGCTTGCTGCCCTGCATGAATGCCAAATTGCAACATCGGTTTTAACACCTGCGGACTTTGCATTTGTGGGCGTAATTCTTTATGACAACACGGCGCACACATAATCATTTGAGCATTTAAACGAATGCCTGTATGAATGGCAAAGTCAGTTGCAACATCACAAGCATGCAACGCAATCATCACATCTAAATATTCAGGTGCATAAGTTCGAACATCCCCTTGGAAAAAATCCAACTGAGTATAGTGGGATGCTTGTGCCACATTTTGGCAAAACTCGACCATTTTCGGGTTCAGCTCAACACCTGTTACAAAAGGCGTTTTTAGGTTTTGATCCAAATAGTCATATAAGGCACAGGTTAAATACCCCTTACCTGAACCAAAGTCGACCACTTTCAGCGCTTGCTGTTTTTGCTCAATATGCGTTAACGCACCTGCAAAAATTTCGACAAATTTATTAATTTGCTTCCATTTTCTTGCCATACTCGGAATGATTTGCGCTTTCTGATCCGTAATTCCTAGGTGCTGTAAAAAAACACGATCTTGATCGACATAACGATGCTTAATACGGTCATGACTGTGTTGAACATGTTCTGTTTGCACGGATCCAGTTTGCGGCGTTTTGGTCGAAGCAGTTCTGGTTAATAAGGCTTTTTTCTTATTTTTTTTCAGTTGTAGCTCTTCATCAACGGTAAACAAATTCGCTTGTTTACATGCACTCAATAAATCTGTAATCAACGCCGTGCTTTCAGACAATGGAAAATTTTTGGTGACATCTTGAGTTTTATAACGATAGAGGCAATTTAAGACATTTTGGTTTTGTAACTGAATCACACGACAGGTTATTTTTTCTAAATCTGCAATCTCGCCACGATACTGACTTAAAATGAGTCGATCTATTTTTTTTGTTTCAATGGCTTGCTCTATAGCATCCAAAAATTGTTGTTCCTGTGGAAACAAAGAAGCCAGCTGTGACATATACAAAACTCAAATCAATCTAGAGCGTTATTTTAAAGCGTCTTACTTTAAAGGTAAAACTTGATTATGATGATTTGGTACTTTTCAAGAATTTAATCCGTTATGAGCTCAGCAATTTTACCTGATTATGATCCGCAAGAAGAACGCATCAATGCGATCAGTCATGCTCTGGGTGCAGTTCTCGCTGTAATTGCCACGATCTTTATGTTAATCAAGGGAAGTTATTTACCCACGGGTCAATATGTAGGTCTATGGGTCTATGGTCTGAGTTTAATTTTGCTGTTTAGTAGCTCGACTTTGTACCACTTTGCCAAAGTTGAACAGCGACGAAATTTTTATAAAAAACTTGACCATACGGCGATTTACTATTTAATTGCGGGTACCTATACCCCCTTTCTATCCATTGCCCTTCCCACAGCCAAAGCAGATTATTTATTAATTGCGCTCTGGGTCATTGCTGCAATTGGTACATTATTCAAATTAGTATTCATTCATCGTTTTCAAAAAATATCGCTCATTGCCTACTTGGTGATGGGTTGGCTTGCAATCTTGGTCATGGATGATATGAAACAATATTTAAGCGATCAAAGTTTAACCTTTCTCATCATCGGCGGACTGGCTTACACCATTGGCGCATTGTTTTATGCGTTAAAAAAGGTAAGATACACTCACGCTATCTGGCATATTTTTGTATTGATTGGTGCGGGATCACATTTCTTCGCAATTTATCTGTACGTGATATAGCCCACTTTTCTCACAATTTTAGCAACCCTAAAGCCGTGTAATAAGTTGGGATTTCGTATTTTTTTAAAAAATTACGCCTTTTTTAAAAAGATTACGCTTTTAAAACTAAGTTCTTTTATTTTTAGTAAGTGTAAGGTTCATCATGGCGTCATTAAATTCAAATACAGCGGCAGCTCAACCCGCTAACTCAAAAATACGTGTATTGACAGCTAGTCTTGTTGGTACGACGATCGAATTCTTCGATTTTTATATCTACGCAACTGCGGCTGTTATTATTTTTCCTTACTTGTTTTTTGCAGCAAGTACAGATCCCATGGCAGCCACCATTCAGTCTTTAGCGACCTTTGCCATTGCCTTTATTGCGCGCCCGATAGGTGCTGCACTATTTGGACATTTAGGGGATCGTATTGGGCGTAAAGCAACATTGGTTGCTGCACTTTTAACCATGGGGGTTTCAACAGTATGTATTGGTCTATTGCCGACATACGCTCAAATTGGTATTTATGCGCCTTTATTACTTGCGCTTTGTCGTTTAGGTCAAGGTTTAGGTTTGGGTGGTGAATGGAGTGGCGCAGTCCTGTTAGCTACAGAAAATGCTCCTGAAGGAAAACGTGCGTGGTATGGCATGTTTCCACAACTCGGTGCGCCAATTGGATTCATTCTTGCAACAGGTTCATTCTTAACGCTTGGTGCATTTATGTCTGAAGCAGACTTTATGCAATGGGGCTGGCGTATTCCCTTTATTTCAAGTGCTCTACTTGTGATTGTGGGACTTTGGATTCGTTTAAAACTGCATGAAACCCCTGCTTTTCAAAACGTATTAGACAAACAAAAAGAAGTAAATGTTCCTTTTGTTCAAGTCTTCAAAAAACATTCTCGTATGCTTGTACTCGGTACAATCGCTGCGATCTGTACCTTTGTGGTGTTTTACCTTACCACTGTGTTTGCATTGCAATGGGGTACAAAACAGCTCGGATATACACGTGAAGAGTTCTTAAAGTTACAGTTGGTTGCAACACTTTGTTTTGCTGCATTCATTCCACTTTCCGCTGTATTTGCAGAGAAATTTGGTCGCCGCGCAACTTCAATTGGTGTATGCATCGTTTCTGCGATTTTCGGTCTATTCTTTGCAGACATGCTTGAATCAGGTAACACTTTAGTGGTGTTCTTATTTTTATGTATTGGTTTAGCGATTATGGGTTTAACCTACGGTCCGATTGGTACGGTATTGTCTGAAATCTTTCCGACTTCAGTTCGTTATACCGGTTCAGCATTAACCTTTAACCTAGCAGGGATCTTTGGTGCGTCATTCGCTCCACTTATCGCAACCAAATTAGCAACAACCTATGGTTTATATGCGGTGGGTTATTACTTATCAGCTGCATCAATTCTGTCACTTATTGCATTCTTAATGATTCGTGAAACAAAGAATGATGATGTAAACAATCAAATCTAAGTGTATTTAACATCCAAATGTATTTAACGCTAAAAAAAGCCGGCTTAATCGCCGGCTTTTTTGATCAATTCAAGGATTATTCACGACACTAACTTAATTCAATAATATCGATCATGGGCGGTGCACGAAAACGAAAAGGCACACCCACCATTCCTGTTCCTACTGACACAAAAACGTTGGCATGCTCATGCTGATACAATCCACGCTTATGGCCGAGTATCGAAACTTTCTTCATCACATAATCAGTTAACCACGGCAGCTCAACTTGTCCACCGTGCGTGTGCCCAGAGAGCATTAAAGGCTGTGTCGGGAGTTTAGGCACCATATCGACCGTATCTGGATTATGCGACAAAATCAGCCAAGGTTTGTCTTGTGGAAGTTCTGGCATATAACGCATATCTGCTTTTCCTGCCCATAAGTCACCGACACCAATTAAACGAAAATCATCAAATTCAACAATTTTCCCTTCAATATCCATCACATTGTTTACTTCAAGCGCATGTCTTAAAAGCGCTTGAATTGGAGGACCTGGGTACTGCTCATCGTGATTACCATTCACCGAATAGACCGGTGCTTGAATATTTTTTAATACTGCCAATTCTTCTGCGAGTTTATTTTCAGGCTCATACGTCCAATCACCTGCCACGACAACGAAATCAGGATTTTGTTGATTAATTTTGTCTACAATCATACGTAGCTGACGCTCATGCCCTGAAAATAAGCCAATATGCAAATCTGCAATAAGCGCCACACGAACCGGACGAGCAAAAGGCTGATCTGAACTGAGCTTATATTTTAAGTGATTTATTTTAATTGAATGCGGTTCAATAAAACGGGCATAAATGAGTAAGCCACTGAGCAAGAAAACGAATATACTTTGGTGGAGCGAAAAATAACCTATCCAGCCTGCAAAAATACTAAAGAAGAACAGTGGAATTAATAAATAAGATAAGTAAAATGCCAACAAATGTACAAATGCTTTAAACGGGTGGATCGTCTCCGTTCGAGATTGACTTAACCAAGCCTGCCCAATGCCCCATATAGCAAGCAATCCGAAGCTGATATAAAATCCGTTGAGGATGGTATTGACTGTAAACATATTTAATCTCTTAGACGATGAACGCCCGATCACTTTATTTATCTTTAGATGCCACCCAATTATACTCTAGCCTAGCGAGTTCTCAGACATAGATATGCAAGACATGAACAACGACACGAACCAATTACCGCAATTGGCTCACAAACCGAAGACATCTGCTAAAGCGCTCTTCATTTTAAGTTCATGTTTGATCTTAGGTCTACCTGCATGTACGACTTTGCCGAAACAACAGCCGATTACAGCACAATTTGCTTATGATATTGAAACCGATCAAACCAGTTTGGCTAAAATTGTTAGTCCGCTGAAAATACAATACCCTGAATTAACGGGTTATCATATTTTATATGAACCCTTAGAAGCAATTGCTGCACGAATTCAACTGATTGATAAAGCTGAAAAAACATTAGATTTACAATATTATATTTGGGATAACGACAAAGTCGGGGCATTGGCCCTTTATAAGATTATTCAAGCAGCAGACCGCGGTGTCAAAGTGCGTTTACTGATGGATGATAACAATGCCAAAGCCATGGAAAGTATTTATTTGGCTTTAGATCAACATCAAAATATTGATGTGAAACTATTTAATCCCTATAAGTTTCGACGCTTTAGACCGGTGGATATGGTCTTAGATTTAAAGCGTATTAACCGCCGGATGCACAACAAAACCTTTACTGCCGACAATCAAATCACGTTGATTGGCGGACGTAATATGAGTAATCAATATTATAACGTCAGTGACAGCTACCAGTTTTCAGATGTAGATGTGATGTTGGTTGGTCATGCGGTTGATGACATTACCCATTCATTTGACGAATATTGGAATCATAGTTTTGCATACCCTGTGCGTAATATTGTGAATCATCAACAATACACATTGCGCTATGACAGTTTAAAAGAACAGCTCAGCCAACATTATAAAGAAATTTCAGTTCAAAATTATTTGGACTTGAGCAATAGAACGCATGATTTTGAACATTGGTTAAATCACGATATTCAACTTGATTGGGTCAAAGCACAAGTCATCAAAGACTCACCAGAAAAGATTAATGCCAAAGCCAAAAAAGAACAACATCTGAACTTCCAGTTGGTGGAGCGTTTAGAAAAACCTGAAAAAACGGTCGATATTATTTCAGCTTATTTTGTCCCTGAAAAAAAAGGAGAACAACGTTTAAGTGCGCTGGCCCAATCTGGGGTAGAGGTTCGTGTACTCACCAATTCATTTAAAGCCAATGATGTTGCATTGGTTCATGCATTTTATGCAAAGTACCGTGAAGATTTGCTCAAAAACGGTGTACAACTGTATGAGTTCCTGCCAGCAATCCCTGAAGAATTTCAAAACAAAAATAATCCGCAAATTTCAAAAGAATCTAAAGTCAGTCTCAAGGGACTAAGCCGTTCAAGTTTACATGCCAAAATGATGGCGCTTGATGACAAACAAGTTTTTATCGGTTCATTTAATTTCGATCCGCGCTCTGCCAATTTAAACACTGAAATCGGTGTGATTTTGGACAGCAAACCACTTGCCGATGCTGTACATCGCACTATGGATGCCAACTTAAAAAAATATGCTTATAAATTGGTTTTAGATTCAAAAAACAAGATAAATTGGGAACAGACTACGCCAGCGGGGGTTAAAACTCTGATCTCTGAGCCAAAAATGAAATGGTGGCAAAAAGCTGGGATTAAATTTATTTCGTGGTTGCCTATCGAAGGTTTCATGTAAGGACGGATTCATCGACTTCTATAGCTATAGATCTCAACCTTGAATCTGATCTACACATGTTTTTTTCTAGACATTGAATTTTATCTAAACATTGAGTCTTATCTCAATCAGGTATCGTTTTTAATCTGTTTTGATTAAATCAAAAATAAGGCTGAATCTAGCCTTATTTTTTTGATTCAATTTAATAGCAGTTTTCATCGTATTTTGAATGTGACTAACGGTTTAGGTCCGACTTTCACCTCAAGACTTTGCTAATACAGCGTGTTGCAATTCTGCCAATCCCTGTTGCATTTTTTCCTGCACAAGTTTGGTTAAACTCTCAACCGTATGTCCTTCGGCATCTATAGCAGGTAATGCTTTTAAGTGTGCGACGACTTTAGACATTTCGAGAACGGCTTTGACATGATCAGCAAATCCAATATTGCCAATATAGGGTGCAATGGTGTCGAGCTGCCCCTGTTTATTAACATAGCAAATCAAACATACTTGTACAGGTTTATTGGCTTCAATGGCTGCCGCCAAAATACGTCCATGCACTTTTTTAACAGATGTACCGTCCGTCGTTGTCGCTTCTGGAAAAAACAACACTGGAATATCTTGTTTTAAAAAGTCGGTAATTTGTTCTTTAATCCGAATCGAGTCCCCTGAACCGCGTTTAATAAACAGCGTTCCACCACCTTTGGCTAATTTTCCAAATACTGGCCAATTTTCAATCTCAGCTTTTGCGAGAAAAAAAACGCGCGCGCCCGAACCTAATACTGGAATATCTAACCAAGAAATATGATTACTCACCCACAGCGCAGGTTCTCTTGGAATCACGCCATGGACTTGCACTTCGATATTAAATACCTGACATAAGCGCCGACAAAAATGCTGTACATAACGCGTATTGTTGGGATTATTGGGTTGTTTATACATTTGATGTCGAAAAATCAGATAAAAACCTTCCGTTACTGCCGCAGTGCCGGCAGCAATTTTCTGGGTGTAGAGCATTGTTTTAGTAAAAATATTTAATTTTTTAGGCATTACTTGATTCATAAATTCATCACTAATCAAAACACTGTAGGCTTTTATCTTTCATTTTTAAATATTCTATACGTTTCCCCGCTTGGATGCATTGATTATAAAAACCGAAAAGAGCGATTAAAAAATTCAATTTCAATCGTATAAATAAATCATTTAATATAAAAAAATCGAAAATAAAGATTACCTCTTATGAACAATGTTAAGCTCGAATCAGCGCAAATTTCAATCTCCACGGTTCATGCACTGGCTTATATCTGCATGGGTGTAGTGCTCATAGCACTGTGTATGTTTAGTTTTGCTCAGCTATTCCAATTACAATTGGGCTAATTGGTATCTAATTCACCCGAGCACTCGATTTTCCACTAAAATAGAATTTTAAAGTGGAGTTCGGCCTGAGTGGAAGATTTTGAGCAACATCAAGGAAGTGAACGCGCTGTTTTGGTCAGTGTTTCTGTGCAAATATTGCAAGACCTTGATCAAGAAGAATTTCGATTGCTGGCAAAATCTGCTGGTGCTGAAATTCTTGAACATGTTCAAGCTCAACGCGTAAAGCCTGATCCTAAATATTTTATTGGTTCAGGTAAAGCTGAAGAAATTGCTGAATTGGTCAAAGCCATTGAAGCAGATATTGTGATCTTTGATCACTCACTCACCCCTTCTCAAGAACGGAATCTAGAACGTGTTATTCAATGCCGCGTCATTGATCGTACTCGCCTCATTCTAGATATTTTTGCGCAGCGTGCTCGAACCCACGAAGGAAAGTTGCAAGTTGAACTGGCGCAGCTCGATCATCTATCTTCTCGTCTTGTCGGCGGTCGAATGGGGCTAGACAGTCAAAAAGGTGGTATTGGTTTACGTGGTCCTGGTGAAACACAACTCGAAACTGACCGTCGGCTACTGCGCCTACGTATTAGTCAACTGAAAGAAAAATTAGAAAAAGTTCGTTTGACCCGTATGCAAGGTCGCGCTGCACGGCAAAAAGCATCGATTCCAACCGTATCGTTGGTCGGTTACACCAATGCAGGAAAATCAACACTATTTAATATTCTTGCACAAAGTGATGTATATGCTGCGGATCAATTGTTCGCAACACTTGACCCTACTTTACGCCGTTTGGATTGGGATGGCATAGGCGCGCTGGTGCTTGCAGATACCGTGGGCTTCGTACGTAATCTTGCACATGCTTTGGTCGACTCGTTTAAAGCCACACTAGAAGAAACCTTAGAAGCCACCTTACTGCTTCATGTCATCGATTCAAGTAGCCCAGACATGCTTGAACAAATTGAAGCCGTTGAAAAAGTGCTGAAAGAAATTGGTACAGATGTGCCTATTCTTCGGGTTTACAACAAAATTGATCAATCAGGTGAAGACGCCAAAATTATATATGCAAAGCCTCATCAACCTGATCGGGTTTACGTCTCAGCACATTCACGCTTAGGGCTAAACCTACTCAAACAAGCCGTCCAAGAATGTCTCATGGGACAAATTCAAAGCTTTGATGTGGTGCTAAAACCAGAATACGGCAAACTTCGTACACAGCTTTATGCGCTGAATGTGATTCAAGCTGAAAATTATGATGAGCTTGGACACCTCATTTTAAGAGTCAATATGGCACCGCATAAACTTGAGCAATTGATTAAACAGGCGCACTTGCCTTTAGATGAAATCTTGGGGACAAAGGCTGAACAGTTCAAAAGACCTTTAGAAGAGTTTGAAATCAAAGACTAAATGCGTTAAAACGTGATAAGTACAATGAAAAGTTTAAAAATTATGCAATGGATTAAAACTATCGATTGGCCAGCATGGATTGGTCTACTGATTTTAATTATCGGGTTCCGTGAAGGCTCCGTTTGGTTAATGACCCAAATGCAGCGTCCTGAACTGGGTAATCTGGTCGGGCTTCTCAGCTTACTTGTATTGTTATTGGTATGGCGAAAATTTAAAAGCGTGCCCACTCGCATTGTCGATGTGAACAATAAAGTAATGAAAGAAAGTGCATTTGCATTTTTACCCATCAGTGCAGGTTCATTGATGATGATGCTTCATATGGGAAAAGAAATTCCACTTTTTCTTGTGGTGCTCACCGTCAGTACCTTAATTCCATTATGGATCTACGCCAAAATGGCCAAACGCTGGTTATAGGAGATTGCAATGCTCGCTGTACTTTATGGTTTTCTATTGACTTTGCTTGCCTATTTGCTTGCTAAACCTTTCAACAAAAAAATCCCACAAATTCCAGTACTCGTTTTTGGAATGTGTTTTGTGATTGGTTTTTTAATGCTCATTGGTATTCCTTATGAGTCCTATATGGCAGAGGTCAATCCATTATTTAACCATTTGTTGGGCTATGTCACTGTGGCTCTGGCAATTCCATTGGCTGCTATGCGCTACGATGATCTGCCATTAAAAGGCATCATTGGAATTTTAATTTTTGCCAGTCTAAGCGCTGTCGCCTTACCCATGAGTTTGGCTTATTTACTCCACATGGCAGATTCTACCATCATGGCGTTTGCAACACGTGCTGTGACCACGCCCATTGCCATTAATATTGCCACATTACTGGATGCACCCATCAGTTTAGCCATTCTCATCGTGATTCTTTCAGGGGTTATTGGCGCTGCTTTTTCACCACTCATTTTAAGACACATTAATGATGAACGGGCATCGGGTTTAGCATTGGGACTAGCCGCACACGCCATTGGAACGGCACAAGCATGGCAGCGTGGAAGTATTGCTGGTCGTTATGCCGCCTTTGGTATGGCAGTGAATGCTGTATTTACTGCGCTTTGGTTGCCAACTCTTATACTTTATTTAACCAAACTGTGATAAACAACACTATTCATGTGATTGATTAGTATATTTTTCCATCTTATTATGGAGCATAGTATTTATCAGTTTTAGTACGTGGGGCAAAACAGAATGAGATTCAACGCATGGGGGTTAGTCTTCGGTCTATCCTTATTCAGTGGCACAACTTTCGCTCAAGACATCTCAGGAACTTGGCAACAAATTGATGATAAAAGTGGAGCACCTAAAGCAGTCATTCAAATCCGTAAAGAAGCGAATAATACATTTACAGGTAAGATTATTAAAATTACCCCACGCCCTGGATATACGCCACGTGCGCAGTGTAATAAATGTCCAGCACCCTATACCAATCAGCCCATTTTAGGCATGGATATTTTAAAAGGATTGATTCCGGTCAATAATTCGAATAACTATGAAAAAGGTCAAATTATTGATCCCTTAGCAGGCAAGATTTATTCAGCCAAAGTCAAAATGAACCCCTCAGGTAGCCGTCTTACGGTTAAAGCTTATATCGGGGTTTCGACCCTAGGACGAAGTCAAACTTGGATTCGTCAAAATTAAAAAAAAGCCACCTAGCAGTGGCTTTTTTTTATTCAAATACTTGTTAAAAATAAAAAAAACCTTTATGTTAAATCTAGATTGGTTTTTTTTTAACCACCCATTTTAGGGCGAAATTTAACTGATTACATCTATCAATCAATGGAACTGACATGATAAAAAACACCTTACTTGCTGTTTTAAGCTTGGGCTTTATCAGCACATCTGTTATGGCACAAGATATTTCTGGGGTTTGGCGTCATATTGATGACAAAACAGGAACATCCAAAGCACATATTGAAATCCGTAAAGAAGCCAATGGTACCTATACGGGTAAAATTATTAAAGTCACTCCACGTGAAGGCTATACGCCAAAAGAGACCTGTATTAACTGCCCTGCACCCTACACCAACAAACCGATACTTGGTTTGGACGTGCTCAAAGATTTAAAGTTTGATAAGGGCAATATGTATAACAGTGGCAAAATTTTAGATCCGCTTACAGGTAAAATTTATTCAATGAATGCGAAGTTAAGTCCAAACGGCAATCGTTTACAAATGCGCGGATTTGTAGGGATCTCTGCGATTGGTCGTAGCCAGACTTGGATTAGAAACACCGCTGTTCAATAAAAAAAAGCCACATGATGTGGCTTTTTTTTAAAGGCTAAATACTTAATTTAACGTGATCTTTCTATTTTTATATCAGCACTCAACAAACATTCCCATATACTTTTCTTTTTTCCAGTTTAAATCAGGTCAGACACGCCATCAACTCATCGAAATTAAAATCTAAACTTGCACATTTAAAGTCTTGAAATAGATCAATCAATCAGCTACAGGATTATTCACTGCAAAGGAAAGTTGATCTTCTAGACGAAAAGCGATCAACTGATTTCCCCAAACACAGCCCCCATCCACATTTTGAATCCGATCTGACACCCTTTTACCTTGCAGCGCCGCCCAATGCCCGAAAACCACCTGATGCGTTTTTATGGCTTGAGATTCAAACTCAAACCATGGTTTAAAACCCTCAGGCATCGGATCATCAAGTGAATCTTTGAAATCAAACTCAAGCCTGCCTTCTGCATTGGTTAAGCGCATACGAGTCAAATAGTTAACGATACAACGTAATCGTGCATTGCCTTGCAGATCATCTGACCATAGTGTGGGTTCTTTACCATACATCTCAGATAAAAATGCATCAACCTGATCAAAATCGTCATGACTGATGATGCTCTCCACTTCATTTGCAAGCCGAGCTGTTTGTTCTGCTGTCCAGTTCAGCGGAATACCCGCATGGGTCAAAATAGTCTGATCATTGGGAAATAAACACAACGGTTGTTTGCGTAACCAGTCAATCAAATCATCCGAATCAATCGCATCAATGACATCACGTGTATTGTCTTTATCTTTGATCGCTTTAATACCACGTGCACCCGCCAGCAGTGTTAAATCATGATTACCCAGTACAGTAGCCGCCACACCGCGATCAACCAGCTTTTTGACAAAACGTAGAACTCCTAGAGAATTTTCACCGCGAGCGACCAAATCCCCTGCAAACCAAATGAAATCTTGATCTGGATCAAATTTGATCTCTTTCAATAGCGCTTTGAGTGCTTCAAAACAACCTTGAACATCTCCAATCACATAATTGTAGCGGATTTGATCTGAAGACATGTTAATTCACCATGTTGTCTGATAGTGCAACAAATTGCGCTAAAGTCAACGTCTCTGGGCGTGCCATTGGATCAACACCTGCCTGTTCAAAGCCGTCTTCTGCCAACATACCTTTTAAGCTATTACGTAAAGTTTTACGGCGCTGTGTAAACACATGCGACACCAAACGTGCCAAGGCTTTTTCATTTTTAGCTATAATTGGTTTTGTCGCATAAGGCTCTAAACGGAACACAGCAGAAGTTACTTTTGGCGGAGGATTAAATGAACCTGGCGGGACTTCGAACAAATAGGTGGGTTTACAGAAATACTGAATCATCACAGAGAGACGACCATATTCTTTGGTATTTGGTTCAGCCGTAATACGATCAACCACTTCTTTTTGCAACATAAAGTGCATGTCTTGAACTTTGTCACCAAACTGCAAAAGATGAAAGAGTAGTGGTGTAGAAATATTATACGGCAAATTACCCACAACACGTAAAGGACGACCTTCTTCAAACAACTCGGTATAGTCGTATTTCAATGCATCGGCTTCAATAATTGTTAAACGTTCAGGATGCGGTACACGGCCTGGTAAACCTGCAGCCAAATCACGATCCAGTTCGACCACCGTTAAAGCATCGCACTCACCAATCAAAGGCGAAGTTAATGCTGCTAAACCCGGTCCAATTTCTAAAATATTTTGACCAGGGCGCGGATTGACTGAGCGCACAATTTTAGCAATCACACGTTGGTCATGTAAAAAGTTTTGACCAAATCGTTTACGAGCCTGGTGCCCTTCTTGTTTTGGGTTTAAGGCATTAATTTGATACATAAAACATTTCCAACGTGAGTAAATAAAGAATTAGTGACGTGCAAGATCAAGGGCCAAATCAACAGCAACATGCAAGCTCGAACTTTTTGCAAGTCCCGTGCCTGCGAGGGAGAGCGCCGTGCCATGATCTACAGAGGTACGAATAAAAGGTAAGCCCAAAGTAATATTAATGGCTTCACCAAAGCCTTGTGATTTTAACACAGGTAGACCTTGATCGTGATACATCGCAAGCACGGCATCAGCATCTTTTAAATTTTCTGGGGTAAAGAGTGTGTCTGCAGGCAAACTTAGACTCATATCTACGCCTTGTGCACGGTAGCTTTCAAGTACGGGATTAATCACCTCAATTTCTTCACGGCCCAAATACCCCTCCTCACCTGCGTGTGGATTTAAACCACAGACCAATATCCGCGGATGATTTATTTTAAATTTGCTTTTCAAATCATGAATCAAGATATCAATCACTTGATGAAGTCGTTCTGGCGTAATTGCATCTGCTACATCGCGTAAGGGTAAATGTGTTGTTGCAAGTGAAACACGAAGCGTTTTGGTTGCAAGCATCATGACCACACGTGGTACACCTGCAACCTCTTGGTAATATTCAGTATGTCCACTGAACTGAATACCCGCATCATTAATGACCGACTTTTGTACAGGGGCTGTTGCTACCCCTACACTTTTGCCAGACATGGCATAGTCAGCTGAGCGGCGAAGCTGCTCTAGCACATAAGCCGAATTTTGAGGATTAAGTTGACCGCACACTACATTTGTCGCTAGGGGGACATGCTCAATATAAAGCTCTGCCTTACCTGATGGCTGCGCTTGTCCTTGATATTCGATCAAGTTTATTTTTTGATTCAACATTTCAGCACGTTGTTGAAGCAATGTTCGATCAATCAGCACCACAACAGGACGTTCATCTATACGCTCTGCCAAACTTAAACAGATATCAGGTCCTATACCTGCTGGCTCACCACTGGTCACATATAAAGGCAACATTACACACATTCCATCCCCACTGATGCATCATTATAAAATGTCTCTACGAAAACTTCAGTGTTAACTTGATAAAAGATCTGCTTTATCTTGCAAATGAGTCATGCTTAGAAATTTAAGCTTGAATAAGTGGAACAGATAAGAGAAATGACACAAATATAAACTCGATACTATTCCATGATATTGGGTTAAATTTACCGCTGTTTAAAGCGGCTAGCACGTATAAATACCGATCAAACAATAAATACACTTTTCACTTTTTTAAATATATGTGACTAAAATCAAATTATTGAGTTTTATTAAATATGATTTAATCGGAAATTAATATCAAAGATGTTCTAGAAAACAGGATAAATTCGAAAATATAAAAATTAAGTTTTTGTTATATATATTTAATAAACCAAATATAGAAATAACTTTATTCTAAGAATAGATCCAAATTAAATTGGATAAATACTATCCATACTAAGCTTTTCCGTATATAATCTAGCCCTTGAAATTTATATATTTCGATTGTGAATCTATCGATATTCAGATAGAATTCGCTCTCCTTTTTGTTTGGACAGACTCCATCGTCCAAACCAACTATAATAGGTAGTGGTTAATGAAAACTCTCAGCGCTAAGCCAGCTGAAGTTCAACACGACTGGTATGTTGTTGATGCTTCTGGCAAAACTTTAGGTCGTCTTGCGACTGAAATCGCTCGTCGTTTACGCGGTAAGCATAAAACATCTTATACTCCTCACGTTGACACTGGCGATTATATCGTTGTAGTAAACGCTGAACAAATTACTGTGACTGGTAAAAAAGCTCACGATAAAAAATACTATCGCCACACTGGTTTCCCTGGTGGTATCCGTGAGACTAACTTCGAGAAGTTAATTGCTCACAAACCAGAAACAGTTTTAGAAAAAGCTGTTAAAGGTATGTTACCAAAAGGTCCTCTTGGTTATGCAATGATCAAGAAAATGAAAGTGTATGCTGGTACTGAGCACCCACATACTGCTCAACAGCCACAAGTTTTGGACATCTAAGGGATAACAGCACATGGCTACTAACTATGGTACAGGTCGCCGTAAGACCGCAACTGCACGTGTTTTCCTATCAGCTGGTACTGGTAAACTCGTAATCAACAACCGTACTCTTGAGCAATATTTCGGTCGTGAAACTGCTCGTATGGTTGTTCGTCAACCTTTAGAACTTCTTGAAGTTACTGAAAAGTTTGACCTTTACATCACTGTTGCTGGTGGTGGTATTGGCGGTCAAGCTGGC
This sequence comes from uncultured Acinetobacter sp., assembly GCA_964579445.1. Lineage (GTDB taxonomy): Bacteria > Pseudomonadota > Gammaproteobacteria > Pseudomonadales > Moraxellaceae > Acinetobacter. Next base: position 46,333 of record CAZOGM010000010.1, read on the forward strand.
GCTATCCGTCACGGTATTACTCGTGCGTTGATCGCTTCTGACGAAACTTTAAAACCTGCTCTTCGTCAAGCTGGTTTCGTTACTCGTGATGCTCGTGAAGTTGAACGTAAGAAACTTGGTTTACGTAAAGCACGTAAGCGTCCACAGTTCTCTAAACGTTAATACGTTTACGAACTCGGACAAAAAACCTCGGCATACGCCGAGGTTTTTTTATGTCGAGTAAGTGCATATTATTTTTTTAGATCTCGTTCTGAACAATCCATTGTGGCATCTCCAATTCCATTTTTATGGGTATATTCTGTAATGGTACAGCCATTTTCCTGATACACACGCTTGATTCCACCAAAATCATGGTCTTTTGGAATCGGTGCATTGCAGGGCTGATCTGTCTTTTCATTGACCATTTTAATCGGTCCATCATTGTAAATAGTGACCTGACACCCCTTAACCGTATACTGTTGTTTTATCCCGCCATTTTCATCCGCATCCGAAACATCAATAGCGAGGTCACAGGTATCATCTATTTGACATGCAGATTCTATTGCACGTGCAACAGCCAGATCATCTGATATTGGGTTAGCATGGGTAGATTCAGCGATTTGAGATACACAGCCAACCGAAAATAATGTTGAGATTGCACAAAAGATCATTAATCCAGTTTTCATTTTTCAAATTTCCTTATTGTTATTTTGAAGCTTAAGTAATCACGAATGATCGCAAAGTATCCGTGATTTTGTTGTCTAATTTTAGTATCCTATCTGATTCACTCTGCTTAGTTTGTATATATGTCTGTCGAGAATGCTCCGCTTCAAGGAATTACGCTTTATAGCCATGCAGATGACTTTCGTTCACATTGGATTCGCTTCCTTCTTGCTGAAAAGCAAATTAAACATCATTTAATTTTAGTCGATGATCAGGATGAAGATTTAGCCAATTTGAATCCGTATAACCAACTTCCGATGATGATTGAAAATGAACTGAAAATTTTCAATACTGCTATCATTTCTGAATATCTAGATGATCGATATCGTCAAAACAAATTGTATGCAGATGCACCTGCACCACGCGCCGAACAGCGTCAATACATTTGGCGTTTTGAACAAGATTGGTTGGGGCTTGCAGATATTATGCTGCGTCATGCGGATACTTTAGATGTAAAAGCAAAAAACCAAGCTCAAAAAAAATTACGTGATACCCTAATATCTCTTACGCCATTATTCCAACATTATCCGTATTTTATGTCTGAGCAATTTACAATTTTAGATTGCATGTTAGCGCCAATTTTTATACGGTTAAATCTAATGGGCATAGAATTGCCTAAACAGCAGTGCCGTCCAATTCATCTCTATTGCCAAAGAATTTTCAGTCGACCTGCTTTTGTTAAGTCGATGACCGTTCAAGAAAAAAGCCGTTTTAGCGCAGTTTTAGCCAATCAATAGTTCGTCTTCAAAAGAGTTATCTACAATGTCTGATCAAGAATTAAATTTAAGCCCGACACGTCCCTATTTAGCACGTGGAATTTACGAATGGATTTGTGATAATAACCTGACCCCTTATCTATTGGTTGATGCCACAAAACCGTATACAGATGTGCCGACTCAGTTTATTCAAGATGGGCAAATTGTGCTCAATATCGTTCCTCATGCGGTACACAAGCTCAATATGAGTAATGATGCGATTACCTTCTCTGCACGTTTTGGTGGCGTATCTAAAGACATTTATGTTCCAATTGCAGCAGTTTTGGGTTTATACGCCAAAGAAAATGGTCAGGGTCTATTCTTTGATCCAGATGAATATGCGAATGCACAAACAGAGCAAAATGCTTTAGAATCAACACAGCCAGAAATATTAGAACCAGAAACACCCAAGAAAAAACCGAGTTTAAGAATTTTAGATTAGAGATAAGAGGAGAAATGGATGGCTTTTGATTTAGTACAATATTTTGCTGAGCAGATTAAGATTCAAAAGCCTCAGCTTCTTCGCCAGTATTCTTCAGAAGATCGTTGTGAACATTTAAATGAAATCAACACCTTAAGTCTAGGTAAGTTAATTAGTTTATGGCGTAAAGACGAAGAAAAAATTTATCAAGAAATTCATTCTCAAGATCAACTTTATATTCAAGAAGTGGCAAGACATCTCACGACTTCGAAACAGAATCAGTCGACTTTATCTAAAACAGAACTTGAAGCGGCAACCAGTGAAATTTTGACTTTACAAATTAATGAACTCAAACAGCTTGATGTTACGGGTCAATATAAAATTCGTGGTATGCGCGAATTACTGCTTGGGCAAATTGAGCATCTTTCTGGTCATGCAAAAGACTGGGTTTGGTCAACAAACGAGCTAACCGAACTGATTGGCTCTCAACCTGTTGCGCAAGAAGCGTTATCATTAGACCAAACGATGAAGGAATTTAATCACATGGTCACCCATCAACACGCAGATACCCATGAAGTCGCTCAACCGATACTTGTTACTGCACCAACATGGTCAAAAGTTGTAGAACCAGTCGTTGCAATCTGTATTCTTGCTATTCTGTACTGTGCACTACAAACAGTATTTTTATAATTTTATTATAATAAAAAGCGACAATTAGGTCGCTTTTTTTATTAAATAAATAATATAAATAAAATAAAATAATAAATATGTGACTTAAGTCACTATTAATAAATAAAACATAAATGAATTTATAAATTAAAATATGAAAAATGAATATTCAACTTATTGCATTTATAATCTTCTTCACTATACTAAAATAAGTAAAAAAAAATCTGAGTATATTAATCAGTTATTTTTGAGCTTCATAAAATTTAATAAATAAATAGAGGGAGAAAAAAAATGGGTAAAGTAACATTACAATCATTAGAATCAATTGATGGCTTCTGTGCAGCTGCCTTAGTGGATGGCGAAAGCGGTTTAGCATTAGCAACACAAGGTGGGGGTGGAATTGATCTGGAGCTAGCAGCGGCAGGTAATACTGAAGTTGTTAGATCGAAACGTAAAGTCGCTAAAGCACTCAACTTAAATGATAATATTGAAGATATACTTATCACACTAGGCAAACAATATCATTTAATTCGTCCCCTAGAAAAAAATCAGAATATTTTCCTTTATTTAGTATTGGATCGTACAAAATCAAATCTTGCTATGGCACGCCATGAGTTAAAAAACTTTGAAAACGAATTAGATTTTTCATAGATCTAAAATGCCCATTTATTACTTTATAAATGGGTTTTTCTCGAATAAATATTAAAGTGTGGCTATGAATAATAACTGTATAAATATAGCAATATCAGGATTAGGATTATTAACCATAGACGATATTAAGAAGAGATTAATAAATGGATTGCCCCACTCAATTCAAATTAACTGGACACATATCACAGACAATAAATTAGATTGCTTAGTTATCAATGAAGACTTTTTTGACAATAATCATATTCAAAAAATCATTAATGAACAACACGTTATTTATTTAAAGGTATCTAAAGTTGAAAGAGTAAATGATCCATATTTGTTATGTACTCCAATTACAGATGACACGGCTCTGCAAAATTTTATTCAATCCTGTTTAAAAATCATATCAAATACACCTACTGAGTCGCAACAATCAGACTTGAATTCAATCTCACCAATTGATTATCAATTTTTCAATCAAATCTACAATCAATACAGCCGAAAAATATTACTGAAAGATCAGTATGGCACAATCGCTATATTGGATCACAATGCTCACTGCACATGGCCCGATATTACGCGCCAAACATTTATGACCAACGAAAGTATCATGTATGTCGATGCAACAACCTCAGATCTTTTAAGAGTTTCACGTAAACATCAAAAAAATTTAGAAGATTGGTTATTTGAACTGATTTGGAATTCACCACACTTTATGCACCTACCAGATGATTTTGGAACTTTTAAATTAAATTATTGGCCACAACCTACTGTGGCTGATCAAAAAATTATTCTACAATTATCGGCTGCATTCAGTTTAGGTGCGCAGGTTTCCAAAGTTTCGGAAAAACTCAATATTTCATTAATGACCGTCAAAAAGTTTGTTGTCGCCAATCAAGCCATTAAAAACATGGACAAAATACTATTTAAAGATGTGCAATTTGCTGTGCAAAACACACCAATTCAAGAATCATCTGAATCATCCACTATTCAAAACTTTTTCCAAAAATTAAAACGTCGATTCGGTTTTTAAATTAAGGTTCTTATGATTATTCAAAAATATAAAATCGTATTTGCGGGCTCAATGGGATCAGGTAAAACTGAGGCTATTAAGTCACTTTCTGAGATTCCCGTTCTTGCGACAGAAGCGCTTAATACAGATGATGCTAGCCATAAGAAAATGTCGACCACCGTAGGGATTGATTATGGAGAGATTACTTTAGAAGATGGGTCAAAAATAGGTTTATACGGAACTCCCGGTCAAGAGCGTTTTAATTTTATATGGGGTGTAATTAGCCAAGGGGCCATTGGTACGATTATTCTTATTGATCACAGCATAGACGCACCTGTTGAAGAACTGCAATATTATTTAAATTTCTTTAAAAATTACGCTGAAAACATTGTCATTGGGGTGACCCATATTGATGAAAACTTAGCTCAGTCCACACACCAATATCGTGAATGGTTAATAGCTAACCATCTCAATTACCCGTTATTTTTTATCGATGCGCGCAAAAAACAAGATGTTTTAATGTTAATTGAAACACTTATTACTAAGTTAGAAATAGAACATCTCTAAGGGGATTTATATGATTCCAGCACTTAAACAAAGGCAAGCGCCAGAAAAGCTAGTTCAACTTGCCAAAGAACAGATTCATGACGTGTTGATGCATGTGAAAGGAGTCGACTATATTATGATCTGCTCATCTGACGGTTTCGAACTGGAATCTGTTTCAAGACGTACTGATTTTAACTCCAGTAAGCTTGCGGCAGTCAGTAGCTCAATTCTTGCTATGGTAAGTGCCTTTTTAAATGAGATTCAACTCACGGGTTGCAATAGCATGACACTAGATGCTGAAAATGGTAAAGCAATTTTGACTTCTGTCCCATCGAACCAACATCCGATGGTAATCGTCACATTGGCAGCCAAAGATGTACTCTTAGGTCAACTACTCTACAGTTTAAAACAAGCCAAAAATGCCATAATTGAAGCTGATTACTGATCAGTTTCATTTTTTAAAACCCGCTATTTAGCGGGTTTTCTTGGTTGAATTCATTATTAAAGTTTAACATTGAGTAAAATTTGACGTTTTTTTACTTGCTGACCGACTTGACCCATTATCTCCCCCACAACACCATCAACATCAGATTTGATCTGTTGCTGAATTTTCATGGCTTCTAAAATCAGTAAAGTCTGTCCTTTTTTCACTGTGTCACCCGCATTGACCACCACATTAATAATAGAGCCATCCATAGGCGCACGGATTTTACCATCGCCCACCACTTCCGCAGTTTCAGGTGGCAAATAGGTAATATTTTCTACATTTACATTCCCATTTGCAGTGTCCAAATAGACTTGATTGTCCATCAATACATAATTGACCTTACGGCGCACTCCATCGATCAGATAAATGAGTTGTTCAGCGGTTTGCTCAATAATGTTAATACTTTGACTTTCTCCACAGATCTCAACGGTGACTGTTGAAGCATCACGCTTTATAACCAGATCAAGCTTTTGCTCGTCATAACGGAGCTTTAGTGGCAATGACAATGCGATCCCAGTATTCCAACTGCGTTGTGTCGATGCATTTGAAAAAAGTGTCGCAATAAGTGCCAAACTCTCAAGACTCAAGCTTTGTTTATTTAAACTGACATCATCTTGGAAATGCTCCTGAATAAATGCCGTGTTGGTATCACCTGCTACAACCACAGGGTGACGCAGTAAATTCACCAAAAATTCTTTATTGCTGTTTACGCCAAGCAGCACACTTTCTTCAACAGCCGCTGCCAGAATCCGAATTGCATCATTACGGTTCTGACCATAGGCAATCACTTTTGCAACCATCGGGTCGTAAAACGGACTAATCTCACCTTGTGATAACATGCCATGATCAATACGAACATTGGGCAAACGTGCAGGTTCCCAACGCAAAATCTGACCCGTTTGTGGTAAAAAATCTAAACGTGGATCTTCTGCATAAAGTCGTACTTCAATGGCATGACCTTTTAAAGTCAATTCAGACTGTTGTAATGGTAATTTCTCACCATTGGCCACACGAAGCTGCCATTCCACCAAATCCAGTCCCGTGATCATTTCCGTCACAGGATGCTCGACTTGCAGACGGGTATTCATTTCTAAGAAATAAAATACACCCGATGCATCCAGTAGAAATTCTACCGTTCCTGCACCCACATAGTCACATGACTTTGCTGCGGCAACTGCTGCCTCTCCCATTCGCTGACGCAACTCGGGTGTCATGACTGGACAAGGCGCTTCTTCAACCACTTTTTGATGACGGCGCTGAATTGAGCAGTCACGCTCAAATAGATAGACATAATTGCCATGATTATCACCAAAGACTTGGATTTCAACATGACGAGGTGCAATCACTGCTTTTTCAATAATCAACTCACCCGATCCAAAAGCATTCTCAGCTTCAGAACGTGCTGTTTTAAGCGACTCAAGCAATTCAGATTCTTGATGCACCAAACGCATTCCTCGTCCACCGCCACCGGCCGAGGCCTTGACCATCAGTGGGAATCCGATTTTACGCGCTTGATCTGCCAAAAATTCGAGGTCTTGATTGTCCCCTTCATATCCAGGCACACATGGAACACCTGCTTGAATCATCGCAATTTTAGACAAGCGTTTACTGCCCATCAGCTCAATCGCTGCCGCAGTCGGTCCAATGAACGTGATATCGTTTTCAATACACGCTTGAGCAAAATTAGTATTTTCAGACAAAAAGCCATAACCTGGATGCACTGCGTTGGCACCGGTTTTTCTACAAGCTTCAATAATATTGGGAATAGATAAATAAGATTCAGAGACTTTTGACGGTCCAATGTAGACAGCTTCATCTGCCACGTGTACATGACGTGCATACTGGTCTGCATCTGAATACACTGCGACCGTTTTATACCCCATTGCTTTGGCGGTCTGCATGACACGCACAGCAATTTCACCACGATTTGCCACTAGAACTTTAGAAAACGCCATATCACCACCATTATTTTTATCAAACCTCCTTTATCCAAGGAGGAGATTTTTCATTTTTGTTTGGTTATAAAAATAGAGTGTAATGTCTATTCATCTACCCAATTTGCCTTTCTTTTTTGAATGAAAGCCATGGTTCCTTCCATGCCTTCTGCACTATTGACAGCTTCAGCAAACTGAACTGCTGCATCATCCAATAGCGTACTTAACGCTTCTTGGGTAAATGCTCGATGAAGTAATGCCTTAGTTGCACGGGATGCCAAAGGCGCTGTACGTTTGATTTGCTCAAGTGTCGTTTCAATGATGTGCTCAAGCTCCATAGTCGTTTCAGCAACTTCATGCACCACACCAAAATGCAGCGCTTTTTCACCACTAAAACGTCCACCCAAAAGGGCTAAACGTCGAGCCTGCGTTAAGCCCACTCTTTTCACGACAAAAGGGGCAATTTGCGCAGGTAAAATTCCAAGTCCAGTTTCAGGTAAACCAAATTGAGCTTCTGCATGACTAATTGCAATATCGGAAACGCAGGCCAATCCAAAACCGCCACCTAAAACAGCTCCCTCTAAAACAGCGACAACCGTTTGCGGTGCTTGATCGACCAATTCAATCATCGCACCAAATTGACGATTAAAATGAATATAAGGCGTATGGTTTCCAACATTCATGGCTTCTGCACGAATGCTTGCCATGTCTTTAATGTCACCGCCTGCACAAAAATGACTACCATGCCCACGAAAAACCACAGCGCGAATAGCAGTATCATCCGCGATTGCATTAAAGACATTCATAATCGACTTGACCATGTTTAGGCTCATCGCATTACGACTGTCGGGACGGTTTAACCAAATTTTAAGAATTGAGCCATGTTGCTCAAGTTGAATGCTGTCATCTTCTAGGATGCTATTTAATGGATGTGAATAGGACATAATTTATCTCCTTATTTACGTTTGCTTGGCAACGTATCCATCATTTTACAGATAATGCCGAGCATGATTTCATCTGCACCTCCACCAATGGAAACCAAACGACCATCGCGGAAAAATTGTGCAGCAGGGTTATCATTCATAAAACCATTCCCCCCCCAGAACTGTAAACAACTATCTGCAACTTCACGGGTCAAACGGCCTGCTTTGAGTTTCGCCATAGAAGCAATTTGCGTGACATCTTCACCCTGAATATGTAATTCACATGCACGGTAATTTAATGCTTTAAGGGCTTCCACTTCTGTCATCAACTCTGCAAAACGGAAATGAATATATTGATTGTTAATTAATGGCTGACCAAATGTGGTGCGTTCACGCGTGTATTGAATAGTTTTTTCAATACAGTTGAGCATCCCCCCCATGGCATTGGCTGCCCCCCACATGCGTTCCTCTTGGAACTGAAGCATTTGCATCATAAAACCCATGCCTTCGGTACCTATCAAATTACGCTGAGGTACACGCACATTGTCAAAAAACACTTGTGCTGTGGTACTTGAACGCATGCCCAATTTGTCTAGCGGTTCTGAAAAACTGATTCCTGGTGTTTTGGCTGGCACCACGATCATCGATTTATTGAAATGTGGTTTCCCGTCAGATGTATTTGCCAATAGACAGAAGAAATCTGCTTGCAGTGAATTGGTGATCCACATTTTATGACCATTGATGATGTAATCATCGCCATCTTTCACGGCTGTCGTTTTCAGCGCTGCAACATCGGAGCCTGCTTGAACTTCGGATACGGCAATCGCAGCGACATAGTCACCGGCAATAGCAGGCGTTAGAAACTCATCACGTAGTTCTTTACTCCCAAAGCGTGCAATCGCAGGCGTTGCCATGTCAGTTTGCACACCCATTGCCAGTGGTACACCACCACAATTGATCCGACCAAGTTCCTCAGCCACCACCAAGTTATAAGAATAATCTAAGCCTAGACCACCATTTTCCTCAGGCTTACAAATACCCAGCAAACCTAAATCTCCCATTTTTTTAAACACTTCATGAATGGGAAACTGACCAGCAGCTTCCCATTCCGCTACAAATGGATTGATTTCACTGTCAATAAATTGGCGTGTAGTACGACGTAATGCATCATGTTCTGGCGTAAATTTCATTTTTATATCCTTCAATTTTTTAATTTTGTTTGTTGAATCTCCCCTAGCGCTTCTTTAAAAAGAGGGGAAAAGTCCCTCCCTTTTAAAAAGGAAAGTTAGGAGGGATTCTAGAAACGTGACACACCAAAACGGGTTGGATTCAAATCACGTTTTTCAGCTTCGTAAATGGTTTGGAGTAAGAAAATGAGTACTTTACGCGTATCACGTGGATCAATAATTCCGTCATCATGCAACATTGCTGTGTTAAACAAAGCGGTCGATTGTGATTCCAGTTTCACCGCTGTGCTTTGCTCTAAGAAGTCTAGCATTTGCTCATTCGGCTCCATTCCAGCGGCTTTTTGCTTCGCTTCAGCAACGATACGTAAAACTTTTCCTGCCTGTGCGGAACCCATCACAGCCACATGCGAATTTGGCCATGCAAAAATAAATTGAGGTCCAAGTGGACGACCGCACATTGCATAATTACCCGCCCCATAGGAGCCATGCGCAATGATGGAAATTTTGGGTACGGTACAGTTCGCCACCGCTTGAATCAGTTTCGAACCATGTTTAATAATGCCGTTTTGTTCAGCATCCGTTCCGACCATAAAGCCTGTGGTGTTATGTAAAAATAAGAGTGGACGACGTGTTTGTTCACACAAATGAATAAACTGCGCTGCTTTGGCTGCCCCTTGGGGGGTGATCGGACCGTTATTGGTAATAATCCCAATATGTAAGCCACCTATTTTTGACCAACCGCAGACAGTATGTGAGTCATATTCCGCTTTGAATTCAAAGAAATCTGAATCATCGACTAACCGTGCAATAATTTCTTTCATATCCAACGGTTGTTTTGGATCGGCAGGAATAATCCCCAGTAATTCTTCAATATCATAACGGGGCGCTTTGTAATCTACATTTAACTGTTCAGTCTGCTCTTTCCAGTTCAAATGCCCAAAAATTTCACGTGCAATACGAATTCCATCTGCATCGTTTTCAGCCAAAAACTCTGCTGTACCTGCGACTTGTGCATGCATTTCTGCACCACCGAGTTCTTCAGCGGTTGCGACTTCGCCTGTTGCTGCCAACAATAATGGCGGTCCTGCAAGCAACATTTCAGTTTGCTTACGTACCGTAATCACATAATCTGACAGACCGGGTTGATACGCTCCTCCTGCGGTTGCATTGCCATGGACTACAGAAATTTGAGGAATACCCATGGCGGACATACGCGCTTGATTGGCAAATGTGGTTCCACCCGCTGTAAACACTTCAGCAGCATAGTTCAGATTTGCTCCACCACTTTCCGCTAAAGTCACGATCGGCAGTTTTTGTTGCATCGCAATTTCTTGTAGACGTAGCGTTTTATGCACGCCCATCGGTGCCATCGTGCCACCTTTAATTGCACTGTTACTTGCCGTCACCAGACAACGTACACCATTGACAAAGCCAATGCCTGAAATGATTCCACCACCTGCATCCGAGCCATCTTTATCATCATGCATGTTGTAGCCCACTAGACCACACAGCTCAACAAAAGGTGAATCAGCATCGAGTAAAAGACGCACACGCTCATACGGTAAAATTTTGCCTTTTTTTTCAAACTTGGCTTTGGCAGCGTAGGATTTATCTACACCTTTACGTTGGACGGCACGTACTTCTTCAAGCTGCGCCAATAACGATGCTTTATTGCTTTCAAATACTTCATTGCCCACGGCAATTTCAGACTGGAGTATCGGCATCACTGCGCTCCTTAAGATTGATTCTTTCTTTTTTTAATAACATCTGGAATAAATGCACGGTGGAAGCCGTTATATGATTCGCTATTTTTAGCATCTGATAATGGATACATGCGAGTCCCTTGTGACGCTGCTCCATCGATGCGAAGCGTCACGCCCGACACAAACCCTGCGGCTTCAGACAATAAATAAATAATTGCAGAGGATACTTCTGACTCGGTTCCCATACGTTGCAGCGGCACATTATTCGATAAACTTGGAATAATCACTTCAGCAAATACACCCGAATAAGTGTCCATCCCTGAAGATAAAATCCAACCTGGTGCGACCGCATTAACACGAACACCAGACTTACCCCACTCCACAGAAGCTGTTTTGGTTAGATTGTCTACCCCAGAACGAGCAGCACCCGAATGCCCCATGCCTGGCATACCGCCCCACATATCCGCAGTCATATTGACAATGCTACCGCCATTTTTTTCCATCCACTGGTTGTAGGCTTCGCGCATTAAATAAAAAGTTGAGTGAAGATTATTGCGAATCACCGCGTCAAAACCATTGGCTGAAATCCCTTCTAGACCTGATGGAAATTGACCGCCCGCATTATTGACTAGCCCGTCAATTCTGCCAAATTTTTCAATAACCTCAGCGATCATGTCTTTGACTTGTTGTTCTTCACGGTTATCACACACGATGAAATGCACTTTACCGCCATCTTCAGTAATTTCACCGCTGACATGCTCAAGTTTTTCAATCTTACGACCGGTAATCACCACCTGTGCACCCAGTGCTGCTAATTCATGTGCGGTACAACGCCCAATTCCTGAACCACCGCCCGTTACAATCACAACTTTTTCGGCAAATGCGTCGGGTCTAAATATTGAGTGATAACTCATCCTGATCTTCTTCCTTTATTTATTCACGCTTATTTTTTTACAGTTTTTCTCATTTAATCTTTTTAATCTTTTTAATCTTTTCAAAAACAGCATTAATTCAACAAGGATGCTGGGATTTTGACAGGCATATCAAGTAACTGCTGTGCAAATGCTTTTCCTTGCGGATCAATGCGTAGGCTGGCAACACCACCTCCACCTAAAGCATCTAGCAATAAGAAATTGAGTGCATTAAAGCCTGGAATTTCATAACGCTGAACTTTGTGGGTTTGACTTTTTGGAGCATCTTCAAACACATGTTTCATATATTCAGCGACATTTGCTTCGGTGAGTGAAGCACGAATCCAAGGTAAATATTCAGCTTGACGTGCAATCACACCAATATTGCTATAATTGCCTTTATCACCACTACGAGCATGTGCCACTTTTACTAAAGGCACTTCGATTTCATCGCCTTGCAACTCGGCAATTTCACCCGCAGGCAAAGTTTCAGTATTCAACGCTGAACCTACTGGAATCTGAACAGCATGACGCTGTCCATCAAAATCCACTTCAACATTTAAATCTTTTTTATCCACCAAAAAAGAGAATAGCTTAATCACTGGCGATGGCTTTGGACGACCACCCACAATTCCTGTCAATGCTGGAGCCATCCCCGTTGAGGCTTGTGCAATTTCAGAGGCAAAGAACATACACGCTTCTTTAAACATATGTTTCACCGCGATTTTCACTACGACTTCACGATTGCCCTGAACTCGACGATTGGCACCATAAGTGCTTTCAGTCCCCAATATTTCCACAGATTTTTCAGAAAATGGCGGTACTGAACGAAGTGCAAGTACACGTTCTACTTTGGTTAAAATCGCATTCGAAACAGCCAATGCTTTTTCTTCAGCATCTTGACCTGCAAGTAAGAAACTGACCAACACGCGATTCCCATCGGGATATGTTGTACTCACTTTGTATTGTGAACTTGGTGCAGAACCTAAAGCGCCTGATACTTTGACACGGTGTTCACCCACTTGCTCCAATGTCACTTGGGTAAAATCTGCCGTGACATCTGGCAACAAATACGCTTGCGGATGACCAATTTCATAGACAATTTGCTCAGCCACCGTTCCCACGGATACTAATCCACCTGTGCCAGCAGCTTTCGTCACAATAAACGAGCTATCGGCAGATACTTCAACAATCGGGAAGCCCATATTGTCAAATCCTTCAACCAAACGCCAATCGGTGAAATTACCGCCCGTACATTGCGCACCACACTCAATGACATGACCTGCAAGTGAACCTTGAGAAAGTTTGTCGTAATCATCGAGTGACCATTTGTATTCATGTAAAAGTGGACCAAGTACCACAGCTGAATCAACGACACGACCCGTAATCACAATATCAGCACCCAAGTCCAAAGCGTCACGAATCGCAACAGCACCCAAGTAAGCATTGCTACTTGCAACATGTGCTGGCAGATCTTCACCACTAAACATTTCTTTAATATTTTGTTTTTGTAGGTGGGTATGTTGATCTAATAAATCATCACCTAAAACCACGGCAACTTTTAAATCAAGTCCAGCATTTTGGATCACTTGCTGTAATGCATCACGACATGCCAATGGATTTACACCGCCTGCATTACTGACCACTTTGATTTTTTTATCAGCAATTTTTTTGATTAAGGGTGTCATTACCCGAGTGACAAAATCGAGGGCATAGCCATGGGATGGCTCTTTCATTTTCGCCTTTGCCATAATTGACATGGTAATTTCTGAAAGATAGTCGAAAACAAGATAATTAATATCTGACAAATGTACGAGCTGAAATGCAGCAGTATTGGTGTCTCCCCAGAAGCCAGATGCACAGCCAATTTTAACGATTTTTTGATCATCCTGATGTGTAATCATTATTGCATTCTCATTATTCTGTCTAAACTTTAAACACAATCTACCAAGCAAGCGCTTGGTTTGTAAAGTGCAAAATGTTATTATTCTTGGCAAATGTGCTTAACTTAAATTTGAAGCTAAATACAACAAGGTTTTAAAAGCAATAAAAGGACAAAATATAACAAGATGATTGCTACTTCTATTGAACATATTCAACCCATCGCATGTTTTGATGACAGTGCAAAAGGTCGCTTACTTCTGGGCGCTGCCTATTTATTTCATAAACAAGGCTATGCCAAAACGACAGTGAGAGAACTGGCACAATTTATTGGCATTCAGTCAGGTAGTTTATTTCATCACTTCAAAACAAAAGATGATATTTTGGCAAATGTGATGGAGCAAACCATCATTTACAACCATGCTTGCCTTGAACGTGCGATTGCCACGTCCAATGACCCTGAACAGCAACTCAAAGAACTCATTAAAGCTGAACTTGAAGCAATTTCTGGTGATACAGGTTCTGCTATGGCCGTTTTGGTGTATGAGTGGTTCGCACTTTCCCCAGAAAATCAAAAAAAGTTACTCAAGCTGAGAAATGATTACGAAAGTATTTGGCTAAATGTGATTCAAGTCTTACATCAGCAAGGAAAAATTAAACACGATCCATTCATTTGGCGACGTCTGATTGGAGGATCTATTGCATGGACGGTCACTTGGTACAAACCAGAAGGTAAATTAAGTTTGGATCAACTGACCGATATCGTTTCGGACATGACATTAAATCCAGCGTTAAGCACCCACACTTCAAAATAAAAACAGGTGACTCATTGAGCCACCTGTTTTTATTGTTTGGTTTTAACTCAGATAATTAGAATCCTAATTGGCGACTGGCCAAATCTTTCATAATTTCCTCCGCACCGCCACCAATCATATTCACTTTAACTTCACGGTAAATACGTTCTGATTTCATGCCGCGCATGAAACCCATTCCACCTAAAGTTTGTACAGCGGCATCTGCACAAAATTGCATAGTCTGCGTTGCAACATTCTTGAGCATACAAATTTGTGCGATCATTTCATTGCCTTGTAACTCAGGTCGACCCATTTTATAGGCTGTATCTTCGAGCATCGTTCTTGTCATTTGTAATCGCGTTGCCATATCGACCAGTTTGTGACGAACCACTTGATGATCGACCAACCGTTTCCCAAAAGTTTTCCGCTGCTGCGCCCACTCTAAGGCCTCTTCATAACAAACTTTGGCATAACCATAGCTCCCTGCTGCCAAGAAAAAACGTTCCATGTTGAAGTTATTCATAATCACAAAAAAGCCCATGTTTTCAGGGCCAATCAGATGACCTACAGGGACTTTAACTTGATCAAAGTGAAGGTGTGCTGTATCGGATGCCCACCATCCCATTTTATCAAGTTTAGTTTTGGTTATGCCCAAGGAGTGTGCATCAATTAATAACATTGAAATACCGTTTGGACCTTTTCCTTCAGGATCTGTACGTACTGCAACGGTATAATAATCAGCACGAATACCCGATGTAATAAAGGTTTTCTCACCCGTCACAATATAATAATCACCATCTTTTATCGCTTTAGTTTGAAGTGCTGCAACATCTGAGCCTCCACCTGGTTCTGTAATCGCTAAAGCTGAAATCTTCTCACCGGATAAAATTTGTGGAAGCACTGCTGCTTTTATTTCTTCACTGGCAAAACTGTTAATCGGTGGTGCTCCTATCATATGCGAGAGCAATGATGCGACTAAGCCGCCTGAAGCACATTTAGCGAGTTCAACACATCCCAATAACGTATAAAAAGCATCTGTCTCAGTGGTGCCTCCATATTTTTCATCAAAACCTGATGCCATTAACCCAATTGCAGCTGCTTTTTTATATAGTTCACGAGGAAATTCGCCCGCCTCATCCCATTCATTTACAAATGGTGAAATTTCTTTTTCTACAAATTTTTTAACAGCATTGGCAAAAGCAAAGTGCTCATCTGTATAGTAAATTGGATTGTATTGCATCAACTATGTCCCTGTAATTATTTAAATCCTTATTTTTTATAGTGACATTTACTGATTTTTATTTAATAGCGAGAAGCATCATTTTTTTGGCATAAATCAACAAAATCTATAAAATAATTGCCTTATAAAATGAGAAATTTCTTAACTTTTGACTTTGACTGTTATTTTTTATGCTAATAAATGCCTAAATACTTATTCAAAAAAAGTGTTACATTGCTGGCATCTGTAACCATGCTCATATTTATTGAGTGGAAATCCTATAATTGCAAATAACAAAAAAGCTGAACGCTTCCCTTTAGTGTAAGGCTCAATCGCATTACATTTACAATTAGGGCAGTGTTTTTTTGATTGATTAAATTCCTCATCTACATCCTGACTAAAATCATGATTAAGTAAAAACTTCGCATCTTCAACCCGATCAGAAGCGACAGCAACTCGTACGCCACCTAAAGCATTTGAATATAACCAGTCCATATTAATGGTATGTTCATTTTGGATTATTACGGGTATACCAACTGAGGTTAATCGTGCTTTGGCAATTTGTGCCTCATAAGGATAGGAATAACTTTTAATCACCACCCACTTCATCAGCAGCTCCACTCTCTTTTCTTTAGCACGATCATTACTCAAAGATTCTACACATAAAGAACGCTAACACTTAATTTTATATAAAATTGAACATTTTTGAATCTCTTCTTTTGTTTTGAATTAAATTAAACACAAATTT
>CAZOGM010000011.1:0-10891 GCA_964579445.1 uncultured Acinetobacter sp.
CTCAGAATCAGACAAAACAAAATGAACTTCATAAAAAAAGCACCCGAGGGTGCTTTTTTTAATCTGCTATGGATCTAGCTGGTTCAATCTTAGTGATCTGAAGCACCAGAGATACCAATACCTGTTTGTGAACGTACAAACTGTGCGTCAAATGCTTTGCGTTCAGCTTGTGCGCGTGGTGAGTTATCTGTAACAGAGAACAACCAACAGAAAATAAATGCTAACGGCATTGCAATGATTGCAGGTCCATTTAATGGGTTAATTGGTGTATCAGACATACCCAAAGTATCGACCCAAACTGCTTTAGAAAGAATAATCAAAGTCACAGCCAAGATAAGACCAACAAGCCCACCAATCACTGCACCACGTGTGGTTAAGCCTTTCCAGAACATAGACAGCACCAGTACTGGGAAGTTTGCACAAGCAGCCACAGAGAATGCTAGACCGACCATGAACGCAACGTTTTGTTTTTCGAACAAAATACCCAAGATCATGGCAAAAATAGCTAAACCTAAAGTTGCCATTTTAGACATACGTAGTTCAGATTCAGGTGTTGTTTGACCTTTTTTGAATACGTTTGCATACAAGTCATGTGAAATTGCTGAAGCGCCTGACAAGGTCAAACCAGCAACAACCGCAAGAATCGTTGCAAATGCTACGGCAGAGATAAAGCCCATGAACAAGTCACCGCCGAGAGCATCAGACAAGTGAACCGCAGCCATGTTATTACCACCGACAAGTTCTAACTTGCCTGTGACCGCCATTTTAGCAACATCAAGGAATTGCGGGTTATTCGATACATAAAGGATCGCACCGAAACCAATAATGAAGGTCAATAAATAGAAATAACCAATGAAACCTGTTGCCACCACAACTGATTTACGTGCTTCTTTGGCATCTTTCACTGTAAAGAAACGCATTAAAATGTGAGGTAAACCTGCTGTACCAAACATCAGTGCCAAACCTAAAGAGATCGCATCAATTGGGTTTGCCGCCAGTTTACCCGGCCCCATAATGCCGCCTGCTTGTTCTAACGTTACGTCATGAACTTTAGAGAACACTTGAATCGACTGGTTGAACATTTCAGAGAAACTAAAACCAACACCTTTCATAACCATAAATGCCATGAAAGTTGCACCTGACAGGAGCATTACAGCTTTAATAATCTGTACCCAAGTTGTTGCCAACATGCCA
This sequence comes from uncultured Acinetobacter sp., assembly GCA_964579445.1. Classification (GTDB taxonomy): domain Bacteria; phylum Pseudomonadota; class Gammaproteobacteria; order Pseudomonadales; family Moraxellaceae; genus Acinetobacter. The sequence continues at coordinate 1,195 of CAZOGM010000011.1, forward strand.
CCAAACATCACGTAGGCCATCATCAGCAAGCCCACAATCACCACAGCGATGTTGTAGTTCAAACCAAATAACAGTTTGATCAGCTGACCAGCACCCACCATTTGTGCAATGAGATAGAATGCTACAACCACTAATGAGCTCACAGCTGCCAATGTACGTACCGGTTTTTCAGCTAAGCGAAATGAAATTACATCAGATAAATTATATTTACCCAAATTACGTAAACGTTCTGCTATCAGGAACAATACGATTGGCCAACCCACCATGAAGCCTAGCGAATAAAGCAATCCATCGAAACCTGACATAAAGACCAGTGCAGAAATTCCCAAGAACGATGCCGCTGACATGTAGTCACCCGCAATCGCAAGTCCATTTTGGAAACCTGAAATTCCCCCACCCGCAGTATAGAAGTCACTGGTATTTGTGGTTTGCTTCGCTGCCCACTTAGTAATGAAAAGCGTTCCACCCACAAAAATAATGAACATGATGATGGCAGGCCAGTTTTTTGCTTGCTGTTCAGCTACGCCCAGATCAGGTCCTGCTGCTACCACGCCTGAGTAAAGCAGTGCTAAGATTGCAATCGCTTGGCTTTTAAATGAATTCCATTTCATATTAATTCAGTCCTTTGTCATGCGCGATGGCTTCAACTTCACGCATTGCTTCATCGTTCAGTTGGTCGAGTTTATTGTTGGCGATGTACGAATACACGCCACACAGTAGAAATGACAATACAATAATGCTCAAACCTAGAGGAATACCCCAAGTCGTCACACCACCTGAAATTGAACTGAGTAAAAATTCTTTGTTATAGCCGACAAGTAGCATGAATCCCACATAGGCAAATAACATGATGCCTGTCAGTGCCCAACTCAAACGACTCTTTTTCTCTACCATTTCTTTAAACTTTGGATTCTGTAGAATCTGTTCTACCTTTCTCTCATCCATAATCCCGCTCCTAATCACAACCAACCTTGGTCGTATCTTTTTTAATCGTTTTTTACTGCTACAAAATTAACAATCTATAGGCGCAGGTGTAATTAGACTTTGGTCTTTAAATTTTAATCAATTTGAACGTGTCAGTTCATGGATGCGTTATTATAACGCTAGATTTTTATGCGTATTTCATATGAACAGTTGGTTGATTATTGGGGTGCTCGCCCTTTACATCTTAATTCTTTTTGTTTGTGCCTTTTTTGGTGAAAAGCATGCCAGTCGACTTAGCACGCGCGGTCGAATGATTCTTTTTAGTCTAACTTTGGGCGTATATTGCTCATCGTGGACATTTTATGGTGCAACGGGAGCGGCTGTTCGTGAGGGCATTATTTTCTTACCCATTTATCTTGGCCCCTTATTATTCGTGGGTCTAGGCTATGACATTTGGCGACGACTCGGTCGGGTCCGACAGCACCATGCAATTTCGTCAATTGCCGACTTTGTCGCAGCACGTTATGGTAAAAGTGGCCCTTTAGCAGCCTTGGTCACCATTTTGGCTGTTATTGCAATTATTCCCTACTTGGCTTTGCAGCTTCGTGCAATTGCACTCAGCGCTTCGGTCATGTTGCAACATAATATGGATGTGGTTTCGACCACGACTAATGGCGTATTGGCATTGACTGGTGTGCTTGCGATTTTAGCTATGATGTTTGGTACACGGCAAATTGCCAATACCGAACAGCATGGTGGTTTAATGCTCGCAGTCGCCTTCGAGTCTTTTGTTAAACTATTCGCACTGATTTGTGTGGCGTTATTTTTTATTTTTGATGCGCCTGAAAATATTGTTCAAATCTCTGCAGATGTCAGCACAACCTTTCATGAAGTTCAACTGTTGGGTGTACCTGAAACCTTTTGGGTTCAAACCTTACTGGCAGCTTTAGCCATTATTTGTTTACCACGTCAGTTCCATGTGGCTGTCGTTGAACTACGCGATGAAAAGCATATTCGTGGCGCGCGTCGCTGGTTTGCGGGCTACCTGATTCTGACTGTGCTTGCCATCATTCCAATTGCCAGTTGGGCGCTGCATGCAGCACCCGAATACCTTGCTATTCCAGATGTTGCAGTACTGTCACTTCCCCTCAGTTACAATCAAGAGTGGCTGACCTTATTGGCTTTCTTGGGCGGTTTTTCTGCATCAACGGGCATGCTTTTGGTGTCTTCTGTAGCGCTGTCGATTATGCTCAGTAATGATTTGATCATGCCTGCACTATGGCGTCTTGGGCTTTTGTCACGCCATGATAAACGGCTACCACAAGTCCTCAAATTCACCCGTAGAGTGTGTATTTTAGCCGTGATGTTGCTGGGCTTTTTGTTCTTCCATTTCTTTAATGATATTGATCAGCTGTCTGTTTTTGGCTTACTGGCTTTTAGTGCTGTAGCCCAGTTTGCCCCTGCCCTTATTGGTGGGCTTTACTGGCGCGGTGGCAGTAAGCAAGGCGTTTATGCTGGTCTGATTGTTGGCTTTGTGATGTGGACTTATACTTTATTATTCCCCACGATTTTACGTAGCTTACCAGATGACTATTATCAATTTACCCAGCATTTAATGATGCTCGGTCCAATGGGTATGGAATGGTTACGTCCCGAAGCCCTATTTGGCTTTGAGTCTTTTGCACCGCTGACCCATGGGGTGACTTGGGCACTCGGTTTAAATGTGATTTTATATGTTTGGATTTCTCGCATTTACCGCCCCAGTATTGCTGAACAAATTCAGGCGGAAAGCTTTTTTTATTATGAGACCAAACCACTACCTGCACATAGCACATCGAATGAAATTAATTACTTACATCAGGACGTCGCAAGGCTTAAAGTCGGTGATTTGATTGCATTGGCCAAGCGGATTACGGGTGAAGGTCCGACCATGCATGCTTTCAATCAATTTTGCTTATCCAACAACGTTATTTTAAATGAAAATAGCAGTGCCAATGGCATGTGGTGGCGTTTCACCGAACAGTATTTGGCAGGCACCATTGGCGCAGCCTCATCGCGTACTTTACTTACGACCGCAATGGTCAATAATGGGCTCGCGCTGGGTCAAGTCGCCAATATTTTAGACCAAGCCTCACAATGGCAGCGTTTTAATCAGAACCTAATCATGACCATGATTGACCACATGACTCAAGGTGTAAGTGTGGTCGATGAAAATATGTGTTTGGTCGCATGGAATAACCAATATTTGGTGCTATTCGATTATCCAAAAGATTTGGTGTATGTCGGTTGTCCAATTGCAGATCTGATTCGTTATAACGCTGAACGTGGTGAATGTGGACCAGGTTCGGTTGAAGAGCATGTTCGTAAACGTCTACGCTGGATGAAGGTCGGCAGTGCGCATGAGTTTGAGCGTATTCGTAAAGATGGTCGCGTAATCCAAATGCGTGGCAATCCCATTGAAGGCGGTGGCTTCGTGACCACATTTGCAGACATTACCGCATTCCGCGAAAATGAAGCCTTGCTTGAAGGTCGGGTTCAAGATCGAACGCAACAGTTGGCAAATGCGCTGACTGAACAGCAAGTTGCACGTGAACAAGCCGATAAAGCCAATATGTCAAAAAGCCGATTTATTGCGGCTGCCAGCCATGATTTACTCCAGCCCATGCATGCAGCACGTTTGTTTAGTACCGCACTTGAGCAAAGTGTGCAAACAGATGAAGACCGCAAAACCCTGCAACAACTAGACCGTGCCTTACATGGTGCAGAAAGTATGCTCTCTGCCCTGCTGGACATCGCTCGCCTTGAAGGTGGAACGATTCAACCACAGCGTCAAGCGTATCCACTGCATGACTTACTCAGCGATTTAGAACTGCAATTTAAATCGATTGCCGCGCAGCGCAACATTGACTTTAAAGTCCATGATGTGACGTTCTGGATTGATACAGATCCCCAGTGGATTCGCCGTATTATTCAAAACTTTGTCAGTAATGCCTTACGTTACACAGCCAAAGGTCGTGTGGTGGTGGGTGTGCTTCGTTCGGCTGAACGTCCGAACCATATTCGTATTGGGGTTTGGGATACAGGGCCGGGTATTGCAGAACAACAACGAATTAAATTATTTCAAGAGTTTGAACGCTGTGGGCATACCTCACCTTGGGGTGAGCAAGGTCTAGGGCTTGGTCTAGCCATTGTGCAGCGTATGACCAGCCTACTAAACTATCCTGTACATGTGTATTCAGAGCAAGGGCGTGGCTCATGCTTCATGATTGAAGTGCCTGTAGTTGAAGCACCCAAAGTTGTGGCAGTACCTGTGCAGTCTGTTCCACTAAAAACCAAAGCCTATAAAATTTTATGTCTCGACAATGATGAAACAATTTTAGAAGGCATGAGCACGTTGCTAACCAAATGGGGTTATCAAGTCTTTAAAGCCACCGAGCCCGAACAGGCACTTAAGATTATTCAGCAAGAAAACATTCAAGTCTGGTTGGTCGATCAGCATTTGAACCAAAATAAAATCGGTTTAGATTTTATTTTGGAACACCGTCAAAATCATGTTCCAATCGCTTTAATTACCGCAGATTCAGATCCTGAATTGCCACAGAAATTAAAAGATTTGAATATTGTGTTGTTAAGAAAACCACTGAAACCTGCATCTTTACGATCTTGGTTATCTGGGCTTAAAATTTCACCTTAATCAAAATTAGATATATATTTTGATACATATGCCACCTACATTCAGATACTTGAATGAGGTGGTTAAACCACAAAAAAGTGACTTATGCACACATGCTTTAGCAAATTATTTATTGCTTTATGCAAGAAATATCAAAATGACCTTGAAACAAAGTGCGTAAATTGACTAAAAACTTCATTCATTGTTTTTCTATGGCAAAGATGATCATTTATAATTCAAAACTCCAAAATAACTCGTTACAAATATTCTAAGACATTGTATTTGCTATATATAAATTAGCTAAAAAGCCAATATAAGACTTTAGTCTTATTCCTATTGCATCGCGCATAATTCATAAGATTAAGCATCACAAAAAATAGTAAGTACGTTTTAAGCGGGTTCATTCACTAGAGTGAATCTTAAAAATTGCACTCGCGACTGATGCTGAAAAACGGCTTAATGGACTTCGGTCAGGAGTTATGATGAATATATCAAATGCTGTACCCCACGGTTTAGATCGTAATCAAGAGTTTCATCGGCAATACGGTGCAAATGCAATTTTGCCAGAAATCAATTGGCAAGCCATATTTCCTGCAACGAACTTGAAAGAAGTTCATTTACAAGCGCTTGATCGTATTTATGAAAGTGCTGTGCCACTGGCACTACAAGTGTTTGAAGAGCTTAAATTTGATGTTTTTAGTCCCGCCGCTTACCACCCGCAAGGTTTAGGTTTATTTGACAAACTGGCTCAACAAGAGAGCAACCTCATTCAACGACTGGAAACCGACAGCCAAGATTTAAATGATCATGTGCGTCATCAAATTTGGAGCATGTTATTGCGCGGTGGTGCAGTCTTGGTCTTCAAGGCATGGTTAGGCAAAGTCAAAACGGGTGAAAATATATTAGATACGGTTCAGCTAGATGAAATCTCGGATTTATTGTTTATTAAAACCGAACCGCATACACTCGCGCAGCGCTTAGGCGTCAATGCTCAAGCGGACTACGACCATATTTTCTTAATGTATGGCAATGAAGTGTTTTTAGATCGGTTCAACACCCTTGAAACAGCGGCACTGTTTGTGGATTTATCAGTCTACGACGCAGCATTTTTAAGTCTCCGTGATGATCGCGTAGCAAATTACTTAATGCAACGCGGATATGTCACCCAAGATCAAATTGATGACTTACAGTGCGCGCTTAACCCCCTATTTTGTCATGACCTCACACCAAAACAAGATTGCTTGGCTTAAGCAATTTATATGCTTTGTATCGTAAATTTAAAGTAAAAAAAGCCCTCGTTGAGGGCTTTTTTATTTTCTAATTTTAATGTTTTTAAATTGAATTAAACACGTTTCTCTTCAATATTTAATGCGCCAATCGCTAGCACCGCTTGAGTACGATTTTGTACACCCAATTTACGGAAGATCGCCGTCACATGCGCTTTAATGGTCGCTTCAGACACATCCAGTTCATACGCAATTTGTTTATTTAACAAACCTTCAGCCACCATCATCAGTACACGGAACTGCTGTGGCGTAAGTGATTGAATACGCTCAGCCAAAGCGGTTTCATCTGCCGCACGAGGGTCAAAATTCAAATTGGCAGGTAAATTCGGCGGTAACCAAATATCACCTTCCAAAACATGACGAATCGCTTCACCAATATGACTTGGATGTGCAGATTTTGGAATATAACCCATGGCACCATGGGCAATTGCGCGCTGAATAATCGAGACTTCTTCGTGTGCAGAAACCACAATAATAGGTAAAGAAGGATACTGAGCACGGACATGCACCAATGCTGAAAAGCCTGAAGCACCTGGAAGGTTTAAATCCAGTAATACCAAATCAGGTTCTGGTCCTTTCTCTAAGCGTTCATAAAACTCATTTACAGCAGCAGTTTCACCAATTTGAGCTTGCGGTAAACTGTAACGGACTGCTTGAATTAAAGCATGGCGAAACAGTGGATGATCATCAACGATTAAAATATTCATAAGCGACGCGAGAGATCTCTAACACAATCATTATTCTAACTGTGCTATTGCTGTTAAAGATATATAAATATTAACGAATTTCAGTGAAAAATGTCGGGCTAAATCTCAATTTCGACGATATTTATGTAATTGAGAAAATAAAGATAAGTACATCAATTTAAAATATAAATTTTATTCTATAAAAAGAAATACTTATTCACTGACAAGATATCATAATAATTCAGCTACTTAATTCAAGCTGAGCATTAAATTAGTCTGATTTAACAGTTTATATGAAAATCTGATAATTAATTTTAATTTGGTTATTTTACAGCGCATGGGCAAATCACCATTAATGAATGGCAACGGATCACCATTTATTTTTTAGGTTTGCTTTTATGTCTATTTCGCAGCAAAAACCACTGAACATTGTCGCTGTCTCTGGTGGCTTAAACCATCCTTCTAAAACAGAAGCTTTAGTTCAAGCAATCCTTGATGAGCTAGGCGAAGCGACCCCAATCAATATTCATTTTATTAAATTCAGTGAAATTGGGCAATTATTGGGTGGAGCAATCTATCGTAATCAGCTTCCACAACGTGTGCAAGATGACCTCGCTGCCGTAGAAGCTGCTGATGCTTTGATTGTAGGTACGCCTGTTTACCGTGCGTCATTCACTGGTTTATTTAAACATTTCTTTGATTTTGTTGAACAGACTGCACTTGTCGATGTACCTGTACTGCTTGCAGCTTCAGGGGGGAGTGACCGCCATGCCCTAGTCCTTGAGCATCAATTGCGTCCTTTGTTCAGCTTCTTCCAAGCACAGACTTTGCCTATTGGCGTTTATGCAACTGATCGTGACTTTACACCAGAATATACCATTCACAGCGAATTCCTCCGTGACCGTATTACCCTAGCCGTGGCACGTGCGCTCCCTATTTTAGAGTGGGCTCCTGCTAAAGGACAGCGTGCAGAAGTGGTCAAAGAAAAGACCCAACAGGCCAATCAAAATCTAGGTATTAACAAACAAATTGAGCAAGACGAAGTGCTTCCCTCAGCTGCTGTGCCTAGTTTAGATGCTGCCGAATCACGTTTACATCACAAAAATAATTCGCCTAAAACGCAAGTGGCCTAATACGTATTTGATGGAGCCAAGCCATGACACAATTAAATAAAGACGCGATCAAATTTGCCTATTGGGTACCCAATGTCAGTGGCGGATTAGTGGTCAGTAATATCGAACAACGTACCGATTGGAGCTACGACTATAATGTCCGCTTGGCTCAAGCTGCTGAAAAAAGTGGCTTTGAATATGCCCTTACTCAAATCCGTTTCACCGCAGGTTATAACGCTGAAAACCAACATGAGTCGGTTAGCTTTAGTCATGGTATTTTAGCTAAAACTGAAAAATTAAAAGTAATTGCAGCGATTCTTCCGGGCCCATGGAAACCTGCACTTGCCGCCAAACAATTGGCCACTATAGATCACCTCAGCAATGGGCGTATCGCAATTAATGTCGTAAGTGGTTGGTTCCGCGGGGAGTTTGATGCGATTGGTGAAGAATGGCCTGAGCATGATCAACGCTATGCACGTTCAGAAGAATTCATTCGCTCTTTAAAAGGCGTGTGGACTCAAGATAACTTTAGTTTTGATGGTAAGTTTTACCAATTCAAAGATTACACATTAAGCCCTAAACCCCTTCAAAAACCACATATTGAAATTTTTCAAGGTGGAAGTTCACGTGCGGCACGTGACATGGCATCACGGGTCTCCGATTGGTACTTTACCAATGGCAATACGCCAGAAGAGTTAAAAAAGCAAATTGATGACATTCGTGAAAAAGCCAAAGCCAACAACCATCAGGTGAAAATTGGGGTAAATGCTTTTGTGATTGCGCGTGATACTGAAGAAGAAGCCAAAAAAGTCCTACAAGACATCATCGATGGTGCAAATGTTGAAGCTGTAAATGCTTTCGGAGATGCCACTAAAGAGGCTGGTGCATCAACAGCTGAAGGTGAAGGTAACTGGGCAAAATCGACATTTGAGGATTTAGTTCAATATAACGATGGTTTCCGTACCAATCTGATTGGAACGCCACTACAAATTGCAGAACGTATTATTGAATTAAAAGCTGTAGGTGTTGATTTGATTCTGTCAGGGTTCTTACATTTTATCGAAGAAGTTGAATACTTTGGTAAAAAAGTATTGCCACTGGTTCGTGAACTTGAAGAAGCAAAGCAAAATCAAATCACAGCGAAATCGGCTTAAACTTTTTACTTCTGAATCTAAGATAAAAATAATAAGTTTCATCGCAGTAGCAAATTTCCCTCAAAAACTCGGTTTGAGGGATTTTTTTTGCTGAGTCTTTGGACATAAACTGCTGATTCTTGTTTTAATACTTGATTGAGTACCTAGAGATAGGCGGTTAATTCTGCGGCATATTTGCATGCATATACAATATCGCCTAACTTCAGATTTAAATTTAAAATAACGTCCATTCACCTAAACGGAAATCGATTGATGTATACAGGTATTGTGCAAGGTTTAGAAAAAATTCTTGAAATTCGTCAAGGTGATGGATTTATAACACTGGTGGTTTCCAATCATCATGATTTTTTCCAAGGCGTATTTATCGGCGCAAGTGTGGCGATCAATGGAACTTGCTTAACTGTCACTCACATTGATGTAGATGCAAATCAAGTGCATTTTGATGTATCCAATGTCACTTTAAAACTGACCACACTCAAAACACTTCAAGTGGGAGATGAAGTTAATATTGAACGCTCAGCCAAAGTCGGTATGGAAAATGGCGGACACAATTTATATGGACACATTGAAGGGACAGCGACGATCATTGACTTGATTCGTCATGGTGAAACACTGCATCTAGATCTTGAAATTCCCGATGGCAATATCAAATACTTTTTCTTAAAAGGCTTTATTGGTTTAAATGGATGTAGCTTAACGATCAATCGTGTTGATCGTACTAAGCAGCAAATTTCAGTCGATTTAATTCCAGAAACGTTAAGACTGACCACATGGAAAAATGTACGTATTGGAGATCAGGTGAATTATGAAATTGATCAAATGACGCGTACTATGGTCGATACCTTAGAAAATATCCATCAAC
>CAZOGM010000011.1:10991-22274 GCA_964579445.1 uncultured Acinetobacter sp.
GTTTGAGTACGTACATTGCGCCAGAAGCGGTCTAAATTCAGTTTGGCTGTGGTTGCTCTCGCACCCATCACTTGGAAAATGTTTTGGGTCACATATAACGATGTATTTGTAGCGGCAATCTTGGCTGTGGCAATCGCAATTGAAACTTCACCACGTTGTTCTGCTGTTAAACTTTCACCTATATTCCATGCGTTTTGTAAGGTCTGAATCGCTTTATCTGCAAGTAAACGTACACTTTCTAACTGCACATAAAACTCAGCAAAATGCTTTTGAGTAAATGGATCATTTACTGCATTTTCAGCCAATGATTTTGACCATGCTTTTTGACTTTGAACCATTTTCTTCGCTATTTCAAAAGCGCCTTCTGCAACCCCTAAAAATAAATGTACAAAAATAAGTTGGGCAATTAATGGGCGTAAACTTGAATATGGTGTGCTAAGCGGGCCTGGATTAAGAAGTAACTCATCTTGATGAATTTTGACCTGCTCAAAATGGCTGCTGCCACTGTCAGTTTGACGCTGCCCCATATTGTTCCAATCACCTAAGAAGCTCACACCATCTCGTATAGTAGGAATCACACCGATTAATAGCTTTCCGTCCTCATTAAATCCAGAACAAAGCAATATATCCGAGTCGATTGAGCCTGAGCAAAAGCTTTTGTCGCCATGGAAAATGTATTCATTTTCAGCGATTTTTTTTACAATCGTACGTTTATCCAGTGGATTTAAAGTATTGCCCCAAAATAAATTTTCTTTCGCAGTTTGTTCAAACCAAGGACGATATTGTGATTCTTGTGCGAACAATTGAACTGTGGCAATGAGTAAATGATGAAAGCCATAAACATGCGCCAGTGAACTATCAACTTGAGCTAAGGTTTGAATGGTTTTAAAAATGGTTGCCCAATCTGCACCTTGACCACCAAATTCAACTGGAATTGAAAGCCCCAATAACCCACTTTGGCGAATTAGGTCACGTTCACGCTTGGGATTCCCCCCTTGCTTATCACGTTCTGCAGCAGTTTCAGCAAAAATGAGTGCGAGATCTTTTACAATTTCGAGCGGTGTTTGTAAGGTTTTTTTTGAGGAAACATTCATGATCATGAACCATTTTACAGATGCGAAAAATCTTAGCAGATTCGGCCAATGTGCTTTAGCAGAATGCCTGCTGTACTTATGCTTAAATAAAAAATACCGCTAGCCGATCTAGCGGTATATGAATAAAAAATTCAAATGAATCAAGTGTGCTGTGATTTAACTTCAATAATCAGTTGATCCACCACTTGCGGATCTGCCAAAGTTGAGGTATCACCTAGGCTGTCTAACTCATTCGCGGCAATTTTTCTTAAAATACGGCGCATAATTTTGCCAGAGCGGGTTTTTGGTAGTGAAGGTGCCCAATAGATGGCATCTGGCGTTGCCACTGGTCCAAGTACTTTACGCACCCAGCCCACAAGCTCTTTTCGCAGTTCTTCTGATTCAGTGGTATTCGCTTGTAAGGTCACATAAGCCGCCACGCCTTGCCCTTTGATATCATGCGGCATACCAACCACTGCCGCTTCTGCAACGTGCTCATGTGCCACCAATGCACTTTCAATTTCAGCTGTACCCAATCGATGACCCGAAACATTGAGCACATCATCAACACGCCCTGTAATCCAGTAATAGCCATCTTTATCACGACGTGCACCATCTCCTGTAAAATAGCTTCCCGGATAGGTGGCAAAGTATGCTTCTATAAAGCGTTCAGGATCACCCCAAATGGTGCGCATTTGACCCGGCCAAGAATCTTTAATGACTAAATTCCCTTCCGCTTCACCTTCAAGTTCCTGACCTTCAGCATCGACCAGTGCAGGTTGCACACCAAAGAAAGGACGTGTCGCTGAGCCGGGTTTCAAATCCGTAGCGCCTGGAAGCGGCGTAATCATGAAACCGCCAGTTTCTGTTTGCCACCATGTATCCACGATCGGACAGCGACTTTCACCAACGACACTGTAATACCAATTCCATGCTTCAGGGTTAATTGGTTCACCTACTGAACCCAAGAGACGCAGACTACTGCGATCACTTTCACGAATGAATGCATCTCCCTCACGCATCATGGCGCGAATAGCAGTCGGTGCGGTATATAAAATCGTGACATTGTGTTTATCAACAATATGCCCTGTACGTGCCCATGTCGGGTATTGAGGTACCCCTTCAAACATCAGCGTGGTGGTACCGTTCGATAATGGACCATACAGCACATAAGAATGCCCAGTAATCCAGCCTACATCTGCGGTACACCAAAAAACATCATCTTGTTTTAAGTCAAAAACTTCACGAAATGAGGTATTTACAAATGTTAAATATCCACCCGTGGTGTGCAGTACCCCTTTCGGCTTGCCTGTTGAACCTGAGGTATACAAAATGAATAGCGGATCTTCTGCATTCATCGGTTCAGGGGGGCAAATGTCATTGACCGACATAATTTCCATGTGATACCAAAGATCACGTCCTTCATGCATCGTAATTGGATTACCTGTACGGTGAACCACGATCACATGATTGACTGAATCCGTTCCCTCTAAAGCCAGTGCTGCATCGATATTTTCTTTGAGTGGAATAGGCTTGCCACCACGCATGCCAGAGTCCGCTGTAATCACGACTTTGGCTTGACTGTCATCAATACGACTGGCCAATGAGTCAGGAGAGAATCCGCCAAAAACCACACAGTGCACAGCACCTATGCGTGTACATGCGAGCATGGCAATCGCTGCTTCTGGCACCATGGGCATATACAGCACCACACGATCACCCTTCGTCACACCGCGCTTTTTAAGCACATTGGCGAAGCGACAAACTTCATCATGCAATTCTTCGAAAGAAATAATTTTGTGTCTAGATGGATGGTCGCCTTCCCAAATAATGGCTGGCTTATGCGGATGTTCTTTTAAGTGACGATCTAAACAGTTTTCACTGACATTGAGTTCACCATCTGCAAACCACTCTACTTTGTATTGATCTGGACTAAAGTTGGTATTTTTAACTTGAGTGAAGGGCTTACTCCAATCGAGTTTTTTGGCAGCTTCCGCCCAAAACTCATCTGGGTTCTCAATTGACTGTTGGTAGCGTTCAAAATATTGTTCTTCACTGGTTCGTGCGGTTTTTTTAAAATGTTCTGGAACAGGATAAAGTTCATTCATAATTCACATCCTTGATTTATGTATCTCATCTCGAGATTTGTACAGACCCTATTGATCATTTTTTGTCTTATATACTCAGTATGACTATACTTTAAAAATGCAAACAATCATGCTTTGGTCGTAGACTGTCGATTCATTTTTATACATTTTTAAAATAGAGTGCTTTTATGCCCCATGAAACTGAAATTTTGTTTTTTCGCATAAATAGAGTTCGATCATCTAATGCTTTACAGCAATTAGAATTGTCTTAAATCGACATTTTCGACTCATTTTCTTGGCATTTCATTCCATTTTTAAATTTACCATACGTCTCTTTTTAGCGATTGAAACGAAAAATTTGGTGAAGTATGTGAATAATCATCCTAACGTCAGCAGATGCGATGAAATCCAGCATTAACATGAAATATTCAGACTTAATACGTCAAATCTTTTAATTTTTAGATATTTTCAGGCAAAATAGCGCAATTCTTTAGATTCGGAACGCCCGTGGCTGAACAACAAAATACCTTAAGTGATGTGACACAAGGTACGACTCAACTTTTACACGAAGCGTCAGAAAAGACTGCACAAACCGTACTTGCGCATACCTCTAAATATAACGATGCCTATAGCACCATCGATAAAATTATGGATGGTTTTTGGGAACGTATTCCTTATATTTGTATTGCACTGGTGGTATTTACAGTTTTTTGGTTGTTGTCGAAAGTCTTCAAGTTTTTTGTGCGCAAAACCTTGTCTGATCGTTCTTATACCCGTCAAAACTTGGTCTTGGTGTTAAACCGCGTTGGTGCTTCAGCCATTATCTTCTTTGGTTTTCTGATTGCTATGGTGATTGCCATTCCGGGTTTTACCCCGGGACAGCTCATGAGTGCTCTGGGAATTGGTTCGGTGGCGATTGGTTTTGCATTTAAAGATATTTTCCAAAACCTGTTGTCTGGCGTTTTAATCTTACTCAGTGAACCGTTCAAAATTGGTGATGACATTATTGTTTCAGGCATGGAAGGAACCGTTGAAGATATTCAAATTCGTGCGACCTATCTACGCTCTCCCGACGGTCGTCGCATCGTGATTCCAAATGCAACGGTATACACCAGCGCAGTCACCGTCAATACAGCCTATAAACGTCGTCGCTGTGAATTTATTGTCGGAATTGGTTATGAAGATGATGTACAAAAAGCCAAAGATCTGGTGCTGAATATCTTAGATCATGACAGCAGCATTTTGAGTCAACCTACCTTTAGTGTAAACGTGGCAGCATTGGCAGATTTTTCAGTGAATCTAAAAGTTCAATGGTGGGTCGATACGGGTGAAACTGCAACGTCAAATTCGATCAGTTCAATACAAGAAAAAGTCATTCATGCCTTTGCTGAAAATGATGTCTCGATTCCTTATCCTGTTCAAGAAGTCAAAGTTTACCGCGGTGATCCTTCCGTGCAGGATGAAGAATCTGCACGTGCAAAAAATGTAAATTAATACATTCAGGTCATGTGTTTAAGCTAAATAATCTACCCAAAATATAGGGAATTGCAGTTTCAGTTCGAATAATACGGTTGCCTAGACTATGCGCTTGGCAGCCGTTTTTTATGAGCAAATCAATTTCAAAAGGAATAAACCCACCTTCTGGACCAATCACAATGGTGCAGGCATGATCAATCGCATAAGGCATACTGGATTCAACATAAGGATGTGCCACATAACAAGGTACATCGGTTGAAATCAGTGTCGGTAATATGTCTTCCACAAACGGTTTAAAGCGTTTAAATATCTCAATCTGAGGCGCAACAGTATCTCCTGCTTGCTCCAAACCTAAATCAATAAAATGATCTAACTGCTGTAAAAATGGCGTTTGCCAATAACTTTTATCAACCCGATAACTGTGTAATAAAATAATCTTCTCGACACCTAGCGTCACGCTATCTTGGATTAGACGGCGTAAAACTTTAGGTCTTGGCATCGCTAAAATAAGCGTTACTGGTAATTTTTTTGGAACCACTTCTTCATGTAAAGCTTTGACCCGAATCGCAAGCTCAGACACGTCAACGACTTCGGTGAGATAACGTTTACCCGATTTAATGCCAACCTTTAGGGTATCGCCCACTTTGATATCAACATGGGTTTTTAAATGCTCTAGCTGACGTTTTGAGCTAATGGACCAAAGTTCGGATTCTGTTTGGCGTGGATCAAGCAGGACGATATTCATAAAATCCAAAATGAAGAATGAAGAATAAAAAATGCAGATCAAGCATACCCTATGGGTGAAAAGCTGTCCCTGTTTCGCTGTGCTATAAAACATCGCATGAAAGAAAGCATTGTCAATGCTTAGTCAATCAATATAAGATCTCATCGAGATAAATGAATTATCCGCTTGAATAGAAAATTGAGCCCATGAATTCTTGATATTAGATAGTCATTATAAATAACGATCCAAAACAGCGATATGCTTGGCTAAAGATCCTGCATTTTTTTGCATTATTGAACTCGCATTTTCGCTCATCTGTGTAGATAAAGCAGGATTTTCAATGAAATCTATGAGCATCGCTACAATCTGCTGAGCATCTTG
The DNA here is from genome assembly GCA_964579445.1 of uncultured Acinetobacter sp. Classification (GTDB taxonomy): domain Bacteria; phylum Pseudomonadota; class Gammaproteobacteria; order Pseudomonadales; family Moraxellaceae; genus Acinetobacter. The sequence continues at coordinate 16,733 of CAZOGM010000011.1, forward strand.
CCCGACTGCAACTGCGTATGCTTTAACAAATTCATCCACAATGCTTTGGAAGTTAAAATAGTTTGGGCCGATTACCGTGGGTACCTGTAGTGCAATAGGTTCTAATATATTGTGCCCACCACCAGGTTCATTTAAAGACCCACCCACAAAACAGGCATGACTTAAGGCATACCACAGCCACATCTCGCCCATACTATCGGCCAAATACACTTGAGTATCTGATTCAATCGCCTCATTTAAACTACGGCGCTGTGTGTTTAAATTCAAGCTTTTCGCAGTTCGAGAGGCCTCATCAAAACGCTCAGGATGACGAGGAACCACGATTAATAATAATGCTGGATGAGATTGCAGTTGCGCCTTAAATGCTTCTATCAGTAGCTGCTCTTCTGGCGCATGGGTACTGGCTAAAGTGATCACCTTACGATTCGATAGTTGCCATTCACGTGTTAACTGTTCAGCTTGATCGAGAAAGCTTTGTGGCGCATCAATATCAAATTTAATACTCCCGACCACCTGACTTTGACTTTTGAGCGTACCCAACTGCTGAAACCGTGTTAAAGATGCTTGATCTTGTGCCAAAAGCTGATCCAAACTCTGTAGCATTGGTTTGGTTAAGCTTGGCACTTTGGCATAGCCTTTGGCTGATTTTTCAGAAAGGCGTGCATTGACCAATAGCGTCGGTACGTGGAATTCTTTTGCTTTATTAATCAAGTTAGGCCACAGTTCAGTTTCCACTAAAACCAGTATTTTCGGTTGATATTTTTCAAAGAACGCTTGAACTAAGTGTTTTTGATCTGCGGGCAAGTACACCGCTTGAAAGTTTGCCTCATAAGGTGCTTTAAGAAATAATGACTTTGCACGCGCCTGACCTGTTTTCGTGGTATTGGTGACTAAAACGGAATGCCCTAATTTTAAATAATGTTCAATTAATGGCTGCGCAGCATTGGTTTCCCCGACTGAAACCACATGAAACCACAGGGTGTCCAAGTTTTTAGGTGGTTGAAAAGGTCCAAAGCGTTCTAGACATTCTTGTTGATACTGCTGTTCATTTTCGGCACGTTTTTTTATACGCCATTGATAAACGGGCTTAAGAAGCGCTAATGCTGCGTTATACCAAAATGGAGTTGCCAAAAAAATGACCTCAAATCAAATAAATATTAAAAAAATATAACAGAGCATGAGTCGATTCCCTACTCATGCTCTGTTTATGACCACTTAAAGTTCAAAACTTGGTACTTATTCAGCGTGTGCCAAAGTCTCTGCTAAAAATGGATAATCTACATAGCCTTCAGGTACCTGAGTGCCAATCATATTTTCAAACTTCAACTCATTCAGGGGTGCATCTTGAACTAGGCGTTCGTACAAGTCTGGATTAGCAATATAAGCCTTACCAAATGAGACTGCATCAGCTTTTTCAGATGCCAATAAATCAAGCGCGGCTGCACGATCTAATTTCATATTGGCAATATACGGAATACCATTTGAACGCGCTTTTAAATATTGACTGATACTGTCCTCTGCCAAATATTCACGGGTAAAGAAGAAAGCGATCTGACGCTTTCCAAGCTCCTCAAGCACATAACCAAAAGTTTCACGTGGATCATGATCACCCATGTCGTGTTCATCACCACGCGGCGCCAAATGCACACCTACACGACCTGCACCCCACACTTCAATCAGGGCATCGATTACTTCCAACAAAAACCGTGCACGGTTTTCAACAGAACCACCGTAAATATCATCACGTTGATTGGTTTTAGTTTGCAAGAATTGGTCAATCAAATACCCATTTGCAGCATGGAGTTCCACACCATCAAAACCAGCAGCTTTAGCATGAATGGCCGCTTGTTTAAACTGCTGTGTAATGGCATGAATTTCTGAAATTTCAAGCGGACGCGGTACCACATAATCACGTTTTGGGCGCAGTAAACTGACCTGACCTGCTTGCTTAACATTACTCGCAGAAACCGGCGTTTCACCTTTTAACAAATCTGGATGTGATACACGACCGACATGCCACAGCTGAGAAACAATCAGTCCGCCTTTAGCATGCACCGCTTCAGTCACCATTTTCCAACCTTCAACCTGTGCATCTGTAAACAAACCAGGGGTATTTTCATAGCCATTGGCTTCTTCAGAAATCACGGTTGCTTCAGCAATAATGAGTCCAGAACTTGCACGCTGCGCATAATACTCAGCCATCATTTTCGTTGGCACACGATCTGCTGTCGCACGACTACGTGTCAAAGGTGCCATGACCACACGGTTTTTTAACTTTAATTCGCCAAATTGAATCGGTGTATTGAAATCCGCCATTTACTTTACCTCATCACCTTACGTCTTTACGTTAAAGCGACTCTTGAATATGTGATACAAAATTTTGAATCAGTGCTTCATTACGTGAAAAATAAGACCATTGACCATATTTCATCACTTCAATCAAACCTGCTTGCTGTAAAACAGACAAGTGATTCGACATCGTAGACTGAGAAATGTCTGCAATTTTTTCAATCTGTCCTGCACAGACCCCACGGCTAAAATCGTAAGCTCCTTCCTCTTGCGGAATAAATTGCTCAGGATCTTTTAGACACAATAAAATTTGTCGTCTAATGGGATTCGATAAGGCTTTATAGATTGCTTCTGTGTCCATCTCATTTCACTCAAAGTCATGATCTGCACTGTACCAAAATCATTATATCGAATTTTTTAGATATTAATATCGAAATAACCCGATATATACAAATCGATTCAATTTCAATGCTGACGGTGCAACTGATCTTTATTCTAACATTGTTCTAAAACTGAACTTCGCTCGAAATTTATGAAAATGTTTAAGTTTTTAATTCAAGCTCATTCAGAAATAAAAAAGCAGAGCCGAAGCTCCGCATTTTCAATCGTTAAGTCTGCTTTTTAATCTTACAGGTTTTACAATTAAAGACCTTGCTTCAAGCTTGCTTCGATGAACTTATCTAGATCACCATCAAGTACTGCGCCGGTATTCGAGCTTTCAACACTGGTGCGCAAGTCTTTAATACGTGAGTCATCTAAAACATATGAGCGAATTTGACTGCCCCAACCAATATCAGACTTACTGTCTTCAAGCACTTTGGCAGCATCATTACGAATTTGCATCTCACGTTCGTAGAGTTTTGCACGTAACTGTTTCCAAGCATGATCACGGTTGGCATGTTGAGAACGTTGGTTCTGACACGCAACCACGATCCCTGTTGGCGCATGCGTTAAACGCACCGCAGAATCGGTTTTGTTAATGTGCTGACCACCTGCACCTGACGCACGGTAGGTATCAGTACGAACATCGGCAGGGTTAATATCAATTTCAATATTGTCATCGACTTCAGGTGATACAAAAACCGCAGAGAATGAGGTATGACGACGGTTACCTGAATCAAATGGCGACTTACGTACGAGACGATGCACACCAGACTCGGTACGTAACCAACCGTAGGCGTATTCACCTTCTACACGAATGGTTGCAGACTTAATCCCTGCCACATCACCATCAGATTCTTCCATCAACTCAGCTTTAAAGCCGTGACGTTCAATCCAACGTAAATACATACGCAGTAACATCGAAGCCCAGTCTTGTGCTTCAGTGCCCCCAGAACCTGCTTGAATTTCGACATAACACGGATTGGGATCCATGGGGTTACTAAACATACGACGAAATTCGAGTTTAGCAAGTTCTGACTCTGAAGCTGACAGCTCTGCTTGAACATCTTCAAGTAAGCTTTCATCATCCGCTTCAACAGCCAAGTCTAATAATGCTTGGGCATCTTCCAACTGAGTGGTCAAGCCTTCTAAAACGTTCAATACGTTTTCAAGTTCACCTTTTTCTTTCGCCATGGTTTGTGCACGGCTTTGATCATTCCAAATGGTCGGATCTTCTAATTCGCGGAGAACCTCTTCTAAACGCTCTTTCTTTAGATCGTAGTCAAAGATACCCCCGTAATGTTTGACCACGGTCGTTTAAGTCTTTTAATTGGATTAGATAAGGATTAATTTCCACGCGAATTACTCTCAATCAAAGTAGGTAGATTTTGAAGGAGCACATTATATCACAGTCTATACGTGCCCATAAAACCGTCCCCCATGCCACTGTTCTTTGCCAGAGCAACTTGAAGAATAAAGCTTACATTTCACTGTTCTCACAGATCTAACAGCCTTTATTGAAGAACTAAATTTTATGTATCGATCACTGAATAGTGATAAAACGAATAAGTTACTACCTATAAATTAAATGAAATATATCTTATTTAATACTGCTTTTAACCTTATAAAACAGAATAATATTTATCCGAAATATACAAAACACACAGTTCCTACACAATCTTAATAAAACAAAACATAAACTTTAAATATTTAAAATTCATTCACTTAATACATGAAAATTACAATAAATTACTTTGCTTACATTGCTGTTACAAGGCTTTGATTGACGCAGTTCAAAAACGCTCTAGACTCCAACATGTAACAAAAAATGTATTCGAATTTAATCATCAAGGGGAAGATTTCATGAAAAAGTTAGCAATCGCTTCTGCGCTTCTTTCAGCTTTAGCTGTAACAGGAACTGCAAACGCATATCAAGCTGAAGTAGGTGCTTCTGCTGGATTAATCGATCCAGATAATGGTAGTTCAAGCGGTTCTTTTGGTGTGGATGGTACTTATTACTTCAACCCAGTTCAAACGCGTAACTCACCTTTAGCTGAAGCAGCATTTTTGGACCGTGCAAGTAATGTAAATGCTCAATTCAACTATGATGAAGTTGGTGATGCTGAAGCAACTAAATACGGTGTAGGTGCAGAATATTACGTACCAAATTCAGATTTCTATGTTAGTGGTAATGTTGCCCGTCAAGATATTGAATTTCCAAACGGCGCAGATTTTGATACCACTCTGTATGGTGCAGAAATTGGTTACCTACCGGCACCAGGCTTACTTATTGCAGCAGGCTTAAAAGGTTATGACAACGATTATGATGATGGTGTAGATCCAACACTGCGCGCTAAATATGTAACGACTTTAAGCAATGGTAAAGCCATTAATTTAGAAGCGGGTGCAGCATTTGGTGATTTAGATGAATTTAATGTGGCTGCTGACTACTTCATTGATAAATCTCTAAGCGTTGGTGCTGATTACTACAGCAACGATTTAGATGATAATAGTGAGTTTGGTGTAAGCGCACGTAAATTCTTTAATCAACAAGTGAGCCTTGAAGGTCGTGTTGGCTTCGGTGAAGCAGGTTCAAATGATTATAATAAATTTGGTCTAGCCGCTAAATATCGTTTCTAATCATTTAATTTATAAACAAATAAATCAAAGCTCATCTTCAGATGGGCTTTTTTAGTGCGCTTTAGCAATAAAATGTCAGTTTTTGTGCATTGACTCTCTAACTATTTTATACAATCATAGCGAGCTGTAACAATACAGCCATAATTCTATAACAAAGAGAGCATCTTACAATGTTTAAGAAAATTGCACTTGCAACAGCACTTATTGCTAGCCTAGGAACAGCTCACGCTTA
>CAZOGM010000011.1:22374-62644 GCA_964579445.1 uncultured Acinetobacter sp.
TATTCGGCGTTCGTGGTGCTTACCGCTTCTAATTTGCGTTATGTATAAGAAGTCAAAAAAACCGCTCAATTGAGCGGTTTTTTAATGGGCTAAATGCAGTATTCGAAGCTGTACACTGATATTCCCCCTAAACTCATTTTTATCTAACTCATAGACTAAATTGACATATGTCTGTTTAGCATCAAAATCAAACTTATCTAGGGCATTAAATGCTATCGCTTCAATGATCTGTCCATTTTCCAAAGCCAATTTTAACTTTAGATGTGCTTCTTTAAGCCAACGATGCTCTACCACTTTAAAACAACCTTGAAAAATGGGCTGTGGAAATTTTTGTCCCCAAGGCCCCAATTGTTCAATTTGTTGCACTGTACTGACTTGAAAATCATTTGCTTCTAATTCACCATCAGTCCAGAGGTTTTCTTGAAACACCTCAGCATCAGTTTCTGCAATCAGCTTTTCGAAAACGTTTTTAAATTCAGTAAAATTTTCACGTTTGATGGTCAGCCCTGCTGCCGCTGCATGACCTCCAAAAAAACTGACCAGATGTGGATATTGCTCTGCGACTTTTTCGATGCAATCTCTGATATGAATGCCTTCAATAGAACGTGCTGAACCTTTGATATGTACGCCATCTTTATCCGCAGCGAAGACGATACTCGGACGATGAAACTGTTCCTTTAAACGCCCTGCAACAATACCAATCACTCCTTGATGCCAATGTTCTTCAAACATAATCAGCGCCGAAGGCATATTGTCATGATCAATTTTTAGATTTTGCATTGCAGACAAAGCATCTTGCTTCATTTCTGCTTCGACATGACGGCGTTCTAAATTCAAATCATTTAATTGTCTTGCAAGCGGATATGCTGTTTCCATATCCTCAGCCAAAAGACATTCGATCCCAATGTCCATGGTTTCCATTCGCCCTGCCGCGTTAATGCGTGGACCAATGACGAAACCTAAATCCTGCGCTTTAAGCTGAGCAGGATCACGACCTGCAACATCTAAGAGTGCAAGAATTCCGGCACGACATTGACCATTTTGAATTCTTTTCACACCTGAATCGACTAAAATTCGATTGTTATAATCTAAACTCGCGACATCTGCATAAGTACCTAGCGCCACTAAATCTAAATATTGGGTCATTCTTGCAGTTGATTTTTGCTGCTTGGCACGCTGACTGCTCAAATTTGCCAGCACATAAAAAGCAACACCCACTCCTGCCAAAGCCTTGCTTGGAAAATTACAGCCCAACTGATTCGGATTGACCACAGCTTCAGCAGGAGGCGTGGCTTTGGTGGTTAGATGATGATCGGTAATGATGACTTGCATACCATGCGCTTGTGCTTGCTCAACCCCTGCATGACTAGAAATACCGTTATCCACCGTGATCAAAAGATCAGGGGTATAAGTCACAAAAACCAAATCAGCAATTGCGGGTGTTAAACCATAACCATATTTAAAACGATCAGGCACCAAGTATTCAACCTCTGCACCCATTTCACGGAGCGCCAAAATCATGAGTGCGGTACTGGTTGCACCATCCGCATCATAATCGCCCACGATCACGATTTTTTGATACTGATCAATGGCACTGTCTATCATGGCAATTGCTTGATCTAAACCTTTCATACTTGGCGTAAGCAAATGTTTAAGTTTCAGTTCCAACTGCTGTGCTGACTCAACGCCACGGCGTGCCAAAATTTTTGCAAATAAAGGTGGTAAACCCTGAAAATGTTCAGGGTCGGTTAAGAGCGGACGTTCACGAATACAAATTAAAGACATTTAGGGCATCAGTCGTTTGAGTTGCCAATCGGTATCGACTTTTTCATAAACAAGACGATCATGTAGACGACTTGGTCTCCCCTGCCAGAATTCAAAATAATCGGGCACTAAACGATACCCTCCCCAAAACTCAGGTTTTGACAGCTCAGACTGATTTGCAACACGATCTTGCAGCTGCTCAAAGCGCATTTGCAACACTTCACGGCTTTCAACCACACCACTTTGTGGAGTACTGATATGCGCTGCAATTTGACTATCACGCGGACGCTTATGATAATAATCAGTGGACTCTTGCACCGAAATTTTATCGACACGCCCAGCAATTCGAATTTGTCGCTCAAGCTCAGGCCAATAAAATAACAATTCAGCAAAAGGATTTGATGCAAGATCTAATCCCTTTTGGCTGTCATAATTGGTATAAAAATCATAGCCTGCATGTGTTGCACCGCGAAGTAATACCGTGCGCACATGCGGGCGACCTTGCGCATTTGCCGTGGCAAGTGACATTGCATAAGGCTCGTGAAGCTTTACGTCTAGAGAATGATTAAACCAATTCAAAAATTGCTGATGCGGATCAGCATTGACCTGCATTTCCAGCAACTCACCTTTTTGATAACTTAAGCGAAGTTCGCTTAAGTCTTTAATTAAATCATTCATAAGAATCCTTTAAGCTGCGTTAGCACGTACCGCGTCTGCAAGTTGATTTGCCAAGGCAGTTACTTCTGCCAAATCTTCACCTTCAACCATGACGCGAATCACAGGTTCAGTTCCTGATTTACGAATCAGTAAACGACCACGTCCTTTGAGCTGTGCTTCAGCTTGATCAAATGCAGTCACCAAGGCAGGTACCGAATATGGATCGAACATTTCGGCTAAACGAACGTTGACCAAGATATTCGGTAGTAATTCAAAACCATCAACCAACTCATGCAAGGCTTTTTTCTGTTCAACCATAACGGTCAACACTTGAAGTGCTGCAATAATAGCGTCACCTGTCGTGCTTTTATCCAGAGTTAAAATATGGCCTGAGGGCTCACCACCAATGACCCATGCATGATCATCTAAAGCTTGGAATACATAACGATCACCCACTTTCGCACGCGCAAATGGTACATCTGCTTTTTGCAAAGCCAATTCTAATGCCATGTTGCTCATCACTGTGCCCACAATGCCTGCAGGTTTATGAGAACTTTGTGTCGCTAAAATATATAAAATATGGTCGCCATCAATCAGGTTGCCATTTTTATCGACCATCACTACACGGTCTGCATCACCATCAAATGCGATGCCTAAATCGGCTTTGTGCTCAAGCACCGCGGCTTGTAATTTTTCAGGGTGCGTCGAACCGCAGCCTTCATTAATATTAATACCATCTGGCTCATTGTGAATCGCAATCACTTTAGCGCCAAGTTCACGAAACACTGAAGGTCCCACGCTATACGCTGCACCATTGGCACAGTCCACCACGATTTTTAAATGGTTTAAATCATAATGATATGGGAATGTGGACTTACAAAATTCGATGTAACGGCCATTGGCATCTTTTACACGAACACTTTTACCCAAATTGGCATTGTCTTCAATCAAAATGTCTTTTTCGAGTTCTTGATTAATCGCATCTTGGAAAGAATCCGCGATTTTTTTACCTTCACTCGAGAAAAATTTAATCCCATTATCAAAATAAGGGTTGTGTGATGCTGAAATGACAATCCCTAAACTGGCATGTAATGCACGTGTTAAATGTGCGATGGCAGGCGTGGGCAATGGACCCAGTAAATGGACATAGACACCTGCTGCATTTAAGCCTGCTTGTAGGGCCGCTTCTAAAATATAACCAGACAAACGGGTATCTTTACCCAACACCACAATTGGTTTATTTTTTTTCGTATTTTGTTTTAAAACTTTACCTGCAGCAAAGCCCAATTTTAGGGCAAATTCAGGTGTAATCGGAAGTTCACCAAATTTACCACGTATACCATCTGTACCAAAATAACTCATTTTTATCCCACTTATTATCGTGTATTTTTACACTTCGCTTTTCATTGTTCTACTTTACACTAAATAAAAAAAGCCGTCATAAACTGACGGCTTTTCGTACAACAAATACGGCTAAATTTCATCTAGCCCACGGCTCAGATTACCCTACGCGATAATTTGGCGCTTCTTTGGTAATCGTCACATCATGTACATGTGATTCAGACATACCGGCTGCTGTAATTTTCACAAATTTCGCATTTTGACGTAAATCTTCAATCGTCGCTGAACCGGTATAACCCATAGATGAACGTAAACCGCCCATCATTTGATGCACGATATTGCCCATTGGACCTTTATACGGTACACGGCCTTCAATCCCTTCAGGTACGAGCTTTTCAGCGCCAGCTTTTGAGTCTTGGAAGTAACGGTCAGCAGAACCTGTTGAACCCGCCATTGCACCCAACGAACCCATACCACGGTACGCTTTGTAGTAACGACCTTGGAAAAACTCAACTTCGCCTGGCGCTTCTTCAGTACCTGCCATAAGCGAGCCGACCATGATCGTGCTTGCACCTGCACCAATCGCTTTTGCCATATCGCCAGAGAAGCGAATACCACCATCCGCAATCAGTGGAATTTGCTCTTTTAAGGCATTCGCAACAGAGTCAATCGCAGACATTTGCGGCATACCAATACCTGCAACAATACGCGTGGTACAGATTGAACCTGGACCAATGCCGACTTTTACCGCATCTGCGCCAGCATCTAGTAAAGCAAGTGCCGCATCACCTGTTGCAATGTTACCGCCAATTACTTGTACTTGTGGATAGTTGGCTTTGACCCAACGTACACGTTCAATCACGCCCGCAGAGTGGCCATGCGCCGTATCAACAACAATCGCATCGACACCCGCTTCAACCAATGCTTCAACACGGCTTGGCGTTTCCAAACCCGTACCGACTGCTGCACCCACACGTAAACGACCTAAGTCATCTTTACAGCTATTTGGATAAAGCTCAGCTTTGTTGAAATCGGTTACGGTAATTAAACCTTTTAGCTCGTTATTTGCACCCACCACCAATACTTTTTCAATACGGTGCTGTTGCAATAAAGCCTGAATATGTTCTTTTGATTCATTTTCACGAACCGTTACCAAGCGATCTTGACCCGTCATGATGTTACTTACAGGTTGCTCAAGATTGGTCTCAAAGCGTGTATCACGACCTGTCACAATACCGACAACTTTGCCGTCTTTTACAACAGGTACGCCACTGATGTTATTCGCTTGAGTAATTGCAATCAACTCACGAACAGTCGTTTCAGGGGTGACTGTAATCGGGTCTTTCACCATGCCTGCTTCAAATTTTTTCACGCGGCGAACTTCAGCGGCTTGCGCTAGAATATCCATGTTTTTATGCAGGATACCAATACCACCATTTTGCGCCATCGCAATCGCCATACGGGATTCAGTCACCGTATCCATTGCTGCAGAAACAAGGGGGATATTCAGTTGTATGCCACGAGTCAGGCGTGTCTTTAGAGAGACATCTTTTGGGAGGACAGTTGAGTAGGCAGGGAGTAATAGAACATCATCGAAAGTTAACGCGTCTTGAACGATGGTCAACATAACAGTCTCACTGGTAATTTCCGTGAGCCATTATATACAAATTTCGATTTAAATTTCATTTTAATTATGAGTAATTACTCCACTGATTCACATCATTCTATTTACTCAGCTACTCAGTATTTGCGGGATAAAGCCCTTTAGCAGAATAACGACACCAACCTTGAGCATTATCGCGATGTAATTTCAAAACCACATCTCCATAATCATGCTCAACTGACCATTTCTAATTCCGATACAACAACTGCTCTTGATCCATTCGATAAATATCTGAACAACCTTTTAAAACATCATCACTAGAGCCACAGAACTTCCATTTGGTTTTTAAAAGCTGCTGATCACTGGTCGCATCGAAATAAATAAAAAATGAGATATGCCAAAAATAAAGTAATAACGACGATCAAGCTCTTAAACCACCCGATCATAATCTTCATCATTCACGGATTGAGATATTCCAAGTTCGATCAATGGAATCAAACCATGCGCTGAGCGAGCTTTTAAACATTGGCTGTCACCCACCTTCACCTCTTTACAGGAAGAACTACGGTGCTCGTACATCGTACAACTGACCTGCTGTCCAACTTCCCCTGACAACATCACACAGCGTGGATTTTTCTGGTTTGTGCCTTTCATACATGAATATACAGGCGATAATTGCTCTATCACATCACTAGGCATGGTTTCGCCTTCTGCCCAATAGAATGAAACCCTGAAAAATGCACAACATGCACCGCAGCTTAAACATGCATCTTCCTGAAGCACTTGAGACAACATTTTTGTATTCTCGTTATTGAAATTTTGATTTGAATCAAAATATTAAAATTCTTCCTACGAAACAAGATTTTTTTGTGCATGAATCAGTTTATTATCGAGGACAAGAAAATACCGTTTCATCTATTAAATCGATACCGCATTGTAAATTTTCAATCCAACTTAGAAACTGTGCAACCATTTCTTTGCCTACAAATGGCGAACCATGCTGTGGTACGATCATCTCAATATCTATTTCACGAACCATTTTTACCCACAAGCGAATCACACGATTTGAGCACATATAATATAGCGTTGATGAAATCCTTTCATTTTTGGAATATGTGAATTGAAATCTCTAATTTGTTCAGTAGCATCTTCAACCATCGAAGCAACCATATCTCCAGAAAATAAAATCTTAGAAATCGGACCATAAAACTGAAAATTACCCACAGAATGTAAAACATGTGCAGGTACAGCAATAATTTTGCTCTCACCCAGTTGAATAGATGCACCTTGATCTGGCAGTTCGATCAAACGGTCTAACCAGTTACCCTTCATACGATCGCTCATAAAGCGGAGTTCATATGTGGCAAAAAACGTGCCTAGAGTTTAGACGCTACTACTTTCGCGTCGGTATAGACTAGCCAGCGTGGCATTGACGTAATAATATCCAGATCTTGATGTGATGCCATGACCTGATCAAGATCGGTTAAACGTGTGTATTTATTCAGCTCCATCGTCAATGGAACGTAGGTCAAGTCACTCCTGGATCGAATACAGCAGCGCGGTTGTTATTTACAATTAAAAATTGATTGGCTTGTACACCCTCACCCTTAATCAAACTGGTGAAACTAATACACTTATGCGTACCATTATCAAAAAGCACCTGTGACGTTGTACGGTCTAATGCCCTGTTCATCCCCGAAAACGCTATATTTAAAATTGATTTTTTAATAGCTGACAACATATAGGGAATTGAAAGCACTTATAACGCATATAAAATTTATAAATTTTATATGCGTTATATTGTGAAATCATCAACAAAGAAAGCCGAACAAATTGTTCAGCTTTTTCAGGTCAATATTAGTGTAAATAATGCTGAATTAAGGCACCCACACCTAGTAATAGAAAAATCAAAGCCCCAATTTTATGAATCAATGAGATTGGGAGCTTTTCCGCCAATTTATGTCCAATAAAAACAGCGGGGGCATTAGCCAGCATCATACCCAGTGTCGTACCCGCTGTGACCCAAAAAATACTGTCAAAGCGCGCTGCCAATGCCACGGTTGCTATTTGAGTTTTATCGCCAATTTCAGCCAAGAAAAACAAAACAAAGGTTGCGCCAAATACACCGTATTTTTGCCACTTATTGATATTTTCATCTTCATCGCCCAGTTCATCGGGTATCAACATCCAGCCTGCCATTGCAATAAAGCCGAGCGAAACAATCCATAGTAAAATTTCAGGGCTAACAACGGTGGTAATCCATTGACCAATTGCAGCAGAGACACCATGGTTAATGACGGTTGCTAAAAAAATAGCGATCAGAATAGGAATAGGTTTTTGATAACGCGCAGCCAGCAAAAGCGCTAGAAGTTGGGTCTTATCGCCCATTTCAGCGAGTGCTACAATAGCTGTAGAGAGGAAAAACTCGTACATGATCACTTACTCTGGCTAGCAATTTTAAAAACCATTGACCTATCCCTCCTGCTAGCCAAATGTGCAGAGTGATAAATCAAAGGTCTTGCCAACAAAACTAAGCTTGATAAAAGCTCATTTGGTTCTTTGCTATGATGACCATGCTCGGTTGAGCAATTATGTTGACCATCACCCTTTTAACTTGCGTAAAAGGCGGCTACTCCCCAATGAAGTAGATCAAGTATAAGTCTCTTTTTAGCATTTTTCAAACTCAATAGAAAACCCCGCCTAAGCGAGGTTTATTAAATGATCAACGGCTAGATTAAATCAGTAAGGTGCGTATATCTTTTAACAGTTTAGTTAATTTGTTGGTGAACCGTGCTGCATCTGCACCATTAATCACACGGTGATCATAAGATAATGAAAGCGGAAGCATCAGTTTCGGATCAAAGCTTTGACCATTCCATACTGGTTGCATAGTGGCAGGTGAAATACCTAAGATCGCGACTTGTGGCCAGTTTACCAGTGGTGTAAACGCTGTCCCACCAATCGCACCTAGGCTTGAAATAGTAAAGTTGGCCCCTTGTAAATCTTTCGGTGAAAGCTTCTTATCACGGGCTTTTTGACCCAATACACCCAGTTCAACCGCAATTTCTTTAATGGATTTTTGATCTGGATGACGCAGTACAGGAACGGTTAACCCATCTGGAGTCGCCACAGCGATACCCATATGAATTTCGTTTCGCAGTAAAATTGATTTCGCATCATCTGACAAATGCCCAGCAAAATCACGTTCTTCTTTAAGCAAGTGCGCAACGGCTTTAATGATGAATGCCATAATGGTCAGACTAATGCCTTCTTTCTTAAAGTTACCTTTAAGATCATTACGCCATGCTTCAAGTTCAGTAATATCCGCTGCATCGAATTGCGTCACTTGTGGAATAAAGTTATTCAATGATAACTGCGGTACAGAAACCTGTTGCAGGCGTGTCATGGCTTTTACTTCAACCCCACCAAATGCATCAAAATTTGGAAGTTTAGGTAAACCTGAAACTGCGGCGGTAGTTTGAGCCACAGGCGCAGTTTGCGCATCTGTGAGACGTGACTTCACATAAGCCACGAGATCTTCTTTCATGATCCGCGCGTGCGCGCCAGAGGCTGTCACTTCTGCCAGCACCACACCCAACTCACGAGCCAGTTTACGAACCGCAGGCCCTGCATAGACGTTCGCGTTTGCAACATGCTGTTCTTTACTGAGTTTATCTACTCCATTTTGTGCTTTCACTTGAGCGACTGGCGCTTTGCTTTCAGCTTGAGTAGCGGTTGGTTGTGGTGCTGCTTTTGCTGGTTCGACTTTGGCAACAGGCGCAGCTACAGCTTGACCTTCAGCTTCAATAGTCACCAGCGCAATGCCTTCAGAGACATTTTGCCCCATTTCCACATGAATGGCTTTGATCACACCTGCGGCTGAGCTTGGGACTTCAACGGTGGCTTTGTCTGATTCAACCACAATAATACTTTGGTCTTTTTCAACTGTATCACCTACCGCAACCAAAATTTCAGCCACTATAGCTTTGTCTACACCTAAGTCAGGCACAGTCACTTCAACAGAACCTGCTGAACTTTGTGCTTGTGCTACAGGTTCAACTTCTGTCTGAGCGGGTACTTCTATTTGAGCAGGCTGTACCGAAGCAACTTCTACTTTCTCATCAAGTGCCGAAGTAGCTGTTTTCACTTTTAGAATCACAACACCTTCTTTAACGGTATCGCCTTCTTTAATTTCAATCGACTCAACAACACCAGCAACCACACTTGGAACTTCTACGGTTGCTTTATCAGACTCAACGACCACGATGCTTTGATCAATTTCAATCTCATCCCCTACAGAGACCAAAATTTCGCCCACAGTGGCTTTTTCAACACCAATATCAGGCACCTGCACATCAACAACTTTGGATACTGAAGTAACAGCCTTTGGCTCTGCTTCTACTTTAGACTCAACTGGCGCTTTTTGAGCTTGAACGTCTTCATTTTTTGCTTGAGCTTGTGGCGCTGGTGCAGCCTCATTTTCAGCTTCGAGTTCGATCAAAACCGCGCCTTCAGCCACTTCATCGCCAAGCGCAACTGAAATACTTTTGACCACACCCGCAGATGTACTCGGCACTTCAACAGAAGCCTTATCAGATTCAAGCAATATAATGCTTTCATCAACAGCAATGGTATCACCAACTTTGACTAAAATTTCAGCCACAACTGCTTTATCTACACCAATATCAGGAGTTGTAATTTGCATTATTATTTCTCCTCTTTGTAGTCAGCTACAGCTTGTACAGATGGTGTGGCTTGAGGAAGCCAAGCGACTGGACGGTCCGTATCGAGCTCAAAGCTTGAAATCGCATCTTTGACCAAGCGCGCATCTACTTCGCCTTCATCAGCTAACTTTTTCAAGGTTGCAACCACAATATGTGCTGCATCCACACCAAAATAGCTACGCAAGTTGCCACGTGTATCTGAACGACCATAGCCATCTGTACCCAAGGCTACGAATGGACGATTGTCTGGAAGATAGCCACGGATCTGCTCACTGTATGCGCGCATGTGATCTGTTGCTGAAACCACAATCCCTTTGGTCGCACGAAGCTGCTGAGAGACCCAAGATTCTTTCTCAACTTCGGCCATTGGATGTAAGCGATTATATTCTTCACACGCCATACCATCACGAGCCAGTTCATTGAAGCTGGTCACGCTAAACACATTTGAATGGATTTGATATTCGTCACGTAGAATCTGTGCAGCTTTAATCACTTCACGTAAAATTACGCCTGAACCCATGAGCTGAACCGTCGCTTTATCATCTTTTTCAAGTTGATACATTCCACGTTTAATGCCTTCTTCCACACCTTGTGGCATTTCAGGATGTTCGTAGTTTTCGTTCATTACCGTTAAGTAGTAGAACACACGCTCTTGATTCACGTACATGCGCTGTAAACCATCATGTACGATCACAGCCAGTTCATAACCAAAACATGGATCATAAGACACACAATTTGGAATAGTATTGGCAAGGATATGCGAGTGGCCGTCTTGGTGTTGTAAGCCTTCACCATTTAATGTAGTACGACCCGCTGTTGCACCAAGCAAGAAGCCTTGCGCTTGAGCATCACCAGCCGCCCATGCAATGTCACCAATACGTTGAAAACCAAACATAGAGTAGTACATATACATCGGAATCATTGGCAAGTTATTGGTTGAATAACTGGTTGCCAGTGCGGCCCATGCGCTCATTGCACCCGCTTCGTTAATCCCTTCTTGCAGCATATGACCATCTTTTGCTTCACGATAATGCATGAGCTGCTCTTGGTCTTCAGGCGTGTAATGCTGACCATGTGCGGCATAAATACCGAGCTGACGGAACATGCCTTCCAAACCAAAAGTACGAGCTTCATCTGGAACAATTGGCACAACACGATCTTTAATCGCTTTTTCTTTAAGTAAGCTCGAAATCAACCGCACCATGACCATGGTGGTCGATTGTTCTTTACCATTTGAACCTGCCAACACTGAATCAAAAACAGACAGTTCAGGAATCGCCAGTTGCTCACTTTCTTTACGACGAGCAGGTAAATAACCACCTAACGCTTCACGGCGCGCCTTCATATATTTCAATTCAGGTGAGTTTTCACTTGGACGATAGAATGGTACTTCTTCAAGTTGCTCATCAGAGAACGGTAGATTAAAACGGTCACGGACATATTTCAAAGAATTGATCTGCATCTTCTTAATCTGATGCGTTTTGTTGACTGCTTCAATCTCTTCAGATAAACCATAACCTTTCACTGTTTTCGCAAGGATCACAGTTGGTTGACCCTTCGCGTTACACGCTTCTGCATACGCTGCAAAAACTTTATAGGGGTCATGACCACCACGGTTTAGATTATCAATATCCTCATCACTTAAGTCTTTTACCAGCTCTTTCGCTTCTGGATATTTACCAAAGAATTTCTCACGGGCATAAGCACCGCCTTTCACTTGGTAGCGCTGGAAGTCACCATCAACAGCTTCTTCCATCACGGCTTTGAGCGCGCCTGTTTTGTCTTTATCGAGCAGCGGATCCCAATGACGACCCCAGACCACTTTAATGACACGCCAGCCTGCTCCACGGAACAATGATTCAAGCTCCTGAATGATTTTACCGTTGCCGCGTACAGGACCATCAAGACGCTGTAAGTTACAGTTCACCACCCAAATCAGGTTATCTAACTTTTCACGACCGGCGAGTGAAATTGCCCCTAGACTTTCTGGCTCATCCATTTCGCCATCGCCCAGATATGCCCAGACTTTACGGTCTTCTTCTTTAATCAGACGGCGGTTCATCAAGTACTTTTGAATATGTGCTTGATAGATCGACATAATCGGACCTAAACCCATCGACACCGTTGGAAACTGCCAATAGTCTGGCATTAAGTACGGATGCGGATATGAAGGTAAACCTTTACCATTTACTTCACGACGGAAGTTATTCAAATGTTCTTCAGTCAAACGACCTTCAAGAAATGAACGTGCATAAATGCCTGGAGCACAGTGACCTTGATAATAGATCATGTCGCCACCGAAGTGGTCGCTATTGGCACGGAAGAAATGGTTAAAACCTACATCATACAAAGTTGCAGATGAGGCAAAACTCGCCAAGTGACCACCCAAATCATCACCGGTTTTATTGGCACGAAGAACCATGGCTAAAGCATTCCAACGAATCAGCGCACGAATACGACGCTCCATATCTTGGTCGCCTGGCATTGCAGGTTGCTCTTCAACTGAAATCGTATTGATATAAGGTGTATTTAAACGTTGAAGAGGAACATGTTTAGCGATTGCTTGTTGATACAATTTTTCCAACAAAAATGCCGCACGATCTGTTCCCATATGTTTTAAAACAGAGTCAAATGCTTCTTGCCACTCTTGCGTTTCTTGTGCGTCGGTATCGCCGTAATACGCCATCTCTTCCCTACTCCAAATAACCTAAATTCTATATGTTATATGTATCATAAATTAGCTTAGTTCAGTTATGGCTACATCTGAATACGGAATCGACTACTATTTCGTTGTGAAATAGTTATTGACCATAAATTACATAAACAAACAAAAAACCGCCAATAATGGCGGTTTTTTTAAACAATCTTTATTTAAAGCAGTGATACAGTAAAACTTAAACTATGTAGTCTGTAAGACAGATTGAGTCTTAAGGTAACATTGCTAAATAAGTAGATGGGTTTTTACGCTGACCATCTTTAACCACTTCGTAATGCAAGTGTGGACCAGTACAACGACCCGTACAGCCAACGTTAGCAATATGCTCACCTGCGCCTACACGCTCACCCACACGGGCAATTAAACGTGAAGCATGCGCATAACGGGTGATATAACCATTGCCATGATTGATCTCGACGTATTGACCATAACCTGTGCCCCAACCAGACTTGGTTACAACACCTGGGCCTGTTGCATAGATAGGTGTACCTGTTGGTGCAGACATATCTAAACCCGAATGGTTTTCAGCACGACCACTCATAGTACGGCCGCCATAGTTTGAGCTAACACGTTTCATTTCTGGAAGCGGATGAGTCACTAACCACGAATAATTTGAATTTGCTGAATAACGTGAAGTTGATTTTGAACCATACTTCCCAGCAAGGCTGGCATTATTTAATTCGATTGGATCCGCCTTACGAATTTTAACATCCAACTGCGTATTGGCAGGGATATCCATATCATCAGGATGGCTATAAGCACCTTGGGATAATGTTTTCGTTAATAGTTCTAAACGGTCAGGTGAAGAAACATTGGTGGCATCTAATTGAACTAAATCTGCGAAAGCAACAGAAGCGGCCGAAGCTGCTAAAGAAAACGCCAATAATATACGTCGCGAATGCATAAAAACCTCATTAAACTGTTCTTACTTAGTCTTTTGCGTGATCTCTTCCTTGATATTCACCGAAAGAACACCTTAAGATTAAAACAAAACAGTGTAGGAACAATGTATGTCTGAACTTAAAAAGGTCTTTCAACAAACAAGACAACACATAAAAACAGGAAACTTATCGTTTCTCACAAAGCAAGTCGCCGAATGGCAAAAACTCACTAAATTAATTCAACCGCTATTGCCGCAAAACGACCAATGGCAAGTTGTCTGTTATCAATACGGTGTTTTGACTATTACCGGTGAGAATCAAGCCTTGATCAGTCAACTCGGTTACCTTCAAAAACAGTATATTTCTCAATTATCACAAATAAATGAGTTAAGCGATTTACAGAAAATTCAAGTTCGTTTACGTCCAAAAACACAATCAGAACCTAAAAACACCAAAATCGCTAAACAAATCTCACCAGCAACCCAAGAGATGTTACATAACGCTGCTAGCTTTGTGAGCGACCCCAAGCTTAGCCAAGCTTTGATACGTTTGGCAAGCAATAAAAAGTAACCGACACTGAAAATTGTTAAGCTTAAAGCTGCTCAAATTGTGACTGATTTATCGAAATTAAACGATACATTATAACATTGACACCTAAAGACAATGACTTATGTCACATTAACAAACTGAATCGGACACGATTTCTCGTCATCAAATGTTACAATTTCATAGTTTGTTGAATCACTTTGAACATTGCGTAACAATTGGTTATTCAGCGCATGGCCTGACTTGTAACCATCGAATTTCGCTATAATTTGATGTCCAAGCAAGTATAAATCACCCACTGCATCCAAAATTTTGTGTCGTACAAATTCATCGGCAAAACGTAAGCCCTCTTCATTCACGACCCCCGTATCATCCACCCCAATCGCATTGTCTAAGCTTGCGCCCAATGCCAAATTATTTGACTTTAAGTAGTCTAGATCCTTCATAAACCCAAACGTACGTGCTTCACTCACTTCATAGACGAAAGTTTCAGTGGAGAAATCGATAGTGGCAGATTGATATTCTTTGGCAAAAGCAGGATGGTCAAAATCGATGGTGAAATTAAGCTGAAAACCATCGTACGGTGAGAAAATTGCGCGCTTATCATCGATTAACGCTTCAACCGGTTTTAAAATTTTCACGAATTTTTTCGGTGCATCTTGCTCAACCAACTCACCTTGCATGAGTAGGTAAATAAAGGGACCTGCACTGCCATCCATAATCGGGACTTCTGAAGCTGATACCTCGATAATTAAATTATCAATACCCAGTCCTGCAATAGCACTCATAACATGCTCAATCGTGCCGACTTTGGCATTGTCTTGAACCAAATTTGAGCACATAAACGCTTCTTGTATAAGAAAAGCATCAGCAGGAATATCAATGGGTGGATTCAAATCGATACGGCGAAATACAATGCCCCCATCGGCAACATGAGGTACAAAATTGATTAACACTTTTTGTCCACTATGTAGTCCGATACCACTCGCTTTCACGACTCGTTTCAGGGTGCGCTGTTTCAACATATTCGTTCGGTCTTCATTCAAAATCCGCTATACGTTAGCACATTTACTCTTTGATAAAAAACAAAAAGGTAGCGCCTAAGCGCTACCTTTTTTGAATATGCGTTGTAAAACAGCAGATTAAAATTATTTACGTTGTTGATTCTTTAAATAATCTTGAATACTCATCGGTGCAGAACGCGGTGCCGCCGTGGTTTCTACCACAGATGCATCCTGATTTTGGCGCTTGCTGATGGCAGGCACATCATCTTCATCAACTGGACTTGTCGCTTGTTGTTGATAGGATGAACTCGAAACACTTACAGGCGCACGGCGTTTCACTTCAGCATCATTGGCATTACGAGTTAAACCCGTTGCAATCACAGTCACACGAATTTCATCACGTGCATCTGGATCAAATACAGTACCAAAGAACACTTCACCTTCGTCTAAATCGACGATTTGGTTCACGACATCTGTAATAATTTCTGTTTCACGTAAAGTCACATCTGCGCCACCCGTAATGTTAATTAAAACACCTTTGGCATTCATGATATTTACGTTATCAAGAAGTGGACTACGAATAGCAAGACGTGCAGCTTCTTCAGCGCGATCAACACCACTACTCTTGCCTTCACCCATCATTGCATAACCGCGCGTACTCATGGCAGTTTTCAAATCGGCAAAGTCGAGGTTAATGTGACCAGGACGAACCACAAGATCAAAGATACTGCGTACTGCATTAAGCAGTACATCATCAGCTTTGCGATAAGCGTCTTGCATTGAAATATCACCATAAACGCTTAAAAGACGTTGGTTTGGAATAATAATCAATGAATCGACATGAGCTTCGAGCGCCTCAATCCCTTTTTCAGCTGAGCGCTGACGACGGCGACCTTCGAAGTTAAACGGTGTCGTTACCACACCAACCGTCAAAATTCCCATTTCTTGGGCAATTTCAGCAACCACAGGTGCAGCACCTGTCCCCGTACCACCACCCATACCCGCGGTGACGAATACCATATCCGCACCTTCAAGATGCTGACGGATCAGTTCACGACTTTCTTCAGCAGCGATTTGACCCACATCAGGATTCGCACCAGCACCCAAACCACGGGTGCTTTGCTGACCCAACTGGATTTTAAATGGTGCATTCATACGATCGAGTGCTTGCTTGTCCGTATTGGCACAAACAAATTTCACGCCTTTGATGTCAGACTGAACCATGTGTTGCACGGCATTACCGCCGCCGCCGCCCACACCAAACACAGTAAAACGGGCTTGACCGTTGTTATCGGTTTGTTCATCTTCTAAAAATTCAAATGAAGCCATGACCTTAAAATTTCCTAATAAAATGGCAGTCACTTAAGCCCGTATACTGCCTTGATCTTCAATAATAAAAAATTGTTTTTAGGATGCTTCCCATTCACAGTCTTGTCAAGCACATGACAGTACGCTTACAAGTTGCTAACAAGATTCCCAAAGAAACTAAACCTAAAAAATGCCTTTTAATTTGTTATTCAGTGCATTCCAGCCATTCATCATACGTTCTAACATCGGACGCTTTGACTTTTCTTCTGGCTCTTCCACCGACTCTTGTAATTCACTCTGGCTAAACAGCAATAAGCCTGTCGCGGTTGAATACATAGAGCGACGTAATGCAGGCAAATGTTGATCGTCCGCATAGACTTGCAAAGGTGGATTACCCAAATGTGCAGATACACCCAGTATACGTCTAGACAAGGCCACCATACCTTCAATTTGACAGACATCACCACTTAATACCACGCCATGATACAAACTTTGTAACGCACCACGACTATCAAGTACATCACGCACCATACCAAGAATTTCTTCATAGCGCGCAATAATAATTTCAGACAACTCAATCCGACTAATCGACTGTGGACCATCGATTGCTTCAAACTCAATCATATGATCTGGTTTAACTTGGTGAATATCTACACAGCCATAAAGCAGTTTTAAGCGTTCGGCTTCATCGGTTGTGGTCTGTAAAACGGCTGCAATATCACGGGTGACGTTTTCACCACCACGTTGAATCGTATGTGCAAGTACCAAGTGCCCTTCTATATACACCGCAATATTGGTCGTTCCGGCACCAATATCGAGTAAACAGACACCATATTCTTTCTCGTCTTTAAGCAATGATCCTTCTGCTGTTGCAAGACACGACACCACCATTTTTTCAACAAAAATATTCGCGCCTTTCATGGCACGGTCAAGATTTTGCATGGTGCTAATCGGCAACATCATCAATTGATAGTGTGCAGTCATGCTGTTGGCAGACAAGTTAATCGGGTTATGCACCCATTCAGCTGAGTCATCCAGCTCAAAACCTAAAGGCACAGCGCTCGCCAAATAATGATCTGAAGTCATGTGGCTGGCTTTTGCAAGTTCTAATGCACGTACCACTTCTGTGGTGGTAATCGTACGTTCAGGATTCGCAATTGGGGTGCGACCTGTGGCATAAAAACTTTGTAATTCAGTACTTGGTATAGATACCCAAGCAGAATGTACGCGACACTCTGCCATATCTTCGGCTTCTTGAACGGCATTTTTAATCGCAGTGATGACTTTTTCTAGGCTGACAATTTTGCCTTTATTCATGCCTTTGTTGCGTGCGCTAGCCATACCAATCACCTGAATATTATCAGGGGCATGAACCTTACCAATTAGAACTGAAACTTTATGTGTCCCAATGTCTATCGCAACAACTGAGGGAACAGCTTCATTCATCATCTACTACCACTTTCTTCATTGTTTATGTATGTGGCACGAGGCCTATTTATAAAGCCATGTATTATGGCTTTGCGAGTCTTGCATCTGCAACGCTTATGTCATCAATGGTTACAACAAACTGACCATTTACTATTTTAGGAGGTGCAGCATTTTTCCACTGAATTGCCAATCCATTTCGATAACGCAAATCAATGGCTGATACTTTTGACCAAACAGGTTTCAAATCGCTTTGAGCCATATGACTCAAGCGTTGTAGCTTACTCATGGTCTGATCTTGGTCCACAATAATGCGTAAACCTGTGTCAAACTGCATAAACCACGTTCGACGATCTGTTAAATACAACTCTTTCAAACGCATATTTGCAGGATGAAACAGTTGGTTAATCTCATTGTAACGACGCATCATGACTTTAGACTGATCTAAAGGACCATGTAACAAAGGCAAATTCGGATAGTTTCGAGAAACAGCTTCCGAGAAAACTTCGCCTTCATCGCTAAGTAAACGTCCTGTACCCCAGCGTGCAATTGCATGACGAGGCATTACACGCACACGAATACCATTGGGCCATGCACGTGACACCACGACTCGATCTACCCAAGAAACTTCTAAGGTTCGATCACGTATTTCCTCTAGATCAGAGGTAAAATAATTGTCTTTCACTACAGCAGATAAATGCTGAGTAATGTGTTTCTTTTCTGCTTCCGAATGTATACCAACCACTTCCAAAGTCGCTACTTTTGCATCGGTAATCACTTTATATAAGCCATAAATCCCGAGTAAAAGCACGCAAAACGCCACAATAAGCAACAACCAACCGCCCGCATTAATCATTTTCTCACGGCGAGTGGGTGGCTTCTCATGAATAGAAGTAATTGCGACGCGTTTTCGGCGCATTGACGCTGGAAGTTGTGCCATGGATTAGTGCGTTTCTTTGTTGAGCGTTTGTTCTAAAATCGCAATACATAACTCGTCAAAACTATAACCCACCGCATTGGCAGCTTTAGGCACCAACGAATGACTGGTCATGCCAGGTACGGTATTCACCTCTAACAACCAGAACTTGCCTTGTTCATCTTGCATGGCATCAATACGCCCCCAACCACTTGCACCCACCGCTTGAAAAGCACGTAAACATAGGTCTTGTAGCTGCTTCTCATCTGTATTTGACAAGCCAGATGGAATCCCATATTCGACATCATTACGCATGTATTTAGCATCATAATCGTAGAATGCGACATCTGCTGGGGGCTGCAAACGAATCACTGGAAGCGGCTGACCATTTAAAAATGAGATGGTGTATTCGCGACCTGTAATCCATTTTTCTGCCATCACGACTGCATCATGTTGAATTGCTTTTTCGATAGCAGCAGCCAAATCTTCAGCTTTTTCAACCTTACTCATACCTACACTTGAACCTTCATGTACAGGCTTGATAATCAAAGGTAAGCCAAGGTGAGCAATCACTTCTTCTAAATTAGTTTCTTGAGAAACAATGCGATATGGTGCTGTCGGAAGTTCTGAACCTTGCCAAATTTGTTTGGTTTTGACTTTATCCATTCCAATAGCAGAGCCTTGAACACCCGTACCTGTATAAGGTACGTTCAACCACTCTAAAACACCTTGAATCTGACCATCTTCACCGCCACGACCATGTAATACAATGAATGCACGATCGTAATTTACAAGTTCAGTCACACTACGTTCTTGCGGATCAAATCCTTCCGCATTTACCCCCGAACGAACCAATGCTTCAAGTACAGCCTTACCACTATCTAATGACACCTCACGCTCTGCAGATTTACCACCAAGCAATACAGCAACTTTGCCGAATTTAGAAGCATTTGACACGTTTATATCCTTAAACTTATAAAGTTGGTCGATTTAACAAAACCACAATTGCGTGATTTTTTTAAATATCCATTATTTTAAATAAAGCTGATTTTGAGCCAATTCAACTGAAATCGCTCCCACGTTACCCGCACCTTGGGTTAATAACAAGTCATTCGCTTGTAACACTTTTTGTATCACATTTTGCAAGTTACCTTCCACTGGATCAATTAAGATCGGCTCAACTTCACCACGCAGACGAATACTACGCGCCAGTGAGCGACTGTCTGCACCCACAATTGGCTTTTCACCCGCAGCATAAACCTCAAGTAACAAGAGCTGATCAACTTGTGACAGCACATCAACAAAATCATCGAAACAATCACGGGTACGGCTATAACGATGTGGCTGAAACAACATTACCAAACGGCGGTCTGGGTGGCTGGCACGTGCCGCTTTAATGGTCGCTTCAACTTCTTTTGGATGGTGACCATAGTCATCAACCAGTTTAACCGTCCCATTATCATGTTCAAATTCACCTTGAATTTGAAAACGACGACCGACACCGCTGAAGCTTTCAAGTGCACGCGAAATAGCGGCATCAGAAACGCCTTCATCCGTTGCAATACCAATCGCTGCCAGAGCATTTAAAATATTGTGCATACCCGGCATATTCATGGTCAAACGTAGGGGCTCTTTATTTTTACGTAGAACTGTGAAGTGAGATTGCATGCCAATTTGTTCAACATCTACGGCGCGAATATCGTTATCTTCTTCAAATCCATAGGTTAAGACAGGACGACCAATACGCGGCATGATTTCACGAATATTGGCATCATCTCCACAGACCACTGCCAATCCATAAAATGGAAGCTTTTGAAGGAACTGAATAAAGGTGTCTTTTAAAACATCAAAACTACCGCCATAGGTGTCCATATGATCGGCATCAATATTGGTTACAATCGCAGCCATCGGCTCCAAGAACAAGAATGATGCATCCGACTCATCGGCTTCAGCCACAATATAGCGACTCGCACCCAGTGCAGCATTTACGCCAGTACGGTTGAGCAAACCACCAATCACATAGGTCGGATCCATGTTTTCTTCTGCCAACATGCAGGTCACTAGACTTGTCGTTGTGGTTTTACCATGTGTACCTGCGACTGCAATCCCGTGACGGTAACGCATGAGTTCACCCAGCATTTCTGCACGGCGAACCACAGGAATACGATGTTCAATCGCAGCTTTAATTTCTAAATTTTCAGTATCAATGGCGGTTGAAACCACCAGAACATTGGCGCCTTTAATATTTTCTTCAGCATGACCAATGTGGACTTTAATCCCATTTTCTTCTAGCTGTGCTGTGGTTTTTGAGGCTTTAATGTCAGAACCAGACACTTTATAACCTTGGTTTTTAAGCACTTCGGCAATACCACACATGCCTGCTCCACCAATTCCCACAAAATGAATGTGTTTAATACGGCGCATTTCAGGAATTTTAATCAGGCTTTTTGCTTTATCGGCTGGACTTGATGGAGACATAATCTACTCTAAAAAAAACTTACAAATCTTGAATTAAACCAACCACGCGTTTAGTCGCATCAGGTTGGGCTTGTTGACGTGCTTTCACTGCCATTTCCATCAACAACTGACGGTTCATCAACGGTTCTAAAACGTCTTTTAACGAATCGGGTGTCATACTACTTTGCGGACAAATTTTCGCAGCGCCAATATTTGCCAAAAACTTTGCATTGGCAGTTTGGTGATCATCGACAGCACTGGGCAAAGGAACGAATACAGCCGCCACACCCGCAGTTGCAACCTCAGTTACGGTCAAAGCACCAGCTCTACAAATAATTAAATCAGCATCACTATAAGCCTTAGCCATATCTTCAATAAACGGTTTCACTTGCACCTGTAGATGTTCAGGTGAATTTAAATAATGTACTTGGGTGCTGTCTTGTTTGTTTTGACCGCATTGATGATACACATTTAAAGGCATATCCAGCTGTTTTAAGGCCAAAGGAACATTGTCATTTAACGCTTGTGCCCCCAGTGAACCGCCCACAATTAAAATATTGAGTGGAACATTGGCATCCATACGTTCTTTATAACGAAATGATGGATTATAAATAGCGGAAATTTCAGCACGCACAGGATTACCTGTGGTGACTACTTTATCCGACTGTACAAAAGTATTTGGAAAAGCTTCACAGACCACTTTTGAAATACGCGACAGTTGCATATTGGTAAACCCAGCCACTGCATTTTGCTCATGTACAATCACAGGGATACCTAAAATACGAGCTGCCAAACCACCTGGTCCAGCGACATAGCCGCCAAAGCCAGCAACAGCATCAATGTTCAGCTTTTTCATATAGCGCATCGCGCTCAATGTCGCCTTTAAAATTTTAAACGGTGCTGCCAGTTTACGCACCATACCATTACCACGCACACCTTGAATGTCAATTTGATAAATTGGAATATCATGTTGTTGTAATAACCGATTTTCCATTCCTGTGGGCGTTGCTAACCACGACACCTGACAACCTTCCTGTTGCAATTGCTTTGCGACAGCAAGTGCTGGAAATACATGACCGCCGGTTCCGGCTGCCATCATCATGATATGTTTAGGTGCTTTTTGCGAGGTTTGGGTCACGATCTTAATTCTTCAATTCAAAATAAATATTTAAGGTATTGTGTATAAGCAATTGTAATCACAAACACATATCGGGAAAAGTTTATTTACTTTTTTTCACCAATCATTTCATTGTTTTTTTCTGCCGAAACCAAAGTTTAAACTAGTTTTGTCATGAACTGAGAAAAAATGAACAGCTATTCAGTTGCAATTTAGTCAACAGCATCACTTTATTTTGCCAAATGATAAAAAAGAGCCCAAAAGGACTCCTTTAAACCGCATTTGACTTGTATTTTTTATTTTCGCTTATGCGCTTAAGCTGGCTTCTAACACTTCAAATAAGTCATCTGCAATCGATGTTCCAAACTGATCATCAATTTCACGAATACAGGTTGGACTGGTGACATTAATTTCAGTCACATAGTTTCCAATCACATCGAGTCCGACAAAAATCAGACCTTTTTCACGTAGAAATGGTCCTACTTTTGCGGCAATGGCTTTGTCATTTTCAGTCAATGGACGGGCTTCACCTCGACCACCCGCAGCTAAGTTACCACGTGTTTCGCCATTTTGAGGAATACGTGCAAGACAATAAGGCACAGGCTCACCATTGACCATTAAAATACGTTTATCTCCATCAACAATCTCTGGAATATAACGCTGCGCCATAATCGGTTGTTGACCCAACTCCGTTAGCATCTCTAAAGTTGAACCAATATTGACACCATCCGCCGTCAGACGGAAAATCCCCGTTCCGCCCATACCATCAAGTGGTTTAACAATCACGTCTTGGTGTTGCTGAATAAATTCACGAATCAAGCTTTGTTGTGAAGTGACCAGTGTAGGCACTTGAAGTTCGGGGAACTGTGTTGCAAAGAGTTTTTCGTTACAGTCACGTAAGCTTTGCGGTTTGTTAATAATCCAAGCGCCTTCGCGCTCTGCTTGCTCTAAAATATAGGTGGTATAGACAAAGTTCATATCGAAGGGCGGGTCTTTACGCATGAGCACAACGTCATAATCTGCTAGGGATTCTTTTTGTTTTTGACCCAACTCGTAGTAATGGTTGTAGTCTTCAAAGACTTGAAGCGGTGAGATCAAGCCAAAAGCTTTGCCTTGGTCAATATAGAGGTCTTGTTGCAATGCATACCCAAGTTCATGACCACGGCGTGACGCCGCCCAAAGCATGGCCATAGATGAGTCTTTTTTAAGATTTACATTTTCGATGGGATCCATCACAACAAGTACGCGCATCTGTTTGTGCTCTTTTTTTACAAAATGAATTTGTGAATAAGTATAGCCGAGATTAGGGCTTGATTATTCTGTTTTGTTTATGCTGTTTCTGTATGTCTATGTATGAATTCATGCACTACAACTCGATTTAACCGGCTTGATTTGAATTGTGATATTTACGACTAAAATCACAGCAGCCGAGCAATAATCAGATGCATAAAGATCATTAAAAATTTGGGCCCACCCTGTTGATATTGACAATCGTTAATCAAATTATGAATCACGTTATGCCGCAAAAATTTATTTCAAGTCTCGACTTACAAAACCTTTACGCGATTAAAAAATAAACTACAGGCGCATATATATAATCACTAATATATCTATATATTAAACATTCACTGATACTGAATTCCTTTATATTAAGGACTGCAAAAAAAATTATTTTACCTCGATGGCACAAATAAATTTTTATGTAACGATGTAAAATTTATCTTAAAAATTAATATTTTAACTTATAAATAATAAAGAGGCTTTTATGAAAATTGCTTTAATTGGTGCAACAGGTATGGCAGGTTCACGCATTTTAGAAGAATTAGTCTCTCGTGGACATTATGTCAAAGCCATTGCCCGTCATACCCATAAAGTTGCCGACACAGAACGTGTACTCAGTATTGATCTTGATTTAAATGACCACGAAGCATTGGTAAATGAGCTTAAAGGTCAAGATGCGGTGGTCAGTGCAGTACGCTTCCAAGGTTTAAATGGCGATGGTCTGATTAACGCGATTCGTGATTCAAAAGTAAAACGTTTTATCGTGGTGGGTGGTGCAGGCAGTTTAAATCTACCCAACAAAAATACGCGTGTTCTTGATAGTGAAGATTTCCCAGAAGCATATAAGCCTGAAGCTCAAGCTGCTGCAACTTTCCTTGACAGCTTAAAACAGGTTGATGATTTAGACTGGACCTATATTTCACCTTCTGCTGAATTTGGTCCTGGCAAGCGCACAGGTGAGTTCCGAACTGGTAAAGATGAGCTACTGGTCGGCGATGAAGGCAGTAAAATTTCTACCGAAGATTTTGCGATTGCCCTGAGTGATGAGCTTGAACAAAAAAATCATATTCAAGAACGCTTTACCGTCGGTTACTAATTCCATTAATGATTAGAAGAAAAAAGGAAGCTTAAGCTTCCTTTTTTTGTTTTCTAAGAAAACTTAGATCTCAAATGCTTAGATATAAAAGGCTTAGATCCCGTATTTCACGCGGTAATCTTCCATTTTTGCCAAAGCTTCTTGATCACCTTTCGCATCTAAATAATCCATCAAATCTTTCATAGTAATCAGTGCATGTACTGGAATTTCTAACTCTTTTTGAACTTCCTGAATCGCAGACAAACTGCCCTGACCTTTTTCTTGACGATCTAGTGCAACCAATACCCCTGCAATTTTTGCACCTGCATTTTTAAGAATGGTGACCACTTCACGGATGGCTGTACCTGCCGTAATCACATCATCAATAATCCAGACTTTTTTACCTTCAACAGATGCACCCACCAAAACACCACCTTCGCCGTGATCTTTAGCTTCTTTACGGTTAAAACCCCAAGGTACGCTGACACTATGATTTTGCGACAAAGCCACTGCCGTTGCCGCTACAAATGGAATACCTTTATAAGCAGGTCCAAAAACTACCTCAACATCATTACATTGAACCAGTTTATCTGCATAACCAGAAGCCAACAAAGTTAAAGCCTCACCATCATTGAGCAGACCAGCATTAAAAAAATAAGGACTCACGCGTCCCGATTTTAAAGTAAACTCACCAAATTTAAGCACACCACGTGATAATGCTAATTCGATAAATGCTTGAGGCTGAAAAGTCGCAGGCGTTGTCATGAGGTGCTCCAAAATTCATAAAGAGAGGTTATGACTGCGCATGATACCAAAGAGTAGCTATCCGAGTGATCAAAAAATTCTAAGAGTCGTTTCAATTAACGTGAATGGCTTACGTTCATCTGTAACCAAGGGTTTATTGGAGTGGATGGAACAATCTGAAGCAGATGTGATTTGTATGCAAGAAAGCCGAATTACGCATGCGCAGTGGACCGATAAATTCAAACCTGAAGGGTGGTATACCCATCTTTTCCCTGCAGAACGCCCAGGTTATGCAGGTACTGCCATTTACAGCCGATTGCCTTTTGTGTCGGTCACCGACGGTCTAGGTTTTGAGCTGTCAGATTCTCAAGGACGCTTTATTTCTGCAGAGTTTGATTTAGGCTTGGGTCAATCTGCACATATCTGTTCGCTTTACTTACCATCAGGCTCTTCAGGTGATGAAGCTCAAGCACGTAAAGATCACTTTTTGCAACAATACGGTCAAATTCTTAAACGATGGCGTGATGAAAATAAATCCGTGATTGTGTGTGGTGACTACAACATCGTACATAAACGTATTGATATTAAAAACTGGGCTGGCAATCAAAAAGCGTCAGGCTGCCTGCCTCATGAACGCGCTTGGCTCGATCATATTTATGATGAACTTGGTTACGTGGACACTTTTCGTGAGGTACGCAAAGATGCAGAAGTCTACTCTTGGTGGTCAAACCGCGGTCAAGCGCGTGCGAAAAACGTGGGCTGGCGTATTGACTACCATGCCTGCTCGCCGGATTGGAAAGATCGTACGGTGAACGCCTGGGTATATAAAGACAATTGGTACAGTGACCATGCCCCAGTCATTATTGATTATGCAATCTAAATCAATCACAGGTTGAGTGAACAATTGTTTACTCAGTGTGCGCGAATGGCTCACAGAATTTGTCGTATTTTCTTATTTTTATTTGATCAAACAACATGCATTATTGTCGCACGGCACAGGGACTTGTCAGGATGACAAATAAGGATTGGACGCCGCAGGATGAAAAGGAAATAAATTTATTTATTTCTCAAGGATGGATGACATTGGACGTTGAATTGAGACCCGCATAATCAGGATGATTCGATGCGGGTTTTCTCTTTTCTAGATTTACTATTTTTAAGCATGAGACACTATTCGTATTTTTATACTCATTTTTCGTAAAACGCTGTTATTCGTACCGTCATAGCATCAGCTAATGCATTTATACACTTTTCGAAGTTAAGTTTTAAATTCACGACTTTCAATAATCAAATCTATAAATAATTAAATCTCTCAAAATCATCTTATACATTCAACATGACAATAGCATGACTTGGGTCAATGCTGCCTTGAATGCACCCTAGAGCTCTAAGGGAATTTCGGCTAATCTAAGGCTATTCATTTTATCCCGTAATTTAAAATACAGGTCTAAGTATGCTTAAAGTGTATGGTATTAAAAATTGTAGCTCGATGAAAAAAGCATTTGATTTACTCAGCGAATTGGGGCTGACATACGAGTTTCACGATTATAAAAAGCAAGGGATTGACCCAGATACAGTGAAAATTTGGTTGGATCAACTCGGTGCAGATGTTGTACTCAATAAAAAAGGCACCACATGGCGCAAGCTAAGTCCTGCTGAGCAAGACGCGGCTTTAGCCACTGAAGCGGGTCTGATTGATGCGTTAACCACACAGAATAGTTTGATCAAACGCCCGATCATTGCGAGCGATCATACTTTTGTTGTAGGTTTTAATGAAACACAGATTCGTGGTCTAAAATAAACAGCTCAGTTATATTTTTAGAATACACCCCATGCAACTCAATAAAAAAGCCGAGCTATTGCTCGGCTTTTGACTGTCTTTAAATAGCGTATATAAATACTTAGTTGGCACGTACCCAAGTCTGATTACGACCTAAAGCTGCGACACCAATAAAGCCACGAAGCTCAAGTTTCTTACCACCTGCAGCCAAGTTACCCTTTAATTTGTAAGTTTTACCAGACTGAGGATCTAAAATTGAACCCCCTTCATAGCTTGTGCCGCCTGCATTTTTCAAGTTACGTACAATGGTTAAACCTTTAAGGGATTTATTTTTGTATGTTCCTTCGCATTTTTTGCAGGCATTTTCTTCACCTGGCGTCAAAACACTTTGAATACTTGCATTGAGTGTTCCATTTGACTGTTCCGTAAATTTCACAACCGCTTTGGCTTGTTTGGTTTTGTCATCAATGGTTTTCCATACAGTACCATCCAATGGGTCAGCTGCGTTGGCGAAAACAGTAGTTACGAGCAATCCTAATGCTAGAGCAATTTTTTTCATTTTATTCATTTCCCTTGTCTTTCTTGACTTCTATATTATTAAAAATTCATAACAATTAAGCAATTTTTGAATGTGACTATTTAGTGTAGCCTTGTAAAGGAAGTATATCAATAATGAGTAATTTCACCACAATATGGAAAAAAAATGAAGATAAATCCACTATTGAAACAATATGTTACAGAAGCCATCTTAAAATCAAGCCTGCGTTTCCCCAGTCGATTGAACCTTCCTCCTGCCGTATTGCGTGTTGCACTTGAACAATTGACCAAAGTCTTCCCTCAGC
Source organism: uncultured Acinetobacter sp. (assembly GCA_964579445.1). GTDB lineage: Bacteria > Pseudomonadota > Gammaproteobacteria > Pseudomonadales > Moraxellaceae > Acinetobacter. The sequence continues at coordinate 50,556 of CAZOGM010000011.1, forward strand.
CAAAAAATGTTGAGTTTAAAGCACTTCGAATTGCGGGCATTCGAGCTGAAGAAATTAAACCACAACCTGAAACCACACAACTGATTTTTCATATTCATGGCGGTGCATTTTTCTTAGGTTCAATGAATACACATCGTGCATTTATGAGTGAAATTGCGTTACGAACTCAAATGCAAGTGCTGCATTTAGATTATCCCTTGTCACCTGAGCAGCGTTTTCCTGACGTCGGCGAGGCAATCTATGATGTCTACCAAATGTTACTTGATCAAGGTGTTTTACCCAAAGATATTATTGTTTCAGGAGATTCCTGTGGGGCAAATTTAGCTCTGGGTTTAGCTCTGCGTTTAAGAGATGAAGACCCTGCTTTACTGCCAAGTGGTCTCATGCTCATGTCTCCATTCTTAGATTTAACATTAACCAGTGATTCGCTACGTTATAACCAGAAACACGATGCATTACTTTCAATAGAAGCCCTTGAAACAGGAATGAATCATTATGTGCCCAAAGGTATGGATCGATCTGATCCTGCCCTTTCTCCTATTTTTGCAGATTTCAAAGGTTTACCACCCACCTTGGTACAAATTGGTTCTAAAGAAATTTTGATGGATGATGCAGCGCGTTTCGAAGAAAAAGCCAAGGCTGCGGGTGTCAAAGTCGAATATAAACTCTATACGGGAATGTGGCATAACTTTCAGATGTTCAGTGCATGGTTTGAAGAAGCCAAACAGGCCTTGGCCGATATTGCTGAGTTTGCTCACAAGCTGGATACAGACTAAATATAGCCACAAAACACTCAGGAGCTTTAGGCTCCTTTTTTGTATCTTGAGTGTATATTCAGGTTCGATCTAAAAAGAGCTAAAAGTATGCATCAGCATCCGACGAATAAACCTAAAAAGTGTGACATAAACAGCACTATTTAAAAATAAAATCTATTCTTTCAATATATTGAGCATATCTCAAAATTGTACAGTGTTTAAGCATTTGCTATATTAGAGCACTGGGGAACTCCCTTTAAAGCGTCATATTGAACAGGCAGGCTCACAATGAGAAAAACAATATATTCAGAACGTCGCCGTAAGATTCATGTCTTTTTTAGAAATATGTTTAAGAAAACGAGATTACACCCATGGTTCACTCAGAAAAAAATTAATGCATTAGAAGTTGATCCTTTAACAGGTATCTATAATCAATTTGGTATTAACTCTTATTTAAAAGAATTACGCCCACGCCCTGAACAAAATTATGCGATTGTGCTGCTCAATTTAGATAATTTTAAAAGTATTCAACATAACTTTGGGCTTAAAGCCGCAGAAAAAGCACTGAAAAAGACTGCTCACCTACTCACTCAAAATATTCGTGATACCGATTTGGTCGGCAAATATGGTGAACATGAATTTATTTTAGTTCTTTGTGATATTCAGTTGGATGATGCCAATGATGTGGCGCAGCGCTGCTTGAGTGTGATTCATAATAATCCGATTCGCTTTAATGCACAAAGTATTGCACTAGACGCTAGCTGTGGTGTATCTGCCTCAGAACAGGATTGGGTGAGCGATAAAGTTTTACAGTACGCAGATCGTGCTTTATTTTTAGCCAAAACCAATGGTTTCAATCAGCTTCGTGATCAGCGTGCTGTATTTGCTTAATTCACCTAGCTTGATGTCTTTAATGTAGATAAAGAGATGAACTGAACAGCGATATTAAATATTAAGTAGAAAAAAAAAGAGTAGCGCAGGGCTACTCTTTTTAGATTCACATCATGAATATTTGAGCGTTAATTTTTAAAATAAATATGAAATGCCCAGACCGGCATTGTAACTGCGTTCCTGCCCATCTAAATCAATACCAATACTGGCATCAAATTGAGTACGATCATTCAAGGCATATAGTAATCCTGTACCTAAAGCATATTCGTTATCACGGCTTTCTTTTTTACGGTATACCAGCTCTGAATATCCAGATAAATCGCCAGCAATTTTGTAGCTTATATTCGGGATCGCAGTTACTGACCAATCACTGTCTTGAACTTCGTAAAACATGCTGATACTGGTGTTTACAAGATCGTTATATTGATAATCAACCGAAGTCCCCAAGGTATAAATATCGTCTTCTGCACTAAAGCCTTCATTACCTGTTGCAATCAATGCTTGAGCAAGCACAGCCATAGACAGCTTGTCGTCATCTAGATCTACACGATGTTTAAGTGCAATACTAACATCACCTAAACCATCCTCTTCTACAGTTTGACCTTGTGATTTGACTTGTGTCCAAGCAGGACCCATCCAGCCCAATTGTAGTTCTGTATTTTCTGTTAAACCTGTGCGTAGCAGCATGTCTGCATTTAAGCTCAACGTCTTGGTTTTAATGCCTGAGGCATCTTTAGACTCTACATATCGTGCAGCAGGTAAACCTTGCTCCCATGCCAAGTTCCCTACAGGCGTAATGCCTGTCCCGAAACCAGTACCCGGACGATCAAACGAGAAGTCTGATGCTATGGCACTCATTCCAATGCTTGAAAGGGAAATGATTAAGCTAAGTTGTTTTAATTTTGTCATGGGAGCACTCAGTTAGGCTAATTCTTTGGTGGTTTTCGCGCCATTATTGCGCAGCAATTCTAAAGTTTCTTTTTCTTCAGGCAATGCTTGTGACCAATCAATTTTATCAAAATCACAGTCAAAAAATAAATCGCTAATTGAAGATAAAATAGTATTACCTTCTTCATCTTTAGTATTTGGATCAACTTTATGTTCAAGCAAGCGTTTTACCGCAGGCACACACGCTGCACTTGCCGCGTCCCAAAGTGGACCGTAGCATTCTTCAGCATCCCATAAATGGAAATTGGCTTTGGCTTGAATCAAGGCTTCTAAAATATCTAAATGCACTTGTAAGCTTAATTGCTTTTGCTCTGCGCACATCGGTTCACCCGCTTCATGTGCTTCACAAATTGCTTCCCACCACTGAAATAATGTGTCTGACCAAACTGACACTGCAGGACCTTTGTCTTCAATAACGAAGTTAGGATTAAGACCTTCTGCTAACAGGTGCTGAACCTGCTCTAGGTCAAGTTCTTCCAAAGCCTGTACAAATACTTGTTGTTGCGCAGTTAGCATGTCTGAGTCTCATATCAATTTGAATGAATATTATGCCCAATAATGGTTAATTTTGTTTGATATAAATGATCACTGAACAATTTAGATCCATCTGTTTGGTAAAGAACAGCTCAAAATACAAAGATTGACCCATAAAAAAAGCCCCGTAGGGCTTTTGTGTTAGACGTCATCTTCATCCAAAGCAAGATCGTCTTGATCATCATCTTTTAACGCAATTGGACCACCGCGTGGATTCTCTTTTTTCTCAAATACATGTTCCAAACTGCGTTTAAGGCGGTCTATGGCACCATGCACTGCGGTATCTATATTGTGTCCTTTATGATTGACCACCACAGGTTTAAACCCTGCAGGTCGTGCCTCAATCATACAACGAATATCGTCTGCGCCACCTTTAACACCATTTTCATCACTAAAGTGCACTGAAAAATGGGTGATTTTCTCGGTATGGCGTTGAAACTCTGCAGTGAGCTCTTCACGTACATAATCTATTAAACGTTCACTATTTTGAATATTTTTATCTGTACGGATTTCAATGTTCATAAATATCATCCTCACTTTTTCGAATCATTTTCGTGCAACTCTTTTAATCTTGGCACGTTTGTCGCTTGTTATTTAAAGCTCATGGCACATCTTCAATTTTAGTTTGGAATAGAGCCTCCCTAGTTGAACGATGAACACTTTCAGAGTCTGCAGATCTGTGTCCTTATACTTCGAATATCGGACGTATCTGGAAATTATGCAAGTGCTATTTTGAAAATTTATCAAAAGGATAACCAATTGTGACAAGTGCTTACCTACGTGGCCAGCAACTCATTGATGCGATTCAGACTGCGCCCTATTCAAGAGATCTGATTGGTTACCATGGTCAGCCACCGCATCCCAAATGGCCTCATCAGGCACGCATTGCGGTGCAGTTTGTTTTAAATTACGAAGAAGGTGGCGAAAACCATGTGGAACATGGCGATAGCAGTTCTGAGCAATTTTTATCTGAAATCGTGGGTGCTGCTAGTTTTAGTGATAAGCATATGTCGATGGACTCGATGTATGAATACGGATCCCGTGCAGGATTTTGGCGCATTCATGCAGAGTTTCAAAAGCGTCAGCTTCCCATGACCATTTTCGGAGTCGGTATGGCGCTGGCACGTAATCCTCATATTGTTCAAGCGATTCGAGCATCTAATTACGATGTGGTCTCGCATGGTCAGCGCTGGTTGCATTATCAGCATATGGATGTAGACACTGAGCGTCAGCACATGGATCAAGCCATCAGTGTACTAGAAGCTCTATTTGGCAAAGCGCCAATCGGTTGGTACACCGGACGAGATAGCCCACAAACCCGTCAGCTTTTAGCAGAGTTTCCACAGATTGAATATGACTGTGATTATTACGGTGACGACCTGCCCTTTTGGACTGAATTGAGCCAGCCCAATGGGACAAAGCGCCCGCATTTAATTATTCCTTATACGCTTGATAGCAACGACATGAAATTTAGCTCTGCGGGTGGTTTTAATCATGCTGAGCAATTTTTCCAATACTTAAAAGATACCTTTGACGTGCTCTACGCTGAAGGTGAAACTGCACCAAAAATGATGTCGATTGGTATGCATTGTCGTCTTTTAGGGCGCGCGGGACGCTTTAAAGCACTACAAAAATTTCTAGATTATGTTCAGTCTCATGATCAGGTGTGGATTTGTCGCCGCGCCGATATCGCAGAACACTGGAAAGCTCATTTTGCACCATAAGCACACATTCATTTAAAAAAGTGCCGCTCAAAGTCCTGTTTTGGCTCACAGATTGTGGTTTTTTTATTCAATTTAGATTGGCATTGATATTGCAATTTAAGCCTATGTTAATTTTTTATTAGGCTTTTTATTGTGCTTTTTTCAGACTTTAACCAAGCATCCGCTGAGCAAATTCAGCGCTTTTTAAAGCAGTGTGTGCATATCGACAGTTGGGGCAAAAGCATTACACAGCAGCGCCCTTTTAATGACCATGATGCCTTAATAATCTATGCAAAACAGCTCGCTCAAGCGTGGACATGGCAAGATATTTTAACCGCGCTGAATACACATCCTCGTATTGGTGAAAAAAAAGCACAAACACAGCTTAGCGCTGAAGAACAAGAATTTTCGAACAGAGAACAAGCAGCACTTAATCCTAATCAAGAAATTTTAGATGCCATCCATGCAGGAAATCTCGCCTACGAAAAAAAATTCGGTTTTATTTTTCTCATTAAAGCTTCGGGTTTAGACAGTCAGCAAATTTTAACTGCGTTGAATTTTCGCTTACTCAATGATTTGGAGTCAGAAAAAAGAATTGTTCATCAGCAGCTTTCAGAAATTGCACTTTTGCGTTTAGCACAGGAAATTCAAGCATGATCAGCACCCATATTTTAGATACACATTTAGGTCAACCGGCTGCTCATGTCGAAATTAAATTATTTTCAAGCAGTGGGCAGTTACTCGCGAGCGCTTTCACCAATCATGATGGTCGAGTCAGCGTGGAAGATTTTGCTTTAGAGAGTATTCAAGTGGGTGATTACAGCCTCGAATTTGCGACCCAAGCTTATTTTAAAAATCAAAATCTTGACACTTTTTTTCCCAAAGCAGTGATTCATTTTTCGATTCGACACTTCGATCAGCACTATCACATTCCACTGCTGATTAGTCCTTTTGCCTACTCAACCTATAGAGGCAGTTAAAACCAGTCTAATTTTTAAAAATAATGAATTGAGGGATTAATTATGTCTGACAATGAAAAAACTGTATCACCCGAACATGAATATTTAGGCGCAGCCAAAAGTGCAACTTATGGTCTGCAACACGTCTTGACCATGTATGGTGGCATTATTGCACCGCCTTTAATTGTGGGAACAGCTGCTGGTCTTTCAGGTATAGAAATTGGCTTACTCATCGCCGCGGCATTATTTGTCGGCGGTTTAGCCACCATTTTGCAGACGTTGGGGGTGAAATATATCGGTGCAAAACTGCCCTTGGTACAAGGTGTATCTTTTGCAGGTGTTGCTACCATGGTGGCAATCGTGACCACTGGCGGTGGATTACAAGCGGTTTATGGCGCAGTCATTGTGGCCTCCTTAATTGGATTTCTACTTGCACCTTACTTTTCTAAAGTGATTCGTTTTTTTCCACCGGTGGTTACAGGTTGCGTCATCACCATCATTGGTTTATCGCTCCTGCCTGTCGCTGTGCGGTGGATGATGGGTGGCAATAAAAATGCACCCGAATGGGGAAGTATTGAAAACATAAGTTTGGCTTTAGCGACCCTTGGCATCGTGATTGTTTTAAATTTATCAGCTAATGCCACCATTCGCCGTTTATCCATTTTACTGGCGATTGTGCTAGGAACCGTTTTAGCCTTTATTTTCGGTTTTGGAGACTTTAGCCAAGTCGGACAAGGCACATGGTTACAAGTACCAAGCTTGTTTGCATTTGGTCTGCCAACATTTGAGCTCACTGCTATTTTATCCATGCTCATTGTGACCCTAGTCATTATGACGGAAACCACCGCAGATATTATTGCAGTGGGTGAAATCATTGGGACAGATGTGGATTCAAAACGGATCTCTAATGGTTTACGTGCCGATATGCTGTCGAGTGCAGTCGCGCCTATTTTTGGTTCATTTATGCAAAGTGCTTTTGCTCAAAATGTTGGTTTGGTCGCCATTACTGGAGTGAAAAGTCGCTATGTGGTTGCAGCAGGCGGTATGATTTTGGTGGTGCTTGGACTGTTGCCTATTATGGGCCGTTTTATTGCAGCGATTCCTGTGCCTGTGTTGGGTGGTGCAGGGCTGGTGCTGTTTGGAACAGTGGCTGCAAGTGGTATTCGAACGCTGGCGAAAATAGACTATAACGAACAAAAAAATCTGATTATTGTGGCAACCTCCATTGCCGCGGGCATGATTCCGATTATTGATCACTCTTTTTATGCAGACTTTCCTAAATGGGTGCAAACCTTATTTCATTCAGGTATCAGCTCCACATGTTTGATGGCAATCGTTCTCAATATATTATTCAATCACTTACATATATTGCGCCCTAAAATAAGCGTGACAAGTAAGCAAATTATTGATTCTCATCACTAATTTTAATATTTCAATTGAGATAGCCCAGTGGCTTGGGCTTTTTTTTAATTTTTGATCGTTTTTGGCTTTATTTTTGCTAAAGAATCGTTATTCTGTAACCGCTTTCTCTGGGGATTTATTTTATGAAACTGACTCAAATTGTTGCATCATGTGCATTGGCTTCAGCTGCTGCATTCACTCAAGCCGCACCGATCTGGCAAGATTTTAGCATTACAGGTTTGTATGGTGAAAACTATGCATTCCCATTTGCTGGTGATGACAATCAACAAACCACTGCAACGTTTGAATACACTGCAAAACTCAAATATGGTGATTTTTTTGCTTTTGCCGATCGTACACACAGCGATAGCGGTAATGCTACTTATTTTGAAGCGTCACCACGTGTAAGCTTAGGTGCTGTAACAGGTCAGAAATTAGAATTGGGTCCGATTAAAGATGTCCTTGTTGCAGGTACATGGGAAGGGAACAGTGCAAACTATCCAGGTAGTGATTTCAACAACTACCTTTATGGTTTTGGCTTTGATTTAGCTATTCCTAAATTCCAATATGCTCAAATCAATTTATACAAAGCTGACAATGAAAAAGGCACGCCAGACGATTACCAATTAACCTTGGTTTATGGTGTACCTTTCAAAATTGGTCAAGAAGATTTCCTTGTAGATGGTTTTCTTGACTGGTCAACCGCTGAAGAAAACGGTCATGCGAGTGAACTCAACTGGACCACGCAGTGGAAATGGAATGCGGGTAAACATATTTCACCAGCGACTAAGCTTTACCTCGGTGTAGAGCATTCTGTGTGGAATAATAAATATGCAGTAAAAGACAACAATGAAAATAACGTCAGTGCATTGGTTAAATACCACTTCTAATTTATTTTTAAATCGATGAATATTAAAGCAAGACTTCGGTCTTGCTTTTTTTGGGCTTAACCACTCACTCTACTAAGACGATACGCTCATGCATTTTAAGATTCGATCTGCAACATCCCAAGACCTGATTCATATTCAAAAAATATATAATCATGAAGTGAGCCACGGTTTAGCCAATTGGAATGATCAAGCCTTTGATCTAGAGCATTTTCATGATTGGTTTGCCAAGCTCCAACAGCAGCAATTTCCTTTATTTGTAATTGAAGATACTCGCCAAAATAGCATTGCAGGCTATGCTGATTACTCAAGTTTTAGACAGATTGCAGGTTTTCGTCATACCGTTGAACATTCTGTTTTTATCGATCCCAGTTATGCACGACAGGGTTTAGGTATACGATTACTTGAGCATTTAATTGCACACGCCAAAACACAGCACGTCCATGTCATGGTGGCAGCGATTGATCATGAAAACTTAGCTTCGATTAAACTGCACGAAAAGCTGGGCTTTAAGCACACAGGATATTTACCGCAAGTCGGTCAAAAATTTAATCAATGGCGTGATTTAGTCTTGATGCAACTGATGTTTAGCGATGAATCAAATGCTAAAGCACAGCCTCAATAAAAATAACGTACTAGATCAGTTTTTCGTTGCCAAGTTCGCTCGACACGATACTGATCACGGCAAGATTACTCTTTTTGGCATATTGATAAAAATCTTGGAGCTGACTAAACGCTAAAGTCAGTTCCTCGACTTCACTGTCTGCATGCTCACCCCAATAATGCGGATATACCTTGGATGCTCGAATTTCATCGGCTTTATAACGCTTTCTAAAAGCGTCTGTGGTCAAACCACTTAACTCATGTTCTATTTCTGAGACCAATACTACGGGGTTATATCTGACAGGGCTTTGCTGAGCCGCATCATGCAAGGGCGGATGTTGAAATACGGCATGCTGTGCACTAATGCTATATGACAATGGCGGTTTACCTGCCATATCTTGTCCCGTTAATAAAAAATGTAAGGCATGCCAAGTTTTACCTAAAGACAGTTTGGTTTGAATACTGGATGAAGATTTGACATCGTCAATGGTAGTGGCGCGAATGATCAATTGTTCTAAATCATAAGGATGAATTGTCAGCAGCAGTGCTTCCATTTTATTTGCTTCTTGTTATGTATTGCGCACAGCTTAACCTAAAGCCGATCATGATTAATCAGCGAATCTGTGCTGAGAACATTACAAAATGTAAAAAAAGCAGGGCTTTCGCCCTGTGCTGATGAAATTGGTACGATTTTTTATTCTTTTAATTTTGCTTTAGGTTTAGTTCAAATAAGAACGATGAGTTTAATCCAAAGGATTACCTAAAATGTTGCTAATAATGCCTTTCATAATATGTGGGCCTTGCTCTTTTCGTAAGTCTGCATACCATTCTTGGGTCACTAACTTGTCTTTCATATGGGTCACATCGCAGCGTTTACGCGCACGTAATACCATTTCTCCTGTGCGCTCATTGCGTTTGTTTTGATAGCGTTTCAAAGCATCGTCTAAACCTAAGGTATTAATTTGAAGCACTCGTGCCAAATAGATGGCATCTTCCATGGCTTGACATCCGCCCTGTCCAATATCTGGCGTGGTGCTATGTGCTGCATCACCCACAATCACCACGCGACCTTTATAAAAATCCGTAAATGGTTCAATATCATGAATTTCTACACGATTGGTTTTTTGCACATCAATCTGTTCAATGAGCTGTTGAACTTGTGGACACCAACCTGTGAAATATTCTTTGAGTAAAATTTGATATTGGTTTCGCTCATTCGGCAACCCAACAGGTAACGGCACATCAAAGAAGAAATAGAAGCGATTATCCGCTACTGGCATAAGGGATGCACGTTTTCCCTCCCCGACAAAAGTCGTCCACTGGTCTGCAGGGGCAAGTTCTTGTGATATTTCAACCAAACCATTCCAATTCACATAGCCCGCATAACGGCGCTCGACTTGCTCACCCAATACATAGGCACGGGTAATAGAATGCGTACCATCTGCACCGACCAATAAGTCTGAATAGATTACGGAACCATCTGCAAACGAGATTTTCACTTGATCTTTTTGATCCTCTAAAGCGACCATTTTTTTGCCAAGTTGAATGTCATCACGTCCAAACTCATCCATGAGCATATTTTGTAGTTCAGCACGGGATACTGGATAAGGTCGTTGCCCGACTTCTTCAATTAAAGGATGCAGACTAAATTGGGTCATCACATCGCCGGTTAAACCATCGACATAGGCTAGATTGTCCATTTGACCACCTAGTCTTGCCACTTGTTCAGTTAAACCTAAATAATTTAGACATTTCACTCCATTTGACCACAGCGAAATAGCGGCTCCCATCGGTAAAATTTGCTCGGCTTGCTCATAGATGGTGACCTGATGCCCAAATTTTTTGAGTGCAATGCCGGTGGTTAAGCCTCCCATTCCTGCACCAATAATCGCGATCTCCATCTTGTTTGCTCCTCAAATTAATTATCTTCTGAGGCTTAAACTGCGAAAAACGTGCCATTTTCAAACATTTGCCTTTTATTTTTTTTGAGTTGGCACAAGCTGTGCATTTTATTCAGGCAATGTGCGTGGTTTCAGACCACATTTCAGCACTAAAGCCTAAATATAAGACCGATATTTAAATCAAGATTTAATCACAGATATGGAAGATCCAAATGGCCACTTTGTTTGCACCTCTTTTTGAAACCCCTGCACAGATCCAACAATTGACCAACTTGGCAGATACCCGAATTGGTGCAAAAGTACTTGAATGTTCAGATGAATTTTTCGCAGATGCCAATCGGATGTTGCAATTTGATGCACCTATTTTTGTAGAAGATAAATTTGATAATCACGGCAAATGGATGGATGGTTGGGAGACTCGCCGTAAACGTCATGCAGGCTATGATTGGGCAATCGTAAAATTGGGCGTGGCAGGTAAAATCAAAGCTTTAGACATCGACACCACATTTTTCTCAGGTAATTATCCTGCTTCTGCATCACTTGAAGCCTGCTTTTCACCAAATGATGACTTAAGCACTGCAACGTGGCATTCGATTTTACCAAACAGTATATTGGAGCCAAGTCAGCATCATCTTTTTGATGTAGAAAATGATCACACTTTTAGTCATATTCGATTGAATATTTTCCCCGATGGCGGAGTCGCACGTTTACGTGTCTATGGTGATGTTCAAGCCAACATTCAGGATAAATCGCAAACTTTAGATGTGTTGGCGCTGGAAAATGGCGGACGAGTAATTGCTTACAGTGACGCGCATTTTGGACACCCAAGAAATCTGATTAATCCAGGTCGTGGCGTGAATATGGGCGATGGCTGGGAGACCAAGCGTCGTCGTGCACCGGGTTTTGACTGGTGTATTTTGGCATTGGGTCAGACTGCTTCAATTGAAAAAATTGAGATTGATACTGCGCATTTTAAGGGTAACTTTCCTGCTGAAGTATCCATTCAAGCCATTTATATTAAGGATGCCACAGACCCTCAACTGATTCCACAAAGTATGTTTTGGCCTTTTCTGCTAGACGCTCAACCGATGCAAATGGATCATATTCATAGCTTTATCAATGAAGTTTTAGCACATGAAAAAGTGTCTCATATTCGTGTCAATATGATTCCAGATGGTGGGATTAGTCGTATTCGTCTATGGGGTAAGGTTCAGTAAATAAATAAGATTTCCTTTTTAATTTATCTTGTTCCGTTCACCTTACTTTTCTATTTTTTAATCAGTAAGGTGATTTTTGAATGATCAAATGTGATTTAAATATGAGCCAAACCATCCAAATTCAGCCTTTAACCAAAGAAAATTTTGCACCTTTTGGTGAAATTATTGCGTGTGAAGGAAATGATTTCTTTCATATTAATGATGCACATACAGAACGCTATCATGCGCTTGTGCAGACTGAGATAGTTGGAGAAGCACGCACAGGGATTAGTATTTTTAGAAATATTAAA
>CAZOGM010000012.1:0-9555 GCA_964579445.1 uncultured Acinetobacter sp.
AATAAAACTGAACCTGAAGCATCTTCAACAAAGCCTTTAGCTTCACTTTGTTCGCTTGCATAAGCTGTAGAAATTAATGCAGCTTGAATTAATAAGACCAATGTTAATTTTTTTGATTTTTGCATTGGGAGAGCGCCTCATACAAAATAGGTGGATGGTGTGGAAAAATTGTATACGTAATGTATAACAAAATATCAGCTATTATTCATTTTATTTCATAAAAACGTTATGAGATCTTGGTATATAGCGATTTAGAGGGAAATAAAATGAACAAAATTTGATGAATTTATTTTTAATTAACAATAATAATCAGTAATTTAGTTTATTATTATCTAATAAATTGCATTCATCGTGACTCTTTAGTCGAAGCGTCATCTTTCAAATCGGGGGTTGATTTTTTTGAAACCCGAGTTTTTCTTGTTTTTTTATGTGATCGTGATTAATCAATATACCGATGATTAAAAAAGCATTATGATCGCCTCCAATCAAAATTGAATCCAAAATCAAAGGACCATGATGCAATCCCTGTTGAAATATCCCTGTTTAACGTTAATGCTGTCTTTAAGCTCATTCTCTGCTTTTGCTGCAGAAGAAAAAACTGAGCACGGTGTGGTCACAGGTAGTATTGGTGCAGTCACAAAATATGTTTACCGTGGTGGTGTAGAAAATGATGATGTTGCTTTTCAAGCGGGTTTGCAATACGCACACAAGAGTGGTGTATTTGTAGGGTATTGGGGTTCAACCCTTGATTATGATTCAACAGATGAAAATAAAGATCATGGTTTTGAACATGATTTTGCACTTGGTTATGCCAACGAAATTAACGAAGATTTAAGCTATAGCACCCAAGTAACTGCTTTTGTATATCAAAATGGCGGTAGCTCATACAATGCAGATCGGACTGAAAGTCGTAGAAGTACAGGCACAGAATGGTTTACCGCTTTGGCGTTTAAAGACTTAAATTTAGGATTGGGCGTTGCGCTTTCTGACGCAAACTACGGCAATGCAGGGGATGTGTATTTAACTGCAGGCTATAGCTACCCATTGCTTGATGATATTTCATTGAATACCAGTGTCGGTGCTTCTATTTATAATGATCATCGTGACGATGATTTGATTCAAACTACAAAAACATTTGTGGTAAATGAAACCCGATTAGGATTGAGCGCGCCACTGGCTCATTCAGGTGTCGATATCGCGCTAGATTATATTTGGGGTGGAAAGAATCGTCTGAATGAGAAATTTGATGATCATTTGGTTTTTGCTGTGAATTACAGCTTTTAATTTAAGTAGTGCTTGAAAAAGTGTATTTTCAGTCATGGGAATGCACTTTTTTTAAGCATGATAAAGTGCATTGATTAAAAAACAGGCTTAAAAAGAAGCATTTTGTTAATAAGTGTGTTTACGCACCTTATATCATTTTTATTCGGAAGATCTTTATAACTTTACTGATTAAGTAATAGATAGATTCGATTTCAATAAAAAATAATTGATAAAAAACAAATTGATATGATTGTTTATTAGTACTTATTTTTTTCATGGATTAAGAATAAAAAAATTTGGCACAGCAATTGCTAATTCCCTGATGAGTTTATCGAATTAACCATAAAAAGCATCGATTCACGATGTGGGGGAATGAACCGTATGAAATTTACATTGAAAGCACTAGGACTCGCAGTTATTGCATCTGCATCATCGTTAACATTTGCTGAGGCGCCAGCACTACCTTATGATTTAAGTTTTAGTGGTTCAGCCGCTGTCACTACGGATTACCGCTTTCGTGGTATTACGCAAACCTTGAGTGATCCTGCGGTACAGGCCGGCTTTACACTAGGACATACTTCAGGACTTTATTTTGGTTTGTGGGGATCAAATGTTGATTTTGGAGAGGGTTCGCCGCATTTAGAGCTTGATCCTTCGTTGGGTTATGCAACGACTTTAGATAATTTTTCCAGTAAACCCGTGCTCGATGTTGGTGTGGTTTATTATAATTATCCAAGTGAAAGCGACTTTAATTGGTTAGAACTTTACGGAAAATTAACCTTTAAAGAAGTGTTTACCGAGGGCGATGCTATTCTCACTAACGTTAACTATACCAATGATTATGCTGGAGTCGATTTGGATAGTTGGAATGTCAATGCATCTTATTCAATGCCTTTAGCGTCTGGTTTTGGCGCTATCGTGGGTTTGGGTTATACCACGATTGATGAAGATGAGTTCTTCAATGGCGATGATAATTATATCGACTGGAAAGCAGGTGTAACCTACAACTTTAAATCACTGCCAAGTGTTACTGCAGAACTTGCTGCGGTGGGAACAAATGTAGATACTGACGGTTTAAGCCGTAGTGTAGAACGCGGTTATGAAACGGGCGCAGTATTTACGTTAACCAATACATTTTAAAAGTAGAGAGTCAGTATCTCATCATGAGTACCCAATAGCCCTTTTCTAAAGGGCTATTTTTTTGATTTTTTTGTTCTAAAGCTTATTGCGTTCTAAAGATGAATTCATTTTAAAGGTTATTTTGCTGACGATAAGACAGTGCTTCAGTCAAATGGCTATTTTGAATATGTTCACTTTGTGCCAGATCCGCAATAGTACGCGCAACACGTAAAATACGATGGTATGCCCGTGCAGATAAGTTTAGACGTTGCTGTGCTGTTGCCATAATACGTTGAGCGGCATCATCCAATTGAACAAATTTTTCCAATTGCTGAGGAGAAAGCGCTTGGTTCAAGAAGCCTTGTCTTTTCATTTGTAACTCATACGCTTGAATCACACGCTGTCTGACGGTTTCCGAATTTTCAGCAGGTTTAGTGTCTTGTAAATCTTGCGGTTTAAGCGGAGGTACATCGATATGCAAATCGATACGATCAAGTAGTGGCCCTGAAATTCGATTTTGATAGCGCTTGATGGATTCAGCAGAACATTGACAACGACTGTCCTGATTAAATGCGTATCCACACGGACAAGGATTCATCGCGGCAATAAATTGAAAATTGGCAGGGAAGGTCATTTGGCGTGAGGCCCTTGAGATCACGATTTCTTTAGATTCTAAGGGTTGTCTCAAAACCTCCAAAACTTTTCGATCAAACTCGGGAAGTTCATCTAAAAATAAAACACCCAAATGCGCCAAGGTAATCTCGCCTGGTTTGGGGTGCGAACCTCCACCGACTAAGGCCACAGCGGAAGCCGTATGATGAGGTGCGCGAAAGGGACGCTGACCAAACTGATGTTTTGCATTTGCAATAGAATAAATACTGGCCACTTCCAAGTTTTCTTGAGCATTTAGCGGTGGCAAAATACTCGACAAACGTGAGGCCAATAAGGTTTTACCTGTCCCTGGTGGCCCTTTAAATAAAATCGAATGTCCACCAGCGGCTGCTATTTCTAAAGCTCGTCTCGGTCTGAGTTGCCCCTTAACATCGACTAAGTCAAATTTATATTGGTTTGGTCTGAGTGTGGTGCTAGATAAAAATGCATCAATTTCGCGCACTTTTAAAAAATGATCACAGACCTGCTTTAAACTTGATGCTGCAAACACTTTAAAATTAGGCAATTGTGCGGCTTCTTCTGCATTTTCAGTCGGCAACATGAGTTGGTGCTGAACCGCTTGGCACGCCATTGCAATGGTTAACGTTCCAGAAGCTGCTCTTAAATGACCATCCAGTGCTAACTCGCCTATAAATTCGAAATCGTCCGTGCTGTTTTCAGGCAATTGACCCGATGCGATTAAAATACCTAAGGCAATCGGTAAGTCCAGCCGAGATCCATCTTTGGGCAGATCTGCTGGAGCCAAGTTAATGGTGAGACGTTTCGTCGGAAATTGAAAACCACTGTTAATAATCGCAGAGCGAACCCGATCTTTACTCTCACGAACAGCAGCTTCAGCCAGTCCAACAATGGTTAAAGACGGTAGACCTTGGCTCACATGCACTTCCACTTCAATTTGTGGAGCGTGTAAACCCAGTAAACCACGGGTATAAATTTTGGCAAAAGACATAGTGATGTACCATTTATAATATTTTTTATTCAACTGCTTTATTTTTAATCGTTATTGCTGTTTTATTGCCCAATAATGGTGCGAATTTCTAGTTTTGTTTCTTAATCAAGACTTCCAATGCTTCAACTTGCGCTTGAAGTTGACTTAAACGTGCATTGGCATTTTCAAGTGCTGTTTTTTGGCGCTCAATTTCGTCTTTAGAAACCAAATCCATTTTGGTCACAGCTTCGTTTAATAACGCGCGAAGGTTATGCTCTAAGTCTTTTTTGGGTTGATCAACTTGTTCCAAAATGGCGTGCAATAATGTTTCTATCATGAATAATCCTGAATATATCATCTTGTTTTTATAGTGTAACATTGCTTTTATTTTGACCCTAGTATTAACTGATTAAGATATGTTTCTCCAATCATTGATATAAAAAAATCGCTTAATTTTGTAGGATTTTTAAAGCTTAAATTAATCATGATGTATAAAATAGGATATAAAGACCCTCGTGCTTTTACGGACTAATTCCCCCAACCTTTAGTTCGTTTTGGCACGAAATTTGAACATAAAACCTTACTGGTGAAAAAAGCCGAAGGAAAACAATATGAAACTCGTAACAGCAATTGTAAAACCATTCAAATTAGATGATGTGCGTGAAGCACTTTCTGAGATTGGTGTCCAAGGTATTACCGTGACTGAAGTGAAAGGTTTTGGTCGTCAAAAAGGTCATACTGAACTTTATCGTGGTGCTGAGTATGTGGTTGATTTTTTACCTAAGGTAAAAATTGAAATCGCAATTAGTGATGAAATGGTTGATTCAGTCATTGAGTCAATTACGCGTGTAGCAAGCACTGGAAAAATTGGTGACGGAAAAATTTTCGTAACCAACTTAGAACAAGTCATCCGTATCCGTACAGGTGAAACAGGTGCAGATGCTGTTTGATTTGGCATGAAGTTTGCTGAGTAGCGAATAACTCACAAAAACTAGGTTGGGGGATACGAATGAAAAAGATGCTACTTGCGCTGAGTTTGTCTGGCGCACTTTTAGGTGGTTCTGTTGCATGGGCTGAAAATGCTGTTTCAGAACCAACACCTACTCTGGAAGATGCGACAGTTGTTACAACTGAAGCATCACCTACAGATTCTATACAAGAGGTTGTGGCAATCCCTGCCCCAACTGAAGTTGCACCTGTTGCAGAAGAACCAAAATTAGACACAGGTGATACTGCGTGGATTTTAGTCTCCACAGCATTAGTATTGCTGATGACCATTCCGGGTTTAGCTTTGTTCTACGGCGGTATGGTTCGTAAAAAGAACGTATTAAGCACGATGGCACATAGCTTTATTGCTGCTGCTGTGGTGAGTATCATGTGGGTTGCTGTGGGTTATACCTTAGCCTTTGGTGAGGGCAACGCATTTATTGGTAGTCTCGATAAATTCATGTTGTCAGGTATTACCACGCAAGCGCTGACAGGTACGATTCCCGAAATTCTCTTTGTTATTTTCCAAATGACCTTTGCGATTATTACGGTAGCCATTATTAGTGGTTCTATCGCAGAGCGTATGAAATTCAGTGCCTTTATTGCCTTTATTGCGATTTGGGTGGTGGTGGTTTATGCACCTATTACGCATTGGGTTTGGGGCGGCGGTTGGTTATTTAACGACGGCGCACTCGATTTTGCCGGTGGTACAGTGGTTCATATCAACTCAGGTGTGGCAGGTTTAGTGGCTGCCTACATGTTGGGTAAACGTATGGGCTTAGGTCGTGAGTCCATGGCACCACATAACTTAACGTTGACGATTATTGGTGCAAGTTTGATTTGGGTGGGCTGGTTCGGATTTAACGGCGGTTCAGCACTGGGTGCCAATGGTTCAGCAGCATATGCTCTGATTGTAACTCAAGTGGCGGCTGCGGCTGCGGCAATCGCATGGTTGATCACTGAAAGAATTGTTCGTGGTAAAGCTTCTGTATTGGGCGCGGTTTCAGGTGCGGTTGCAGGTTTGGTGGTGATTACACCTGCGGCTGGTTTTGTGACAGTGGGTGGTGCTTTAGCCATGGGTCTGATTGGGGGCGTGGTCTGTTTCTGGGGCATTACAGCACTCAAACGTTTACTGAAAGCTGATGATTCTCTAGATGCTTTTGGTTTACATGGTGTGGGTGGTATTGTTGGTGCGATCTTGACAGCAGTCTTTGCAAGTGAATTTATCATGGGGGATAAAGCGCCTGCCAATTTGATGAGTCAGTTGTGGGTTCAAGTTGAAGGTGTACTTGCGACTATTGCTTACTCGGCTGTATGTACGTTTATCATTCTTAAAGTCATTGATTTGATTATGGGTATCCGTGTTGAATCTGATGATGAACGCATGGGTCTCGATTTAAGTCAGCACGGCGAACGTGTCGATTAAAATAATAAAAGAATCAATATATGGTATAAAGCAGCCCAAATGGGCTG
The DNA here is from genome assembly GCA_964579445.1 of uncultured Acinetobacter sp. Classification (GTDB taxonomy): domain Bacteria; phylum Pseudomonadota; class Gammaproteobacteria; order Pseudomonadales; family Moraxellaceae; genus Acinetobacter. Next base: position 6,443 of record CAZOGM010000012.1, read on the forward strand.
CTTTTTTTCTATATATGGTTGAAAGTTCAACATTGCATTGAATTTTTGCTACACTTGGTCTCATACAAATTGTTCAATTAAACCGCTATGCACTGTCCATTTTGCAACGCCGCAGATAGTAAAGTCATCGATTCTCGTTTAGCCGCGGAAGGCTGTCAAATTCGCCGTCGCCGTGAATGTATTGGTTGTAACGAGCGTTTTACCACCTTTGAAAGTTTTGAAGTGGTGATGCCACGCGTGACCAAATCCAATGGTAAAAATGAACCTTATGATGAAGCAAAATTACGTCGCTCACTCATGCATGCACTTCAAAAACGACCGATTACCCAAGAGCAAATTGAAACGGTACTGAGTGATATTCAATTACAGATTCGTCGCCTAGGCGAACGTGATGTGCGTTCAAGAACCATTGGTGAAATTGTCATGCAGTCTTTGTTTGCGCTGGACCATGTGGCGTATGTGAGATTTGCATCTGTATATCAAGATTTCCAAGATGTTGAAGCATTTCGTCGCCAAATTGAACAAATGCAGCATCGTGGGCAAGAGCATTAAGCACCTCTATTTCTTAAGAAATTGAGTGTGATATCGTTTAATTATCTTGTTTTAGCGCATTGTCTCAAACCTACTGTTTCAAAAGTATTGTCTTAAAATATTGTTTAATAGTTTTGGAAAATCATGTCTGAATTCGATCAAGCTTCAACAGTGCAAGATCAAGCGTGGATGATCCGCGCCATCGCTTTGGCCAAGCAAGGGCAGTACTCCACTAAGCCGAATCCGAACGTGGGATGCGTTATTGTTCAACATGGACAGATTGTAGGTGAAGGCTTTCATCCACAAGCGGGACAGCCACACGCAGAAGTCTTTGCGCTACGTGAAGCAGGCACGCGTGCCCAAGGTGCAACGGCCTATGTAACCTTAGAGCCTTGTGCGCACTATGGTCGTACACCGCCTTGTGCCAAAGGGTTGGTCGAGGCAGGCATTGCCAAAGTGGTGGTGGCGTGTGCTGACCCAAATCCCTTGGTTGCGGGTAAAGGCATCGCTATTTTGCGTCAAGCGGGTATTGACGTTGAACTGGGGATCTGTGAAGCCGCAGCGAAACAGCTGAATCTAGGTTTTCTTAAAGCCATGGCAACAGGCATGCCTTATGTGCGTTTAAAAGTGGCATCAAGTTTAGACGGTCGTACCGCAATGGCATCGGGTGAATCGAAATGGATTACTGGGGTTGAATCGCGTCAAGATGTTCAGCACTGGCGAGCATTGTCGGGTGCTGTCATCACAGGCGTTGACACCGTCCTTGCAGATGATTGTCAGCTGAATGTCCGTCATTTAGATCGTGTAGATTTAGACCAGATTGTACAACCCAAACGCGTGATTTTAGATCGGCATGGTCGGTTGCCTTTAAATGCCAAAGTTTTAGAACAGCCTGATACGGTCATGGTCATGGGACCATTTCGAACCGAACTTGCCAGTCTAGGCGTGATACAATTGGACGTTCAGTCTTTAAGCAGCTTATTAAAGACGTTAAAAGATTTTCATATTTTCGATGTTTTGGTCGAAGCGGGTGCGACACTTTCCAGTGCATTTTTGCAGGAAAAATTAGTCGATGAAATGATCAGCTATGTTGCTCCGACTTTCCTAGGACAATCTGCACGTGCTATGTTCAATGCCGATTTTGTCACGATGGCAGAACAGCTTCGTTTTAAGTTAATAGACGTTATTCAACTGGGTGACGATATTCGCTTAAAGCTCATCCCTTCTCAAGAGTCAGTATGAATTCAGAGTCAGCGGTTTACCATAAACGTCGTCACGCAGCGCGCACTACAGATGAATACCTGTTTAACCAACTGGTACCGTATCTTGGAAATAAACGTCGCTTACTGCATTTGATTTTAGAAGCACTCGAAAGTACGGGAACTTTAAATTTAAAAACCAAAGAAGGTCGTGCGCCGATTTTTGCCGATTTTTTCGCAGGCAGTGGTGTGGTGTCACGATTAGCACGTCAAAATGGTTACCGTGTGATTGCCAATGACTGGGAACCGTATAGCCATGCGCTCAACAACGCAATTTTGTCATGTACCGATGCGCCACCCTTTAAAGAGTTAGGCGGGTATCAAAAAGCGATTGATTATTTAAATCGCTTGCCTGAAGTGAAAGGCTGGGTTACGCATAATCTATGTCCGCGAAATGACGAAATTTATGATCCAGCAAAAGATCGTTTGTTCTTTAAACGCCGTAATGGCATGCGTATTGATGCCATGCGTCAGCAGATAGCAGCGTGGCAAGCGCAGGGCGCAATTGATGATGTGGAAATGAGTGCCTTGCTTGCACCGCTTTTATATTCTGCCAGTTTTGTCAGTAATACCAGTGGCGTGTTTAAAAGTTTCCATCATGGTTGGGGCGGGAAAACCCAGACGGCTTTAGAGCGGATTGAATCACTGCTGTGGTTATCACCGAGTCGTTTCTGTGAGTTGGGTGAACCGAAAGTGCCCATGGCAGAGATGTGGTGTGTTGATGCGCAGCACCTTGCCAACCAAATGAGTGGTTTTGAAGTCGATGTGGCGTATTTAGATCCGCCGTATAATCAGCATGCGTATAGTAGTAATTATCATGTCTTAAATGCATTAACGCTTTGGGATCAAAACGATCTACCCACGCCTGACACCAAGGGCTATAAAAGTGGGATTGATCGCGCATGGCGTAAAGAGCGCCCAAGTCCGTATAACTCTGCCAAATATGCCAAAGAAGCGTATGAGAAATTGATGGGCACCATTAATGCTCGTTATATTCTGACCAGTTATTCAACTGATGGAAATATTGAAGCAGGTGATTTACTCAAAGCCAATTTGGAACGTGGTCGTGTGACACTACTGACCCAAGATGTGCCACGTTACCGTGTCAGTAAACAACGTCAGTCTGAGCGTGCGCGCGTACTTGAGTTTATTGTAATTACCGACACGCATGCCAAATCGGGCCCACCGATTCGTCAGCTTTTGGGGCAGTTGCATCATTATGCTGAATTGGGCGGGGTAGATACTACAGGTGTGGCAACACAGTTAGATTTGTGGTGAGTTTTAAAAATTAGGCTAAAAGTCATCTAAAAAGCAGGCCAAAAA
>CAZOGM010000012.1:9655-44304 GCA_964579445.1 uncultured Acinetobacter sp.
TTTGTGGTGAGTTTTAAAAATTAGGCTAAAAGTCATCTAAAAAGCAGGCCAAAAAGTAGAGTACATACATGATAAAAATGACCTGTTTAGTCCTCATCATGAGTAGTGCAATCTCAACATTGAGTGTTGCAAATGATCACTTAGATACCAATTGTCTATAACTGAACGATCAATGAATTGATAAGGCCTTACAAAAGCGTGATGCCTCTGAGGTTAAGAAGCTGTTGAGCACTATAGGCAATGCTAGGTTTAGCGTGTGAATGCTGTATATTGCGATTATTGATTCAGATAAAAAAGTAAAAGGGTTACCCAAATGTTTACAGGCATTATTGAAAGTGTAGGACAAGTATTGAGCCTTCAAAGTGTAGCAGGCGATGTCCGTCTACGCATTCAAAGCAATTTGGATATGTCAGATGTGCACTTGGGTGATTCAATTGCAACCAATGGCATTTGTCTCACAGTGATTGAATGGGGTGATAACTGGTACGCAGCAGATGTGTCGCGTGAAAGTTTAAACCGTTCGACTCTGGGTGGGTGGAAAGTTGGACAACCTGTTAATGTGGAAAAAGCCATGCTTCCAACCACACGTTTTGGTGGGCACATTGTCAGTGGTCATGTCGATGCTGTAGGTGAAATTACCGTAGTGCGCGCAGACGCACGGTCACTGTATTTTGAAGTGACGGCACCCGCTGAGATTGCCAAATACTTAGCTGAAAAAGGCTCAATCACGGTCGATGGCATTAGTTTGACCATTAACCATTTACGAGGCAATGTGCTGAGCTTGAATTTAATTCCGCATACGGCAGAGCGTACCAATATTGGCACATGGCAAACGGGCACGAAAGTGAACCTTGAAGTGGACATTTTGGCACGCTATATCGAACGTTTATTACTCGGTGATAAAGCCGCTGAACATAAACCTGAATCGAAGCTCAGCATGGAATTTCTAGCTGCGAATGGCTTTTTAAGATAAAAACAGACTAAAATACCGAACAGCCTAATTTATTAGGCTGTTTTCTTTTTCAGACATTGAAATATTTATATGTGGAGCCGAGGAACAACATGCTGCGGAAAACCTGCCAATGATTGATTTTTTACTCCATTTAGAACAGATGTTACCCAGTCTATTAGACCGTTATGGTCTTTGGATTTATGCCCTATTATTTCTGATTATTTTTTTGGAAAATGGCTCGGTGTTCATGTTTTTTCTGCCGGGAGACAGTTTACTGATTGCTATTGGCGCGCTGTGTTCCACCACAGAACTGATCCATTTACATTATATGGGTCTCTTACTTTTTACTGCCTCAATCTTGGGTTATATCCTCAATTACTATACGGGTCGCGTATTAGGCTTGAAATTTTTTAGTCAGCATTCACGCTGGTTTAAGCCCGAATATGTACAAAAAACCACAGATTATTTTGAGAAGCATGGCGGTAAAACCATTTTGATGGCGCGTTTTATTCCTTTTGTTCGCTCGTTTGCACCTTTTGCCGCAGGTTCGGGCTACATGCGCTATCCGAGCTTCATGTTTTATAATGTGATTGGCGCTGGGATTTGGATTGCCTTACTGCTGGGTACGGGATATGGCATGGGCAATTTATTGTCCAATGTACTGAATTTTTTCAGTCACTAAGTTCGCTTTGAGAGAAAAAGCCTGAGATGGGCTTTTTTGCATATTCGGCATTCAGGTGCTGTGTATGAGTGTTTGGTAAGGGGCAGGAAGCTTTACTCAAAACTTGACGAAGAAACCGAAGGCGCTGCTATCGAAAATAATTTTTTGTGCTTGTTGATATAAATACACAGTGGTCACTTCAAAATCTGTGCGGAGAATGGTTGGATCTTATAGACTCATCGTGACCATTTCGCCCGCTTGTAAAGTTAAAATAGATTGGAGCGGTGCTCAAGAAGATCTATATTGATTGATCATTCTGATCGATTCAATTAGGGTTCCCATACAAGGCGTACCTACATTCTCAGAACCATCATGTGACATATATATTGCAATTTCGAGACCAATAGAAAATCCTCTATTTCTTGCAATACAATATCAATCCTTGAATGAATTTCTCTAACGGCTATTTGAAATCAGAATTTTTTAAAATATAGCCAATTTCTTCGGTTGCAGCTGCTTGTAATCGGGCACGAAATGCTGCAACAGATTCGTCTATCACTGTTTCGGCTTCAAGCTCTAATCTTAAACGTACACTTTCGAGTTCGGATTGAATCTGATCATCAGCGACAAGAAAATGCCCTTTAGCATAATCCATTGACTGTACAGGATTTTGCGTATAACGGGCAGTATAGGTTGAAATCTCTTGATCAATCACATCACGTAATTGTGTCAAGGACGCCGTTTGTTGCTGCTGTTTTTGAATTTCATCTTGAATTAACCGCTGATTATAAGCCTGTTGTGCCGCACGCTTATGGGCTAAAGATTGCTCTAAAGCCAATTGCTTACGAATCCTTGCCTGTTCAATTAAACGCGCTTTTTCATCAGCATAGGCCTGTTCAACTTTAAGCTGAGCCACCTGTTGAGCGCGTTGATCATTGTCTAGCCAAGCTTGAATATGGCTTTGGGGGTTGAGAAGATCACTGACACGATGAAGGTCATCTAGAAATGCTTGGCGTACAGCATCAGGCGCACTGAGCCATCGCTTTTTAAACTCTTGACCGACATTTAAAGTCACCACGCATCTCCTTTTGACGCTTTGATTCAATATAATAAATAAGTCGTTATAACTTATGGGTTTGAGGGGCTATACCCAGCCGACGATACGCTTTGAATTTCTCACGACCGATCTGTTTGGCTTGCTCGTCATTTTCAACAATTTCGATAATGTGACTAAAATCGTTCACTTGATCAAGAGCTTGATTGTTAAAATTAAACACAATCCACTCGGGTGAATCTGGCAGTCGGGCAGATATACAAATTGGCGCATGGGTTTGATCAATACCATGCGCTAAAAAGCTCTGCGGATCAAAACTCCATAAGCGCTCATCCAATTCTTGTTGGATTGTGACATCAGCGCAATGAATCCAGATTTTCGCCGGCTGACGTAATATTTTACGGCATAAACGACACGTGCTTTCCACCTGTCGTTCAGGGCTTTTTTCAAATAAATAAAAGCTAACTTTAGCCATGACTACGGTTTGCTAAAAATTGAACCAAAAGGGGAACAGGGCGACCCGTTGCACCTTTGCCTGCACCAGAAGTCCACGCCGTACCTGCAACATCTAAATGTGCCCAGCGATATTCACGGGTAAAACGCTGAAGGAAACATGCCGCGGTAACTGCACCTGCTTTTGGACCCCCAATATTGGCAATGTCTGCAAAAGGAGAATCGAGCTGTTCTTGATAATCCTCAATCACAGGCATACGCCATACACGGTCAAAAGATTGCTCGCCTGCAACTGCAATTTCTTGTGCTAGTGCATCGTCTGGGCTAAACAGGCCTGTTAATACTGAACCGAGCGCCACGACACAGGCACCAGTTAAGGTGGCAATATCAATCACAAGTTCTGGGTTAAAACGCTTGATATACGTTAAGGTGTCACAAAGCACCAAACGACCTTCAGCATCGGTATTTAAAATTTCAACAGTTTGACCGCTCATCGTGGTGACAATATCACCCGGACGTGTTGCATGACCTGAAGGCATATTTTCAGCCGCAGCAATAGCACCCACCACATGAATCTGTAGATTGGCTTCACACAGCGCACGCATAGTCCCCAGTACAGAAGCAGCGCCGCCCATATCATATTTCATCTCATCCATGCCCAAACCTGGTTTCAGTGAAATACCACCCGTATCAAAGGTTACGCCTTTACCGACCAACACCACAGGCGCTTGATCAAGATTAGCTTTGTACTCAATCGTAATAATACGTCCTGGGCGATCAGAACCTTTACTGACAGCAAGAAAAGCATTCATGCCCAAATCTGCAATTTCTTGCTCATTCAACACGGTGACTTTGAGCATTGCTGGAAATTCAGTAGCAAGTTCGAGCGCTTGTTCAGCTAAATATTCTGGGAAGCAAATATTTGGGGGGCAGTTGGCCAAATCACGCGCAGTGGTTTGACCTTTTTCAACGGCTGCAATCAGACTAAGTAGGGCATCATTTAAGCTTGATTGTGCAGAGATCAAATCAATTTGAGTTAAAACAAATTCATTCTTTTTCGATTTGTATTCATCATACGCATAGGCCGCTTGAGTTAGGCTTAACGCAAATAAATAATGTAGCTCTTGAGGCAGCGCAGAGATATCAATGCTGATTTGTTTAAATTTTTTCTGTGACGCTTTGATAATGCTTTGTGCAATTTTGGCTAATTTTGCAGCCTTGAGCTCTTCTGCTTTGCCTAAGCCGACCAACGCACTGTTGGGCTGGACTGCAATTTTACCAATTAAAGCTAAGCTGTCGTTGAAGCTCGCTTTAAATTGAGTTGCGTCAATGGCCTGTTGAAAATCATTGATTTGATAAGTTGTTTGCGCATTTTGAATTGAATTTGAATCAACTAAAATCAACAAATGTTGGCTAGAAGATTGTTCTGGAAATGATGTATTAATAGTAAGTTTCATATGCTTTAGCTGTGCCTATGGAGACGTTTTAAATCATTAAACCATTGAACCACTACCAATGATAGAATTTCAATGAGGTTTTATATTTTTAACATTCGGGTAAACTAGCGCTAGCCGAATTAACCCAATTTTGGAAGAATACTTTGATTATAAGACGTTATCTCGTCAAACAAGTGTTGTCGACCTCGCTGGTTGTCATTTCTTTATTAACGCTCATCATGATGGGTGGGCGTTTGATCAAATATTTTGGGGTTGCGGCTCAAGGTCGTTTAGACGCGGGTATTTTATTTAGCATTATTGGCTACCGTCTGCCTGAATTTTTAACCTTAATTTTACCGCTTGGTTTTTTTATTGGTCTGATGTTGGTTTTTGGTCGTTTATATGTCGACCATGAGATGGCGGTGCTAAACGGAAGTGGCGTAAGTCGTAATCAATTGGCACGGTTACTCATGCCGTTGACGGTTGGTTTCTTGGTGGTTCAAGCCGCGCTAATGGTGTGGATGTCGCCGTGGGGAATCCGTCAGTTTGAAGCCTTGACCACCAGTCAAGCCGTACGTTCTGGTTTTGATTTGGTCAGACCCAAAGAGTTTATTTCCTCAGGGCCGTATACGATTTATGCCAGTGCCTTGTCTGAAGATCGTCAAAATTTAAAAGAAGTGTTCTTTTATCAGCGTGCTGAAAAAGAAGGTAAGCCTGATGTGATGATTTTGGCGAAAGAAGCGACTCGTGTAGAAATGGCCAATGACACTGCAAGTGTGGTCGACTTAACACTTGGTCGCCGTTATGAAATTTATCCAAACAGTCCCAAATATAGCCATACCGAATTCGAATCTTATCGTTTACGTTTAGAAAGTGACAAAGAAGCCAAATTTGAAAGTGGTGAAGTCGAAGCCTTACCCATTTCCAAGCTGATAGAAACACGTGAAGACCCAGTGGTGGCAAGTGAGTTGGGCTGGCGACTATTTGTGCCGTTTACCATGATTGTGGCACTGATGCTGGCCACGGCGCTGTCTGAAGTGAGTCCGAGACAAGGGCGTTATTTAAAACTGTTTCCTGCACTGCTCATTTTTGCCAGCTTAATTGTGGCGCTGATGGCGATTAAGACCCGTATTTCTAAAGATGAAATTGGCATGTGGGCTTATCCTGCGGTGCTATTGGTATATGCGATTGCTGCGGCGATTTTTTCCAGAAAACAAAAACTGGCCCCAAAACTGAAAAAACGAATTGAGCGAGCGAGATCATAATGTTAGCACGTAAAATTGTCGCCAAGCATGTGACTAAAACCACGGCGCTCGCTATGTTAGGCGCGACTGCAATATTGTCAGCGCTACAAGTTTTATTTACCTATATGAGCGAACTGGGGAGCCTCAAAGAAGGTTATGGTGCATGGCAAGCCTTTTTGTTTGTCCTCTGGGGCGCACCGCAGTATCTCTATGAAATTTTACCTATTTCGGCACTGATTGGTGCAGTATTGGGTTTAGGTACATTGGCATCTAATAGTGAATTGATCGTGATGCGTGCTTCTGGTATTAGCCTTTGGCGTATCGTTGGCTGGGTGATGCGCTCTGCAATGTTACTGGTGTTACTGTCATTTCTACTCAGTGAATATGTGATTCCACAGACCAATGAAAAAGCCAAAAGTATTAAAGACCACCGAAGTGCAGCGCAACTGGGCGAAGTAAAAGGCTATTGGACACGTGAAGGTCAGCGCTTTATTTATATTGATTATGCCAATTCGCAAGGTCAGTTAAAACAAGTTCAGATGCTCGATTTTGACAATGAATACCGCCTCAAATCTGTACTGGATGCAGATCAAGGTCAGTTTGTGAAAAATGGTCAATGGACACTGTCTAAAGCAGATCAAATGGATATTTTCCAAGATGGGCATTCTAAGCTGATTCAAACCGAGAAGCAGGATTTAGCTTTGGCGCTTCAGCCTAAATATGTACACATGGTGACGATTGATCCTGAAGATTTAGCCCCAAGCCAATTGGTCAGTTTTATGGGCTATATGCATGAATATAGCCAAGTGCCGAAAACTTATTTATTGGCTTTTTGGCAAAAGGTCGGTTCACCTTTCGCACTACTTGCATTGGTACTCGTTGCCTGTTCATTTATTTTTGGCCCCTTGCGTCAACAGTCTATGGGCTTTCGTTTGGTCATTGCTTTATTTGTGGGCTTAGGGTTTTACTATTTGCAGGACTTTTTAGGCTATGCAAGTTTAGTGTATTCACCGTCACCAGCATGGTTTGTATTTTTACCCATTGTCGTGATGTTTGGTGCAGGAAGTTATTTGCTTTATCGCGCAAGATAAAAGCAAAAATTGAGATCGTTTAAATTAAAATTCAGATGGTTGAGATCAGTCAAAGCCATCGTGTTCAGATAGAGTCTTAACGAAAAATTCGGTAAGATACAATGATTAATGTATATACAGAAAAGAGTGTAAATCATGACGGATGCAACTGCTGGCAAAATCCCACACGTTTTGGTCATTATGGACGGTGTGGGTCATCGTGAAGCGGTCAAAGACAACGCATTTCTTGCAGCGAAAACGCCAAATTTAACTGCAATGAAGCAGAATCATCCCCATGGTTTAATATCGGGTTCGGGTGAAGACGTCGGCTTGCCAGAGGGTCAAATGGGCAACTCTGAAGTCGGTCATATGAACTTGGGTGCAGGCCGTGTTCTGTATCAAGATTTCACGCGTATTACCAAAGATATTCGCACAGGTGCTTTTTTTGAGCATGAAGTGTTGGTCGATGCGGTTGAAAAAGCCAAAGCCAATCACAAGCCAGTACATATTCTAGGCTTACTCTCTCAAGGCGGTGTGCATTCGCATGAAGATCATATTGTGGCAATGGCAGAACTGGCGCTTAAACGCGGTGCTCAAGTGTTCCTCCATGCATTTTTGGATGGTCGTGATACCCCACCAAAAAGTGCACAACCTTCGTTAGAAAAATTGGACGCTTTATTTGCTCAGTATCCCGGTCAAGGTCGCATTGCCACCCTCATTGGTCGTTATTTCGCAATGGATCGTGACAATCGTTGGGACCGTGTTGAACAAGCGTATCGTTTACTCACCGAAGGTGAGGCTGCACGTACAGCAGCATCTGCAGTGGAAGGTCTTGAACTTGCCTATGCAGCAGGTGAGTCGGATGAATTTGTTAAAGCGACTCGTATTGGTGAATTTGCAAAAATTGAAGATGGCGACAGTGTGGTGTTTATGAATTTCCGTGCGGATCGTGCGCGTGAAATTACCAAAGCATTTGTTGAAACAGACTTTGCAGGTTTTGAGCGTAAAGTTGTACCCAGTTTGGCTCAATTTGTGATGCTCACGCGTTATCAAGCCAGTATTGATGCCCCCGTTGCCTATATGCCACAAGCGCTGGTGAATTCTATTGGTGAATACTTATCAAATTTAGGTAAAACGCAGCTTCGTATTGCTGAAACGGAAAAATATGCGCATGTCACCTTCTTCTTCAGTGGTGGTCGTGAAGATGAATATCCAGGTGAAAAGCGTATTTTGATTCCTTCTCCAAATGTTGCAACTTATGACTTAAAGCCTGAAATGAGTGCTTATGAAGTGACTGATGAATTGGTCGCTGCAATCAACTCAGGTGAATTTGATCTGTTGGTGGTGAACTATGCCAATGGCGATATGGTCGGTCATACGGGTGTGTTTGATGCGGCGGTCAAAGCCGTTGAAGCAGTCGATACCAGTTTAGGTCGTGTATATGACGCGGTGATGGCGCAAAAAGGGCATATGTTGATTACAGCAGACCATGGTAATGTGGAGCAAATGCAAGACTATGTGAGTGGTCAGGTGCATACTCAGCACACCACGGAACATGTACCCTTTATTTATGTCGGTCCTACTGCGGCGACTATTGCTGAAGGTGGTGTACTTGCAGATGTTGCACCGACGCTACTCAGCTTGATGCAGCTTCCTGTGCCGAGTGATATGAAAGGTCGTAACTTGGTGACTTTAACCGCAACAGTATAAGAACAATAAGGATGCTTGAATGATTCAAACACTCACATATCGCGTTTTGCTTACAGCTGTGTTGTTGGGGTTGAATCATTCCATCTGGGCTACAGATGCGAAAGTATCTGTGGCTTCAGATCTTGACCAAGATTGGGTCGAAAATACCACAGAAGTTCCTATTGAATCCATTCAACAATTTGTCCAAATTTACGGTACAGTTAAGGACAATTACGTTAATGAAAAAAGTGACGATGCATTATTTCTACAAGCGATTCAAGGCTTAGTCTCAGGGCTAGACCGTTATTCTCGTTATTTGTCTGCAGAAGATTACCGCCAATTACTACAATATACTGAAGGTGATTTGGCCAGTGTTGATTTTGACTTGGCTTTTGATTCTACCAAATCACAGTGGCACATTAAAAATCTCCGAGAAGATTCGGACTCATATAAGTTGGGTCTAAAAAATGGATTTACGGTTTTTAAAATCGATAATCAAGAACTCAAAAATCGAAATGCAGGTCAAGTCGATGACTTACTAAATGGCTCGATTGGCACGACCTTACAGTTACAATTAAATGCATCGAGTCCAAGTTTAACCTTGGTTCGCAATCAAAAGCTGGACGTGGCAGATATTCAACCGATGCTTTTGAATAACCAAGTTTTGGTTCTCAAAGTTAAGGTGTTTCAGCAAGATACTGCCAGCGAAATCAAGCGTTATATTGATGAACATCAGCCCCAGCGTCTCAAAGCTGTGCTCATTGATTTACGCAATAATCCGGGCGGTTTGCTCTCCTCAGCGGTAGAAACGGCGGATTTATTTTTAAATCAAGGGGTGATCGTTTCAACGGAAAGTCGTTCTGAGGGTAATCAGCAGTTTCAAGCTTTGCCAGGCAATGAATTTGCGAACCTCAAACTCGGTGTGCTCATCAACAACCGTTCTGCCTCTGCAGCTGAAGTCTTTACTGCCGCCATGAAAGAACATCAACGTGCATGGATTATGGGCGAGAAGAGTTATGGCAAGGGTGTGGTACAGAAGCTTTTTCCACTTGAAAATGGTGCTGCTCTGCAAATGACAGTGTCACATTATTTAACACCCAATGGTAGTGCGATAGATGGCAAAGGTATTCAGCCGAATTTTGAATATGCTTGGCCGACTGAAATGAAAGAAGATACTTATATTCAACATGTCGCAGAGCAATTGCTTAAATCAAGGCTTTAAATTTTGAACTTAAAACTGAGTGACTGCATAGCTAGAGCATTGCTAATCTTCGGTATCGAGTCCAAATTTCTTTAATCGATAACGCAGTGAACGAAAGGTCATGCCGAGTTTTTTTGCCGCCAATGTTCGATTCCAGTGGGTTAAATTTAAGGCATTCATCAATACTTCTTTTTCAACCTTTTCCAAATACTCCTCAAGACCCTCTTCAGGCAAGACTTGCGTATTTGTAGAACTTTGAGGGTTTTGCACAAGCGGCGATACAGATGGATTCGGTTCGGTGGGTAGAACTTGTACTTTTTCTAGGCTACGCGCATGTGAAGACTGTAAATGTTGTGCCTCGATACTGTCGCCATCACTCAATGTAATCGCCCGTTCAATCAGATTACGCAGTTCACGCACATTACCTGCATAATGCTGTGCCATTAAAAATTGCGCTGCTGAGGGCGTTAAAATTTTGGCTGAAATACGCCATTCTGCGCAGATTAAATCAATAAAATGCTTTGCTAAAATAAGAATATCTTGCTGACGTTCACGCAGTGGCGCAATAATCAAATCCATGACATGAATACGGAAAAAAAGATCCTGTCTAAATTGACCTTGTTGTACGCGGGATTCTAAATCTTGATGACTGGCACTAATAATTCGAAAATCCACTTCCATTTCTTTATCACTACCCAGTGGTCGAATTTTCTTTTCTTGTACCGCACGCAGTAATTTGGCTTGCATGGCAAGAGACAATTCAGCAATTTCATCCAAGAATAAACTACCGCCGTCAGCGGCTTGAATGAGTCCCTGTTTGTCTTCTGTTGCGCCAGAAAAACAGCCTTTGACGTGCCCAAACAATTCACTTTCCAGTAGGTCTTCAGAAATCGCACCGCAGTTAATTGCGATAAATGGTCCATCTTGACGATTACTCAGCTGATGCAACAATGTTGCAACGACTTCTTTGCCTGTGCCTGATTCACCTGTAATAAAAACAGGTGCTTGAGAGCGTGCAATTTTTTTGATCGATTCGCGTAGCTGTTGAATTTGAATTGATTCCCCAATTAATAGACGTTCCTCTAAGGGCAATTCTTCTGAATCCAAATCCAGTACAGGCGCATGCAAAGCTTTTTGTAATAACTGATGCAAATGCTGTTGGTTAATCGGTTTACTGACAAAATCAAATGCGCCCGCTTTAAGCACAGAAATCGCAATTTCCATATTGGCATAGGCAGTAAGCACAGCAATAGGTGTTTTGGGATAATGCTGGGTCACGTATTTGACCAACTCTAAACCATTGCCATCGGGCAAGTTAAAGTCAGTAATACAGGCATCATATTTATATTCGCTAAAAAAATGTTTGGCTTGTTTTAAGTGATGTGCCATATGGGTTTTAATGCCCATGCGTGACAAGGTCATTTGCATCAGCATGCATAAATCTGGTTCGTCATCGACCAGTAAAACCAGTGGTTGTTTTTTAGCCATAACCCCGAAAAAACCTAATCAAAACTATTCTATATGTGGGCATTCAATTCTGAAGCATGCCCCTTGTTTTTTTTGCTCGACATAACTGAGTTTGGCTTGGTTGGCCTGACACAGACTATGGGATAAGTACAATCCTAAACCAGTTCCGTTGATTTCGGTACTAAAAAAAGGCTGAAAAAGCTGAGAGAGTTCATGTTTTTCAATTCCTTTTCCATAATCAATCACATCAATATGAATCATCTGCTGATGGCGATAGGCCTGAATCAGAATCGACTCTGCATCGGCTGCATTGTGTCGAATTGCATTGCGCGCCAAATTCACCAAGACCTGACTTAACTGAGACTCATCAAAATGAATCGCCAAATCCTGTTGAACATCTAGTTGAATTCGGTGTCTCACATCATTTAAATCATGTTGAATCATATCATGCAAAAAATGTTGTAACTCAACGCGAGTAGTATGGGTATTCTTGTTTTTCGCAAGTGCCAATGTATCCTTAATAATTCGGTCAATGCGTGATGCTTGCTTAGCAATCATATTGCTTAAAAGTTTTTGTTCGTCGCTTGCATGTTCAAACAGCTCATTGGCTTGAACAATTGCGGCTAAAGGGTTGCGTATTTCATGTGCAATACTGGCAGAAAGTTGACCCAGTGCCGCCAGTTTCAACTGTTGAACTTGTTGATTGAGTTTTTGTGCATCCTCCAAAATCAACAACGTCAGCGCTTGATGCGGCACAATTAAGTTTTGTACACGAACATCGACATGGTACGCCGACTGAGGTGATTCAAACTGAAAACGTTCGCCATCTGCGAGCAGCGTGTTTTTTAAAATATGAAACAAATCGGGTTGGAAGGTTGCCAAATGAAATTGTTCATGGGCATATAAGGGCGAAATGCCAAGCAAGGAGCATGCAGCAGGATTACTCACAATAATTTTGCATTGTTCATCGAGTACCAAATAACCGACTTCAATCTGCTCTAAAATATAGCGGTTAATATTTTGTAATTTAAACAGTTCATTGGATTGATGGGTATTTAAAGACTCAAGCAATTGAAAGCGTTGAATCGAGACTTGGCCAATGGCGTGCACCACAAAAAACAAAAAAGCCAAAAAAGCACTATTTCCGATATTATTTAAGCTTGCATCGGCAAAAAGACTGCCAAAAAACTGTTGGTAAACCACGCAAATCACGGCAACCAAAGTAATAAACAGGGCTTGATTTTTAGTCAGTAAGAAGTTAGCCGCAAATACTGAAATGACAAACAACAGCCCAATTGCAATATTGGGGCCGCCTAAAGCGAAGGTGAGTGCGCTTAGAAAAATCAGGTCAACCGCAAACAGCGCTAAGATTTGTTTACTGATTATATGTGGTAAATATTTAAGCGCTAAGCTCTGTGCAAGACTGCATCCGACAAAAAACAGCAAGGCATAAAAATAAAGTTTAGGATATGGATAGTACTCAGTTTGATTTTCTATAGTCAGCAAAAAAATCAGGATTAGACTGAGCGCAGTGATCAGACGATAACTCGAATACAATGTGCCAAGACGGTAAATGGTCTGATAAATGGGGATAGATACCGTTGGCGTCATTGAGGTGCTCAAGTGCAATTAAGGTTTGATTAAACCGTAGCGAATGGCCATATGGGTCAGCTTCACATCACTGTCTAAACCCAGTTTTTCAAAGATACGATAACGATACGTATTGACCGTTTTAACACTGACAAAAAGTTTATCTGAAATTTCCTGCGCGCTAATACAGTTTACAACCATCATTGCAACTTGCATTTCACGTTCGGAGAGTGCATCAAATGGAGATGTTTGGGTATCGGACAAATACGAACTGGCGAGCTGTTCTGCGATATCAGCACTAAAGTATTTGCCTCCTTGCATAACTTTATTAATGGCACGAACCATTTCAGTAATGGGCGCACCCTTGGTAATATAACCACGTGCGCCTGCTTTAAGTAACATGGAAGGATAAGGCTCTTCTGCCAAACCACTGACGGCTAAAACTTTGGTTTCTGGTGCAGTTTGTAAGAGGCGACGTGTGGTTTCTACGCCACCAATGCCGGGCATATTCACGTCAAGGAGTACAACGTTAGGATGATGTTGACGAACCAAACTAATCGCCTCTTCTCCGGATTCAGCTTGACCTATCACTTGGATATCTGATTGATCTTCCAGCATTCTACATATGCCAGTTCGGACTAACTCATGGTCATCTACGACTAAAACCGTGATCACAATCACCTCCTAAAATTTTTCTAAAAGCAAGTTTTTTGTTACATGATGCAAAAAAAACTTGCATTGTGGCAACAAAAATAGCAATCCTATTCCTAATCTTTACTAAAATATTGTGCATAATCACGTGGTTTAATATTAATCACGTTTGCGTGTAAATGTAAGTCATATTTGAGGTGATTAGCAATGATGCAAAAAACCTCCCTGAGATGAGTAAGTTATCGTGAAAAAGTCCAAAAAAACGTTAATGCATGTACTGAGTGCATCAGTACTACTCAGTTTAAGCTCATTGAGCTTTGCAGAACTCGTTAATTACGCACAGCCAACAGCAGGGCAGGCTTCGCTGAATTGGTCATCTGAAGAAGCAAGTAAATTATTAAACAGTGATAATCTACAAGTTTCAGAAGAGGTAACCCCGCAAGCGACCACAACTGTGACCACAACCATTCGTAAATCCAATGGTGTCGTGGCGCAAAATCCAAGCGCGCAAACGGTTCGAATTTTAGACACCCGTAGTTATAGCAACCAACCTACTGTGAATGCACGTGCAGCTTTAGTGATGGATGCTCAAACGGGAGAAGTCTTATTCAGTAAGAACACCAATACTGCTTTACCCATTGCATCGGTAACCAAACTGATGACGGCTGTGGTGATTGCTGACGCAAAACTCAATATGTCTGAAAATATTACCCTTCAAAGCATTGATTTTGCAGGAGCAGGTGGTAAGAACTCAAGTTCAACACTTCGCGCTGGCGACACCATGAATCGTGCTGAAGCATTGCTTTTTGCTTTAATGAAGTCTGAAAACCCTGCGGCGGCTGCACTTGCTCGTACCTATCCGGGTGGTCGTGCTGCTTTTGTTTCAGCAATGAATGCTAAAGCTCGTTCATTGGGGATGACGGCGAGTCATTTTACTGAATCGAGTGGTCTTGATCCACGTAATGTTGCATCTGCACGTGATTTAGGAATTTTGGTGAGTACTGCATCGCAGTATGGTCTGATTCGTCAATTTTCAACGACTGCAAGCTATGACTTTAATTTGGGTTATCGCGTGTTAAAGTCAAACAACACCAATGCATTAGTACGTAACGGCGGCTGGAATATTAATATCTCTAAAACAGGTTTTATTAATGAAGCGGGACGCTGTGTTGTGATGCACACCACGTTGAATTCACGACCTGCGGTTGTGGTATTACTTGGCGCAAGCAATACTCAAGCACGTAATGATGACGCGGTACGTCTGATGAATTGGGCAAGCCAATTACCAAAACGGATCTAAAGATTTATTCTTTCTAAAATTAAGCTAAAAAAACCCTGCATGTGCAGGGTTTTTTTGATGGATCTTAATTACATATTTGAAAGAATCGATTCTTTGACCTGAGACATGGTGGCATCAATAGACAGCATCACAGCATCTGCACATTGCTTGATGGCTGTATCAGGATCTTTTAGACCATTACCAGTTACGGTACATACGATCACAGAACCCTCTTTGATTTTACCTGCTTTGATATCGCGAATAGCGCCACCCAAAGATGCCGCAGATGCAGGCTCTACAAACACTCCTTCGTACATCGAAAGAAGACGCTGTGCTTCAAGAATTTCAGCATCGCTTAATTCATCAAACCAGCCGTTTGAATCACGAACTACAGCTTTAGCATGGTTCCAGCTTTGTGGATTACCAATACGGATCGCTGTTGCCACCGTTTCAGGGTTTTCAACTGGACCGCCACGCAAGAAAGGTGCAGCGCCAGAAGCTTGGTAACCCGCCATAATAGGCAAGCCAGCAGGCTTAGGACCTGTGAACTGATCTGTTTCAGCATCATAAATGACAGCTTCAAACTGCTCTTTAGGTTGGTTGGCAACCGCTTCGGTATAACCCATCCAGTGCGCTGTGATGTTGCCTGCATTACCCACAGGTAAGCAGTGATAATCAGGTGCACGACCTAAAGCTTCAACGATTTCGTAAGCAATGGTTTTCTGACCTTGCAAACGGTATGGGTTGATTGAGTTTACAATCGTTACAGGTGCTTGGTCAGCCACTTCTTTAACCAGGCGCATGCCATCGTCAAAGTTACCGCGAATTTGCATGGTGATTGCACCGTACATCATTGCTTGTGCCATTTTACCCATGGCAATTTTGCCTTCTGGGATAAGCACAAACGCTTTAATGCCAGCACGTGCTGCATAAGCTGCTGCTGCCGCTGAGGTATTGCCAGTAGAAGCACAAATAATCGCTTTAGAGCCTTCTTCAACGGCTTTGGTCACCGCCATGGTCATGCCACGATCTTTAAATGAACCCGTCGGGTTTAAACCTTCGTACTTTACATAGATTTCAACATCTTTACCAATAATGCCTGGAATGTTCTCAAGCTTAATCAGTGGGGTATTTCCTTCACCCAAAGAAATGGCACGAGTAGTTGCAGACACGGGTAAACGGTCACGATAACGGTCAACTAAACCAGTATAACGGTTGGCATTAGACATGAGGATGTTCCAATTGTGTGTAAAGTTGGTGAGGGCAGCATATGCCCCCAACCCGATGATTAATTATCAAGCGATTCTAAACGAATTCGTACAATTTCGCCATGAATGACGGGTAATGCTTGAATTTGAGAAAGCGCTTCATCCATTTTCGATTCGACGATAGGATCCGTCATAATCACGATAGGAATAAGGTCTTTTAAACGCGGTTGCTGCATGATGGCATCAATACTGATCCCCGCACGACTTAAAATTGTTGTGACATCAGCAAGTACGCCCATTTGATCTTCAGCATTGATGCGGATGTAGTATCCAGTGGTCATTTCTTCACGACTTAAAATAGGTAAGTCGGACAGATTTTCAAATGCCAATTGAGGAATTGTACCTGCACCATCTTCCGTATACAGAATGTCACGAACGATATCGACAACGTCTGCAACCACTGCTGATGCTGTAGGACCTGCACCTGCGCCTGCACCATAATACAAGGTTGGACCCACAGCATTCGATTGGACAAGAACAGCATTCTTCACGCCATTTACATTGGCCAATAACTGTTCAGTTGGAATCAATGTCGGATGTACACGTAGTTCAATACCTGTCGCTGCACGACGTGCAATGCCCAAGTGTTTAATGCGAAAACCCAAATCTTCAGCATATTTCACATCTTGTGCTGTGATTTTGCTGATCCCTTCAGTAAAGACTTTGTCAAACTGCAAAGGAATACCGAAAGCACAGGATGCCAAAATGGTCAGCTTATGCGCCGCATCAATACCTTCAACATCGAAAGTTGGATCTGCTTCTGCATAGCCAAGCTGTTGTGCCTCAGCAAGTACATCTTCAAAAGTACGTCCTTTTTCTCGCATTTCTGAAAGAATAAAATTGCCTGTACCATTGATAATGCCGGCTAACCAATCAATCCTGTTTGCAGCTAAGCCTTCACGAATCACTTTAATAATCGGAATGCCACCAGCTACAGCTGCTTCATAAGCAATTTGTACTTTATATTCATCAGCTGCTTTAAACAGTGCAGTACCATGTTCAGCAAGTAATGCTTTATTGGCTGTGACCACATGTTTACCGTGCTTCATCGCTTCCATGATGAGCTCATAGGCAGGGTGTATACCCCCCATGACTTCGACCACAATATCAACATCAGGTTGACGGACAATATCCATCAAATCAGCACTTTGTTTGACTGAGTCTGAGAGGTTGAGATCTGGGCGTGGACGGCGAGTACCCACATGGGTAATTTGAATTTCACGATCGGTGCGACGTCTAATTTCAGCAGCATTTTCTTGTAATAGTTTAAGGGCTCCACCACCTACGGTTCCAAGACCGAGTATCGCCAGACGAACTGGTTTCACGTCACACTCCAAAAATATATAAAAATTTTATTGAGCCTAGATCATAGCTAAAAAACCACGCAGACTCTAGGCAAATCTAAGTTTATCTCTATGTATAACTGTGAGTAATTTAATCTATAAATATTAGTTATTTAAACGATTCAGAATTTCATCTGCAGTCATGTATCCGCCCAAATACAGTCCATCTGTGCTGTAGATTGCAGGGGTGCCATTTATACCCATACTCAGACCCATTTGGTATTGATCTTTCACAGGATTTTTGCAATTTGCAGCAGGTAGTTGCACCCCTGCAATGGCTTGATCGAACGCGGCTTTACGGTCTTTGCTACACCAAACACTTTCCATCGCTGGCATGTATTGTTCGCCGCGCGGCCATGCCACATATCGAACTTCAATGCCTTTCGCGTTGATTTCATTCATATGTTCATGCAATTTATGGCAATACGGGCAACTGATATCGGTAAAGACATAGACGACATGCTTGGCTTTGCCTTGAGCTGGGTAGACAATCAAATCTTCAGTTTTTAATTCGGCAAATATTTTTTTGCTAATTTGTGACTGGAACGATTCGCCAATACTTTTTACTTCTTTATCGCCCAATCGTAGTAGATCGCCTTGCAATATATATTTTCCATCTGCTGTAGTATAGACAGCAGACATGCCTTCTAAATTTACCCAGTATACATTAGGTACTTCGGTCGGCTTAATATCCAAAATTTTGGCATTGATATTGGCGGTTTTAAAATTCTTTTCTAAAGTTTGAATTAAGCGTTGCTGCGCATTTCGTTCAGTGATATTCGATGCTTGACCTGTCGCAGGTGCGGTGGCGGTTAAGGTACTGTCATTTTTTTTGGTATCTTCCGCATTCGAGCAAGCGGTGAGCATGATGCTGCTGACAAGAGCAGAAAGAATCAGGAGTTTTGAACGGGTAAATGGCATAAACAACCCTTTAAGTTTTAAGCATTATGGTATAGCGCATTAGCATAACAAAAAAAATAACGGAATAATCAAATCTTGATGAACGACATTTGATTGGTCTTTTTAAGCTGATCTTTCAATTTAAGCTGATCTTTAAGTAAGTTTATATAAGAATGACCTTTATGCGCGCGGATGATGCTGAGCATGTAGTTGTTGCATACGCACTTGTGCGACATGGGTATAAATTTGAGTGGTCGATAAATCACTGTGACCGAGAAGCATCTGTACGACACGTAAGTCTGCGCCGTGATTAAGTAAATGGGTGGCGAAGGCGTGTCGAAGGGTGTGTGGAGACAATTCAGTCTGAATTCCTGCTTTTAAAGCATGACGTTTAATCGCGTACCAAAAATTTTGACGACTCATGATGCCACCTTGCAGACTTAAAAATACATAGTCAGTTGCAACTTTGTATAGCTGCGGACGAGCATCTTGGATATATTTTTCTAGCCATTCTGCTGCAATTTGCCCCAAAGGCACCAAACGCTCTTTATTGCCTTTGCCCAAAATACGCAGATAGCCTTGATTCAAGTTAATCAAATCTATTCTTAAATGAATCAATTCACTGACCCGTAAGCCACAAGCATACAGTACTTCAAACATGGCTCGATCACGAAGTCCCAGTGCGGTATGAATGTCAGGTGCATGAATTAGAGCTTCAACATCAGCTTCAGACAGATCTTTGGGTAGTGCTCGACCCAGTTTGGGGGTCTTGTGTGCAGCGATGGGATTGTCTGTACGAATATTTTGTTCACGTAAAAATTTATAAAATGAGCGTAGGGCTGACAATGTCCGTGCAATTGAACGCGGACTTTTACCTTGTTTGGTAAGGCTAATCAACACATCTGAAATATCATCATGTGTCCAATCGATCATGGTTTTGGGCACTGAAGCGCTACATTGTACCAGATCAGACAAATACGCATTACGGGTATGTGGGCTTACGGTCTGAGCAATCAGGTAGTCACGGAAACCTTGCAAAAAGGAAAGCGGCTCAGGGATGCTAACAGGTGCAGGAATTCGAGGTTTTTTATTTAACATGTGATTAAAAGCTACACTAATTAAATCGATAGAATTGATCGATTGTGTCCACTGTAGATTAATTTTCCAGACATGTCGATGTGTTATAAGGGCGCAAGTTGCAATTAAACCTTATTTGTTAATTATTCTCATTTGTTTGTATACTGTACAAAATTATTTAGGAACACTACGGTGCGTTTATCAGATTTAAAAGTGAAGGAGAAAGGGGTTATTTTGAAAGTGAATCGTCATTTACAAGAGGCTCAAACTCAACCCGATCTAGTGGCAAGTCGCTTAGAAACATTGGGTTTTATCCCAGGAACGCCTGTTCAAGTGATTACCAAAGGTATTTTTGGTGGTGATCCTATTTTAATTCAAATTGGATTTACCCGTTTTGCATTACGCAAAATTGAAGCTGAAAAAATTGAAATAGAATCGGGAGTCACCAAATGAGTGATGCATTACGTGTGGCCCTTGTTGGTAATCCAAACTGCGGTAAAACTTCATTATTTAACCATTTAACAGGAACACGCCAAAAAGTAGCGAATTACGCAGGCGTGACCGTTGAACGTAAAGTGGGTCAGTTTAGCTTGCCGTCTGGTCAGGCGGTTCGTGTGCTGGATTTGCCAGGGACATATAGTTTAGATGCCACCAGTCCAGACGAAGCCATTACCCGTGATGTGGTACAAGGTAAAATTGCAGAAGAAGATCAGCAAGATGCGTTCTTGTGTGTTGTGGATGCAACTAACCTCAAACTGCATTTGGGCTTGGTTCTGGAGATGATCGAATTGGGTCGTCCACTACTTGTGGTGCTCAACATGATGGACGAAGCGCGCCGTCGTGGGATTCAAATCAATAGCCAAAAACTGGCAGAGCGTTTAGGCGTACCTGTGGTTGAGACCGTTGCTGTGCGTAATGCTGGTATTG
This sequence comes from uncultured Acinetobacter sp., assembly GCA_964579445.1. Taxonomy (GTDB): domain Bacteria; phylum Pseudomonadota; class Gammaproteobacteria; order Pseudomonadales; family Moraxellaceae; genus Acinetobacter. The sequence continues at coordinate 29,918 of CAZOGM010000012.1, forward strand.
AAAATTTGATGAATGCTTTAGAGCAAGGTAAGTATGCAACACCGTATACTGAGCTGAGTGGCTTAAAAGGCGACCATCATCAGCAAATTGCGACCATCATGAACGATGTGGTGCAATTTGTAGATCAAGAAGATAAACGCTCAGATTTCCTCGATAAAATATTTTTACATCCCGTGTTAGGGCTGGTAAGCCTCGCTGTGATGATGTTTGTCGTATTCCAGGCCGTATTTGCTTGGGCTGCACCATTTATGGATGGGATTGAAACCTTCTTTGGTTGGTTAGGTGAAGTGGTCGGTGGTTGGATTACACATCCGATGCTCAACAGTCTGGTGGTCGATGGTGTAATCGCGGGTGCAGGTGGGGTCGTGGTATTCTTGCCCCAGATTTTGATTCTGTTTTTCTTCATTTTGGTGTTAGAAGAATCAGGTTATTTACCCCGCGCAGCATTTTTGCTCGATAAACTGATGTTTAAGGCAGGACTGTCTGGTCGTGCATTTATTCCACTACTGTCTAGTTTTGCCTGTGCCATTCCGGGCATTATGGCGACGCGTAGTATTTCAGATCCGCGTGATCGTCTGACCACTATTTTTGTTGCGCCGCTCATGACCTGTTCGGCACGTCTACCGGTATATGCCTTACTGATTGCTGCTTTTATTCCAGCGCATACAGTGTGGGGTATTTTTAACTTACAAGGTTTGGTGCTTTTTGCTTTGTATATGGCTGGAATCGTGAGTGCATTGGCTGTGTCCTTCGTGATGAAGTTTTTCCAAAAAGACAAATCTCAACATACCTTGCTGATGGAATTACCCAGTTATCGATTTCCCGATATTAAGAGCGTTTTGATTGGTTTACTTGACCGTGCAAAAATTTTCTTAAAACGTGTCGGTGGGATTATCTTTGCCTTGTCGATCCTTCTTTGGTTCTTATGTACCTTCCCACAACCGCCTGAAGGTGCAACTTTACCTGCGATTGATTATTCATTTGCCGGTATGTTGGGTCATCTGATTCAACCGATTTTCGCACCGCTTGGTTTTAACTGGCAAATCTGTATTGCCTTAATTCCTGCAATGGCTGCGCGTGAAGTTGTGGTCGCTGCACTGGGTACAGTATATGCCTTATCTGCTGTAGATGAAGATGCAATGACAGACGGTTTATCTAGCATTATCAGTGGTGGTGGTGGAGATCTCGGTTGGTCTCTGGCAACAGGCTTGTCATTGTTGGTTTGGTTCATCTATGCACCGCATTGCTTGGCAACACTTGCCACTATTAAACGAGAAACAGGTTCATGGAAAACCGTGGGTGTAATGACCGCCTACCTGTTTGGTTTAGCTTATTTAATGTCATTCTTGACCTATCAGCTTGCAACGCATTACTCGGGTTAAGACCAGATCAAACTTGAACCTCATTCGCATAAGAGATTAGCTTCAAGAGGGTTTGAAAATTGACCAAAACATATGCGTTATACGTTGAATGAAAACTAGGAGATTGAAATGTTTGAAACCTTGATCGTCGTGGCTTTAGTGCTCTGGAGTGCGCTGGTGGTGTTTAAAAAAGTTTTTCCAAAAACATCAAATTCATTTTTTTCTTCTTTATCGACGGCATGTGCAAATCGTGGCTGGACAATGCTGTCAAAATGGCTCAAACCTGCCATGGCTTCAGGCTGTGGAGGGAACTGTGGCTGTGATGCCCAAGAGGATGCCCAGAAAACTACGCAGAAGAAACCTACGCAGAAGAAACCTACGCAGAAAGTCGAAGTTCAAGCCGTTAAATGGAAATAGGCTCATTTGAAAACTTTAAATAAGCGTGATTGAAAAAAGAAAAAGCCGTCAAATTTGACGGCTTTTTACGGTCTGACACAAAAATACCCCGAGAAAGTTAAAACAAAAAAAGCAATAAAAACGGCAAAGTGCTAACATTTTGCAGATTTTAAAAATTACATGCTGGTGGGGCAAAATGTTGATACAACGTGGTGGTTTAAAAGTTGTTGCTGGACTCGGTATTTCAGGTGTTTCAGCGGTAAATTTCTTGCATGAAAAAGGCTACCGTGTTGCTGTTACAGATTCCCGCGCTGTCCCGCCGGGACATGATCAAATTCCATCCGATGTGCAAACCCGTTTTGGTCAATTGGATATCGAGTTATTGCTACAAGCTGAAGAAATTATTATTAGTCCAGGACTTGATCCTAAGCGTGCAGAAATTCAAGCGGCGATTGCTAAAGGTATTCCTGTGGTGAGTGAGATTCAAATTCTACGCCGTGCCACAGATAAGCCTATTGTTGCAATTACTGGTTCAAATGCAAAAAGTACAGTCACCACATTGATCGGACTTATGGCAGCAGATGCAGGCGTGAAAGTGGCTGTAGGTGGCAACCTAGGACGTCCTGCTTTGGATTTAACCCAAGATGATCCTGAGCTGTATATTTTAGAATTATCGAGCTTTCAGCTGGAAACCACATCACACCTTAACGCAGATGTCGCCGTGGTGTTGAACATCAGTGAAGACCATTTAGACCGTCATGGTGATATGTTTGGTTATCACACTGCAAAGCATCGTATTTTCCAAGGCGTAAAAAAAGTTGTTCATAACCGTGATGACTCATTGACGCGTCCTTTGGTACCCGATGCTACGCCGATGCAAAGCTTTGGTTTAAATGCACCCGATATGAATCAGTATGGTGTACTGCGCGATACAGACGGCACGATTTGGTTGGCACGTGGTCGTGAACGCCTGCTGAAAAGTTCAGACATGTATATGCAAGGATTACATAATATTGCCAATGCTCTGGCGTGTTTAGCACTGGGTGAAGCGATTGGCTTACCTTTAACAAACATGCTTGAAACTTTAAAAACCTTTAAGGGATTAGAGCATCGCTGCGCGTTTGTCAAAGAGGTGAATGGCGTTCGTTATTATAATGACTCAAAAGGCACCAATATTGGTGCGACCTTGGCTGCACTCGAGGGCTTAGGTGCGGCGATTGAAGCGCACGGTGGTCGCGTGGCGATTATTTTGGGCGGTCAAGGTAAAGGGCAGGACTTCACCGCGCTACGTGATGCGTTGAGCAAATATGCCAAAGTGGCAGTATTGATTGGTGAAGATCGAGCAGTGATTGAACAGGCAATTCAAGGCACCACTCATCTAATGTATGCAGAGAGTTTAAAAGAGGCAGTGACATTGTGTGAAGGACAAACCCAAGCGCATGATGTCGTGCTGCTGTCGCCTGCATGTGCAAGTTTTGATATGTTTACAGGTTACCCAGAGCGTGGTCGTCAATTCGTTGCGCTCGTGAATGAACTGAATTAAAGAATAATAAGGAATACGTTATGGCTGGGTTAGCTCAGACAACAATTGCGAAAGTGTCAAAAACATATGAACGATGGTTACCTAAAGTTCCTGAGGAAATCACCACGCGCAATGTGCTGATTTTTTGTGTGGTGGCTTTACTGTGTATTGGTACGGTCATGGTCGGTTCAGCGTCGATGCCTTATGCAGAACGCTTACATGAAAATCCATTTCATTATGTGATTCGACATGCGATCTCTATTGTGGTGGCTTTTGTTGCAGCCGTACTGACCTATCGTATTTCTTTAAATATGTGGTTTAAAAATACTTTTCCACTGTGGCTGATTACCATTGTGCTGCTGGTTGCGGTATTGGTTGTAGGCTCTGAAGTCAATGGTTCAACCCGCTGGATTCGACTGGCTGGATTTACGTTCCAACCGACGGAAGCTGCCAAAGTGATGATGGCGATTTTTACCGCAGATTACGTGGTACGCCGTGCTGAAGAAGTCCGAAATAACATCAAAGGCTTGGTTCGATTGGGCGTGATCATGTTGCTCACAGTGGGACTGATTATTGCAGAGCCAGACTTAGGTGCAACGGTGGTGATTGCCTTGACCATGTTGGGCGTGTTCTTCTTGGCAGGTGCACCTTTAATTCAATTTGGTATTGCTTTAGGTGCGATTGTTGCGGCATTTGTGTTTTTGGTGCTATTTGAACCTTACCGTTTTGAGCGTCTGATTTCCTTTACAGACCCTTGGGCAGATCCATTAGGAACAGGCTATCAGCTCACCAACGCACTGATGGCTTTTGGTCGAGGTGAATGGTTTGGTGTGGGCTTAGGGCATAGTATTCAGAAAATGTCTTACTTGCCTGAAGCACATACTGATTTTATGTTGGCGATTTTGGCTGAGGAATTTGGTTTCTTTGGCATCACCATCGTATTGGGCTTATCGTTCCTCATAGTCGCGACGTGTGTCAAAATTGGACATCGTGCTTTACGCCATCAATACCTACGTGCGGGTTATTTGGCGTACGGGATCAGTATTATTTTCTTATTACAGATTATCGTAAACGCAGGCATGAACATGGGTGTTCTACCCACCAAAGGCTTAACCTTACCGTTTATTAGCTATGGGGGTTCATCGTTAATTATGTGTGCCGTCATGATTAGCTTAATGCTCAAAATTGACTCGACGACTCAGGTTAAAAACCCGACCAAAGAAGAATCCAGCTTCTAGCTTATTTCTTTAGATTTATCTGTTAAATATTGCGCTATACCGATGGTGTTATGACGGGTTTTGTAACACCATCGCGGGCATATGTGTGCCACAGTTTAAACAGACGACTTGACCTTGTTTGGTTTTTGACAGCGGAATCAGTTTGATAAAAAACACAGAAAAATAATTACGCTGTTGCTTAATTTCATAAGCGCTATGAGTTTTGCAGACTGGACAAAGAAACTGCCCTTTATCTGTTTTAACGGTTTTCGGGCCTATCCCAAAGATAAAAAACATAGGTGTAACTCTACAGATAAAAACTCATTGCACTGTATTTTAATATGATGAGCAAATGATTTATGTAACCAATTTGGCTCAATGCCTAAGCAAAAATACCTTGGATTTCATTACCTTTTGGAATCCTTTCTCGGTCCCATTGTGCGACCGCTTGAGTCAACATTCGTTCAGGTCGATCTAAATCTACAGGCGATTGTCCTAAAGCAGTAAAGGCTTTGAGAAGAAGTGTACTGGGCTGAGTAATATCCAAGGGCTGGGCATGATTTTGTTTAGACAGTTTTGCACCCCGATCATTCATTGCTAAGGGTAGATGCATGTAATGTAGCTCAGGATAGCCCAATAAACCCCCTAGATAAATTTGACGAGCCGTATTGTCCAAAAGGTCAGCGCCTCTGACCACATGAGTGATACCTTGCAAATAATCATCGACCACGACAGCCAGCTGATAATTAATAATCCCGTCGCGTCGCTTTAAGACAAAATCACCTAACTCGATTGCCAAGTTAGCACTTTGTCGGCCTTGTAAAAGATCATTAAATTGTATGTTTTGATTGGATACTTTGAGCCGAATAGCATGATCTTGAAAAGCTAAATTTAAAGCGCGACAAGTCCCTTGATAGATATGATTTGAACCGAGCATTTTACGGGTACATTGGCAGGCGTAAATCAGATCTTGAGATTTGAGCTGCTCTAAAACAGATTCGTAAATCTGTAAACGATCTTTTTGAAAAATAATTTCAGCATCAGATTCGAGGCCAAAAGCATCAAGACAGCTGAGAATATGTTGTTCACTACCAGCGTAAATACGCGGAATATCGGTATCTTCTATCCGGACAATCCAACGTCCTTGCTGCGACTTTGCGTCGCAATAACTGGCAACGGCGGTTATGAGCGAGCCAAAATGCAAAGGGCCGGTTGGCGATGGCGCAAACCGACCTGAGTAGCGACTCGGCGCAGCTTGGGTTGGTTGCTGCTGCGCCTTGCTGTGTATCGCTAATTCGTTATAGACAGTCACAATTAACCGTTGTTTTGCTTCTCTTTGATTTCAGCTAAAGTTTTGCAGTCAATACAAAGGGTTGCAGTTGGACGAGCTTCCAAACGGCGTAAACCGATTTCAATACCACAGGTTTCACAGAAACCGTAGTCATCGTTCTTGATCGCATCAATGGATTGCTCAATTTTACGAATCAATTTACGTTCACGGTCACGTGTACGCAGTTCAATCGCAAACTCTTCTTCTTGAGTTGCGCGATCGTTCACGTCAGGCAATGCAGTATTTTCATCTTGCATCGTGTTTAAAGTACGATCGACCTCAGACATCAACTCTTCTTTCCACGCCAACAGAATTTGGCGGAAATGCTCAAGCTGAGCTTCAGACATGTATTCTTCATTTTTTTTCGGCTGATAAGGCTCGATACCAAATAGACTTGCTGTAGTGCCACCTTCAGTCGTCTTTGGTTTGGTTTTACGCACGCGTTTGACAGCTTTTTCGCCAGCAACTACGTTAGTCTCTTCCAAGACTTGATTCTGGTTGTCATTCGCCATAAAGGGCATTCCTCATCATATGCATATATCTATACGCAAAAAATATGGTGATATGCAAGTGTTTTTATCGCTTCCGATAGAATGTTGCTATCGGGGGCGTCATCATATAGATTTTTGATCAAAGATGAAAGCAATGAATATCCGTTTGAAGAATATGCACATCCTTTCGGACAGATAACTTAATCTATAAAAGCCGAAAAGAAAAGCTAATAGCCTGAAATTTCTTTGTTAAATTTTTGACGGTATTTTTGTACACGATGCACCACTGTATCGAACTCTCCGTTGTCTTTTAACAACAAACTCCGATAACCCGGTGCAATGTCATCTAAAGCAAAATCAAAGCTCAAAGGTTTAAACTGCACAGAGGTAGAGGGTGTCGATAAAAACTGAATATTTTGCCAGAGATTAAGGGAATCCTGATGTACATGCCCAAAAATCACGGCTTTAATGTTGTTGTACTTTGCCAAGACTTCAGTCAGCTCATTGGTGTTTTTCAGTTTATGACGATCAATCCAATTTGATTTCATCTCGAGCGGATGATGATGACAAGCCAAAATTACAGAATATTGTTGATTGTTCTCTAAAATGGTTTTGAGATGCTCAAGTTGCTCAGTCTTGATCCAGCCGTCTATTTTTTTCGGCACAGCACTGTTGAGTAAAACAATACGCCAGTTTGCAAATGCCAAGACCGTTGGCATTGGATCTGGGGTTTCAAACGGGAAAAACTGAATATCGTCGTGGTTACCCGGAATTTGATAGAACGGAATATTTAGCTTCTGCATAAAGGCTTGATAACGTGCATAGGTTTCAGGTTTAGCCACTTGGGCCAAATCACCGGTATGCACAATCGCATCAACCTGAGGGTAATTCTTCAAAATATCTTCAATCACGGCATGAAAACTCATTTCTGGATTCATTTCCACAAAAGTCGCATCGGAATGATCCATCAAATGCGTATCCGTGATTTGAATAATGATTTTTTCAGTGGCTGTGGACTTATTCAGAGGACTCATGGCCTATCCTCAGTGCGTTGAATACGTAGCAATATGTTGCTTAAGCCATTGTAGTGCCATAATCACAGGTGCATTTCGCAGTCGCTGGGATGAGAGTAAAGCTGGCAAATCCTGATAACTTAGAATATGTAGTTGAATATTTTCACCTTCATCTGGCATACCAAAGACTCCACCGTGTTCAGGTAGAGCAGCCTCTGCCACATAAAGATGGAAAATTTCATCACATGCGCCGGCAGATGGATAGAAACTATATAAATGCTCTAATTGCGAAATTTCACAGCCTGATTCTTCTAAACTTTCACGGCGAATACAGCTTTCAGGAGATTCATCTCCATCCAATACGCCTGCAATAATTTCCAGTTGCCAAGGCGAGATCGCATCGTCTATCGCGCCGACACGAAATTGTTCAATCAGGGCGAAACGTTGCAGTTGGTCATTATAGATCAGTACACCAGCCGCTTCTTTACGATGAATCAATTCGCGTTGAATGAGTGTGGTATAGGCGGTCTGATTAAAAAGTCGATGTCGCAAACTGATTTTTTCAACACGAATAAAACCTGTGTATAGAAATTCGCGAGATTTTATTTCAAAATCTTTATTATTATATGAAGCGTGTTCTAGAATTTTCATTCGCTTAAGTTAGGATGAAAGAGATTCACTTCATCCTAACTGAGAAATGCCGAAAGACAAATCAAATTTTTACAATTTATACCTTGTGATACAACTTTTGTCCTTGTTTGTGATATTCAGCCTTCATGGCATTGAGACCCAGTTCAATCTCCTGATTTACCACGCTTTCTGTGTCTGAAATTTCATTCTTTTTTGCATAGTCACGCACGTTTTGGGTAATTTTCATTGAACAAAATTTTGGGCCACACATGGAGCAGAAATGTGCGGATTTATGTGCATCTTTAGGCATGGTTTCATCATGCATTGAGCGTGCAGTATCTGGATCTAAACTCAAATTAAATTGATCTTCCCAGCGAAATTCGAAGCGCGCTTTGGATAATGCATTGTCACGCACTTGAGCGCCCGGATGACCTTTGGCCAGATCTGCTGCATGCGCTGCAATTTTATAAGTAATGATCCCATCTTTCACATCCTTTTTATTGGGAAGTCCCAAATGTTCTTTTGGCGTCACATAACACAACATCGCTGTACCGTACCAACCAATCATCGCGGCCCCAATGGCTGAGGTAATATGGTCATAACCCGGTGCAATATCTGTGGTGAGTGGCCCAAGCGTATAAAAGGGTGCCTCCTGACACACGTCTAGTTGTAGATCCATATTTTCCTTAATCATATGCATAGGCACATGCCCTGGACCTTCAATCATCACCTGCACATCATGTTGCCATGCGCGATGGGTCAATTCGCCTAAAGTGCGTAGCTCGTTAAATTGCGCTTCATCATTGGCATCTTGAATACACCCTGGACGCAACCCATCACCTAAACTAAAAGACACATCATAGGCTTTCATGATTTCACAAATATCATCGAAATGCGTATATAAGAAATTTTCCTGATGATGTGCTAAGCACCACTGCGCCATGATTGAACCACCACGCGAGACAATTCCAGTCAGGCGATTCGCCGTCATTGGCACATACCTTAGCAGTACACCGGCATGGATGGTGAAGTAATCCACTCCTTGTTCGGCTTGCTCAATCAGCGTGTCTTTAAAGATGTCCCATGTCAGGTCCTCTGCTACGCCATCGACTTTTTCTAAGGCTTGATAGATGGGAACTGTACCAATCGGGACGGGAGAGTTTCGAATAATCCACTCTCGCGTTTCGTGAATATTTTTACCTGTCGATAAATCCATGATGGTGTCTGCGCCCCAACGCGTCGCCCAGGTCATTTTTGCCACTTCTTCATCAATGCTTGAACTTAGCGCTGAATTGCCAATATTGGCATTGATTTTTACCAAAAAATTACGCCCGATAATCATTGGTTCAAGCTCAGGATGATTAATATTGGCAGGAATAATGGCACGACCTTCAGCCACTTCTTTACGGACAAATTCTGGAGTGATTTCCATCAAATGATGCGCTCCAAAATTTTGCCCCGCATGTTGACGACAATCGACTCCATCGAGCTGACGCTGATTTTCACGGATGGCAATGTATTCCATTTCAGGGGTAATGATGCCCTGTCTGGCATAGTGCATTTGAGTGATATTTTTGCCTAGTTTGGCGCGTCTCGGTTTTTGAATATGCTTGAAGCGAATATCAGCAGTACGCAGATCTTTTAGACGCTGTTGGCCAAATCTGGAACTCAATTGATTTAAAATTTCACTGTCATTTCGTGCATCTATCCAGGTTGCCCTGACATAGGGCAGCCCCTGATTTAAATTTATGGCAATGTTTGGATCTGTATAAACGCCTGAAGTGTCATACACCAGAATCGGTGGATTGGTTTCACCACCTAATCCAGTTGGGGTGTCACTGAGCGCGATTTGACGCATAGGTACTTGAATATCAGGGCGTGAGCCGTGCACATAGACTTTTTGGGAAGCGGGTAAAATACGCGTTAAATCGAGGGCATCTTGCTCGAGTTGTGCTGAAGCTTCAGCAGAAAGATTCGTTAATTGGTTCATTGCAATGATCCTTATGAATGACATCAACGAATCAAGCATGACCAAAAACGAAGACGCAATTGACCCAATAAAAGATCAAAACGAAATGGTTTTTAGCTGGCTTGATTCCTACGCAGGTATTAACCTGATCAGGTTCAACGGTACTCGCCTTCAAATGTTAGACATTTAGGCGATCTCAGCGAGCGATTACTCGCGCTCCGTCAAGCGATGGATCGATGTTAGCATAGTGGATTAAAGATTGTGCGATGAAATGTTGGACACATGCCCAAAAATAATTTAAACATTAGCGACAAATCGCATCACTGAAACAATCACGTACTGGAGGCGTTGAAAAATCAAAAGCTTTTAAATAAAGATATTTTTGCAATTGTTCTCGAGCATCTGGTCCCGTCCCAGATTCGTTTTCGCTAATGTCTTCGCTAATGTCTAAATTTTTAAGACGCTGTGAATGGTTCATTTCAATGAATTTTAAAAATAGCCGTGCTTGATCCGCCAGTCGGCTGTTCTTATGCTCAGCCAAACGCTCAATTTCAGCCAATGTTGCAGCTTGAATATCGAGGCGACCATCAAAATCAATAGACACAGGTGACTCTTCTAAACCTACAAACAACAAGCTGGAATAAACGTCCAATAAATACTGCGCATCGCGTTTATAACTGGATTTAGGAAATTTCTTTAAATAATTTTCCCAAAATTGCGCTCTACGACTGATTTCATCAGGTGTAATCAAAATGGTATTCTTTTTAAAAGCAAGCTGTTGATTTTGGGCTGCAAGTTCTTGCATAAACTCTTTTTCAGAGTCTGGAAAATACGGTGCAAATACTTTTGCTAAATACTGCGCATTACGTTGATACGTCGTTTTATGGTCGGTTGTATCGACCAAATCAATATAGGCTTGGCCTTTATGACGCAGTAAATATTGATCTCGGATATGTAATTTTTCAAATTGACTTTGCTGAATGGTTGGAAATTGCGATTGATCATGGGCATACAAATCAAACGCCGCTTGCTGTTCAGGGCTGCGCTCAATTTTTAAAAACTGGGCATACATTTGGTCTGCAAGTCGCATGAGCTTTTTTTGTTCGGGAAAGGGCATTAAAGGTAAACATAAACGAATGTCCTGATTAATCTGTTGCAAAGCAAAAGTAGTGCGCTGCGCAGACATCTGTTGCATTTCTTTTTGCAGTCTTTGACAGATTAAATTTAAATCAGGGGTGACATTTTTAATTTCATTTTTTTGATGTTGCTCGACTCGTTTTTCTTCAGGCAAAGGTTTTTGACAGGCGCTCAACACACTACATATTGCAATGAACAGCACAGCATAGGCTTTATAGGGTTTTACATCTAAATTCATTGGGCAGTCAAAATAGGTCAGCAGTCACAGCGCAGAATGCAATCTTTACCGATTTCCAATTTAATAAATGAAATAATTTGTATTTCATTCGCAATGATTGGTTAATATCTTAGTGATATGGACGTTATTATTCAGAAAAAAGGTTGATTTTCAGAAAGCCGAAAGTGTTTTTTAGGCTAAATAATAAAAAGCATACGAAATTTGCGTGACTTGGCATTAATATTTGCTGGAACCATTCATAAAAACTTCTTTATTCAAATGCTTAGGCGATGTGAAAAATGATGAAAAAAACCATACTGGCCACGAGTTTATTCATTCTTAGTCCGTTCAGCTTTGCTTTAAATTTAGTCGATGCCTATGAGCGTGCCAAAAATTCAGATCCGAGTTGGCAAGCCAATGTCTATCAGTATCAAGCAGACCAGTTAAATTTAGGTCTTGCAGTGGGAAATTTGCTACCGACTGTGACCGTTACAGGCAATATCACCCGTAAAAATCAAGATGTGAATCAGCCCAGTGGCGGCGATGCTGGCGCTGGATTCAATTCTTCAGATTTGATGGTGGCAACCTCGACCTCAAAGCAAATTGCGATTACCGCGCGTCAGCCTTTGTTTAGAATGGATGCTTGGCAAGGTTATAAACAAGTTAAAACTTCAGTTCAGCTCAGTGAAGTCACGCTGAAATTACAACAGCAGCAACATATGCTCAATGTGTCTGAAGCATATTTCAATGTGCTCAGACAACAAGCGCTTACGCTGACCAATGCGCAAGAAGAAAAAGCGCTACTTGAACAGCTCAACATGATGAATGCTAAATTGCGAGAAGGTTTAGTGGCAAAAAGCGATGTCAGTGAAGCCAATGCGCAGTATCAAAATGCCAGAGCCAATCGTATCTCGACTGGGGTGCAACTGATTTTAGCCCAAGAACAATTGGCACAGCTCATTGGACCCTATCAAGAACAATTAGCAGTTTTGCCTGCAGACTTTCAATATCAAAAACCGGTGCCAAGCTCATTGGATGAATGGACCACCATGGCCCAAAATCAAAATCTGGATATTTTACAAGCCAGACTACAACTGCAATATGCCAATGATCAGCGCCGTGTCGAACAAGCTGCAATCTATCCGCAAATTGATGCGGTTGCCACTTACGGACAAAACAAACAAAGCCCCAAAACCATTATTTCGGGTGATGGTCAATTTGATCAAGTTGGTGTGGAAATGAATTGGAATATTTTCACGGGTGGTCGCACAAAAAAGAACATTCAAAAAGCCAGCATGAATGTCAAAAAAACCGATGCACAGCTCGATGCAGCCATTCGTAAAGCCAATACCGATGTCAAAAAATCCTATCTACAAGTAGAAACGGATCAAGCGACTTTACAAGCGCGAAAAGCAGCGATGGAGTCTTCTGCGCTGGTCTCAAAAGCTTCAAGAGCTCAGTATGATGAAGGCTTAAAAAATATGGTCGATGTATTGCTTGCACAGCGTAATGCGTTTTCCACACAACAAGATTATGTCAATGCGCAATATGATTATGTGTTAAATGTCTTGAGGTTAAAAGCTGCTGTGGGACAATTGACAGAACAAGAACTGCAGATCATTAATACATGGCTGGTGTATAAATAGACCACCGAAAAATACGGTTGTCATCAAATGTTCATAATGATTATGCTTTAATATCGCGACAACTATAACCATTCGCCTGATGTGGAGTAACTCGATTTGAGCACCAACAATCCTGCTTTAAGCCATCATATTTCTTCTCAATTTAATGAAGATTTACAAGATGTGCATACCAAGTTTATGACCATGGGTGGATTGGTAGAACAGCAAGTGGCGAATGCAATTCATGCACTTTTGGATACCAACGTTAACTTGGCGATAGACGTGCAGTTTCAAGACAATACGGTTAATCGTTACGAGCGCGAAATTGATGAAGGTTTGACGCTGATTTTAGTGCGTCGTCATCCTGCCGCAAGTGACTTGCGTATGGTGATTGCCATGAGTAAAGCCAATACCGATTTAGAGCGGATTGGTGATGAAGCCGCAAAAATTGCACGTATTGCGCAAAATCTCTGTGAAGAAGGCGAGTCACCACGAGGTTATATGGAAACACGACACATCGGTAATCAAGTACGTGTCATGATTCATGATGCTTTAGATGCATTTGCACGCGTAGATGCGGAGCAGGCTCTGAAAGTGCTCTTGTCCGATGCGGACATTGATAGAGAATATCAATCTGCAACGCGTACATTAATGACCTATATGATTGAGGATCCACGTCATATTTCTCGGGTGTTGAACGTCATGTGGATTTTACGTTCGCTTGAGCGTATTGGAGATCATGCGCGAAATATTTCTGAGCAAGTGATTTATATGGCAAAAGGCTATGACGTGCGTCATACCAGTATTGAAGAAATTGAAGAAAAGGTGCAGGGAACCAACCACTAAGCCGAGTGACTCAAACCTTGATTGAGGTGTTTTATAAAAACTTCAATGATAGTCATTTGCTTGCAGTAGCATGTTCAGTTTAAAATTCAAGAGCACCTCAAGAGAGGTGCTTTTTTTTGAATGAATGGCACAGGACGTATAGCTTCTAAAAGCTTATATCCAAAATATCTAAATCCAAAAGACTCAAATCAGTCAAACAGCATGACTCTAAAATTTAGACAAAAAAATTCCTAGATTTTGGGGGAAATCTAGGAAGGAAAACTGAATAATCAGTAGTATATTATTGAGAGTGTTAAATTAAACATTAACGCAATCATTTGTGATGTAGTTAATATATCTCGATTTATTGTAATCTTCACCCGCTAAATTGTGACGCTGTGTAATGTTATTGTTATGCTGTGTAAGTTAAAAATTTATGATTGATTTTTAAATAGATATTTTAAACATGAATATACTAAGAAGCCTTTTTTTGAACTTTTTTGATTGGTCCCATAGTATAAGTCAAACCTTAATTTATATGCAAAAACAGCCTATTTCTACACTTTTTAAATGAATATTCTTGTAATTACTCAGTCTCGTCTTGCGATAAAAAAAGAGTGAGCTCTGCTTTTTGATTTACCACGAACACCACTT
>CAZOGM010000012.1:44404-61033 GCA_964579445.1 uncultured Acinetobacter sp.
TCTTGCGATAAAAAAAGAGTGAGCTCTGCTTTTTGATTTACCACGAACACCACTTGCTTAGTTTCGATGTAATGCTCAAATAAAGCTTAAATCTTATGGCGCAAAAAAAGAGCCTCATCGAGACTCTTTTTTTTAATGCTATAGGCTTGAATTAAGCTTCTGGTTTCCAGCCTTCCGCCATTTCAACACTTTCATCATTACTAAAGAATTTTTCACGCTGTTCTTCAAGAAATTTCTTTGCATCAGGTTCAAACACGTTTAAACGCTTTTCATTGATTAACGTTGTCTGGTGTTTGAGCCACTCTTGCCACGCTTGCTTTGAAACGTTTTCAAAAAATTCTTGACCTTTGGGTCCTGGAAAAGGTGCAAAGTCTAAACCTTCCATGTCAGCCTGATATTTGCGGCAAAATACTTGTCGAGACATCTGTTTTATCCTTAAGCGTAAAGTTTTTCAAGGCGAGTATAGGCACGTGCAATGGCCGCTTCAACTTGAGCAGGTGCAGTACCGCCAATATGGTTACGAGCATTGACAGAGGCTTCTAAAGTCAATGCTTTTTCAAATACGTCGGCTTGAATGAGATCAGAAAACTGTTGAAGTTGCTCTAAAGTGAGCTCAGATAAATCTTTGCCTTCTTGTACACCAAGTGCAACCGCTTTACCTACAATTTCATGTGCATCACGGAATGCCACGCCATTTTTTACCAAATAATCGGCAAGGTCGGTTGCGGTAGAGAAACCACGAAGGGCAGCTTCACGCATGATGTCAATATTGGGTACAAGTGCTGGAATCATATCTGCAAAAGCCATGAGTGAACCGCGGACTGTATCAATCGCATCAAATAGAGGTTCTTTGTCTTCTTGGTTGTCTTTGTTGTATGCCAATGGTTGACCTTTCATGAGTGTTAAAAGACTCATTAGGTCACCATAAACACGACCTGTTTTACCGCGAATCAATTCAGGTACATCTGGATTTTTCTTTTGCGGCATGATTGAAGAACCGGTACAGAAACGGTCCGGAATATTGACAAATTTGAACTGTGCTGAAGTCCACAAAATCATCTCTTCAGACATACGCGACAAATGCATCATAATTAAAGACGCTGCAGCATTGAACTCAATGCCAAAGTCACGATCAGACACTGCATCGAGTGAGTTTTCACATACCGCTTCGAAACCTAAAAGCTCAGCTGTGTATTCACGCTCAATGGGATAAGTTGTGCCTGCAAGTGCAGCAGAACCCAGCGGTAAGCGATTCACGCGCTTACGACAGTCAATGAGACGCTCAGAATCACGTACCAACATTTCAAACCATGCCATTAAATGATGACCAAACGTCACAGGCTGAGCAGTTTGCAAATGGGTAAAGCCCGGCATAATCGTGTCAGTATTTTTTGCCGCTAAACTCAAAATCCCTTTTTGTAATTTCTCAAGCAACTTTAAAATGGCATCAATTTCATCACGGACATATAGACGAATATCCGTTGCCACTTGATCGTTACGGCTACGACCGGTATGCAATTTTTTACCAGTAATGCCAATGCGCTGAGTCAAACGAGACTCAATGTTCATATGTACATCTTCTAAATCAATGCGCCATTCAAAGTGACCAGACTCGATATCGGCTTGAATGGCAGTTAAACCTTCAATAATGTCATCACGTTCTTGAGTGGTGAGTACACCTACTTTTGCGAGCATGGTTGCATGTGCAATTGAACCTGCAATATCTTGTTTATAAAAGCGTTGGTCAAATTGAACAGATGCTGTAAATTCAGCAACAAAAGCATCAGTCGCTTCAGAAAAACGACCGCCCCACATACCTGAGGTTTGAGTTTGTGACGGATTTGAGGAATTAGAAGATGTGGTCATGTCGGCTCAATAAAATTAAAAGCAGTAATTTTGAAAAGAGTATAGCAAATTCAGCTTCGCTTGCCGAAGCCTTGAACAATGAAACTGTGCGAAAAAATAAAAAGCCCTTTGTTCATTCAGATTTTTTTATCCGTATTGGGCAGTGGCAATACTTTGTTGAGCTTTTTCTGGCCAGTGTTGTTTTGTCGCTATTGTTGGCTTTGGCAGAAGCACAGTCGTGGTCTCAGTTAGATCTAAGTCATGTCATAAAATATGTGTTGTACATCAATTGGATTGTGTTGGTGTTCATTGCATTACTGGATCAAATGAAGTCTATTTGGCAAACTATGAATGCAGTCACATCGACCATTGCCGGATTTTTGCTGTTACAAATTATTGTGGTGGTGACGACTTCCAGTTTAA
This sequence comes from uncultured Acinetobacter sp., assembly GCA_964579445.1. Taxonomy (GTDB): domain Bacteria; phylum Pseudomonadota; class Gammaproteobacteria; order Pseudomonadales; family Moraxellaceae; genus Acinetobacter. The sequence goes on from CAZOGM010000012.1 coordinate 46,673, forward strand.
ATGTCTTATTTTATTGGGGGAGTAATTTTTCCTTACAAAATTTATCGTGGGCTGTGGTCTTCGATCAGGTTTTTTTACACTTGGGCTATGGCGTACTTTTGGGCGCATTTTGCTTACGCTACATTTATGTGCGTGGTGAATGGTTGAAGCAAGAAAAAAGCGAATTAAATGCACGAATCCAAGCGATGCAAGCGCGGATTCATCCGCATTTTTTATTCAATAGTTTAAACAGTGTGGTGAGTTTGATTGGTAGTGATCCAGATCGTGCTGAACAAATGTTAATCGATCTATCACGCTTATTCCGTGCGAGTTTCCAAGAGTTGAAGTTGGTTACATTGAAGGAAGAGATTCAGCTGTGTCAGCATTATTTAGCCATTGAAAAAGTGCGTTTGGGTTCAAGGTTACAAGTCGATTGGAATATTCAACAGCCTGAACAGCTCGATTGGGTAACGATTCCGCTATTAACCTTACAGCCCCTACTCGAAAACTGTATTTTTCATGGGGTGGAAAAAAAGCGGGCAGATGCCAAGATCACGATACTGGTTGAAATATTGCAAAATCAAGTCACTATAGTCATTACTAACCCTTTCATACTCGATAAAATGGAGTCTAGGGAAAGTCATGGTATTGCCGTAGAAAACGTCAAGCAACGATTGAAAGCGCATTTCGGTTATTCGGTGCAATTTAGGAATCATGCGGGAAATGGAATTTTCACGACCGTTCTCCAATACCAATACAAATAAAAACAGTCGGGTTAACGTATTAAAATAATCACGGTTAGCGTAGGCAAGGAGAAAAGATGGATATCTTAATCTGTGATGATGAGCCGCTTGCGGTCGAGAGGTTATCTCGATTGGTGACTCAATTGGGGCATCAAGTGGTTGCAACAGCAGATCATGGGCAGCAGGCCATAGATTATGTGCAGCAGTACGAACCTGATGTTGTCTTGCTCGATATTAAAATGCCAGAAATGGATGGTCTCACCTGCGCGCAGCATTTGACTGCGTTAAATCCAATGCCTGCCGTCGTGTTTTGTACCGCTTATGACGAACATGCGTTGACTGCGATTCAGTCTCAAGCCAAAGGTTATTTGCTTAAACCTGTAGCCAAAGAAGAATTAGAACACGTACTCGAGAGTTTAACGCGACTCACTCAAGCCCAAATGTCCAATATAGAACAAAAAGAAAATATGGAAGAAAAAACCCAAAGACAGCATATTGCTGCAAAAACCTATCGGGGGTTGGAGCTGATTCCAACCGAAAATATTTACTATTTCTTGGCTGACCAAAAATATGTCACGGTCAGGCATAAAAATGGCAGTGTGCTGATTGATGAAACATTGAAAGACTTAGAGCTTGAGTTTGCCAATAAGTTTATTCGTATTCATCGTAATGCACTTATCTCTTTGGATTATTTAGATGGTTTGGAGTTGGTGGCATCGGGTCAATATCAGGTGCGTTGCAAGGAATTAGAAGAAAAGCTGGCAGTCAGTCGCCGTCATTTACCTACGCTACGTGAGCGCATGCAAAACTTTTAAAGCGCAATCCTGAAGACATGAATGAATAATTTGCTTGCATTTTTAAGCGGGCAGGTTAAGTTTAGGGTGTTTAATGTTGGCAGCGCTGAAATGATCAAAACCTTAAAAATTGCAACTCGTCAAAGTCCTTTAGCACTTTGGCAAGCGGAACATATTCGCGCACGTCTGGAAAGCTTACATACAGGTTTGAGTGTGGAGTTGGTCAAGTTCGTTACGCAAGGCGATAAAATTTTAGATACGCCTTTGGCCAAAATTGGCGGAAAAGGCTTATTTGTAAAAGAGCTAGAGGCGGCTTTGCTGGATGGTCGTGCAGATCTTGCTGTGCATTCGATGAAAGATGTTCCGATGCAACTTCCTGAAGGGCTTGATCTTGCCGTGATCTGTGAGCGAGAAGATCCTTTTGATGCTTTTGTGTCAAATCACTATCAAAAATTTGAAGATTTGCCTCAAGGTGCAAAACTCGGCACTTCAAGCTTGCGCCGTAAAAGTCAGATTTTAAAGCAACGCCCAGATTTAGATGTCATTGACCTTCGTGGTAACGTAGGTACTCGCTTATCAAAACTCGATGCAGGTCAATATGATGCGATCATTTTAGCGAGTGCTGGGTTAAAACGACTCGGTCTAACTGAGCGTATTCGTCATACTTTGAGTGCTGAAGTGAGTTTGCCTGCGGTTGGACAAGGGGCTTTGGGCTTAGAGTGTCGAAGTGCAGATCAGACGGTGCTAGATTTAATTTTACCCCTCATGCATCCAGAATCAAATGCATGTGTACGTGCTGAACGTGCTTTTAATGCGTATTTGGAGGGGGGATGCCAAGTGCCGATTGCAGGGTATGCCACTTTAGACGCGAATCAACTCCAGCTTGAAGGTCGTGTTGGTAGTGTTGATGGGTCAACATTGCTACGTGCGACCGTTGAAGGCACAGCAGATCAAGCAGAAGCACTGGGTGTGCAATTGGCAAAAGCGTTGCTGGATCAAGGTGCAGGCGAATTATTAAAAGCGCTCTATCATTCCTAATGTTATTTATTAATACCCGACCAGTCGAACGTGCCCAAGCATTAACACAATGCTTGGTACAAGCTGGTTATAACGTTATTGATATACCATTACTTGAGCTCAAAGCTAAGCCTTTTGATTCAGCGTTAATGCAGTTGTATTCCTCATTAATACAAACCCAAGTCATTGTGGTGGTCAGTCCGACCGCAGTTCATATTGGCATGCAATATCTCAAGCAAGCTGGTATTGCACTGAGCGCATTAAAACATGTGCAATGGATTGCTGTAGGGAAAACCACAGCGGCTGCTCTGGCAACTTTTGGCATTGAGAGTTTGGTTCCTGACGTTGAAACCTCAGAAGGTATGCTGAGTTTGCCCATTTTTGAGACCATGTACGATTTGCGTTGTATTGCATTTTGGCGCGGTGAAGGTGGACGACAGTTTATGATGCAGCAATGTGCTGAAAAAGACATTGCTGTACTCAATTTTGTTTTATATAAACGTGACTGCCCAGAAGAGACGCATCGAAGCTTTACACAAATGGTCGATGAAATTTTAACTGAACCTGCCCCATACTGGGTGTGCATCAGTAGTGAAGCGAGCTGGAAAAACTGGCTAAAACTGTGTCAGAAGCATATTTCTTTGCTGAATCAGTGTCATTATTTGGTGTTGGGTGAGCGTTTGAGCCATGTCTTAGATCATGATAAAAATAATTTAAAAGCTCGGTTTGCGCTGAGTCAGTTAGATGACTTAAATCCGACCACCGTATTAAATCGTATTTCTTGTTTACAAAGGACATTATGAAGAAGTTTCTTTATCTGTTGATTTTATTTGCTGTCATTTGGCTGGTTAAAATTAGCTATGACACATATTTGCTGTCTAAACAGCTCACAGGTATTCAAGAGACCTTACATAAAAGCGAACAAAAAAATGCCATGTTGAATGATCAGTTGGTGGCGTTGCAACGCAGTGCTGTAGCCCCATCAACAAAGCCCTTGGATCAAAGTAACGTAAGTTCAACCGCTGCATTAGAAACAACGCCGTTTAATCCCACCCTGTTACTTAAACAAGAACTGAGATTGATTCAGTTTGCTTTAGATCAGCACCAGTACGTATACGCTTTAGAGCGATTAAATCATTTTGATTTTAAAATTGAAGAATATGCGGTGGCAGAAGCCTTAAAGCAAACCTTGCATCAAGCGGCAGAACAAGATCGTAAAATGATTCAAAGCTATGTACAGACGCGTGATGCAAAAATTGCTCAACTTGATGATATTTTGCACCAAATAGATATGCATTTAAACGCAGAGCAGAGCAATGTTGAGCTGGGTATAGCCTATCCAGCCAAAGCCTTTTTTTGGCAAAAATGGTTTAAGGTTGATCATGTTGCTGAGCAAACGCCAGCGCTGATGAGCCGTAAACTGATTTTAAAAGAGCTCCAAGTTCGGGTGCTCTTGGCGCAACAAGCACTTTCAAATGGGCAGTTCTTAGAATATCAAAATATTTTGGGTTTAATGATGACAGAATTGAATGCTCTACCAGATCAATTTAGTCAAAAGCTCAAATTAAAAATACAAACCTTGAAGCAAATGCAAATGCAACCTATTCCAAAGTTGAGCAGTGCAGCGATTTTGGAGTCATAACATGAAGCATATTTTTGCAGTATATGGTTTTATTGGATTGCTCCTTTTCGCCATTTTAAGTGTGCTGAGTTATGGCGCAGGCGTGGGTTATATTTATATTTTATGGCATGGCGTACAAATTCAAACCAATATTTGGTTTGTCAGTTTTTTCTTATTGTTCACCGGTCTCATTTTTCAAATTGCTTGGCGTTTGATTAAGCGCTATTTAAATCGTGAAAAAAGAAAAATACAGCAGATTGAAGATTTTAATACTTTGCATACCTATGAGCAATTGGGCGTTTTGTGGATTTTGGACGGTGTAGTTGAAAAGCAAAACTTTATTCAGCCGATATTTGAGCCTTCTGGGTTGCTTAAAAATATCATACAGGCACGTGGTTTGAACAAAAACGCGCAGTTTGATGAAGCATTGAACCTATTACAGCACAGTCCTGCCGATGCGTTTGAGTTGGCAGAAATTCAGCGTATAGAAATTTTCTTGGCACAAGGCGATGCTGAGCAAGCACTGACTCATCTTGAGTTTTTACATGGACATGATTTGTCGCCGTGGTTGCAAAATCTATCCGATATTTATCAGCAGCGTATGAATGATTTATGGGGGCGTTTTGCAGTATTATTCCCGTGGGAATATTTGCGAGCAACGCAGTACGGTCATTTGGAAGCCCAGGCCAAGCAGTTGTGGTTGTCTCGATTATTAACTGAATTTGACGATGCCTCTACAGATCAGTGGCAATTGTTGATTGATCGTTATCATTTACAACAAGAGCAAATTCATACAGCATCTTTTGAAATTAGAACGTTGTGGCTCAAGTTATTATCTCGTTTGCCTGAAATGGCGGAAAGTCATCGTTTATTGGCAATTGATTTATTAGAAGAAAGCTTTGACCAAGAAGTATTTTATTTGTGGTTTCAGCAACAACTACTCAAACAAGTACCAGATTATGTATCCATCGAACAGCAGATTAATCATTTAGAATTGAAATATCCGAGTTTACCTGTGTTTAGTTTTGCCTTGTGGCATATTTATATGGAAACTGGGCGTGAACATCTGGCCGAGAAATTATTATTGCTTTATCCAGATAATATTTTGATGAATTATTTAAGAATTAAATCTACATTAAACGCAGATGCATCTTTAATTCAGCAGTTAAATACTGTATTTGAAAAAGATGCAAATTTTATTCAAGTTAAAATATGAGTATAGGCATGGAATATTTAAGTCAATTTCCCGTGGTGCACGAGCAGAAAGTGGCTTGGGGTGATATGGATGCATTTAGACATGTCAATAATGTGATTTATTATCGTTATATTGAAAGTGCACGAATTCGCTATTTTGAGCAATTAAATATTTTAGGTGGCGATGTGAGTACTGTTGTTGCATCGAGTCAATGTAAATATATTAAACCTGTTTTTTATCCAGATTCTTTAAGTATAGGTGCGCGTGTAGTAGAAATTCGAAATTCTGCAATGCGTATGGAATATTCACTATATAGTCATACTCAAGCTCAAGTTGTGGCGACAGGTGAGGCGGTTGTTGTATTTGTAGATCGCGTTGAAATGAATAAAACCTTAATACCGACTGATATTCGTGAACGTATTATTGAATTAGAAAAACAATTCGGTCGTGAATTAATATAATTTTAATCGGACATGATTTAAATTTTTTGTTTATTTATGTGAATTATTAAAAAAGTGCGTTGCGTAATGTATTTAATAAAAATATGATGGCTACGAAATTATTTTCTAATAATTATTATTAATTATTTTTTGGAGTATATGTAATGCCAGATATTAGTAATCTATCGGTTGAAGAGTTAAGAAAGTTAACAGCTCAAGCTGAAGCACTGATTGAATCGAAGAAAGATCAAGCGGTAGAAGAAGCTTATAACCAAATTCTTCAGATTGCAGAATCTGCAGGTATGACTTTAGAGCAGTTTATTGAATACGGTTCGCATAAACGTAAGAAAACAACACGTAAAGCAGTTGAGCCACGTTACCGTAATAAAGGGAACGGCGCTGAGACTTGGACAGGTCGCGGTAAACAACCACGTTGGTTGGTTGCTGAACTCGACAAAGGTGCAAAATTAGAAGATTTTCTGATCTAATTTCATCTTTCTGTCATTCAATAGAATTAAGATTAAAAAAACCAAGCGAAATCGCTTGGTTTTTTTATAAGTGAATTGGAGATGTTGAAAATATATGCATAATAGCGATTGGAGATGCTTTTCATTTCCCAAGGAAGAATAAATGACAATGATGGTAAGAGCAGGATGGTAAAAAAATCAAAACGCTTATTGTGGTGGGGTACAGCAGTCATCGCATTTCTGATATTTGTACTTTTACAAATTCCAGCATCTTGGCTGATTTCAAAGTTTTATAAAAATAATCAAACCTTGCAAAATGTCAGTGGCAATATTTGGCAAGGGCAAGCCGATTGGAAAAAGGGCAAGCTCCGTGGCTCTGTAGCATGGAAAACACGTCCTTTGGATTTAATCTTGTTGCGTGTTGGAGCGGATCTTGAGATTCATAGCGGACAAACGCAGTTGAATGGCGTTGTGGGCTATGGCTTGGGAAAAAAGATTGTGGTTAAAGAGATGCAAGGACAGATTTCTCCTGACACCCTTAAAAGTGTAGTGAATTGGCAATGGCCAGCCAATCCGATTCAGCTCAGTGATGTGCAGTTTAATTTTAAGCCTGAACTTGGGTTTTCTAAAGCTGATGGTGCATTGCAATGGGCAGGCGGGACATTGATCTATCAATTTGCTCAACGTCAAGACCGTATGGATATGCCGTCTCTATTGGCGAAAATTTCGGATGAATCTGGCAGGTTAAGTTTAAATCTGCAAGATCAACGTGGTCAAAAAATGGCGAACTTGAGTTTGGATTCAAGTCTGATGCTCGATGTTCAATTGACTCAGCGCTTATTGCAAAATATTCCTTCTTATAATGGTAAAGCGGGACTGGATACCTATGTGGTCAGTTCTCGGCAGCCTTTACTGAGTGGAGGCTTTTAATGAATGTATTCAAAGATAAGCTTACTCAGATTTCTTGGCAGCATACAGATCGTTTAGCACCGCTGGTTTTATTGTTATTGATTTTGGTTTTATGTTGGAAGTTGGCTGCTCTATTTTGGTGGGTGGTCGCACCACCTCAAGTTTTGCAAGCGGAACAAGTCAGTGTTGGCTCACAGCAGCCTCAAGTACCCAATATTTCAAGTTTTTCGTTATTCCAAGAAACAGGAGCGACAGCTTCTAATAGTGATGCTAATCTAGTTTTGGTACTGCAGGGTGTGATTGTGGCTTCACCGCGTTCAAATTCTTCTGCGGTAATTAAAGTCAATGAAGTCGCGGATCGTTATGTGATTGGCCAAACTTTGGAAGGCAGTTCTTTTCAGTTGGCAGAAGTTTATTGGGATCGTGTGGTGCTCAGCCAAGGTGGTGGTGCCACGCGAGAGCTTCAATTTTCAGGTATTGAAAATTTAAATCAACCGATGCTGCCAGAACAAAATGGAACAACACAAAACAGCGCTATGCAAAACAATTCAACGTCGTCAAATAGTGTTCAACCTTACAATCCTGCTTCGCCTGCGCAAAATTCTAATCAAAATGCTTTGGGTCAAGCGATTGATAAAATCCAAGAAAATCGTGATCAGTATTTGAAAGGCTTAGGGGTGAATACCTCAGGTGGGCAGGGCTATGAAGTCACCGATCAAACACCTGCGGCACTACGCAACAAATTGGGTTTACGTTCAGGAGATCGCATTCTTTCTTTAAATGGACAGGCTGTCGGTCAAGGACAAAGTGATGTACAACTGCTAGAACAAGCTAAAAAAGAAGGCAAAGTTAGAATTGAAGTGAAACGTGGTGATCAGGTGATGACCTTTCAACAAGAATTGTAAACGTGTAAAGTATAGACAATACTAGGAAATATAATAAGTTATGGATTTTTTGAATCAGCATCGCTCACTTTGGGCATGGGTTGCAGTTGCACCTGTTTTGGCGGCTATGAGCATGCCCGCTCAGGCACAGACGTGGAAAATCAATCTACGGGATGCTGATCTCACAGCGTTTATTAATGAAGTGGCGGACATTACGGGGAAGAACTTTGCAGTCGATCCACGGGTGCGTGGCAATGTCACTGTCATTTCCAACAAAGCGCTGAATAAAAATGAAGTCTATGATTTATTTTTGGGTGTTTTGAACGTCAATGGTGTGGTGGCCGTTCCTTCAGGCAATACCATTCGCTTAGTGCCAGACAGTAACGTCAAAAATTCAGGCGTGCCTTACGACTCATCTCGAAATGCACGTGGCGATCAAGTCGTCACACGGGTAATTTGGTTAGAAAACACCAATCCGAATGATTTAATTCCTGCGCTAAGACCTTTAATGCCGCAGTTTGCACATCTGGCTGCGATTCAGGGCACCAACGCATTAATTGTCTCAGATCGTGCCAGTAATATTATTCAGCTCGAAACCTTGATTCGAAATCTAGATGGAACAGGGCAAAATGATATTGAAGCGGTTAGCTTGCAATCAAGCCAAGCTGAAGAAGTGATTGCATTGCTTGAAACCATGTCATCTACAGGTTCTTCCAAAGATTTATCGGGTTCGCGTGTGCGTATTGTGGCAGATGCACGAACCAATCGTATTCTGATTAAAGGTGACATGGGTACGCGTAAGCGCATTCGCCAAATGGTCGAAATGCTGGATGTACCCTCGGCAGATCGTTTAGGTGGGTTAAAAGTCTTTAAACTCAAATACGCCAGTGCTAAAAGTTTGGCAGAAATATTACAAGGCTTGGTTACCGGTCAAGCGGTGAATTCTTCGAGTGATTCAAATGCCAGTCAGAATAATAATATTACTGGTACGCTCAGTAGTTCAAATAGTTCGAGCAGTTCCAATTCAGGCTCGGGTGGTTCAAGCATTTCCACACCTGCAATTAACTTGAATAACAGTAGCAATCAAAGTAATAACAATAGCATCACCAGCTTCAATGGCAATGGTGTAAGTATTATTGCAGACAACTCTCAAAATGCACTGGTCGTCAAAGCTGAACCGCAGCTTATGCGCGAAATCGAATCTGCGATTCAACAGCTCGATATGCGCCGTGAGCAGGTGTTGATTGAAGCAGCAATTATTGAAGTCGCAGGCAATGACGCGGATCAGTTGGGCGTGCAGTGGGCACTCGGTGATTTAAGCAGTGGTGTGGGCTTAATCAATTTCTCCAATGTCGGTGCAAACCTCACCAGCTTGGCTTCAGGTTATTTAAGTGGTGGTGCAGCGGGCTTGGGCGCAGCATTGGCAGGCAATAAGAATGGCGTAGGTAGCTCGTTGGTGCTAGGGGATTACCGTGAAGGCAGTGATGGTTCGCGTAAGTTATATGGTGCTTTAATCCAAGCCTTAAAAAGCAATACCAAATCAAATTTACTCTCTACGCCTTCGATTGTGACTTTAGACAATGAAGAAGCCTATATTGTGGTCGGTCAAAACGTCCCCTTCGTTACGGGTTCGGTTTCAACTACAGGTGGCAATATCAATCCTTACACGTCTGTAGAGCGTAAGGATGTGGGGGTGACACTCAAAGTCATTCCCCATGTCGGTGAGGGCGGGACGGTTCGTTTGGAAGTGGAGCAAGAGGTTTCTGCTGTTGCGGCTGATCGTGGTCAGGCGCAAGATTTGGTCACCAGTAAACGTGCTATTAAAACTTCAGTGTTGGCAGAACATGGTCAGACTGTGGTCTTGGGAGGGTTAATTTCAGACAACAGTATGCATAGCCGTGAATCTCTTCCTGGGCTGGGTTCAATACCTGGTATTGGTCGCCTGTTCCGTTCAGACAATAAGAGCAATGAAAAGCGTAATCTTTTGGTATTCATCCATCCGACCATTATTGGGGATAATGCAGATGTGAGGCGTTTAGCGCAGCAGCGTTATGATCGTTTGTATAGTCTACAACTGGCGATGGATAAAGACGGAAGTTTTTCAAAACTGCCTGAGCAGGTAGAAGATGTCTATCAGCAGCGCTTGCCGTTGACTTCCCCGATGAAGACTGCGGAAAAGCCAGTGACATACAAGCGTGTACCCTCGGGTGGTACTCAAACTGAAGCTGTGGTCACGACACCTGTGGCTATAGAGGCTCCAGTGCTTCAGCAGTCTGTGGAGCCCAAACAAGCGGTTGAGAAAACCAAGAATACCGTGACCACCACCACATTGCGTGCAGTTCCATAACAGTCAAAGCATAGAAATATAACGATGCCATGTTAAGATTATTTAGATATTAATATTGGGTAATGGGTAGATCATCATGACTTGGAAGTTACAAACCATCACAGGCGAGTTCACTGGAACCGAAGTCAGTATTGAACGTGATATGTTGGTCGGTCGTCATCAGGATGCTGATTTACTGATTCAATCTGCGGATATTTCACGTCGACATGCGGCATTTTTGATAAAAGAAAAAGCACTCTGGGTGCAAGATCTCAAATCTTCAAACGGCACATTCGTCAATGATTTGCGGATTGAGCATGAAACCTTATTGAAGCAAGGCGACATTGTACAATTCGCCAGTCATAAATTTTCGGTACTGGAGCCTGCGGTTGATGTCGTGGTCGATAAGCCTGTCGATTTACCAAAACATGCTCAACTTGAAGCCGTGACTTTAGCAAAAGTAGAACCTGCATCCGTTATTACACCTGCCACTGTTGCAGAAGTTCAGCCTGAGCCAATTCAAGTCGACGCGATTCAACAACCCTCGGAAGCAATTGCGACGTCTGAAACTGCACAAATTGAACCGCAAACCCAGCCAGCAGTGGAGAAAACAGCATCTCAGGCGATGGCGGATCAAGGTATGCCTGATCTGAAAGAGCGCGATGCAAGCGTGCAGTTAAACCGTGACGGCATGCCGCAAAGTGTTGGTGTTCCAAAGCCTGCACCGATTCCTGAAGATGTTGATATTCATGCGGTGAAACCGATTGAAGATGATTTAAATCGTATGGATGTGCCTGCCCACTGTGCAAGCAAAGAAGAAGAGACACAAAAGAATGCTTCTATTGGTTTAATGGCACTGATTGTATTGGTGATTGTAGCCATGATTGCTTGGTACATTTTCCAATAAGCTGCCTCATAAACTCTTCGGTTAAGGCATGCGTTCGCATGCCTTTTATGTTTTAAGGATTGATACATGAATATTGCTCGATTGGCTGAACGTGATTTATTGCTGTTTGATTTAGATGGAACTTTGGTGGATTCTGCCTTTGATTTATATCGTGCCATGAACATCAGTTTGGGCGTACTTGCACTTCCAAGCATAACTGAACAACAAGTCCGCCACTGGATTGGCAAAGGCACGTCTTTATTTTGTGAGAGCGTTTTAAAGCACATTGAAGGTGGGGTAGAGCCAGCGCAGCATCAACTCCTGTTAAATACATTTCTAGACATTTACAATGCTGATCCGTGTGTCGACACTCAACCCTTTACAGGCATTGTTGAGTTTTTAGAATGGGGTGCGGTGAATCAGAAGACCATGGTCTGTGTGACCAATAAGCCAGAGCGACCTGCACGAAAAATTCTTGAACTACTCAAAATGGATCACTACTTTGTCGACGTGGTCGGTGGTGATCGCTTTGAAGTGCGTAAGCCTGATCCTAAACCATTATTACACTGTGTAGAGGCATTTCATTCAAGTGTAGATAAAACCTTAATGTTTGGCGATTCGAGTAATGATGTAGAAGCGGCAAGACGTGCTGGGATCGATTGTATTGTGGTCAGCTATGGCTATAATCATGGTGAAGACATTCGACTTTGCCAGCCACAACAGATTGTGGATGATCTGTGTGAGTTATTGGTTGAATGATTCAAAGAAATTTAAAGCACATTGTATAAAGGGAAGAGGGATGAACAGTTATAACGTTTTTCGATGGCGTTGCTCGTTTGAGTATTTTTAATCACGTCGCACTATCGAAAACTTAAGAGAATTCCTCATGACAACAGCGCATCAATTTCAACAATTACAATCTCAGGGTTATAACCTTATTCCAGTTTATCGTCAGCGTTTGGCTGACACAGAAACACCATTGTCCGTTTTTGCACGCTTGAAGCAAGATCAACAAGCCTATTTGTTTGAGTCGGTTGAAGGTGGGGAAAACTGGGCGCGCTATTCGATTATTGGCTTGGGCGAATCTACGGTCTTTTCTTGCAATGCAGGGCAGCTCACCATTAAGCAGGTCGATGGCTCAGTTTCAACGGAAGCGTGTAGCGATCCCTTTCAATATATCCGTGATTTCCAAGCTCAGTTTAAAGTTCCCTCTAAATTAGAGCTTCCAGATCTACCAAGCTTTACTGGCGGCTTGGTGGGTTATTTGGGTTATGACGCAGTACGTTACATTGAACCACGGTTAAAAAATGTCCCTGAAGCAGACCCAGTCGGACTGCCTGACTTGTGGTTAATGCTCTCAAAAACTGTGGTGGTGTTTGATAATTTAAAAGACACGCTGTTTATTATTGTGCATGCAGACACCGCTGAACCAGATGCGTATGCAAAAGCACAAGCCAAGCTGGATGAAATTGAGGCGATTCTCGCGACTCCGATGAGTCTGCAAGCCAAAAAGCACACTGCACCGCATTTTGTATCGCTAACAGGTAAAGAAAAATATATCGAGTCCATTGCGCGAGTTAAAGAATACATTCGCGCGGGTGATGTGATGCAAGTCGTGCCCGGGCACCGTATGGTCTCTGACTTTGATGGCGATGCTTTACAAGTCTATCGCGCCCTCAGACACTTAAATCCATCGCCATATTTATTTCATGTCCAAGGCAATACTTTACTGGATAATACGCCGTTTCATATTGTGGGTTCATCACCAGAAATTCTGTCACGTCTAGAAAATGGCATTGCAACGGTCAGACCTTTAGCAGGGACGCGTCCACGCGGTAAAACAAAAGAAGAAGATTTGGCGCTTGAGCAAGATCTACTTTCAGATGAAAAAGAAATCGCAGAACATTTAATGCTGATCGATTTAGGGCGCAATGATGTGGGTCGTGTCTCTAAAATAGGCAAAGTCCAAGTTACAGACCAGATGGTGATCGAGCGTTACTCACATGTGATGCATATTGTGTCTAATGTTCAAGGTGAAGTGCTGGAGGGTGTAGATGCTTTGGATGTCTTTAAAGCAACATTCCCAGCCGGAACACTCTCTGGTGCACCCAAAATTCGTGCCATGGAAATTATTGACGAAGTTGAGCCTGTAAAACGCGGTATTTTTGGTGGCGCAGTGGGGTATTTGGGTTGGCACGGTGAAATGGACATGTCGATTGCGATTCGAACCTGCGTTATTCGAGAAAATAAAGTCTATGTACAAGCAGGAGCAGGGCTTGTTGTGGACTCAAACCCTGAGTCTGAATGGAATGAAACGCAAATAAAAGCTCGTGCAGTGATCAAAGCGGTTGAATTATCATCAAATGGTTTGATTTTATGAGTTTTTAGAGTTTTTTTTGAAAAAAACACTTGCACGGATTCTAAGTTTTGCTAAACTGCACACCGTTCCGATACGAAACGTATCAAACACTAAGAAGCGCCGGCATAGCTCAGTTGGTAGAGCAACTGACTTGTAATCAGTAGGTCCACAGTTCGAATCCGTGTGCCGGCACCATCTCTTAAGTTTGAATGTCTAGGTTTGGAATAACACTGAAAATAAGTGTGAAAATGGTGAGGTTCCCGAGCGGTCAAAGGGGGCGGACTGTAACTCCGCTACGAAAGTTTCGAAGGTTCGAATCCTTCCCTCACCACCAATTTTTAAGACTTTGATTAAGTGGATGTACCAACATCGTGCGGGAGTAGCTCAGTTGGTAGAGCGGCAGCCTTCCAAGCTGCATGTCGCGAGTTCGACCCTCGTCTCCCGCTCCATTTAGTTTGAAGAATTAATATTTGCTCTTATAGCTCAGTGGTAGAGCACTCCCTTGGTAAGGGAGAGGTCTCGAGTTCAAATCTCGATAAGAGCTCCAGATATACAGTTTAGTGACTTGATCACACAGTTTCAAAGAAAGCAGGCTATTTAGTCTGCTTTTCAAGTATTTAAGGGTGCCTATTTTTTAGGCGATTGGTCGATACTGAGCAATCTTAGAATTGTGTTCGATGTAAACGAGGAAGATCTCATGGCTAAGGCTAAGTTTGAACGTAATAAGCCACACGTAAACGT
>CAZOGM010000013.1:0-11518 GCA_964579445.1 uncultured Acinetobacter sp.
CCCATAAGGTAAAGCCAATAAATACAACGGATGCACTCACAGCAGCATATGCATAATCCAGACCGATGCTTAATAAATAATTGAAAACAGGTAAGCCAACCACATACAACACAATCAAATGCAACAAATAAATAGAGAAGGATAATTTACCCAGCCACACCAGTACTGGATGGTCAAATTGATTGGAGAGTTTGGGACTCATCAAAATGCTATAAACAATCAACACGCCGCCAAAGAAGTTGCCATATTCGTAGGTACGTTCACCTAAAAAAGCATAGATCCATTGGTATGAGTCACTGCTATTGTGCGCACCAGCCAAATATAAACCAAATAAAAACAGTGTGATTGCAACACTATAAGGCAGTGTCTTGGCATAGAGATAAAAATAAATTCCAATGACAAAACTGGAAATACCCAGAAAAAACCCTTCACCTTTAAGGTAATAAGCCAGTGCTGGTAACAGCAAAGAGCCAATAAAGAACAACACTCGCTTAATTTGATAGAGATACAACAGTAAAAACAGCACTAATGAACCAAACAGCTCAATGTGCATCGTCCACAGCACCCAGTTGGTGTCGCTTTCTGCAAAGAAAAATGAACCGATAGTGCCTTCATAAATCGCATGTTGTAGACTGATGTCTTGGGTGGCGTAAGCTTGTAACCAACCATTGGCTTGACTACTGTCGACATGCATCACTTGAAACATCAGCCAAATGAGCAAACACGAAGCGATAGCAGGAATCGCCAAACGAGGATAACGCTTGATCAACATGCTTTTAATTTTGTATAGAGCCTGATCAGGTTTTTTTAAAATCGCATAGGACAGTACAAAGCCACTCAGCACAAAAAATAAGAATACCGCAGCCGTACCCGAATACCAAAAAGCAAACGGCGAATGGTAAACAAAAGACTGTAATGCAGAATTAGAGGTTTCAGATTGATCAAAATGATGCAGGAATGGAAAAAAACTTAAACTTAAATGAGAGAACACCACCGCCAAACATGCCAAACCTCGAATGCTTTCAGCAGAATTTAATTTAACCATTACACATTAATTTCCCTGTCTGCTGAACAAATCCACTGAATAGATGGGTTAAACATCGATATTGCATCAAGAAAATAATTCCTTGAATTTGAAAGCTGAATCTCATTCTATTTTCACAATCTGACCTGAAGCATTATGATGCACCGTGACCACCTTTTTCATGCGAGACCCATGGATCTGTTCAGCAGGCAACTTAAAATGGGCAGCATAATCCTTAATACCTTTAACTTGGGCATATTTCACAGATTTGGCGGGAATAAAATTACTCCACAACCACAGCATTAAGGCACAGGCTAAAATGGCCACAAAACCATTTTCAATCACGCTCCAAAACACATGCATGATTTGATTGACCAGATGATGATTATTTTGATCCAGCACTCCCAATGAAATCATCAAAGGTTGCCACAGCACTAACCATCCCACCCAAAGTAATACTGTGGTCATGGCAGTGAAGCATCGTTGTTGCCAAGGCAACTGATGGCGTATATCAATAATAATGGACTGAATATTCACAATACATCTCTTCCACTAGTGGTCTTCACGAACACCGCGGTCGGGACTGACCCAACGTGCGCGTTTGTGATCGTTACGTAACAACACTTTAGGCATGGCTACAATCGTTGCTGATACGGTAATAATCCAAAATAAGAATGGATACCAAATCATCCAAAAATAGTTTTTTGCTAACCCTTTTTCATATCGACTGTCCATCCACATACTGATTGCAAACTGGAACAGACACGTCGCCCCGATAAAAATACCCGTGCCATACGGCAAAAATGGTGAGCTGACATCTGGAAACCCAACCACAGGCAATAACCCATTGAGAATCCATAAAATCACCATAAATAACATCAAATATGACCAGAGCAAGGTTAGGCTCATCTCGAGGAGCAATGGCCACAAAAAATTCAATTTCGGTTTAAACAACACATCTATATTTTTGGTCAGTACCTGTGCCCCACCCATGGCCCAACGCAAGCGCTGTTTCCATAGTCCATGTATCGTTTCAGGCATGAGTACCCAAACAATCGCATTCGGCTCAAATTCAATGTCCCAACCTGCGCGCTGTAACTTCCAAGAAATATCAATATCTTCAGTCAGCATGTTCGGAGACCAATAGCCCACTTCATGCACGGCACTTTTACGAAAAGCCGTAATTGCACCTGAAACAGTAAAGAGTCGTCCGAACGTACGCTGTGCACGTTTAATCATGCCTATAATGGATGAGAACTCACCGACTTGGACTCGCCCGAGTAAGGTCGAACGATTACGTATCCGAGGATTTCCTGTAACCGCAGCCACAGTAGGATGCTTTTGAAAATGCCGAATCATCCACTGTGCGGCATGAGGATCTAACAGTGCATCGCCATCAATACCCAGCAAATACTCTGCTTCAGTGATTACACTCCCTGCTTGCAGCGCAACCGCTTTACCCTGATTTTCGGCCAAATGCACCACGCGTAATTTTGGATATTGAAGTGCCATTTGGTTTAACACATCAGCCGTATGGTCTGAACTGCCATCATTAATTGCAATGACTTCAAAATTGGGATATTGCAATTGCAACGCTTGACCAACGGTCTCTTCAGCATTGTCTCCTTCGTTAAAGCAAGGAATCAATACGGCTACCAATGGATATTCGTTTAAACTGGGCGGCAAATGATAAGCAGGCTCTTTCCTTTCACGTATGCAAAAAATCAATGCCCCCATCATCCACAGATAAGACATAAACAATGGATAATAAAAAATAAAATTTAAAATCGATTGCCAAAGATGTTGGAAAGTATCCATTATGCGATCTTATGCCTCAAGGAACCAAGTCAGAAGATTGGGTATCAAAAACAGCTTTCAGCGTTTTTGGATTCGGATGATCTTCAATTGGGTTGTCTGGGTAATAACCGACATGCATGACACCTTGTGCATATAATGATTTAAAAGTCTGAGCCATTTCTTCAGAAGATACTTTTTGGTTATTGCGCCAATCTACTGCCTGAATTTCAAACACCGTTTTCTTTAAACCATTTGGATATTTTTCTACACGTGATACCAAATCTTTAAAAAACTGATCTTTATCTTCAACCTGCTCCATATAAGGCATGGCCATAATTGCAGTAAAGTCATACTTTTCTAAAGAGCGCTCTAAAGACTGGGCATACCAATTTTCCGCATAGGCAGACAATGCAACTTGTGCATACAAGTTACGTGCCGTCATTAAAAACGGCTGATAATAACGAACCTCATCTGCCAATGCCAAGGAGAAGTCATCTATCGTTTGAGTCTTAAATGCAGTCCAGCGCTGTAATTTCTTTTCATCTGCACGAATTTCTGCCAGAGAAGTCGGAAGCCCCTGCTTTGCATAAGCCTCTAAAGCATCGACACTGGCATCTTCATAGTCCGACAGCGTGGCATCATCATGGAAAATAATGCCATTAAATGAAGCCGACTTAGCCAAATCTTGATAAATCCCTTTAATCACCTCTTGTGCAGGTTTTGAATATGGACTTAAACGATGATAACCCATGTTTAAATGCTTACTTTTGACCGCCTGCTGAGTGACCACAATATCTTTAGATATAGGATTGGTTTTAGGCAGTTCCCATGCATAGACAGGCATCCAAGCATACACCCGACTGACCTGAGTACGGGTTTGAATTTGCCAACTTACACGGTTAAATAAATCTGTGCGCATTGGAATATAACGATTGGGGAAATACACCAAGTCGGCAGAGCCATTACCATCAGGGTCTGAAAATGCTTGCAAATACACGGTATTCACATTCATGGCTTCAATCCGGTCTAGCAACAAACTCACGTTACGCTCTTGCTGCACTGGATTTGGATCATAAATATAATCTAAATCTACATGCATAATTTTTTGTGGACGATGCTGATCTGACCACTGATCTTGACGAGATTCGATCTCTTTTTGAAGCTGTGCAGTATCTGTATCGCTTTGAATCAAAATACGGCTAAGCTGCCCCGTTGGCATCTCTTTTTGAGTTGACACATCATCTAAACTTAGGCTTAAAGGCATACCCGCTTGCTGTGCCAGTGTCGCGATTTGCTGGTTGTAACGACCATAAGGCCAGACCATTACACGTGCGGCTTGAATACCATTTTTCTTAAATAGTTGCTTATTTTTAATTAAATCTTGTTGAATACGCTGAGTATATTCACGGTCTGATTCATACTTTTGCGTCGATGCTTGATAAAGACGAGTGGTTGCCGCAGGTTGGGTATTGCCTTGGGGATTGCCAACAACACCATGATGCAGATCATAACTGTGGCTGCCCACCTCAACTAAACCGCTTTTTTGCATTGCTTTAAGCTGTTGCCAGCTAAGCATATAATTCCGAGAAATTTGAGTGTCACCAAATTGAACTTTCTGCTCAGATTTTGGCACTAGCCATGCGCCCACAACAGACAATAAAACGGGAATTTTGCGCTGCTGAAGAATTGGATAAACCGTATGGTAAAATGACTGATAACCATCATCAAAAGTCAGTAATACAGATTTTTCAGCCAGTGCTTTTTTGCCTTTTTGTGCTGCCAACACCTGATCTACACTAACAAAACGATACCCATTTTTCTGTAGCCAATCTAAATGTGTTTTAAACTGCTGCGTGGTGATTGCATAATTGGGGATCAACGTATTTTTCGCATCAACCACTTCGTGATAAGACAAAACCGTCAAATTTTCATGGAAAGAGCTGTTCAATTGCACTGCAGATTTATCTTGTGCCATCGCGACTGAATTAAGGCTCGCCCCTACGCACATCAGTGTGAGCACGACGCTAAGCTTAAAAAAATGAGATGTCATAATATAAATCCTATTGCCATTTACAGGTCTATAACAACCTGCTGTTCTATTTGAATTGAAGTCACAAAAGACAACTCAATATTAAAAATAATGAACAGTATCAAAAGTCTAGGAATCGCAATGTAACAACACGAAGAAAGGGAGATCAAACTGCTATTCAAGGTAGAATAAACAGGTGGAACATTAGAACACTATTAACATAAATTTTCTGTGAAGAATTGTGACGTTAAGCGTACATAATCTTCACATTAACAGCAACTTTTGATGACTTTATCGCTAAAAATCGATTTGATGTGTACAGGTCTACATGCTCAAGCATGATTAATTTGAATGAATCGTGACTAATCAAGTAAGCCATTACTCAAAATATTAAAAAAATAAGTCAAAAAAAGTACTCATGATGAGTACTTTTAGATCAAAACCTGAGATGTAAAACCACATCATCAAGATGCAAAATTGTACAATTAAGATCATGACAAATTAGTCACGTGTTTTGACATCGAATAATTCAATTTCAAACACCAAGTTTGAGTTTGCTGGAATCACTTTACCCATTTTACGCTCACCATAAGCCAAATGAGACGGCACGATGAGTTTACGTTTACCGCCAACTTTCATCCCCATGATACCCTGATCCCAACCTTTAATCACTCGCCCCGTCCCAATCACAGTTTCAAAATAGCGACCACGATCAATTGAAGAGTCAAACTGGGTTCCATCTTCAAGCCAACCTGTATAATGCGTGGTGATTAAAGCGCCTTTGACCGCTTCTTTACCTTCACCTACTTTTAAATCAATAATTTCTAACTCTGCGCTCATATTCAACTCCATTACAACAATTTAGTCACTACTGCCATCAATCATAATCAACTTATTGCAACTGAATCCATTCAATTTCAGCTTGTCCTTGATCTGAAATCAAGGTCCATTCACCATCCATAATATTTAACTGCAACTGCATCGTGCGTTCACACAAGCTTTGAATTTGAGCAGTGCTTTTTTCAGTCAATTGTAAAACTTGAACATTTTTCAAGGTTTTTAACTTACTGTTGCGCTTATACCACTCATCTACGCTTGAGCCATAAGTAATGACGGTCACTTCTTTACAGCGAGCACTGGCTTTTTTGACTTTGTCTTCATCTGGACTACCCACTTCAATCCATTTTTCTAGCTGACCCGTCAAGTCTTTTTGCCACAGTGCTGGCTCATCCGTTTCAAACAGATCTTTGGTAAACTCTAAATGTTCATCGGCAAAGCGAGCATAGGCAAGAACTCGAACCATCAAACGCTCAATGGTTTCTGAAGGATGAAGTGCCATAGTAAATTGGTAGTCACCATATTGGTGAACATCCATATTGGCAATGTTTAAATCTACCTTATATATTGTCGCTTTTAACGCCATCGAAAATGTCCTCAAATTTGCTGCCTAGCATACTCGATTTTCAAGTCATCCTCTAAAGACAAAAGCTATAAATTTAATCCCTGGCAAACATATTGCTTGAAGAACAAACTTTATTTGAAGATTTAAAAACTGATACTATGGTTATTGCCTAACGGGCAAAGATATTGATTCTGTTCAAGCACGAGCAATATTGAATGATCTTTTTTAGCAACCTCAAATTGAAATTAAACCCACAATAGAAATAGTCTCGTACTGTCCCATTAATCATCAAGAATTCGACAAGCCAATAATTGGCTTTCGAAATCTTCCCAATTACGGTCAGACTGATAAATAATTTCTATGCGATTATCAATATTTTCTTCACCACTGGCGTAATTAAATTGCTCAGGGTTAAAGTTAAAGGTCTGCCAACCTTGATTGGTATTCAAAATACCTTTGATTCGAAGCCAGTTTTGCTGCTCACCCAGTAAATCGAGCAGATCAAGAAAATTAAACTGCCAGCGTTTAGGCAATTTCCAACCTGCAACGCTATAGCCTTGTGCAGTTTCTACATAGTGATATGGCAACTGTTTAATCAGGACTGTTTCATTTTCAGCTAAAGTTTTTTGAATTTTTAACAGCGGCTGAATTTTACGTGTTACGCCTATATGAGCCTGATCAAGTTGTGACAACTCAATTTGACCATTCACTGCAACTAACCAATTTTGCGCATAAGCTTGGTATTCATGTTTGAGACGTTCTAATGCAACCTGATCTGCATCAGTCATTAAATCCACATGCGAGATCACTACTGTGTGTGCCGCTTTTAGTTGATCTGCATATAGGTGCTGACCTGTCCAACTTTGATCACTCAGTTTTGAGCCATCTACAACGGTCACTAAACTGCGCATAGCAATATTTTGTTGCCAATGCGATTCGGTCAATTGTTCGAGCAACTGCGCAGGATGTCCTAAACCTGTGGGCTCGATGAATAATCGATCAGGCTTTGTTTCAGCCAATAACCGGGAGAGGGCAATTTGCATGGGTAACTCACTGCTACAACATAAGCACCCACCAAGTAGCTCCTTCACCTCATAACCATTTGAATGTGGCAATAACTTCTGATCAATACCTATTTGCCCAAACTCATTCATCAGCACAGCCCAAACCTCATGCTCTGGCTTTTGACTCAATAATGCTTTAAGCAAAGTGGTTTTTCCAGCACCTAAAAAGCCAGAAATAATGTGCGTTTTGACTGGATGTGAAGCAAAAAGTTTCAATATATTGGCGCTCGAAGTAGCAAAAAGATCAGTCAATGAAATACTTATGATGTATTTACACTGAACTAGATCATTATTAAATGTTCTGACCTTAAAAATAGAACGAAATTCTGGTTTGAACAATCTCTAAGTTAATGAAAATAATAAAAAGCTAACGGGTTTATATGTATAGATATTAAGCTTTATAGCTTAATCCACTCAGTCAAATTATAGACAGCTAAGCATTTCAATCATCTATTATTTAAATCAACTTATCTGTAAAGATTCACAAATCCAATCATACTTTAAGCGCATTTTTATCTCCATTGTTTTCACTTCGTAAATTCAACGACTGAATTTCAAGCAACCCTACATATTTACATACATTTAAAGCGCCTTAAACACGCCGTTTTTTCACATAATTTGAACATAAAACTGCACTTTGTCCAGATCACGTAACACAGAATGTTTCACTTTGTTGATAAGGTTGCCCTGACAGCATTCTGGCTTTAGCATGATTTTCGTTGTCTCTGATTGCACTTACTTGCTACATGCATTCAGATTTTTATGTTTAATTTAATTTTGAGTTCAGGGTTGTTTAACGTTTTTTGAAATATGTTTGACTGACTAGAACGTATCGTAGAGACGAAGATCAACCCATCATTTAATGAAAAA
The DNA here is from genome assembly GCA_964579445.1 of uncultured Acinetobacter sp. Classification (GTDB taxonomy): domain Bacteria; phylum Pseudomonadota; class Gammaproteobacteria; order Pseudomonadales; family Moraxellaceae; genus Acinetobacter. The sequence continues at coordinate 8,187 of CAZOGM010000013.1, forward strand.
GGATGCCGCACCATGAATTTAGTTAAAACATTACTTGCAACTACCCTTGCACTAAGCGCTTTTTCAACATTTGCTGCAACAAGCAAAGAAGATAAAAAAGACCATGATGTGATTACATCATCTCAAGAACAGCCAGTGAATACTGAGACTTCTGGGGCAGGACAACCAACTTCTGCTCAACCTGCGACTGAAGCAGCAGCGGATGATTCTTCAAGCACTACAACGCCAGTTCAACCAGCACAATAAAATTGATGCAAGAATTGGTAAAAAATTGAAGGTAAGATGAAATTTCAATTTTAAATCCATCTTAAATCTCAAAAATAGAGCCTTGCTACGGCTCTATTTTTTTACACGTGTTGATTTAAATCGCACACAAGAAACAACATAAAGATATTTATAGCTTAATAAACATTTAAACGCTTTTTTAAATTATCTCCATAATCATATAGACAAAAACCACAACATTTTATATAAATGAAATAAAAATCACACTTAAAATTAAAATCAATCACTCTGCATAGTCAGTTGAGATAAAAATAATGTATATAAAATCATGGGCCTTATGCTTGCTATTGTCTTTGGTGCTGTTAGGTTGCTCAAAGCCCTTACCTCCAGACAAAATCCAATATGCAGGAACATGGATCAGTGCAGACAGCCGCGTTAATGTATTGATCACACCTGAAGGTCGGATTGAATACAGTAATCAGCAACCTGGTAAAAGCACCTCTGTGTCCTCTCCCATTAAAAGCTTTAATGAACACGGTTTTGATGCTGGCGTTGGACCACTAACAACCACCTTTAAGGTGACTCAAGCGCCTACACAAGACAATCAAGGCAATTGGTTTATGATTGTCGATGGCTACACGCTCGCAAAAACGCAATAAACATTTAAGTTGTAAATATTTTTGGTGCTCATTAAAAAAGACTGCAATTGCAGTCTTTTTTTTTTGAATATTTTACAGAGACTTAGACTGATTTTTTATAAATACTGCAGGATGGGTGGTGATTTTCGTTTAACCGTGCAATTTTACGATGTTCAGCAGCTTCGAAACGACAGCGCTTCCAGTCATTGTCTAAGTTTAAAGCGGGAATTTGTTTAGGCTTACCTGTCTCGTCAACTGCGACCATGGTGAAATAACAACTGTTGGTATGTCGCACTGTACGCTTTTGAATATTTTGCGCTTCGACGCGAATTCCGATCTCCATTGAAGTACGACCAACATGGTTAACACTGGCAAGAAAAGTGACTAATTCACCCACATGAATAGGTTCTTTAAAATTCACTTTATCAACAGATAAGGTCACAACATACGATCCTGAATAGCGACTCGCACATGCATAAGCGACCTGATCAAGTAATTTTAAAATCGTGCCTCCATGAACATTTCCCGAGAAATTAGCCATATCTGGCGTCATTAATACAGACATCGTTAATTCTGACTGATCGTCAGCAAGCGGTGGCACTTGATCAAATGAAGACATAAAACTGTAGACTCAAATATGTTTAAAACAGGAGATTTTATGTGCGTATTATAACTGCATTTCACATACAAAATGTTGAATTAAGCAATCTTAATCACTTTTAAATCACTGTATTTACATGCATGACTTAAGGGTAAATTAATATGAGCTAATCCCTATTCACAGCTTTGCTCATGTCTACCAGTTGCAACATTTCTGCTGATACTCGATCAAACTTTAACATATTTAAATCTGAACCTTGCACTTGGATCTCAAAAGTATGATCCAGATTAATACGTACAATTTCAAAAGTAATTCCTGAATTTGACGCTAAATAGACGTGTTGTCCAACACGAAATAAAGACATTTCCTTAATCCCAATATTGTTTTGATTATCATCAATACTGCATATATCTTTGGAATATACACAATTTATTGGAATCTAGAATATACCAAATGGTAAATATAAAACAATGATATAATATACTTTATAACTATAATAAATATCTTTTTAAGTATTATACTTTCTCGAAAATAGCATAAACACTACATGTCCGATTTATGTCGCAACAAATTGAATAAGTTGCTCCGATAATTGAGTAAGATACAGAGCAACAGGCTAAAGTTGCCTATTGCAATGCTTCATTCTGTACTGAAAAATGGACTGGTCTATACGAAAGTTTGGTTCTCACCAAATTTTGAATCTTGTCAATTTGCTCTGTCGCTGCACGTGCTCCAGCATCGATCGTCATTTGACGACCTTTTACTTCAAAGATATGGGCTTTTTCACGCAAATCGGGTTGAATGACGACATCTGCATTTTTTAATTCTTCAGCCGCCAACTTGTTTTGCATAATATTAATATTTTGGTTAAACATTCCCCAGACATTGCTGGTTTCCGTGTAGACGGGCTGCGCCAAAATATCCACCGCAATCACAATATCTGCACCCAATTCACGTGCAACATTGACAGGCACTGGACTTACCAAGCCACCATCCACATATTCCGTGCCTGCAATATTAACGGGTATAAACATGCTCGGAATGGAAATAGAAGCACGTACGGCCTGACCTGTACTACCGTGATTAAATACCACCTTATTGCCTTGTTTAAGCTCTGTAGCCACCACAAACATCGGGATTTTCATTTTCTCTAAAGGCAGTTGATCCACCTGTTGATTGACGTAATTTTCAACTTTACTTCCATCAAAGAAACCTTGCAAACCAATATTAAACTCGCGAACATCATTCACTTGCATCTCTAGCGCAATTTGTTTTAACTCAGCGGCTGACTTACCACTGGCATAAATTGAACCTACAATACTGCCCGCACTGGTTCCCACGATAAAATCTGGTTTAATCCCTTTTTGTTCTAATACTTCAATAACGCCAATATGTGCATAACCACGTGCCCCCCCACTACCGAGCACCAAAGCCACCACAGGTTTATCATGCTGTCGGTTTTTAAAAGCACTGTAATCAATTTGAGAGCGTGCATCGCTAAGGGGTTGACTTGAACCTAGTTCATTTTTTAAAGGAATCTGCTGACAAGCGACCAGTGTAAAACTTAAACATACGCTTAAAGTCTTTAAAAGATTCATCATATGGGTAGATATGGTGTTGAAATATTGCTTATGAAATCATATTTGCAGATTAAATACTGTATGAAATATTTAAGTTGAACGCCGAGTCATGAATAAATTATGAATCTATAAGGCTTTATAGAGTACTCAATACCAGTCGATCTGTTAAAAATATGAATGTCTAATATAAAAAAAGCCCGAGATGAACTCAGGCTTTTTTTGGCTTAACTGACTTTAAACTCAAACTGATTAAACTTAAATTGATTCAACCAAAATTAATTAACCAAA
>CAZOGM010000013.1:11618-19432 GCA_964579445.1 uncultured Acinetobacter sp.
ATTTTCAAAATACCTTGAATCACAACCACGTTAACAAGGTCAATAAAGAACGCACCGACCAATGGTACGATCAAGAACGCTTTATGAGATGGACCATACATATTGGTAATGGCTTGCATGTTTGCAATCGCATTGGGTGTTGCACCCATACCGAAACCACATAAACCTGATGCCAATACCGCAGAGTCGTAGTTTTTACCCATGACGCGGAAACAAATGTAAACAGCAAAAACCCACATTGCAATGGACTGTGCCAACAGCAAAATGATCATTGGAATAGCAAGATCAGCCAACTGCCACAGTTTTAAAGAAACCAAAGCCATGGCTAAGAATAATGCCAATGCTGTGTTACCAAATACATCGATTGAACGATCAAAAATTTCGAGTTTAAAGCCACTTTCTAAAATGTTACGCAGCAAAATACCACCAGCAAGTGCCCAGACGAAGGTCGGTAATTCAAATGCTGTACCCATGGTCAGGTTTTTCATCACTTCTGCAAAACCGAGTGAAAATGCAAACATACCCAAAGTGGTAATCGCGTTATCTGCGGTAATTAGACGCACCTTTTGCGGAGCTTCAAATGCATATTCTTTATCCGTTAATGGTGCTGCATCACTCTCTAAACGTGCTTCAGGGTTTAAAGGTGAAGCCAATTTATGTTTACGAATGAGATAGCGTGCAAGTGGTCCACCCATGAGACCACCCACAACCATACCAAAGGTTGCACTGGCAATACCCATCGGTAATGCACCTTCTACGCCGTATTTAGCTTCAAAAATTGGACCCCATGCACCAGCGGTTCCCAAACCACCAATTAAGGCGATCGAACCTGCAATCACACCCATCAATGGATCTAGACCCACCATAGAAGCAACCGCCATACCCACGCCATTTTGGATTAATACAAATACCGAAATCGCAAGCAAAAAGATCACCAGCGGTCGACCACCTTCTTTAAGCTTAGCGAAATTTGCACTTAAACCAATTGAAGCAAAGAACATCAGCATAAACACATCTTGCATTGGTTTATTGACCGTAATGGTCATGCTAAAAAATTGATGTGCAAAGTAAAAGATAATTGCGCCAACCAAACCACCAGCAACGGGTTCAGGAATATTATATTTATTTAAAAACGGGATATGCTTATTGAGGATACGCCCTACATAAAGGACCACCACTGCGAGCAATAACGTGTAGGTCGGATTTAATACATAATCCATAATTAAACTTCCTAATTTAATGTTCTGCTTATTTTAATTAACAAGATTGACTTTCTAATATGCGCTTTAAACTTACGCGAAATCTGATGGCAGTGTGTTAGATACACCATCGAACTACGTAGAATTGAATCCATATTAATTGTGAAATTGGTGAACATTCAATCTTGTTAATAAAAAAACTACATCACATCAATGCAAAATGAATTGATAAAAAACCAGTTTGCATGTTTGATTATATAACATACAAATTTTAAGCAAAAAACTGCGGCAACATAAAGTTTGCTTTGCTCTGATCATATAGTTACAGTTTGATTTATATTCAAATCGAACTCAAAACTACAATTGATCGCTTCACAAAGGTTGGGAGATGCCATTTTCAAGTGGGTAATTATGCAGATTTTTAATAAAAAAGCTTCTGATTTTGTATTTTTATTCTCAATTTAGCTCAGACTTTGGTCTAACCCAGTCAGTAAATGGCTACCTTCTGATATTTTATCTGATAAAAAAAAGAGCCTTGAAGGCTCTTTTTTCGATGATGACAACAACAAATTAGAAGTTATATTTCGCCATTAAACCCACACGGTTATCTTTATAGCTTGAACCGCTAAATGTTTCACGTTTACCGTTGACATATTCAACACCAAGGTCAACCGGTTTAACTGGAGAGTAAATCAAGTTAACCCATGCTTGTTGCACTTTTTCGTTTGCAGTCAAATTTGCTTTTGCATAATCAGTACCATCGTCAGCAAATAACGCACCATACGCTAGAGTTGAACGTAAGTTCGGTAGGATTTTATAAGTTGCACCCACTTGAACACCCATAAACTCATTTTGTTCAATATCGCCATCGACTACGCTATACGCAGAATTTGAACCATATAGATAGTTACTGTTTCCTTTCACATAAGATACATCTGCAGACACTTTAAGTGGATCAGACAGTTGGTAGTTAGCACCGGCTGCAACACCCCATCCAGTTTGCTCATCATTCGCTGTTTCTGATTTGTAGTTTTCAACTAGAGCGCGAGCAGATGCATTGCCTTTGCCTTCAGCAAAGCCTTGAGTAACTTTAGCCGTTAGATTTGGAAGACTATATTTAAGTCCAGCACCTGTACTGTTGCCTTCTTCAGCAGAAACCAATAACTGGGTATTTGGCGCAAGTTTATGTGAATAGCGTACTTGTGGAATACGTGCTGTACCACCACCCACGTTTGTACCAAAGTCGATCATCTCTGGTGCATGGTTAGACAAGAAGTTCGATGTCGTTTGACCAAACAACCAATTGTTTAAGGTTAAATAAGCGTGACGTAGGCGGAAAGCCTCATTTGAGCCTGCAGCACCTGCAAAGTCAGCTTCAACCTTACCACCGACATCTGCACCTTCAATATTGGTTTTAAAATCTAAACCAATACGCGTGGTTTTGGCCGTAGCACGTAATTTGTCTTGTGCAACGCCTGTGCTTGTATGCACACTGTTAAAGTCATCATCAGCACCTTCAATGATGTAGTTGGCATCACCACGAGCAAAACCGTATAGGTTTACACTTGCGCCTGCTTTAGTCTTAAGTGCAGGCGCAGCAGCGACAGGTGCAGATGCTGTATTTACTTGAGCCAATTGCACTTGTTGCTGTTGTTGTACTTGTTGTTGCTGTTGAATTAATGATTTTAAAGCTTCAACCTCTTGACGAAGTTTCTGAATTTCTTCTTTCTCTGTTGCAGCATGTACTGAGCTCATCATTACTGCGGTCACGGCAACTGCCAAGCTTTTCTTCAAAATAGATTGGCGACGAATAAACTGACTCATAAAGAACTCCAAAATTGTAATTAAGCTGCATCCGTGCATTTAGGTATTATCAATCTTGATCGCAACCTTAACTTTTGTTGAATTAAAAATTAAAATTTTTAATTAACAACGCACTCAACTGCATATAAAAAATATTTATGTATAAAAAACACAACAAGTAACATAATGTGTATAAACACATTACTTAATCTAACAATTTCTTCACAATAAGAAAATAAGTTTTATTCGTGAATGTTAAATACTCAATCACAATTTCAGATTATTATTTCAAAAAAGCTTATATATCCTATTCTTACAAATTTATTTTCTCAAAAAATGCGAATCATATACGACTATCGTATATATTCAAAGTCGATAAAAAAGATGCCTTAAAGGAGTAATTATGCATTTAGAACGAGTTCAATGGATTGATCAAGTTATCACCTCACGTAAATCTACACGGGCGTTTTTAAATACACCTGTTGAAACGCAGATGATTCAGGAAATCTTACGTGTGGCTGCACGTGCTCCCTCTGGCACCAATACTCAGCCATGGAAAGTTTACGTGGTGACATCTCAAAAACGACAGGAGTTAGTCACTCGCGTCTGCACAGCCCAAATCAATTCTTTTCAAGACCCAAAATATGCAGAACAGCATAGTGAAAGCTTTGCCTATTATCCAAAGCATTGGATTTCGCCTTATATTGAACGCCGCCGTGAAAATGGTTGGGGACTGTATGGTTTACTGGGAATTGAAAAGGGTGATAAGCAAAAAATGGCTGCGCAGCATCTCAGAAACTATCAATTTTTTGATGCGCCTGTGGGGCTATTTTTTACAGTAGATAAAGCTATGGGAATTGGCGCAAAAATGGATACGGCTATGCTGATGCAAAATATCATGATTGCGGCCAAAGCGCGGGGATTGGATACTTGCCCACAAGCTGCATGGAATCATTTTCATTCGATAGTCTTGGATGTGCTGGGTGCAGAAGAGCATGAAGAACTGATCTGTGGTATGGCTTTGGGTTATGCAGATCCAGATGATATTGTAAATACGTTCAATACCCCACGTGAAGCTCTTGAAAACTTTGTGGTGTTTTTAGATTAGTCTTAAAAGCACATCCGAATAATCTCTATTAGCATGATTCGCATCAGAATCAGCAATGACTCGACATCCAGTATAAATGCATTTGTGAATTCATTTTAACTCATCATCTGCTGATTTTTACGAGATACCTTTAGAATTGCGAGAAAACCCAAGCAGATAAAAAAGAGCATGAGTATGCCCATATTCAATACAGCACTTCCCCAGAGGAAATTCAAAGCGATACCCCCTAATAGCCCACAGCTAAATTGGGCACTCCCCATAATTGCACTTGCCGTACCTGCTCTTGCACCTTGTCTAGACATCGCAAGTGCCATCGCATTTGGGCCAGTCAATCCAATGGCTGAAATGGTCATAAACAGTCCGAGCATAACCAACCACAGAGGTGCGTGACTCATTAGCCCAGATATCAATATAATAACTGCTCCTGTCAGTTGAAGTATTCCGCCCATTTTAAGACGCTGCATCACTCCGACTTTCTGTGCTAAATATTTATTTAAGGACGACATCATCATAATGCCGAATGCATTAAAGCCAAAAGCATACGCAAATGCCTGTTGACCCATGCCATATTCGCCCATAAACACCGCAGAAGCAGAACTGATATAACAGAATAACGCAGCACCAGTTAGGCAACCCGCAAGCATAGGTAGGCGAAAACTTGGATCTTGAATAATTGAGCCATAGAGCAACCAAACCTGTTTAAAGCTGAGCTTCAAACGGTGGTCAATATTCAGCGTTTCATCGAAAAAGAAATGCACACAAATCAGGCAGAACAGACCAATTGCCATTAAGGTGATAAATACAGCCTGCCAAGGGAAAAATTGCAAAATCCAAGCACCCAATATTGGTGCCAAAATGGGTGCAAGCCCCATCACAATCATCATGCTGGAAAATGCTTGTGCAGAGCCTTGTAAATCCAATCGATCCCGTATCGCTGCTCTTGCAATGACCACACCCACACAACCGCCCAGTGCTTGTAACACACGTGCTGCGATTAACGCCCAATCATTGGGTGCAAGCACACATAGTAAACTGGCTAAGGCGTAAAGACTTAAGCCCCAATACAGCGGCTTTTTTCGACCAATCCGATCACTCAAAGGACCGTAAAACAGTTGTCCAAGCGCCAAACCCAAAAAATAAGCAGGCAAGGTATTGGAAATCTGCTGTGTACTGACCGCAAAATCATCTGCCATTTGTGGTAAAGCAGGCAAATACATGTCAATCGATAAAGGACCGAGTGACGTTAATAAAGCCAGTAAAATAATCCAACTATTGGCGTATTGCTGTCTAGATTGCGATTCAGACATACAGGTTCGATTTCAAAAGTTTGCGTTATGATCAGTTTATACTGAAGATTGGATAAATTAATCATATAACAAGTGAATATTCACAAATGAATAGGACTATAATTTGCCACCAAAGAAAATGCGGTTAAGGATCTGTTTTGAACACTTGGTGGATAAAGCTTAAGAAAGCAACTTACAACACCACATTTCTGTACACCGTACGTATGATCATTATCTTTGGAGGTACAGCATTTGTGCCTTATCTGATGGGTCATCAGATCTTAACGATTCCCCTTTCTTTGGCAGTTGTAGCGGCAGGTCTTGGCGATATAGATGATCGATTCTCGGTCAGAATCATGAATATGATCTATACCTATATTGGTTTTTTCATTACCGCCACAGCTGTACAACTGCTCTCGCCTTATCCCATTATTTTTGCCTGTGGTCTAATCGTCGCTTGCATTGGCTGGATTTTACTGGGGTCACTTGGACGGCGCTATGCATCTATTTCTTATGGATGTTTGGTGGTTACCGTATATGCCATGTTAGGCGTGCATTTGTTTGAGCCATGGTATGTGCAACCTGCATTATTGGTTTGCGGTGCTGCATGGTATGGACTAATTTCCACGATTTTCTTTTTACTGTTTCCTATTCGCAGAGTTCAAGACCAACTATCGCATTGTTATTCTTCCTTATCGGATGTGCTATTTGCTAAGTCAAATTTGTTTGATGTCGAAATGACAGCACAAAGCTATCAACGCAGTATGATTGCACTTTCATTAGAAAATAGCCGTTTGGTCGGCATGTTCAATGAAATGCGCGCAATGTTACTCACATGCCTAAAAGGCGATCGGGGCAGACGAGAAACACGGCGCAGTTTACAATACTATTTTGTTGCTCAAGATATTCAGGAACGTGCCAATTCTTCCCATTTTGATCATTTAAAACTGACCAAAATATTTGAACATAGCGACATTATGTTTCGCTTTCAACGCGTTATTTCTTTGCAAGCCAAAGCCTGCAAAGACTTGAGTGATAGTATTTTAGAAGGTCGTTGCTATCAACACTGCTCTAACTTTGAACAAAAATTCCATAATTTAAGAATATCACTTGAGAAGTTACAAGCTCAACCACACTACCAAAACAGCTGGATTAATGCTTTATTTTCGCTTTATCACAATTTAAAAGCGATAGATGCACAGCTGAGTAATATCGATACAGAGCAGTATATTCAGCATGAACAACAACTACCGATATACCATCAAATCAATGATGACGACTTAAAAGGTTGGTCCGACATTGTGGTTCGAGTGAGACAAAACCTGACTCCTGAATCGGTTCTATTTCGTCATGCGATTCGTTTATCAACTGTTTTATTTGTCGGCTATATCTTGGTCGAAATTACCCATATTCCTTTAGGATTTTGGATTTTACTCACCTCTTTATTTGTGTGTTTGCCCAATTCTAATGCCACCAAGCGCCGCATGTATCTGCGAATTTTAGGTACATTTATTGGGATTATTTTAGGGTATATCGTGCTTTATTTTGTGCCGTCACTGATGGGGCAACTCCTGATTCTCACCCTCAGCGGTGCACTGTTTTTGGTACTACGTAGTAAGCAATATGCGCAGGCGACTGCATTTATTACGATTTTGGCGCTAATTAATTTTAATTTTGATGGTGTAGGCTACGAAGCTGCTATTCCGCGCCTCATCGATACCATTATTGGCTGCTTTTTGGCATGGCTGGGCATTATTTTTATTTTTCCTGACTGGAAATTTCGTAACTTAGCCCGAACGATTCAACGTTCGCTTGAAGCACAGGTAAATTATTTGGCCGAAGTGGTGAGCCAATATCACGACGGTCGAAATCACAGCTTAAATTATCGTTTAGTTCGACGTGCTGCGAATAACATTGATGCAGAAATTGCCTCTCTTATTTCGACTTTAGAAACTGAACCTGACTATGATCCTACGCAAAAAGAATTGGCATTTGAGTTTTTGTGTCTAAGCCATACCTTTTTAAGCTATATCGCAGCTTTAGGTGCGCATCGTGAGCAAATTCAAGATGCTGAAATGCTCAATTTACTGGATCGAGTGTTGCAAGATATTCGTTCTACCTTACTTTTAAATACTGCGTATGACGCAGCTACTGACGAACTGTTAATATCTGTTCAGCAAAGATTAAATTTAGTTGAACACAATGATCAAGATGAAGCATCGAGATTTTCTATTATTATTCAACAATTGACACTAATGTTGAGTACGCTTGAGCAGTTACATCGCTTAAAAGAACAGCTTAGTGCTGAGAAAACGATTGACTAAAATACTGTTATTGAATGATCAATAAAGCAAGCAAGAACATGGCTACATTGTATAATCAGAATTCGATAGATACGTTTTTTCAGATTTATCCGAT
>CAZOGM010000013.1:19532-27280 GCA_964579445.1 uncultured Acinetobacter sp.
TTTTTCAGATTTATCCGATGGTTATTTAGATATTGTTATTTAAATAATGAGCGTTTAAATAATGACTGAACGCCTTGTAATCGAATCGTGTTTCACCTGATCGTCAGATAAGGATGCATTTTGAATAGCTGGCTGCTTAAACTTCGCAAAACAACCTATAACACATCAATTATGTACAATCTGCGAATGATTCTTGCATTTGCAGGTACAGCTTTTATCCCTTATTTCATGGGCCATCAGTTGATGACCATTCCCCTGACGCTGGGTGTAGTCGCAGCGGGTTTAAGTGATATTGACGATCGGTTTTCAGTTCGCATCATGAACTTGATTTACACCTATATTGGTTTTTTTATTGCGGCGGCATCGGTTCAACTTCTATTTCCTTATCCATATTTATTTGCAACAGGGCTGATTCTGTCCTGTATTGGTCTCATTTTATTGGGATCATTGGGTCGTCGTTACGCCACTATCTCCTACGGCTGTTTGGTCATTTCAGTCTACGCCATGCTGGGTGTCGATTTATTTGAAGACTGGTACACCCAACCTGCCCTGTTAGTGCTCGGTGCTGCATGGTATGGACTCATTTCAACCTTAAGTTTCCTTGTTTTCCCTGCAAGACAGGTACAAGATCAATTGGCAAATAGTTATTCTTCATTGGGAGATTTCCTGTTTGCAAAATCGAACTTATTTGATGTTGATATGACATCAAGCAGCTATCAGCAAAGTATGATCAGTTTGTCACTGGAAAATGGTAAATTAATTGCCATTTTTAATGACATGCGTTCGACCCTTTTGACCCGTTTGAAAGGTGACCGTGGTCAAAGTGATACCAGACGAAGTTTACAGTATTATTTTGTTGCGCAAGACATTCATGAACGTGCAGATTCAGCACATATTGATTATCAAAAATTGGCTAAGATTTTTGAACACAGTGATATCTTGTTTAGATTTCAACGGGTGTTATCTCTACAAGCCAAAGCATGTAAGGATTTGAGTGACAGTATTTTACAGCGAAGTACTTATGTTCATAATCCACGCTTTGAACATGCATTTAATAATCTTGCCAAGTCATTACAGAAAATGCGACAAGATCAGCACCATGATTTAATTTGGATCAACGCGTTATTTGCTCTAATGCAAAACTTAAAAGCCATTGATGCACAGCTGCGTAATGTCGAAACAGAGCGCTATATTAAGCTTGATAAAAATAAACACATTGAAAATCAGTTAAAAGATGATGATTTAAAAGGTTGGGAAGACATCATCAGTCGCATTAAGCAAAATTTAACCCCAGAATCTGTGCTTTTCCGTCATGCAATTCGTGTGTCTATTGTGCTTCTCATTGGTTATATTTTCGTACAACTGACCAACATTGAATATGGCTATTGGGTACTTTTAACCGCGCTGTTTGTAAGCCAGCCCAACTTTAATGCCACCAAACGCCGTTTGCGTTTACGCATATTTGGCACGATTGGCGGAATTATTTTTGGTTTTGCGATCTTGTATTTTGTGCCCTCAATTGAAGGTCAACTGCTGCTGTTGATTTTCTGTGGCGTTTTATTTTTCGAACTGCGTAGTAAACAATATGCACAGGCGACTGCATTTATTACCACTTTGGCCTTAATCAATTTCAATTTAGATGGGTTAGGTTTTGAAGCAGCCTTCCCTCGTCTACTCGACACCGTCATTGGTTGTGCTTTGGCGTGGTTTGGCGTGACCTTTATTTTTCCAGATTGGAAATTTAGACGCCTGCCACATACCATTTCACGCGCGCTTGATGCACAGTGTCATTATTTAGCGGAAGTGGTTGACCAGTATCAATATGGCCGAAATAACAGTTTAAATTATCGTATTGTGCGCAGAGCGGCACATAACCGCGATGCAGACTTGGCTTCACTCATCTCCACTCTGGCAACCGAACCTGATATTGATGCAACTCTGAAAACCCAAGCCTTTGAATTTTTATGTCTAAATCACACCTTTATTAGTTATATTGCCGCTTTAGGAGCACACCGCGAACAATTACATGATCAAGCCACTTTAGACCTACTCCAACAAGCACTTGCCGATATTCGGGGGGTGCTGCTGTATGATGAAGTCCCTGAACTGAGTTTACAGAATATGCAGAAAACCTTACGTGACCGTCAAAACACCAGTGATGATGAGTCCACTAAAGTCTTGATTATTTTGCAGCAACTCTCACTCATGTACAGTATTTTAAAACAACTCAGTACATTAAAACAAAGTTTAAGTCATGATCGTGATGAGCAAGCAACTGAATTGGCGTCCCTATAAAACACAATTCAAAAAATGATTTAAAAGACAATTTAAAAGACAATGCATCTGCGCAGTAAATTAGTACAATATACTCCCTGATTGTATTAATTTAATGCTAAACTCTGCCGAGATTTACACTTCTTGTTAATGACACTATGACTGCGAAAAACCTTTACGCCTACACCCTACAACCTGTTCCTTATGAAGTAACAGAAGCTGAACAACGGAATGCTCAACTTGCGATTTGGCGTAGTACCAATAAAATTGGAACCAAAGCTTGGGCGATCATGGCTGCAGTTGTTGCGATTTCTATTTTAGGTTTAGTTTTCATCAAAAACTATTCAACCATTATTTTTTGGGTGGCACTTGCTTCTGTTGCAATCTACTTCTTGGTCCGTAAATTCGGTCTAGAGTGGTATGTAAAACGCAAAATGAATGAATTCCCAGTACAACAAATTTCGGGCATCAAGTTGGGTGTTCAACCGCACGGTATTGTTATGCGTCAGAAAATGGGACTACAAGAAGGTGTAGGTTCTATTGGCTGGAGCGATATTTACGAGTGGTACAATACCCCAGAATTCATTTTGGTGAATTTTAAAGTCAAAGGTCAGCAAGGCGCTTACATCTTGCCAAACCGCATGAATACTAAGAACTTTTCATTTCAAACGGTGCGTAAGCATTTGAAAGAAACTGTGGGTCCTGCAAAGACACTCTAAGTCTTCAACCCGTTTAAGCTGTATGAAAACCTCCTCCTGTGGAGGTTTTTTATATTTAATGCCTCAACTCTCAATGCGATTGATAATGAGAATAAATATTATCCTCAAAATTCACGTTCTCTGCTCAATCTTCAGATATAATTGCGCCATTCCAAATAATCACATTCCCATTGTACCCACATGCTAAAGAAAACTTTTTTTCAAATACATTGGTTTCTAGGAATCACCGCCGGATTAATCCTGTCCTTGATGGGTGTTACAGGCGCAATTTATTCTTATGAACAACAGATACTTAAATGGATAAATCAGGACAGCTATACGGTTCAAGTCGAAAATCGTGCCAAGCTTAATCCTGCTGAAATCTATCAGCATTTTCATAATACAGCGCCTGATCTGAAAATTAACAGCATTACGGTGGCAGCAGAAGCATCTGAATCTTCAAGTATCAATGTGCTTAAAGAGGGTGAACGTCGTGGTCTCACCATGATGATTAACCCGTATAGCGCTGAAGTTTTACCTGAAATTAGAGGTCGTGAATTCTTCGCCTTTATTCAGCAGCTGCACCGCAATTTGACGGTTGGCCCTGTGGGTAAACAGATTACTGGGGCATGTACCCTCATGCTGATTTTCTTTGTGCTCAGTGGTTTATATTTAAGATGGCCAAAGAAACATACTTGGCGTCAATGGTTTGCGGTAAAGCCCAAATTAAAAGGTCGTAACTTTATTTGGGATTTACATGCGGTTGTAGGCACATGGGTGATTATTTTCTATCTCATTTTCGCGATGACAGGTCTATATTGGTCTTATGGTTGGTGGCGTGATGGCATGTTTAAAGTGCTGGGGGTTGAACGCCCGCAGGCCACGATGCAAGCCGACACCAATACCGGTGCTCGTCAGGGTCGAGAAGACAGTACTCCGCAGCGAAAGATGGCAGCGATGGATCAACGTGGTGAACGTGATCAATCAAAACCTTCTGAAAATGCAACAGCAAATTCAGGCAGCTCGCCACGTTCTAACGAAGCGCGCTCAGAACGACGCGAGCGTAGTAAAGGCTTAGCCCCTGTTCAGATTCATCGGGCTTTAAACCAAACGTGGACAGATTTCATGCCGCAATTGGGTCGTGAATATTCAAGTCTCACATTTACACTACCAAAAAAAGACGATGGTAAACTTGAACTGAGCTTTGTCGATGCTATTCCACAGCATGAACGTGCACGTAACAAGGCGACATTCAATTATCAAACTTCAAAAATAGAATCGCTCGAATTATATGAAGATAAACAGCTAAATGAGAAAATCATGGGCAGCATGTTACCCGTGCACCGTGGTAGTTTCTTTGGTCCTGTCTATCAATTTATAGCGATGCTTGCCGCACTGGCAATGCCACTTTTCTTTGTGACTGGTTGGATGCTCTACCTCAAACGCCGTAAACAAAAGAAACTGACTTTAGCGGCAAAACAAGGTGGGCTACATACAGAAATTGATCCAAATGCAATGCCGTGGCTGATTACATACGCAACCCAAACAGGTGTCGCTGAACAGTTGGCATGGCGCACTGCAACCAGCTTGCAAGAAGCACGTCAACCGGTCACCGTCAAATCCGTACAGCAACTGACTGTAGAAGATCTGAAACAAAACAAGCAAATTTTATTCATCGCAAGTACTTACGGAACGGGGGATGCCCCAGATCTTGCCTCTTCTTTTGAGAAGAAAATATTGAGTCAAAATTTAGATTTGAGTCATATTCAATATGCAGTTTTAGCACTGGGTTCTCAAGAATACCCTGATTCCTATTGCAGCTTTGGGCACAAAATTGCAGCATGGTTAAAGCAAAATCAGGCAAAGGCACTCTTTAACACCATCGAAGTCAATAACGCAGACAATCAAGACATTGAAAAATGGAATAATGCGCTGGCTCAAGCCTCAAAGCTTGAACTACACACCATGTCGATTGACAAAGTATTTGATCAATGGAAATTACTAAAACGTGATTTGCTCAATCCAAACAGCCAAGGTGCACCTGCATTTAATATTGAACTTCAAGCTGAGCATCAAGCCCAGTGGCAAGCGGGTGATATCGCAGAAATTCAGCCGGGCAATAGCCATGCACGTGTCGAAGCATTTTTGGCCAAGCATCAAATTGCAGCAGATACGCATGTAGATTCCTTAGATACCACGATTGCAAAAGCATTATGGAATAAAAACTTAAATGCCAATGTTGAACCCTTTGCAAATATGGAGCATCTGTTAGAGCAACTTACAGATCTACCTACCCGTGAATATTCAATCGCCAGCATTCCACAGCAACAGGTTTTACGTTTAGTGGTGCGCCAGCAAAGTAATGCTCAAGGCGAGCTCGGATTAGGTTCAGGTTGGCTGACACAGCATTTGTCTATTCGTGATCAAGTCTCTTTGCGTATTCGTACAAATGAATCTTTCCATTTAATCGATGATAATCGTCCAATTATTTGTATTGGTAATGGAACCGGCATTGCGGGACTGATGAGCCTCATCTCGGCACGTATTCGCGCAGACTATACCGAGAACTGGCTGATTTTCGGTGAACGTCAACAAGCTCATGATTTTTTCTATAAAGATACCATTCAAGCTTGGCAAAATACCGCGATGCTAAAACGCATTGATCTGGCATTTTCCCGAGATCAAAATGAGAAAATCTACGTTCATCATAAACTTCGAGATCAGGCTGAAACTTTAAAAGCATGGATTGCCAATGATGCGGTCATCTATGTCTGTGGAAGCATTGAAGGTATGGCAAGCGATGTCGACCAAGCCTTGATTGATATTTTAGGTGAAGCCTGTGTGGATGATTTACGTCAAACCGGTCGTTACCGCAGAGATGTCTATTGATTGCTACAGAGTAGCTAAACTTGAATTAATTTAATCAAATCTAAAAAGTCGAGCAACATTGCTCGGCTTTTTATTTCTGGAAATTGAAGTATGATGATCAACACTCAAAACTGATCGATCATTTTTATGCAACGTATAATAAGAATCACACTTGGCATATTGGGATTTATTCTTTTTGCAGATGGTCTTTATCTGCTCTTACAAGGCAAGTTTCACCTAGGCATCATTTTACCGCTCATTATCGGCGCCATCTTTTTATTCCATGCTTTTTTCTGGTTATTTTTAGCGCGACGACTTTCCGAGTCTACATTTTATAAAAAAATATGGACGTTTTGCTGGGCAAGCTTCATCGTCTGGCTGTGCACCTTAGGATTATTTTTTGCTTACATCCAAATCAATAAAAATAATGTTATAAGCGAAAATACCTATGAAGCCATCATTGTATTAGGCAGCGGAATCATCAAAGGCAAAGCCTCACCCACCCTGCAAGCACGTTTAGATAAAGCGGCAGCAGTACATCTAGATTCACCTGAAGCGATTCTTATCGTGACGGGTGGTCTAGGTTTAGGTCAACACTCCACTGAAGCAACTGTAATGGCTCAGTATTTAATAAATCAGCATCAAGTTAGTTCCTCCAAAATCATGCTAGAAGACCAAAGCACAAGCACTGAACTTAATTTAAAAAATAGCCAAGCGATTCTTAAACAGCATCAGATTAACTTAAGTGAACCGATAGCGGTAGTGACCAGTGATTTTCATTGTCCCCGTGCCGAACGCATTGCAGCTCGACAAGGTTATCTTCATATCACCTGTTATGGCGCAGATACTCCGCTCGAAACGCGCTATAACGCATGGCTCAGAGAATATTTTGCCTATATCAGTGGCTGGGTTTTAGGTGAATATTAATCAACTCCCATTTTAAAATCATTTAAAACGAGATTACTTTTATTTTTAAAGTGCAGAATCACTTGTCGTTTAATCTTATTTTTCTGGGTAAAGGCAAAGCTTGCTTTTGGAAAATGAGCGGATCTTTTAAATACAGCTGATACAAATAAGATTTCAAATCGATCAGAAATTGCCGCCCAGAGACCAATACATTCTGACCTTCTGGCATCAAATTAAGCGATAACTGAGTGTTCTGCTGACGTATAAAGGGAATGACTTTTTCTACAAAAGGAATGAGACCCACTTCCTCAACGTGATAATCCGCCCATTTATCACGAATTAAAAGCTGCGCCATACTTTTAGATTGCCATACGGCAAGGGTTTGTTGACCTGAAGGGGTCGAACAGAGTGCCCATCCATCATGATAAAGCGCATACACTTTGGCTTGAGCGACAATGGTTTCTATAAAATTTTTATATTGTTCTTGTGGCGGAATAATCGTACTGGCAATAGAACTGGCAGATTTACGCTGATAAGGATTTCTCATATTTTTTTATAATAAGTAAAATGCGATTTACATCACATAGTATAGTAAATACTAAAAAATGAAATAAAAAATTGAAGTACATGGTTTAGACGTTACTCAATCCATCATAAAAATGAAGAGTGACATATCTACAAGTTTAAAATCGTTAGAGTTCAATCAGAATTTAAAAATATGATGTGCAATGAGGATTTAAAAAAGTACAAAAAATATATTGAAGGGAAGATAAATAATGGTGGGCGCTGACGGGATCGAACCGCCGACATTCTGCTTGTAAGGCAGACGCTCTACCAACTGAGCTAAGCGCCCTGAGGAAAAAATTCAAGAATTGAATTTTTGACGCAAGACAAACGCAGTGCGTAGTCTATGCAAAATATAACCATTTTCATTTCAGGGAATGAAAATGGCGCAGCGGACGGGACTCGAACCCGCGACCCTCGGCGTGACAGGCCGATATT
>CAZOGM010000013.1:27380-59095 GCA_964579445.1 uncultured Acinetobacter sp.
CCGCGACCCTCGGCGTGACAGGCCGATATTCTAACCAACTGAACTACCGCTGCACTTACATAATATTGCTATTAAAGTACAAACCATGTGTTATCTGAATTAAGTGGCGCAGCGGACGGGACTCGAACCCGCGACCCTCGGCGTGACAGGCCGATATTCTAACCAACTGAACTACCGCTGCACTTACATAATATTGCTATTAAAGTACAAACCATGTGTTATCTGAATTAAGTGGCGCAGCGGACGGGACTCGAACCCGCGACCCTCGGCGTGACAGGCCGATATTCTAACCAACTGAACTACCGCTGCACTTAAAACATTTAACGTAAAAGACTTGGTGGGCGCTGACGGGATCGAACCGCCGACATTCTGCTTGTAAGGCAGACGCTCTACCAACTGAGCTAAGCGCCCTTTACGACTTCATCGTTTGTGTCGTGCATTATAGAGAATCCTCAGACACTGTCAAACGCTTTTCTATACGAATATCAGTTTTTCAGTTTGAATGATTAAAAAATAGATCATTTTGAGCAAAAAAGTCTTTTTTTGTTCATTTTCTGCCTATTTATCTCATTCATTTTTAAATTATTTTTTTTACTTTTTTTATATTGTGTGTTTAAACCTGACAGCACAGTACATAAATTAAGCGCCTATTTTATGCTGCGACAAATAAACCAAATCACCTTCATGTAGCAAATCATAAATTTCTTGAATGTGATGACTGTGCATACGAATACAACCATGCGATTTTGCAATACCCAGCGGTTCACTATCTGGAGTGCCATGGATATAAATATAGCGATTAAAGGTATCGCAGCCCTCACCTAAGTTAAAACCAGGCTCCAAACCTTTTAACCATAAAATACGCGATAAAATCCAATCTCGATCTGGGTGAGATTCGCCAAGCGCTGAGTCAAAGACTTCTCCAGTCCATTGTCTTGCTTTAAAAACAGCATTGAGCGGCATCTCGCCACCAATTTTTTTTTCTATCCTGTGCCAACCACGAGGCGTCTTGCCAGAATTCTCTTGTTCACCAATGCCATTTTCACCGCTGGAGATCAGGTAAAATTTATTCAGCTTAGGCAAAGACAAGGTTTGTGATGCCAAATCAATTACAACATCAGCTTGATCTAGAGTATACATCGGTGATTTTCCTTACAGATATCTCGGTCAGTGTAGATGGAGCAATCTTTGCAAATGAATTAATGAACTTGTGTCGAACTTTTGAACTTACTCGGCAGATTTTTTTTCTGTTTGGATTAAGGCTGTTTCAGGACGCGTCCACAACCAAATTGCAACGATCAACATGGTCAAGTCAGTAAATACTTTAACCATCAGTGGAGCGGTTGTCAGGAGCATGAGCACTGCACTGATTGACATCATGATGGTCGCAAACCATTTGGCTTTGCGGGGCACCGTGCCATTTTCACGCCAGTTTCGCAGTGTACTGCCATATTTGGGATGATTGAGTAACCATGCATCCATTTGAGGCCAGCCTTTAGAAGCAGCCCATGCGGCCAATATGAGGAAAACCGTCGTTGGCATGCCAGGCAACACTGCCCCTATAAAACCCAGTACCACAAAGAGGATGACTAGGCTCCGCCAAAACAATATTCTCATACAGCAACTCATTTGAATGAATTTCATCAGTATATATGCTTTTATAGTGCTTTCTGTTTGATTATTTATATTCTCAAATTTTATCGTTCTTTTTAGAGTGCATAACATGACCCTGTTTTATGAGCCTTGGTTGCAATTTAAACATCCAATCGTAAGACAACTTGCCTTTAGTATTGCCAGTCCAAATATTTTAAAAAGTCTTCCATGTGATCTCAAACTTGAGCATGGCTTTGAACTTCATGATGATGAATTTTGGCAAGAGCATTATTCAAGATATGTGAATCGGCTGCTTCAACTCGATCAAGACCCTACGGCATTGATTGAATTTTTAAAGCCGCTTAAAAGTACGCGTTTGGGTCTACGTTTTGAATATTTGTTTTGGTTTTGGCTGCAAGACACTGAATATCATCAGTTTCGCCTGCTTGGTCATAGCATTCAAATCATAGAGGGTAAACATACACGTGGAGAACTGGATTTTTTACTTCTAAATTTAGATACAAACTGTATTGAACATTGGGAAGTTGCTCTCAAGTTTTATTTGGCTGAGACTGATTTATTACTTGCGCATTGGTATGGTTTAAATCGTAGTGACACATTGCTTAGAAAACTCAATCACTTTACTCAAAAGCAATTTCAGTTTGAGCAGGTTCAACAGCATCAGATTCAAAAGCGACTTGCTGTAATTAAAGGTCAATTGTACGTGCCGAGCCAGATGCATGATGCTCTCGATCAGAATGATGGACTCCCTCAATGGATCAATTCATTTCGTCGTATTGGACATTGGGGAAACGCTAGTTTAGCGCATTACTACCGATTGCAAAGGCAGGAATGGATTTGTCCAAATTTGGAGCAGAGTTCAAGAAATGCGATCTACTGGTATAATGGTTTATATCGTAATTTTGCGACACAGGCGGATTACATGTTTCGTCAAGCCGATATTCCCCACAGCTGTGTAAGAGTCATGTAATTTTTTCCTCGCTCACATACATTTCATAACACAGAAATAATAAAACTCTCATATTTATCTATCTGATTAATTTATATCCTGTTTATGCATCAAAATAAATTACAAATTGGAGATGATGATGAAAAAAATACTTGCTGCTTCTTTGGTTGTTGCGTTTGTATTAACTGGTTGTAATACGTTTAAAGGCGTAGGCAAAGACGTGTCTAAAGCTGGGGAAACTGTAACCAATACTGCTGAAAAAACTTCTAACGAAATTCGTCATAACTAAGTTAAAAGTTTAAAAAAAACCCCGATTTTCTAATCGGGGTTTTTTATGATCTTATAAATTGATTCTATGAATAAACAGCTTCATTTATTTGCATTTTCAATCAGTTTTGTCTTGCTTTATGATAGCAAGACTATGAATACATGATCTCTCTCCAATGACGCAATCTGCAACCTTAGATTTAAGCCTACAACTGTTACGCCAGCCCTCTGTAACCCCCATTGACCACAACTGCCAAAATATCATGGCAGAGCGTTTGTCAAACATCGGGTTCCATATAGAAAATATGCGTTTTGAAGATGTCGATAATTTGTGGGCGCGTCGTGGTACTGAAGCACCTTTATTCTGTTTCGCAGGCCATACCGATGTCGTACCTACAGGTAGTTTAGCAGCATGGAACTCAGACCCATTTGCGCCTGAAATTCGTGACGGCAAGCTATATGGTCGTGGTAGTGCAGACATGAAGACCGCATTGGCAGCCATGGTGGTGGCTTCTGAACGTTTCGTGGCGAAGCATCCCAACCATAAAGGCTCTATTGCTTTTTTGATTACCTCTGATGAAGAAGGTCCTTCCATCAATGGAACCGTAAAAGTAATTGAAACATTAGAAGCACGTCAAGAAAAAATGACATGGTGCTTGGTTGGTGAACCGTCTAGCACCAACACGCTTGGTGATATCGTAAAAAATGGACGTCGTGGCTCGTTAAATGCCAATTTGACGGTCATAGGCAAACAAGGTCATGTTGCCTACCCTCACCTTGCAGTTAACCCAATTCATACCGCTTCAGCGGCGTTGGCAGAACTGTGTGAGACAGTTTGGGATGAGGGCAATGAATACTTCCCTGCGACCACATTTCAAGTCTCTAATATCAATGCAGGTACCGGTGCAACCAACGTCGTACCAGGTACATTGAATATGCTGTTTAACTTCCGCTACTCAACTGAAGTGACCGCAGAAGAACTTAAAGCGCGGACAGTAGAGATTTTAGATCGCCATCAGGTTCAGTATGACATTCAATGGACACTTTCAGGTCTACCTTTCTTAACGCCTGTGGGCGAATTGGTTAACGCTGCCAAAAATGCAATTCGCATGGTAACGGGTACAGAAACTGAACTATCAACATCAGGTGGTACATCTGATGGTCGTTTTATCGCACCGACAGGCGCACAAGTTCTTGAACTTGGTGTGTTAAATGCCACTATTCATCAAGTCAATGAGCATGTGAATATTGCTGAGCTTGAGCCATTGGCTGAGATTTATGAACACATTTTGGTTGAATTACTAAGCTAAGATTTCTCCCATAACGACTTCTATAAAATCGTTTTGCAAAGATCAAAAAAGGGATGCAGAGGCATCCCTTTTTGATGTTGATACCTTGATGAATCTATTATGAACCCAGTTTTATACCCATACTTTTTTGTATATATTCCACATCAGGCACATAGTACAGCGCATCATCTAAACGCACATATTGCAGCATGCTTGGATCTTCAAGTGGACGATCTTCATCGACCACTTCTGAAATTCGAACACGAATACTACTGGGCATCTTGTCGCACATTAAAGCAAAGCGCTGATCCATAGCATCACCTTCAATGACCAGAGCGACAGCTACAGGTTGTGCAGGATTATTGACATGAAAAACAGGTAGATCATGCTCATGCCAATTCACTGACTGGACATGACTCGGACTGTTCAATGCTGACAATACAATGTTTTGAGGTAACAACATGGGTACTTTTTGATGACACTCAATAATATAGGCATCGACAAACCCAGTTGAAACCGTGATGAGATGCTGTAATTCTTGAGTCTGAATCTGATTTAGCAGACTGCCATTTTGCGTATTACTCATAATCGTTCTCTATTTGGTTTCCAAAGCAGCTTCGATATTTTCAAGCAGCATTGCCTCTTGGAAAGGTTTGCCCATATAGTTGGTCACACCTAGACTAAAGGCGCGTTCACGATGTTTTTCACCTGTACGCGATGTGATCATAATAATAGGTAAATCACGATGAATTTCATGATGTCGAACCAAGCTGGTCACTTCAAAACCGTCCATACGTGGCATTTCGATATCGAGTAGCATTAAGTCTGGTTTGATATTCTCAAGCTGCTCAATTGCGTCAATACCATCTTTGGCAGTGATCACGTCAAAACCATGACGTTCAAGTAGACGCGATGTCACCTTACGTACTGTCACTGAGTCATCCACAATCATGACCAAATGACGATGGTCACGCTTACGTAAATGATCACGACGTTCGGCTTTTTTATCTTCACGTTGAGTGGCTTGAATCTGACGAGCGATAGTCTGTCCATCTAAGATGAGACAGACTTGACCATCACCCAAGATCGTTGCACCCGCAACCACACCGACAGAAGCAAATTGATCCCCAATCGGTTTCATCACGATTTGTGAACGAGAGCCAATCAATTGGTCAATCAGTAATGCTGTCGTTTGCCCCATATTCCCTTTAATCAGTAATACCGGTAATGAATGACCCACACCACTCAGTTTAGGTACAGGTTGATCTGCAACAAATTCGGCCAGATAGCGTAATTTATAGCGCTGATTGTCAATATCGAAGTAATCTTCGTTACTGCTGAAATATTGTTCAAGCGCAGAGGGTGAAATTCGGACAATACGATCAATTTGTGACAATGGTACCGCAAATTGTTGGTCGCCCACTTTTACCATCAAGGCATCGCTGACCGCTACTGTGGTTGGCACACGTATGGTGAAGATTGAACCTTTACCCAGTTGTGAAGCCACAGAGACTTGACCGCCCAGAGATTTAATACCACTTTGCACCACGTCAAGCCCAACTCCACGACCTGAAATTTGAGTAACTTTTTCCGCCGTCGAGAAACCGGGGTGGAAAATAAACTGTAAAATTTCTTCATCGGTAATCGCTTGATGGTCTTTCATTAAACCTACAGCAATGGCTTTGGCTTTAATTTTTTCAGCATCAATACCCTGACCGTCATCAGTAAAAGACACCAAAATATCTGAACCTTGACGGCGAATATCGAGCTCAATTTTACCCCTGACAGGCTTATTGTTTTTTATACGTTCTGCAGCTGGTTCAATACCGTGATCCAGTGCATTACGCAGCATATGTTCCAAAGGCGATACTAATTTTTCAAGAATAGTCCGATCCAGCTCACCTTCGGTATTATTTACAAATAACTCGGTTGGTTTATCCAATGTCGTAGAAACTTGACGCACCAAACGTTGCAAGCGTGGCAGCAAGCGTGAGAATGGTACCAATCTGGCACGCATTAACCCTTCTTGAATTTCAGCTTGGATACGAGACTGTTGTAATAACACCCCTTCCGTATCTTTGATTTTTTCAGCCAAAGTCGATTTAAAATCCACCAAATCTGATGCAGATTCTGCCAGTGATTTCGAAAGTTGATTGAGCGAAGAATATTGATCCATCTCAAGCGGATCGAAATCTTCATAACGTGAACCCAAATCATCATGTTTGGCAAGAATTTGTGACTCTAATTCACCTTCCATTCGACGCAGCTGATCGGCCAGACGCTGAATTGCAAGCTCCATATCGGTCAATGTGTGACCTAACTGGCTTAAATCCATTTCAATACGCGAACGGTTAATTGCATTCTCACCTGAAAGATCAATCATTTTCTCGATCAAATCAGCAGAAATACGAATCATCTCATCACTGTGTTCAGCTTGAGTGGACTGATCCCACTCACCCAACATAGACGGTGGTTCCGTTCCATCACCTTCAATTGACTCTACTGCATACTGTTCAGTCAATAGATCTGAACGTGCAAGTTTCTCGGTTAACTGAGTTGAAACATCAAGATAATGAATATTGGTGAGCTTAGCTTTCAGCGTACTGAAATGTTGATAATTCTGTTCCAGAACTGCAGTTTTCAGCCACGAAAATGCCGATTCCAATAACGCATCATAGGCATTGGAGTTAAAGTTATTGACCGCAAATTCTTCAAATGCTGTTTCCAACTCATAAGAAATA
Organism: uncultured Acinetobacter sp.; assembly: GCA_964579445.1. GTDB lineage: Bacteria > Pseudomonadota > Gammaproteobacteria > Pseudomonadales > Moraxellaceae > Acinetobacter. The sequence continues at coordinate 34,241 of CAZOGM010000013.1, forward strand.
TCCGCAATCTGCTCCCAACCCACCATTTTCGCCCCACCTTTTAAGCTGTGGGCTATACGTTGTAGTTGCAGCAGTAAACTACGGCTACTGCGTTGTTCAAACCATTTTGGAAGAATTTTTTGTGCTTCAGCAATAAGTTCCTCAGCTTCTTCGACAAAGGTTTCTTGTGCAATGGCTTCAGCTGACGCATGTTCTGCTTCTGAATGAGATATAGACTCAGCCTTAGCGTCTAATAGTGACTCTGGCTGCGGCGCTGATTCATCCGTTAAACCAAAAGCTGTAGGTGCCAATAAATCATAGAGGTTGCCAGAAGAATCAAAGCTTGCTTGCGGCTGAGTAAATGGTTTTTGCTCAAAAATAGGTTGAGTATGAGCAGTTGTCTCTATCTCAGTGTCGTCTCTAAATATTTCATCTTCAGGCAGATCATTGTCATGTAATTCAGTATTTGGATCACTGATTTTCTGTAGAACAGCAACAATGTGGCTTGCTGGATAATCCACACGTTCATCACGAATCATTTGCACGCGGTCAGCAACGTCATCTTGCACTAAACGAAGATACTTCACCAACTCTTGACTTACCGCCATTTGCGAATTGATTACACGTTCATAAATACTCTCAAGCTCATGCGCGATGAAACCAATGTGTTCTGCCTGCACCATATTTGCACCCCCTTTCAAGGTATGCAAATGACGCATGAGATTATTCAGCGCCCGTGTGTCTTCAATATCTTGCGACCATGTATTTAAATCGCGATCGATTTCAACCAACAATTCTTCCGCTTCTTCGATAAAGATGTCTAAAACATCCACATCAAACTCACGAATTGAAGCATCGGAATCAATCTGTTTACGATCCGCAGCAATTTGGTTAGACACATGACTAAGGCTGAGCACCACATGCTCATTTAGAACTTTTGAAGTTTCATTTACGTCATGATCTGACTGAATATGTGGATCATGGTTTTGCGAAACTGAAGGAAAATTAAACTCAAATGTGTCTGGAGTTTCAATACGTTCTCTCTGATTGAGAGTCGTTGAAACTTGATCCATATCTTGCAAAAGATAAGCTTTTAAATCTTCCATTGCGCGTTGTGCGGAATCACCAACCACTACTCGCTGGCCTGATGCCAAATGATCAAATAAATGAGTAAATTCTTGGTGTACACGCCCAAATAGCTCAAATACATAATCAGTATTCAACAGGTCTTGATTGTTTAATATTGCATCGTAACTGGTTTTCAAGAATAGGCTGTATTCATGAATTCCTTGCGCAGCTAAGGTATTGGTATTTTCTACTAGGATTTCAGCTTCTTGAGTTAATTTCTCAAAATAATCTGGAAAGTCGAGTCGTGCGCGTTTATCAAATTCAAATTCGGTATCGAGTAAATGATCAATATTCAAATTCACCAGTTGACTCACCAGACTCTGTATATTTTCTTCACTCCCCAAGGTACTGACATGCAGATCACAGCGCTCAAAGGCATGGTTAAAACGTTGCAATATACTGTCAAACTTTGTTTGATCTTGTGTACCTGTCTTTAAAAGGTGCAAATAATCACGCACATATTCAGCATAACTGACCAAAAGCGAATTTTCGTTGATACTGGTTTCAGTGTCTTGTTTTAAGAGTTGTTTAAATAGTTCCTCAACTCGCGTACTGACATCAAAAATATCATCCACATGTGCCATTGACGAACTACCACGCAAGGTGTGTAGCGCTCGCACTAAGCGATTATATTGCTCTGGCGTATGCTGTTCATGTTGTACAAACTGATCGATCGCAGTCAAATGCTCTTCTGCTTCTTCAACAAAAATCGACAATGTGACAGATAACAATGCTTCAGCTTCAGTGCTAACAGGAACGGACTTCAGCGCCGGCTCAGTAGCAATTTCATGTTTGAACTCAGAAATATGGGCTTCCTGATCAAGCGGCACAGAGACGTTTGCTAAAGCAGATGCTTCAGTCGTTGGAATTTCTACCAATGGCTCAAGTCCAGTCAATACGTCTGGATGCGTCAAGCGATCAGACAAATCGAGTAAACTATCTAAAGCAGGTTCTAAGCTTAAATTTTGTTGTAACTGTTGACCTAAGAGGACCAAAGGTCTGAAATCTAGCGTATGCGCTTGGTTATTTTTAAAATCTTGGAATAATTTAAATTGGTATAGATTAAATACTGCACGTACATACTTTTGAACCGTCGGTGTTAACTCAACATTTTTTGCAATCACGCGGTTTAAAGTGTCTTCTACCGTCCATGCCAATTCAGCAGACGATTTTGCCCCAACCATACGGCCAGAACCTTTTAAAGTATGGAAGTTACGACGAACCGTCACCAAAATCTCGTCTTGTGCGGGCTCATCCATCCATTGATTTAATAATGGCTGTAAATTTTCAAAAATTTCTTCAAGTTCTTCCACAAAAATTTCTAAAATTTCTGCATCCTGATCAAGATAACTGTCTTCAGGTAAAACTGTCTTATCGACTAAATGTTTTAATATTTCTTTCATAGCTCAGGCTTCTATGCTTAGCTCATCATCAGAGACTAGAACCTATCAACTTATACTTCGGTAATCAAAACCACCGAACCAATGATTCTCTTTTAACTCTCGTGGTATCTACACGAATGTAAATACCACTCCCCGAAGAGTAATGACCTATTATTCAGGTAATTTAAAGTTAGTTACAGAATCACGAAGTGAGTCTGCCATGTTGGCCAATTCAGACACTGATCGTGCAGTATCGAAAGTAGCTGTTGTGGTTTGAGAGGTAATTTCCTGAACGACATTCATCGTTGTTGCAATATGACCTGCTGATGCAGACTGCAATTTCGAAGACTCAGAAATGTTGGCAATTAACTTCTCAAGGTTATTCGATACCAATTGAATCTCATCCAGTGCTACCCCTGCATCTTTAGCAAGATTCGCACCACGCACAACCTCAGATGTGGTTTGTTCCATTGAAATTACGGCTTCATTGGTGTCGGTTTGAATGGTTTTCACCAGCGTTTCAATCTGTTTGGTTGCTGAAGCTGAACGCTCTGCAAGACGTTGGACTTCATCAGCTACGACCGCGAAACCACGACCAGCTTCACCTGCCATAGATGCCTGAATTGCAGCATTTAATGCCAAGATGTTGGTTTGGTCAGCAATGTCATTGATCAGCGAGACAATGTTACCAATCTCTTGAGATGATTCACCCAAACGTTTAATACGTTTTGAGGTTTCTTGAATCTGCTCACGAATCGTGTCCATCCCTTGAATCGAGCGGTTTACGACATCCGCACCATTCGATGCAATTTGTACTGAACGCTGTGCCACTTCAGCTGACTCAGAGGCATTGGCAGATACGTCATCAATCGATTGTGCAATTTCATTAATTGCGGTAGATGCACCAGCAATCTCTTGCGCTTGATGTTCAGATGCTTCGGCTAACTGATGGGTAATTTCTTGGGTATTTTGGGTATAACGAGCAACCTCTTGCGAAGTTTCATTAATACGTGACACCAAATCACGCAACTGATCGATCGCAAAGTTAATTGAGTCGGCAATGGCACCGGTAAAGTCTTCAGATACGGTTGCATATGAGCTTAAGTCACCATCCGCCAAATCAGCAATTTCATCAAGTAAACGTAAAATAGCGTTTTGATTACGGTCATACTCATCTTGTAAACGCATTACACGAATTTGATCTGCCTGACTACGTAAAACAAGAAGTTTAAATACGCTGTATAAAAATGTGAGTAAAGCTAGAAGAAGCAATAAACCCGGCAAAATGGTTTTTAAAGTTGAATGTGAAGACAACTTATTTAAAGCATCTAACAGCTGATCTGAGTTGGCAGAAATATCTGTTGCAGCCTGACCGACTTTTGCAATTTGTTCAGAGTTAGAAAGGACGGTACTTGCTGCAGATTTAATAATGGCATCATAGTCCGATTTAATTCGAACCAATGATTCACGCATTCCTTCATCATTTAAGCGTGCCACACCCAAGTCAGCACTACCATTGAGCTGAGCGTTTAAATAGGTACCGAAGGTTTCAGTATCGAGATTGAAGTCACCCGCTGTTTCACGCGTGTTTGCTGTGGTACTGAGTACCGCACCAATCGAACGAAGAATACGTTCCGCCAAGAACACTTGGTTCTTTGCAATGACCACCTGACTACTTGGCATGTTGGCACTCGCCATGTCATTAACCAGTAAGTTGTAGTCGGCTTGAATTTCAGGAATCGTTTCTGAAATTGCAATATTGGTGTCGTAAAGCTGATTAATCAGCTTCTGCTGTGATGCAACTAAACTTACATCGGCAGAGACTTTCTTCCAAATCGCTTCAACTTTTTCTAAGTTTTCGTTATTCGGATGAATGTCTTGCACAGTTTCAAAGTTTTCGGCAAATTTTTGCTGTGATGCGTTTAAAGCTTGAATGGACTCTTTCGTGCCAGAAGCCATTGCGTCATTGGCTTGACGCGACATCGTCTGTGACAAAAGGCGTAGTTCACCCATACTCCTAGTTAAATCATTCGTACGAGGAATACTGTAGAAGAGATACAATAAAATTAAAACCGAGATCACCAAACTGATCAAAGCCATTTGTAGGTACGATTTAGATTGATCTGAATCGCCAAATAACTTTGAAAATTGATCAACTTTCGACTTAAACTTCGTTGCAACAACCGAATTACTCTGTGGAGTAAATCCTTCTGCCTTTTTCTTTTTTAGTTTAAAGCCCATTCAGCTTTCCCCCCGATATGCGACAGCAACGTCTGCGTCAAAACTAGTTTATAAATTTTTCTGATGCGTTCATGTATTGTGGATCATTTAACAACCGACTGAACAAGAAAATATTCCATGCTTGATGATGCTGCTGAAAATATCCCTGACAATAAGGCTTAAGCTTTTCATCTAATTGTTTGTTTTCTGAAAAAAAGCTTTTTTTATGAAAATGTTGTATCCCCAAAACTTGATCAACAATCAATCCCACATAATGATCATTATGACTAATGCACAAAACTTTTTGGGTCGGTAAAAAAGGTACACTTTGACCTGAAATAAAATGACTTAAATCCGATACAGACAACAAACGTCCACGAATATTTGCCAATCCTTTCACCCAGCCCTTCACATTAGGAACTGTGGCATATTCAGGTGGATAAATAACCTCTGAAACTTCACCAAGAGGGGCAACGAAAAATTGCCCCATCATTTCAAATGCAATGCCTGACCATCGGTTTACTTCTTGATCATTGCCAGCGTAGTTTTTATTTCCCCGCTTCGACAATCGAAGTAATTCGATAAATCCATTTGCTGCCATATCTTATCCCGCGCTGAGATACTGCTTAATCACGCTAATCAATTGAGATTCATCAATCGGCTTGGTTAAATAATCAACTGCTCCCTGGCGTTTACCCCAAACACGATCAGTATCCTGGTCTTTGGTACTAACAATCACCACAGGAATATGTTTTGTAACGTCACCGCGAGCAATTTGACGTGTCGCCTGAAAACCATTTACCCCAGGCATCACCACATCCATGAGCACCAAATCAGGCAATTCTGCCTGAGCCAGCGTCACTCCATCTGCACCATTTGAGGCTTCAATCACATCGAAACCATTTTTGGTGAGTATCTCCTTAAAGCGGAACATTTCAGTTGGCGAATCATCAACCACAAGAATACGAGCCATTTTTTTCCCCAATCAACTCTTTTTGTTCAGTTGTTAAGCGGTTACATGATTGCGAATCGCATTCAATAACTCATCTTTGCTAAACGGTTTGGTTAAATATTCATCCGAACCTACAACACGACCTTTAGCTTGATCAAATAATCCGTCTTTACTCGATAACATAATGACTGGAATATTTTGATAATTTTGAGAGTTTTTAATGAGCGCACAAGTTTGATAGCCGTCTAGACGAGGCATCATAATGTCGACGAATACGATATCTGGATTTGCTTCTGCAATTTTAGATAACGCCTCGAATCCATCCACTGCTGTGACGACGTTAAAGCCTTCTCTTTGTAATAACGTTTCAGCAGTACGGCGAATGGTTTTTGAATCATCAATAACCATGACTTTAAGATTTTGAAGTTTATCGTCCATTTAATGATTCTCCCCAATAAGTTTTAAGTAGAGCTCAACTAATTTATTTTTACAATAATATTTATTTTTTAACATATATACACTGTCTTTTTCAATGTGGATTTATTTTTCAAATGCTAGTGTGTCATAAAGCAAATAAAAAAAGTTAACTTCATCAAACAAATTGTGTAATATTTTCAAGTTATATATTTATAAAATCCACCCAAAGTCCTAAAATACTCAAGTTTATAGCTAAAATAAAAATATCTTTTCGATGTTATGGGGAATCAATGAGCACTTTTTTCGACTTTTTTAAAGCCCCTCTTCTTTCTTCAAAAATGACGTCTAGGTACGTTCTAACGCTGATTCTGTCCATTTTTTTGATGACGGAAGTTACCGCGTCGACACACACACCTAAAGCAACATGGTATCGTTACTATGACAAAAATGGCGTGGCCAATATCAGCAGTTCAGTGACTCCTGCTCACATCAGAAATGGTTATGAAGCACTCGATAGCAACATGCAAGTGATCAACCGAAATCGCGCTTATCATGCAGAAAAAGACTTGAGTCAATCTACCTTACGTGCACAGCAGGCTCGCCAAAAAGAATCCGATTTAAAGCTCAAGAAAGCCTATGGATCAAGTCAAACTGCGGTACAAAAACGCGCTGATTCTTTAAAAAATATTAACAAACACATTGCACTACAAAAGCAACAACTTCAGCAAATCCAAAAGGATCGCATTCTGTTTAAACGTCAGGAAATGGAATATTTCCGTAAAGGTAAACCTGTACCGAATGACTTAGAAGATCGTCTAAATTACAACATGCAAAACTTGACCAATACCAAAAAAAATATCGATTCGTTACAAAGCGACTATCGAAATACACAAGCACAATACGACACAATCATTAAACGACTAAAAGCCTTTGAATAGTGAGGCTTTATTACGATGAAAGGATATTTACATGCGGATCGAAAACGATGGAGTAGCGTTTAAGTTCATCTTACCTACTTTGGCAATACTGTGCCTAAGCTTAAGTTTAACTGCATGTCAAAAACAACAAGAACAGACCCTTCAAACACCTAAATCCACTCAAAATATTGAACTTATCCCACAAGATATTATTCAAGTTAAACAGGGCGAAGCGACCCGCCGATCCGCTTTTTCTGGCACAATCCGCGCTGTTAACCAGAGTACTATTCAAGCACAGGTCACCGCCACCGCAAGTAAAGTCTATGTGCAAGTTGGACAAAATGTCAGTCAAGGCCAAATCTTGGTTCAACTGAACAACCAAGATAATGCTTCGCGCTTAGCCCAAGCTCGTGCCAATTTAGCGTCTGCTCAAGCGCAAGCCCAACACGCCAACAATATGGTGCAACGCAAAAAACGCTTATATCACCAAGGCTTTATTTCAAAAGTTGAGTATGAGCAAAGTCAGGTAGATTACACGGCACAACTGGAAACCGTCAAAGCGCAACAAGCCAATGTCGATATAGCGCTTAAAGCGGATCAGGATGGACGAATTCGCAGTCCGATTTCAGGTGTCATCACCAAGCGTCAAGTCGAACCGGGTCAAACAGTGGCAGCTGGACAGACGTTATTTGATATTGTTGATCCATCACGTTTAGAAATTCAAGCCAGTCTTCCCGCTGAACAGCAAAATGCCTTAAAGCTGGGCAACAAAATCGAATACACCATTCAAGGCAATCCAGCCAAGTTAACGGCATCTTTAACCCGAGTTTCACCCATTGCAGATCCTGCCAGTCGTCAGATTGAGTTTTTTGCACGTCCTAATGAAACCATTAACTCACTCAGTATTGGCGCATTTGTAGAGGGTTTCATCTTAGGTTCAAACGTAGTTCAGGGGCAACAGATTCCACTGGATACGATTCAAGACAGCCAAAATAAAGCTTATGTATGGGTTGTCCGTAATAAAAAAATTCAGCAAGTCTTTATTCGTGTACTTGATCAGCAGATTAATTCAAACATTGCCATTGTCAGTGGGCTCAATTTAACGGATCAGATCAGTCGCATCAAATTTGCGCCTGAAGATATCAATAAAACAGTCACTATCTCAGCTGAATAAACAGGACTATTACGATGTGGCTCACCCGAATTAGCGTCAAATATCCTGTTTTCACCATCATGATGATGTTCTGTTTGATGGTATTGGGTCTTGCTTCTTGGCAGCGCATGGGCGTTGAAGAGTTCCCGGATGTTGATTTTCCTTTTGTGGTCATCTATACCAATTATCCGGGGGCTTCTCCTGAAACGGTTGAGTCTGAAATCACCAAAAAAATGGAAGATCAGATCAATACCATTTCTGGTCTAAAACAAGTCATTTCGCAGTCCAGCGAAGGCTTGTCCACGATTATTGCTGAGTTTAATTTAGAAGTTCCATCAACCCTTGCCGCTCAAGATGTGCGTGATAAAATTGCGCCCGTTACCGCTGAATTTCGGGATGACATTCAAGATCCGATTGTAGAACGCTATGACCCAACCGCTAGTGCAGTAATGTCAGTGGTGTTCGAATCTAAAAATATGAGCTTGCGTGAACTCAGCTCTTATTTAGATCAGCGGATTGTGCCGCAGTTTAGAACGGTGACTGGGGTTGGAACAGTCAATCTACTGGGAGATTCACAGCGTCAGATTCGCATTGAAGCCGATCCTCAAAAATTACAAAGCTTTGGCATCGGTATTGATCAAGTCATCAATACTTTAAAAGGTGAAAATATTGAAATGCCTGGCGGCACACTAAAACAGCCCAATTCGGAATTGGTCGTTGAAATTAAATCTCGTGTGATTCATCCACAGGCCTTTGGCGACTTAATCGTTGCAACTAAAAATGGCGCACCGATTTATTTAAAGCAAGTGGCTCAAATTGAAGACAGCCAAGCCGAACTCGAATCCAGCGCTTTTTTAAATGGCAAGACTGCGGTTGCACTGGATATTCTGCGGAGTTCCGACTCCAATGTCATAGATGTGGTTGATGCAACGTACAAAACCTTAGATAAAGTTAAACAGCAACTTCCAGAAGGCACGACACTTAAAATTGTGGTGGATACCTCTAAAGGCATTCGTGCCAGTATTAAAGATGTAGCGCGCACCATTGTTGAAGGCGGTGTTTTGGCGGTGCTGATTGTATTGCTCTTTCTCGGATCATTCCGCTCGACTGCCATTACAGGACTCACGCTCCCGATTGCATTACTAGGCACCTTGACCTTTATTTGGATGTTTGGTTTCACCATCAATATGATGACTTTACTGGCACTTTCGCTCAGTATTGGTTTACTGATTGATGATGCAATTGTGGTACGAGAAAATATTGTCCGACATGCAGATATGGGGAAAGATCATGTCACTGCCGCACTTGATGGAACCAAAGAGATTGGTTTAGCGGTTTTAGCGACCACTTTAACCATTGTGGCCGTATTTCTGCCTGTGGCATTTATGGGGGGGATTATTGGGCGCTTTTTCTATCAGTTTGGTGTGACAGTCAGTACCGCAGTACTTATTTCAATGTTTGTCAGTTTCACGCTCGACCCGATGCTATCTGCGCATTGGGCAGAGAAAAAAGATCCAAACAAAAAACCAGGGCGAGTGAAACGCTTCTTTAGCGCTATATCTAATCAGCTTGACCGCTTAACGGTTATTTATGAAAAACTACTGAAGTTAGCCCTGCATTTTCGCGTGATTACCTTAGTGATTGCGATTGCTTCATTAATTGGTGCGCTTGGACTGTCCAAATTAATCGGTACAGAGTTTGTGCCTGTACCGGATAAAGGTGAAATTCGAGTGCGCTTCGAAACCCCAGTCGACGCATCAATTGAATATTCACAAGCCAAACTCAAGCAAGTCGATCAAATTATTCGTCAGCATCCGCATGTTCGCGCAACTTATGGCGTGATTAATGGCGTAACTGACCGAGGTAAGAACCATGTCAGTATTCGCGTAACCGTCACCCCGCGACAAGAGCGTAGCCAAACTCTATCTGAGTTAAACAATGAATTCCGTGAACGTTTAAAAAGCGTGGCAGGCATTACAGTCACCTCTGTGGCTTCTGCCGATGAAACCGTTTCTGGGGGTCAAAAACCCGTGATGATTTCGATTAAAGGGCCAGACCTAGACGAATTACAGAAAATTTCAGATCGCTTTATGGCTGAAATTTCTAAAGTCGATGGCATTGTCGATTTAGAAAGCTCACTTAAAGAGCCGAAACCTACGCTTGAAGTGCATGTAAATCGCTTGCTTGCCAATGACGTGGGTCTGTCGGTGAATCAGGTGGCAAATGTCATTCGGCCACTTTTAGCAGGTGATGATGTCACCACTTGGAAAGACGAAAAGGGCGAAAATTATGATGTGAATTTACGCTTAAGTGAAAATAATCGAAGCTTGCCAAGCGATATTCAAAATCTATATTTAACTTCACAGAAAATGGATGCCAACAATCAACCGATCTTGATTCCACTGGCCACCATTGCAACCTTTGAAGAAAGTTTAGGTGCATCGCAAATTAACCGCCGTGATCTAGCCCGTGAAGTTTTGGTCGAAGCCAATACCTCAGGTCGTCCAGCTGGAGATATTGGTAAAGACATTTCAGCATTACAAGAAAAATTTGAAATGCCTGCAGGTTATAGCTTTGACACGCAAGGATCTAATGCAGATATGGCAGAATCTGCAGGTTACGCCATGACTGCAATTACGCTGTCTATTGTGTTTATTTACATCGTTTTGGGTTCGCAGTTCAATAGCTTCATTCACCCTGCTGCCATTATGGCATCGCTTCCTTTATCACTGATTGGGGTTTTTCTTGCGCTGTTCTTATTTAATTCAACCATGAACTTATTTTCGATTATCGGGATTATCATGCTCATGGGACTGGTGACCAAGAATGCTATTTTGCTGATCGATTTTATTAAGAAGGCGATGGACCGCGGTGAAGAGCGGTATGATGCGATTCTTGCTGCAGGTAAAACTCGTCTGCGTCCAATCTTGATGACCACTAGTGCTATGGTGATGGGTATGGTGCCTTTAGCACTAGGTCTAGGTGAAGGTGGCGAACAAAGTGCCCCAATGGCACATGCCGTAATTGGGGGCGTGATCACATCGACCTTGTTGACCTTAGTGGTGGTTCCTGTGATCTTTACCTACTTAGATGACTTTAAGAATTTTATGCTGCGTCAAACCCGCAAATTCATGTCATAATATTTGCCGTTATAATGAGGTGACATTTTAAATGTGCACCTCATTTTCTATCGTATAATCTTATGCTTTAACACTTATTATTAGGACAGTTTCCATGCGCGCGAGTCGCTTTTTATTTGCAACGTTAAGAGAAACCCCAAACGATGCTGAAGTAATTTCTCATCAGCTCATGTTAAGAGCGGGTATGATTCGTAAATTGGCTTCAGGACTTTATTCTTGGTTGCCAATGGGCGTTCGTGTGCTAAATAAAGTGGAAGCGATTGTACGCGAAGAAATGGACCGTGCAGGTTCACTTCAAGTGCTGATGCCCGTCACTCAGCCTGCATCTTTGTGGCAAGAATCTGGTCGTTTTGTTCAATACGGCCCAGAGCTGCTACGTTTTAAAGACCGTCATAACAACGACTTCGTGCTGGGACCTACACATGAAGAAGTGATTACTGACCTTGCACGTAACGAATTAAAAAGCTACAAGCAATTGCCTGCAAACTTTTATCAAGTACAAACCAAATTCCGTGACGAAATTCGTCCACGTTTTGGTGTAATGCGTTCACGTGAATTTATCATGAAAGATGCATATTCGTTCCATGCAGATCAAGACTCTCTGCAAGAAACCTATGATGTGATGTATGACGCGTACTGCCGTATTTTCACCCGTTTAGGCTTGGATTTTCGTCCCGTTCAAGCAGATACCGGCTCAATTGGCGGTTCAGGTTCTCATGAATTCCACGTGCTCGCATCAAGCGGTGAAGACGATATTGCGTTCTCAACCGAATCGGATTTTGCTGCGAACGTTGAAATGGCTGAAGCAGTGCTGGTGGGCGAACGCGCCGCGCCAACGCAAACACTGACTTTAGTCGATACGCCAAATCAAAAAACGATTGCCGATGTATCTGCGTACTTAAAATCAGATCCTGCTCAATCAGTTAAAGCATTATTGGTTCAAGGGGTTGCAACTGAAGAAGGTCAATCGGCAGCTGTGGTTGCACTGTTCCTTCGTGGCGACCATGAACTCAATGAAATTAAAGCTGAAAAACATCCATTAATTGCATCACCTCTGACTTTTGCTACGGAAGAACAAATTTCAGCACTAGGCTTAACGGTTGGCTTTATTGGTCCACAAGGACTGGTTGAAAAAGGCTTAACTGTGATTGTGGACCGTGCAGCATCGGTATTGTCTGACTTTGTGGCAGGTGCAAATGAAGCAGACAAACATGCGACCGGTGTAAACTGGGAACGTGATGCCCAATTTACTGAAGTTTATGACCTACGTAATGTAGTTGAAGGTGATCCATCTCCAGATGGTCACGGTACAATCTTAATCAAACGCGGGATTGAAGTCGGTCATATTTTCCAATTGGGTCAAAAGTATTCTGAAGCTTTGGGCTGTAAAGTACTGGGTCAAGACGGTAAGCCATTTACAGTAACCATGGGTTGTTACGGTATTGGTGTGACGCGCGTAGTTGCTTCTGCGATTGAACAAAACTTTGACGAAAAAGGGATTATCTGGCCTGCAGCCATTGCACCTTTTGACGTTGCGATTGTTCCAATGAATGCACACAAATCTCCACGCACTTTAGAAGCTGCTGAAGCGCTATATGCAGAACTTCAAGCTGCTGGTTATGATGTGATTCTGGATGATCGTAATGAACGTCCAGGTGTGAAATTTTCGGATTTAGAAATTACAGGTATTCCTCATCGCATCGTGATTGGCGAAAAAGGTTTAGATGCGGGTACATTTGAGTACAAAGGTCGTCGTGATGCTGAATCTGTAAACATTACCAAAGAAGAAGTCTTGGCTAAAATTGCGCAGTAATCTTTTTATATAAGCTTCCTTATTAAATCTATACTCAAAAAAATCCCGCCAAGTGCGGGATTTTTTGAGTTGAATTTTTACAGACCGCGAATATTAACTTTCAAATCCTTAACGGATGCACCCACTGCCCCGAAACTCCCCATCGAACCATTACTAAGACCATTAAATGTTGTACTTGCATTTGCGCCGTCACGACCGAGCATTAGGTTATTCAGCGCGACATTCATTTTACTTGAACGACCTGTATTGCCAAATACAGCGCCCGTTGGTTCAACACCCGCGTAAAATCCGTTTAGCGCAAAGCCATTGGCCACATCGGTGGCTTTCATTTGAAAATCAAACTTGGCAGCAGTATCACCTGAAATAATCGAAATTGGACAACCTGACCCTGTACCACAAATTGCTTGTATAGCACCACTAAACTTGATCATCTGCCCTTGAGGGACATTACCCAGCTGCACATTCATTTGAGGTCGATTGCTGTTGTTGAAGCTGATCTCAAAATTATTAGATGCACTTCCCACTTCAAAAATTTTATTAACCCCAGTGTTTAATGTACCAGCACTATTAAAAATAGATTTTGAGTTACTTGCCGTTGAAACAGAATTAGCGCTGGCCAGATAAACTGCAAATGGACTCACTTTAACCGCAGAAATTTGATTTCCAAAGCTAACCGCCACATTGGCAAAAGCTTGACCATTACCACCATCGGTATCCATGACCATATTCAAAGTCGGTGAAGCATTTGCACCGACAAAATTAACATTAATCGGACTATTTAACGCTCCTGCAACCACCAACGCTGCAGGGCTTTTATAGTCTTTATTCATAATGGGTGATGTGATCCCGTCTTTATCAATCAACGAAATTTGTTCAACATCAATTTTATTAAAACCCACACCAATATTAATACCATCTTGACCTGTGGTCGTTGCTAAGCTCTGATCATCAAGCGGTTGCATCGCCAAAGCCAAACTTGCTGGGCACAATGCCAACAAAACAAAGAGCACTTTATTTTTTTCATTTATAGTTTTATACATTGTGCATAATCCTTATGACAATAGTGGTAAAAGTCATCAAAGTACTCACTCCATCACACTATAACCAATAACATCAAAACAGGTTGTGGTTTTGTGTAAAATTTAATCAAAACACAATATTCCCAGCCATTAACCGATCAATCTTTATAAGCAAATATTGAAGATCAATTACGAGGAATAATGCTCAATTCACTAGACAAACGCCCGCCTGTAATCGCAAGTTCACCTAAGCGTTTACCAGATCCCGCATTAGGTGGATAAAAATTAATATCTCGAGCTCTAAATACACCTGCGGTGGTTTTTTGCGGATTTAACAATAAACTGGTATTGAACCCCACTTTACCTTGACCCGATGCTTGATCTTTGACCACAACAATCGCGTTATTAAATCCGACTTTACCTGTAATACGGTCTAAACCGAGGGTAGATCCATTTTGCGGATCACTAATTTGAATGGTATTACCATCCCCTTTTAGATCCAAATCACCGACCACGGTCAAGCGACTGCCTTCATCAATTGAATTGGTTGGCAATAAAGAAAAATCAATGTCTCCACCCACTCTAAGCTTTAAGCCAAAAAGTACATCATCTGGCATTGCAAAGTTATTTGTACGCGCTGAACTTTGTACAGCACAACCCGCGGCAGCTGAGTTCATTTTGCATGTTTTGTACATAGTGCCTGGTAGGTAACCCGCTGCAACTTCTGCAGACATGACAATCAGCATATCTCTTAAGCTGACATTTACGCTGCCATTTTCCACACCTAAGTGACCTGCTCCTTTGAGAAGCATATCGATATTACGTAAACCCATGTAATAATCTGTTGGGGTGGCAGTAGCGCCTGTTCCAACTTTTCCGCCATCAATGACCATAATAGACGTGGTCTTATTACCTGCAGCAACACCATTCACTTTATCTACACCTTCAGTACTCATTGCGAGAGAGAAACCTAAACGTGCAGTTTCCCCTGAAGTGGCAATCAAGTTTTTAATCACGTTAGAGCCTGAAAGTGTGTAGTAAAATGCCTGATCCGCTTTGACCGTTGTGCCATACATGGCAAGGTTGGCATTCAAGTTGTAAAAAGGTAAAGCTAGACCCCACTGATTATCCAGTCCAGTCTGAGTAAATAGATTGGCGCTGTTGGCAATGCCTGCTGTGGTGGTAAAACGGCCACGTCTTGAAATTGATTGAAATTCTGCACCGCGAATCGCTGCAATTAAACTATACGGGTTTGAACCTGTCGTCAGATTGTGTACGTTTTGAATGTAATCTGAGGCAGAGGTTAGAAATAAACCATTCCCAAAACGGCTGCTTTGGAAAACACTATTCACTGGAAGGCTCAATGATTTGGTGTCAGCTAAATTTAAATAGACATTCCCACTGTCAAAGGATGCTCGGGTGTTCGGCATTAAACCCGTCAAATTACTAAACTCAAAACCATAAGCATTGAGTCCTGCTCCACCAATTTCTAAAGTAGTGGCTTGACCACCACCTGCCAGCATAGAATCGTTGTCTTTAGTGAACTCAGTTTTCATTCGAAATGCCAGACCAGAATCACCCATTACACTGTTATTGGAACTCACACCTGCTGTACTATTGGCATTACCCAATACACTCGCTTGACCTTTTAAACCGCGAAATTGCAAAGATGAGTTGACCATACGGCCACTTGCACCGACTCGAATTAAGCCTTTTGCACCTTCTGGGCTGTTGGTCGTGGCATTGATGGCATAAGGATTACTGGCTGAAACATTTTTATTCAGCATTATTTCAAGATTTAAACCTGATGTTGTGGTTTGACCTTCGGCTCCAGATTTTGCATTACCATAGGTTCCAGTATTTAAAAATCCAGCATTTTTAGATGCAGAATCATTCACGCGATTTAAATCTACATAACCTAAAGTATCACTTGGGGTACTGCCCAATGTTGCTACGTTATCGCTGTTCGCTGTGCGGGTATTGGTTTGTAATCTTAAACCTTCAGTCGCATCTACAAATATCGCACCACGTCCTACAAAATTAAAGTTAAAATTCTTTAGAACCAATTGATTGAGTTGATTTTTAACATCTGTTTGACCGAGGTAAATATTGGCATTTTTGATACCGAATGCCATTTCGCTTAAATTATCTTTGCTGAATAGCCCATTGATTGTTCTTAATTTCAAATCAATATTTGAGCTGGTTTGGATCGCAAAATTCCCAATCGCAGGGCTACACGAACTTGAAGCTTCGTTATTGCAAATCCGAAAGGAGTCAGCCGTAATCAAAGCGGGTGATGCACTAATCGCAAGATCAAGCCCGGTTTTATCAGCCTGACTGCCACTATTAACGCTAATCTTAGCACCTAAAGGCAAAGTTGATGCATTGCTTTGGCGAATGTTGACGTGATCGACTGTGGCTTTTAGAGTGGAATTTGTTGCACCTGTACTGCCGCGCCCAGCTTCATCTGCCCAATACACCTGATCAATATTGGCTTCACTCAAACTGGTCGATATCTGAACGCCATCTTGACCATTGATTGCACGCAAGTCTTCATCTTCGATCACTTGCAACGCATAGACATGACCGCTCGCGATGAAAATGCTGAAGGCCAAGGTGTTCAGTATCCATATTTTGTTGTGATTTTTTTTGTTGTTTTTCATCACGCTTCCTTTTAAATCTAGCTCAATTAGCAGCGCGGATGCGTAGCATCACACCCAAAGACCATGACCTTGCCTTGCAAAGCAAGATTTCCATTCATTTGTATGCCCATAAAGCCTGTTTCACGCCCATGGTCATAGGCAGAATTGGGCGCGTTGGTCGCATCATATTTTTTGACTTGTAAATAGCCATAATCTGCTGCTACCGAACTACCCACTTCTGTACCTGCACTGCTGGTAAATTTGTCTTGACCAAAGGCAAGTGCGTCAAACCCAAAGTTACGAATCTGGATAGGCTGAGTGGCATCAAAGCTGAGTTGCATTGCCGCCTTGATTTTTTCCGCACCACCATTGGCTTTATATGTGAGATCAACGCCATCTAAACCAATTTTTTGGACATTAATGGTGCCTTGAATTCCTTTAAATACCAGCCAGAGTTTATTGCCATCAGAGCTACTTGCTTGTCCATTTTTTATGTATCGATTATTTACTGACAACGCGAGGCGACAATATTCAACGTCCTTACATAACACATCATCCAGCACATATTTGCCTTTAGCTTCGTCGTATTTTTGATTGAGTGACAACTTCAGCGACAAATCAGCACCTGCCTGACCTTGCACCATTTTCAAATCTTCATCACTTAAAATATCCATGGCATACACTGGACTAAGCAGAGCACTGACAATCATAAAGAATAGTGTTTTTTTCATCATATTGCTCCTTAGAGTCCTTTCGTGGTGATTTTCATATGCTGAATTAATACACCATCAATCACGGCTGAACCTAAATTTTTAAATGATGCTGTTGGAATAGCAGCGTTTGGTGTTTGAGCTATTGGTGTCATTGCACCAAAAGATACACCGACTGCATCTGAACCTTTGTATGCACTTAAGCTATTTTTTTGTGAGTCATAGACGGTTGAACCAATCGTAATACTACTGTGGGTCGCATTGGTTGCTTGATAGCCAGATAAACCATTCGTTCCGCATTTGTAAACATTACAGGTTGATCCGGCATAAGTAGTCGAAGTTGGGTTGTCATAGTCTGTGTAAATTTTTTGATAAACTTCTGGTTTATTTGGGATACGTGTCAGCTCTAAACTAAAATTTGTCCCGTCAGAACCTAAAATAAGCGGCTGATACAGTGAACCTAAAACCAAGTTGGCGTTTAAGTTATGAATAAAAAGACCTTCATTGGCATCAAAAATAGGAGCCGCAGATCCAGTGTTGATGGCTGGTGTATTTAACAAAGAACTATCCGTGGTTTCTCGCGTACTTAAGCGCAAAATTTTAGTGCCCGGATTTGTACTTTTTAAATTTGTTGCATCGCCACTATTTAGTCGAATCAAGCCTGCGATCCCTAAAGTATTGTTATAAAACTCACTCATACCTGCGGCATTTTTGGCTCCAGCAAGGGTTTGAAAAACCTGTAAGCGTGTACCATTAATACTAAAATCGTTCCAAATGGCCTGTAAGCGGATACGATTGGCGCGAGAAGCATCGGATACTCCGTTACGTTCTCCCAAATGGTATAAATCAGCTGCACCTTCTTTTTTATTGGGATCAAGTGCGAAAGCATCTGCCCACATTGCCAGTTTTAATTTATACGCATCTGCACCATCTACAGAAGCACTGGGTAATACGTTGTTATAAAGCGGTGCTTCAAAGGTTAAATAAGGAACTTGACAGCTAACATCGGCTTGGGCGCAATTTTTAGCCAAATCAAAGTTAGGCACTTGATTTTCTGTTCCTACACGGATAAGCCAAGGATTGGTCGCTGTACCCCATGAACCAATTTTTGCAGAACTGTCGGATGCTGCTAGGCGTGTATTGTGATTCGCATCGGACTTAGACAACGCCAAACCATAGATAAAAATATCTGCTTTGCCGACTGAATGATCATCACTATCGACAGTGCCATTTTTATTGGTATCTCGGGCTGCTGTGGTCAGTGGTCCAACGGGAATCAAATGAATGTAACCCGTATCTTTACTGCGAATCATAATGTCTGAAGCAGATGAATTTTCACCTTGGAATACGAAAAAAGCGTCTTGTGGTACCAATGCAATACCTTCGCCAGTGGTTGAGCTTAAAGTTTCATCTGACAAGGGTTGTAAAGCCAAAGCATTCTGATAAGCACAACAACTGATAAGCCCTGTAAGTAAAGCCTTTTTCACATTAAACGTATAATGGAGTGTAGTCATCTTGACCTTCCTTTTTTATACGATGCTCCGCACCATATTTTATATTTTTTTAATTTCTGAGTATGTCACTACAGTACAATGCAGTTAGATTCGAGCGAGAATAAATCCATACTTCTCTAATAATTTTAAAAATAGATCACACTTTATAATATAGAACTTGATATTCATAAGCAAAATAATGATACTCAGTTCTCTATTTTTCCGACAAATGAAAAGTTATTTAATTTCAGTTATTTATTCAATGAAAATAAAAAAGCAAACTCGAAAGTTTGCTTTTTGTTGCAATATTCACGCGACTAATCGTTCATTTACGTCTTAGGTAAAGTCACACCCGTTTGACCTTGGTATTTACCGCCGCGATCTTTATATGAGGTTTCGCACACTTCATCTGATTCAAAGAACAGCATCTGCGCCACACCTTCTCCAGCATAAATACGTGCAGGTAAATTGGTGGTATTTGAAAACTCTAAAGTCACGTGACCTTCCCACTCAGGCTCAAGTGGCGTTACATTTACAATGATACCGCAACGTGCGTAGGTCGATTTGCCTAAACATACGGTCAATACATTTCGTGGAATACGGAAATATTCGACGGTACGTGCCAAAGCAAACGAGTTCGGCGGAATAATACATACGTCTGCTTCAATATCAATAAAGCTTTTTTCATCAAAGTTTTTAGGGTCTACAATCACAGAATGAACGTTTGTAAACACTTTGAACTCACGTGCACAGCGCACATCATAACCATAGCTTGAAACACCATAGGAAATAAGTTTTTGACCATTTTCATCTAAACGAACTTGGTTTTCTGCATACGGTTCAATCATGCCGTGATTTTCGCTCATTTCGCGAATCCAACGATCAGACTTAATTGCCATGTCTATATTCCCAAAAAATACTGATTTCAATTACTGCGCAGTACTTTAACTGAATTTCTATGGAATAGAAATAAGCAAGTCCATCACGGCGACCTGCTCGATTCTCAATGACTGGATTATGCTTTTATTTGGCAGGAATTATAGGCTTAAAATCGCAGAGTAACTCAGTGGAATTGAAAAGCTCATCAGCACTAAGGATGCTGTCTTTTGCATATTGGATTGATTCAACCATTTAATTTTATTGGATGCGAGTATCGAGCCGATAAATGTCCAAAAAAAGGCAATTGGAACAATCAAAAGTAAAAACGTCAGCATGTGGGATACATAATAATCAGCACTACGCCACGCAATGGTTGGGAAAATCGCTGAGGCAAACAAAAGTGCTTTTGGGTTTAACAGGGTCGCGAAGAAAAGTTCACGTGCACGAATGCTGGGTTGTAAAAAACTCTGCTCAACATTGGCGGTTCGCCAAAGTTTGATTGCCAAATATAAAATATAAGCTGCGCTGAATAACTTCAAAATTGTAGGAAGAAGCGGCAACTGACTACTGACTTTACCAATCAAGAAGCCCCAAAAGGTAATAGAAATCAAATAACCGATCGCCTCTGCTGGAATAAGTACGGCAGATTTGCGCACGCCTACCTGTATACCAGATGAAGCCAACAGGGTGTTGGTTGGGCCAGGTGTGAGTAAAATCGTCACCACTAAGCCAACAAATAGCCATGAAATCATAACCGACCCCACTAAAGAATCCATGCAGATTAATTCAGTTATTTTGACTTAGCAAAATAATCTTTGTGAGCATATTTTTCAAAACATCTAAATTAAAAATATTAATATATTTTACAATAACTTATTCTTTATATAAATTTTACACGATTCAGTCATTTATCTAAATTCACCGATCATTTTAATCTTTCGAAGCCTATAAAATGAAAAAAAAGTGAAATATTCATCAATAAAAAAGAGAGCATCAGGCTCTCTCTTTTACAAGTTAGATAAGCATTCAAAAATTCATTTCTGCGTATCTGCAGCAGTCATTGATTCTTGCGATGTCGTTACAGCTTTGTCTTTCGCTGTAAATGCTTCAGGGAAATCAACTTGATTGATAATGGCAGCTGTCGCTGGAACAGAAACTGATGCTAAAGCAAACAACGTCACTGCTAAATATTTTTGAATACGCATATCATTTCTCAAACATTGATCACGGGAGTGGATGTATTGTAGAAATTAAAATTAGAGTAAATAATCCTAAAATGACTCAATTAACAACCGTTTGTCGGAGAATGTGGATACCTGATTTTAAATTTTGATTTAAAAAAGCCCAATCGGAATTGGGCTCTAATAAGGAATGAATTGCTTTTTCCTAAAAATTGAATCAATCACCTACACGGTTATTGATCATTGAATATTAAAAAATACGATTCTGATCTTTAGCTTCATTTGGTAATTGCGCTGCAATTTTTTCTGCAATAGCCATATAACTTTCAGCTGCATCATCACCAGCAATAACGGAAGGGTTACCCGCGTCAGCATTTTCACGAATTTTTGCATTCAGCGGTAAGCGTCCCAGTACAGGAATATTGTACTGTTCAGAGAGTTTGTCTCCTCCTCCAGTACCAAAAATTTGTTCTTCATGACCGCAGTTTGAACAGATATGTGTGGACATGTTTTCAATCACGCCCATTACAGGAATACCCACACGGTTAAATAATTCGATGCCTTTGGTTGCATCAAGTAATGCCACGTTTTGCGGTGTCGTTACAATCACAGCACCTGTCACAGGTATGCGCTGTGCCAACGTCAGTTGAATATCCCCAGTGCCCGGTGGCATATCGATCATCAACACATCAAGGTCTGGCCATAAGGTTTGATTGAATAGTTGCATAAGCGCACCCGTTGCTTTCGGGCCACGCCAAGCCACAGGCGTATTGTTATCCCCCGTTAAATGCCCAATCGAGAGCACTGCCATACCAAAAGCTTCAATGGGCACAAACTGTTCAGCTTCAATCATGGGTGTGCGCCCTGCATTGCCGAGCATGGTTGGAATGCTCGGGCCGTAAATGTCGGCATCCAATACCCCAACTTTTAAGCCTTGTTTTTGTAGGGCTAAAGCAAGATTGACCGTTGTGGTTGATTTACCCACACCACCTTTACCTGAAGACACCAATACCACATGTTTAATCCGAGGATGTTTAGGGACATCACGCTGTTGTGGCGCTGCTTTTTGAATGGATGGATTGTTTGGATCTGGCTCTTCTACTTTCACTTTCACAGAAGTAGCTGCTGTAGATGCAGAGGCATCCACCACAGGGGGTAATTGTGGTTTGTCAGAAGCTGATTTCACTTCAGATTTGCTAGAACAATGCTCACCAGCAGCGTGCTCATGACCACAGCCACTCTTAGCACCCGTGCTTGGTTTTGAAGCCGTTTTTTGCTGAATGACATGCATATTTAATTCTTGAATCCCACACGGCTCTAAAGCATCTGCCAGATCGTCATGAATTTTTTGCAAATCGTTTGCTTCTGACGGCGATGTGTTGATCGTAATTTGTAAGATACGACCTTCTACATTGACTTGGGTAATTCGGTCTTTAAGTGCGTCGTTGGAGTTTGGCAATAAATAGCTTTGCAAAACGCTTTGGACTTCTTCTTCATTCACTTCTTGGGCAGGTGAAAACACAGATTTTAGGGAAGAAAGCCACGACATAATTTTGCTCCAAAACCAACATACTGTTTAACCGTTCGTTTAACGGTCCATTGGACATAGTTTAAATCAACTCGCAGCTTAAATCTCGAATGGATGCACTAAATCCGAGTCATTAGGTTGGTTTAGTTTAATTACGTCACACATAAAACAAAATATGATTACATTTATTTATGTTAAATTAGTCACACTATTTTAAATTAATGTTAAAAATTATAAGTATTGGAATGGGAAATGAAAAAAATATTTTGCTTGATCACACTGCTCTTTGTGAGTCATTTAAGTTTTGCTGCGAATGAAATTTCGAGTTTTCGTACTTCTACTGGGCAACAAGTCATAGTTGGCGATAGCTTGAATCAACTTATTTCAAAAACTGCACAATCCCCTAGCATGATGAAATCTACGACTTGGTTACATACAGATCAAAAGCTCAGTGCAATGATCTATGACTATGAAATTGATCAAACGATTTATTCAGTCACTGTGGTTCAAGATCAGGTGCGCAAAATTGAATCGCAACAAAAAGCCTTTTAAAATCAATATAAAGATTCAGCAGAAATAGTAATTTAGTTCAAGCACCCAAACACGCCACATAAAAAAGGAGCGATTATTAATCACTCCTTTTTCAGTTTATCATTTGATTGAAGCAGCAAAGATCATTTATGATCAATAATTTAAATGATAAAGTTATACTTTAGCAATTCAATTACTCAATCATCGCAATTACTAAGCTTTATCATTGCCCTTAAATTTGTTTAAGGTCTCTGTTGCCTTTTTCTTTAAATCATCAAATTTTTCTGTCGCTTGAACTTTGAGCTCATCGAGCTTCACTGATGCATCATGTTTAAGCTCAGTTGCTTTAAGTTTAGCCTCATCTAATTTGTGGCTGGCTTCATTTTTGAGATGATCCAGTTTCTCCTGTGCTTGATCTTTTAATTCAGCAGCCTTGGTTTTCGCCTCATCAACTTTTTCTTCTGTCGTAGCTTGGTTCTCAGCTTGCTTGGCTTCTGTCTCTCGTTTTAACTCATCCAGCTTTTTCTCGCCTTCAAGCTTCGCTTCTTTCGCCGAATGTTTTAAATCATTCAAGGCTTTTTCACCGTCAAGCTTGGCTTCTTGTGCTTTGTGTTTAATATCGTCACCAAGTTGTGATGCTTTGTTTTTCAAGTCAGTTACTGGTTTATCATTTGTCATTATTTTGTCCTCATCGCTCGTTATATTGTCTAACAATATCTACATGGATACATTACCCTGATTTTCAATAATAAAGTGTGAAACTATCAATTAGACACAATTGAGCTACAGAATGTAGCGTTAAAGATAAAAGCTGAAACGAAATTTTATTTAAAAAAAATGAAGCGGGCCATAGAGACTCGCTTCATTTGTGTGTTTCATCCAATATGTTTCAGCAAGCTATGCTGAGCATCATGATTTACTTTTTCAAAGTACTCATAAAACTAATTGCAGAGAACAGCCAAATAAACAAAATAAAGCTGCGCTCTTGAGTGAAATGATTCACGTCCGTACCGTGCAAAATATTATGACGTGTCATGGTCACGGTTGAACTGCTGTCCATTTTATAAGCTGCAATTTCTGTAAAATAACGATTCAGCTCAGAGGCAATTTTAGCTTTATGCCACAAGCTTTTAATTTCATTCGCTTTTAAGCCTGGTACAATTTTATAAACATCGACAAACTTGGTGTCATTTTGCTTCAAATATGCTTGAGCAATTAAAACATCGGTGAGTAAACCTTCCAACTGACCATATAAAAGTGGAATACAACCTGCAAAATAGTGGTGTTCGTACAGTTTAAATGCTTCTTGAATCACCACGCGGCGCTGAGCCTTGTGCTCACCGATCTCTAATGCATCAAAAGCTGTTAAAAGCTGTGCTTGGAAATAGTCGGTATTGATCAGGTTTAAAAGGTTAAAGCTGTCCAAATCTGCTTCATTTTGCTCGATAAGCTTCCAAAAATGCATAAAGTTCAACGCATCATTAGCAACTTTGGCATCAGTAGGCTGATCTAATTCATCCATCAAGACTTTAAAATACGGTTCATTTTCAGAGAATGTATTTAACGTTTTGAGCAGGTAACCGTGTTCGGTGGCATTGAGGCTGTTTAAATATTCATTGGCTTCCGCCAAGATCATTTTACCCAATGGCTTAATATGTTGATGCTGTGGAATACGGGTGACTTCACGATCAAATTCATCTTCCTCAAATTTATCTGCTTTAAAATCGTCAAAATTGTCATTGATCATGGCTGGCTACTCATCTACATCATT
>CAZOGM010000014.1:0-44109 GCA_964579445.1 uncultured Acinetobacter sp.
GTGTCGATGCAACGCATGTTGAAATCGACAGATGATCGCTATTTCCTTAACCTGTATGCGGGTATCGCGAAACCTCATGGCACCCTATATGACTTAAGTGAAAACAAAAATATCGAGTTCCGTGGTACGCAAAAAGGTAATGAACTGGACTTAAAAGCGGTAGAAACGGATTCGCTTGATAGAGACGATATTGCGCAAATTATAGGGAATCTCAATGTGAATTCAGGGGTGCTCCAGTCAAACCTGATTGATCAAGCAGGAATGAATCATCTGGTGCAGTTTGAGCCTGCATTTAAAGTAGAAAATAAGCCCTTATTTACCTTTAAATTTTATGGTGTAAAAGCAGACACTCAAGCGCAAGAACAATTGCTAACCCGTGTCGATGTGATCAATAAAACCAACAACACCGTTGCGCAAACTTTGACAGGTTTTTCAGCCTATCCAAACAGTATTGGCTATATGGATATAAATTTTGATGGTCATTATGACGTGATTTTATCAGACCTGTCTCAAGACCGAAAAGTCACAGACAAGCGTTATATTTACTGGATGTATAACCCGAAAACTACAAAATATCAGCGTTCACCACAACTTGAAAAAATCGTTGGCTTTCCAAATTTACAGGGTGAAAAACAGCAAATTGATTTTGGTCAGGGACAGTTATTCCAAGTGAACAATGGGTTGCTGACTAAGGTTGTTCATGATGAGCGTTGAAAGTTAGAAAGGATTGCTGGCTGTACATGAAGCACATACTCATTATTCATATTGCTTTATTCATTTTGCTTCAAATTTGAACTGCTTTTAATTGGAGTTCGTTTTTTGAATTGGCGATGTGTAAAAATACCTTTGTGCTTTACGAATATGACAAGTGTTTAATCAAATCATCATCATAATGAAATTTTTGTGCGCTACAGTCTAAAGCAAGAGAAAAAACGTTGAGCTGTGGTGATGAGCGTCATGGACACTGCATTATCTAGACAAAAAACATTATTTGAGAGCAATCGTTTTCATTTCAAACGTCAAAATCATATAGATTCAGAAGCACAGGTGGTCGAAGGACTTGTTCGTGCAAGATTAAAAATTGCGATTGTCACTGAAACTTGGCCACCTGAGCTGAATGGTGTAGCGCTATCCTTAGTTCAAATTTGTAAAGGTTTGCAGCGACTGGGTCACAAAATTTTACTGATAAGACCGGATCAAAAACAAAAATGCGTAGATTTTTCACCCAACAAAGAATGCTTAGTCACTGGGCAGGTCATTCCTAAATACACTCAAATGCAATTTGGTTGGCCGCAATATCGAAAAGTGTCTAAAGCGCTTGATGAGTTTAAACCAGATATTGTGCATGTGGTTACGGAAGGACCTCTTGGTTTGGCCGTACTCCAATCTGCAAAATCCAGAAATATCCCAATAAGTAGTGGCTTTCATTCTGCATTTCAGGACTTCAGTCGGTTCTATGATTTGGCCTTTTTAGTCAAGCCGATTCAGCATTATTTAAAGTGGTTCCATAACAATACCCAACTCACATGTGTGCCCAGTCAAGACACCGCACAAGCGATTCTGGACTTTGGAGTGACCTGTCCAATTGAAGTCATTAAAACGGGTGTGGATGTAGAGAAATTTTCTCCCGTTTTTAGGTCAACTCTACAACGTCGAAAATGGGGTGCCTGCGAAAACACCACCGTGATGCTCTATGTCGGACGAATTTCTCCTGAAAAAGAAATACAACTGTTAATCGATACATACCTCGATATGCGCCGTGAACCTGACAGAAAGTTGAAGTTGGTCATTGTGGGGGATGGTCCAGATCGAGCGCGATTGGAAAAATATTGCCGTACGACAGGGGTTATTTTTACGGGAAGTTTAAGTGGCACAGTGCTTGCTGAAACTTTCGCCAGTGCGGATGTGTTTGTATTTGCCAGTCAGACCGAAACCTTTGGCAATGTGATCTTGGAGGCTATGGCAAGTGCGTTACCTGTGGTCGCCTATGATTATGCCGCAGCGAAATTACATTTAGATGTAAACACCGCATGGCTCAGTCCTTTGGGGCAGAAACAACAATTTATCCGAAATATGAAGCAACTTCCGAACAATAAAATCTTGCATGGCATGGGGCAGCAAGCCATGAAAAACGTGCAAAGCGTTGGCTGGATTTACAGCGTACAACAGCTTGAACAGGCATTTTATCGTGTCGTACAGGAGACTGAAATTACGGCATAAACCTATGGGAGTAGGTGAAAATGAATTTTAAAAATACCAGAATAAGAATACTCGATCTCGATTTAAAAGCTTGTCTTTACCTGAATCACTTTTCACATCGTCAAAATATTGCACTATTTTTCAAAGTCATCAGTCGTTTAGGCGATGGGATGTTTTGGTATGCCATGCTGTTTATGGTTTGGATGCTACAAGGTATCGCGTATAGCCTACAAATTATATATTTACTGATGGGTTCATCCGTCGGTACGGCTCTGTATAAACTACTTAAAACCAAAACCACGCGACCTCGACCTTATCAAGTTCATCAGGTGATTCATTTGGGTGAACGACCACTCGATCACTTTAGTTTTCCTTCCGGTCATACTTTACATGCGGTGATGGCAACTGTGGTCTTTGGTTATATTCAACCCATGTTATTGCTGGTGATGTTGCCTTTTACTCTTTTGGTTGCAGTGTCACGTATGGTTTTAGGTCTGCATTATCCTACCGATGTCATTGTGGGTGCACTGATAGGGGCCAGTGTTGCCAGTGCCATTATTTTGGCTGCACCCTTGTTTCAGATTGTACTTTAGTGCTTTTTTTATGATCGGAACGACAGCCTTGCGGTATACATTGACATAGCGCTATACGCTAGGGTGAGCTTTTTGCTAAAGTAGTGCTCAAGATTAAGACTGTATATAGAGGAATCAAGATGGGCTTACGTTGGACAGATACGCTCGATATCGCCATTGAATTATATGAAGCGCATCCAGATGTAGATCCACAATGGATTCGTTTCACAGACCTCCATGCATGGGTATGTGCGCTCCCTGATTTTAGTGATGATCCGACTAAATCGACCGAAGGTTTGCTTGAAGGCATTCAAATGGCTTGGATTGACGAAGCGCGTTAATCTCAAACTTGAAAAAAACCATTTTTTTACATATCAAACGCAGAAAATAGCCCATTATTCGGTATAATGCGCAAAATTTTCATGTCAATTTGACCTAAGGAGCCTATCATGGCTATCGAACGCGCTTTATCTATCGTTAAACCAGACGCAGTTGCTAAAAACAACATCGGCGAAATCTTTGCTCGTTTCGAGAAAGCTGGTCTTAAAATCGTTGCAACTAAAATGAAACATTTGACTCAAGCTGAAGCTGAAGGCTTCTACGCTGAGCACAAAGAACGTGGTTTCTTTGGTGACTTAGTTGCATTCATGACTTCTGGTCCTGTTGTTGTATCTGTTCTTGAAGGCGAAAACGCGATTCTTGCGCATCGTGAAATCTTGGGCGCGACGAATCCTAAAGAAGCTGCTCCTGGTACAATCCGTGCAGATTTCGCTGTAAGCATCGATGAAAACGCTGCTCACGGTTCTGACTCTGTAGCATCAGCTGAACGTGAAGTGAACTACTTCTTCGCTCAAACTGAGATCGCTCCACGTACTCGTTAATTCGAAGTATTGAAACCAGATAAGTGTTATCATGCTTGTCTGGTTTTTTTATTTTCTTAAGATTTTATCGCTCGATTATTGAGCGATTTGTTTAAATTAAGTTCTTTCATCCCACGACATGGTCTAGGTAATCCTCATGAATTCTGAAGTTGTCGCTTCATCCGCACATTTAGATGAACAACAGCCATCATCTTCTCATCCTGTTCAAGTTGATGCTGTGCAGAAAGTGAATTTATTGGGCATGTCACGTCCGCAAATGGAAAAATTCTTCGAAGAGATCGGAGAAAAAAAATTCCGTGCAGGGCAGGTGATGAAATGGATTCATCAGTTCTTCGTGACTGATTTTGCTCTCATGACCAATGTGTCAGGCAAACTGCGTGAAAAACTGGCAGAAATGTGCGTCATTTTAGCACCTGAAGTTGTACATCGTAATTATTCAAAGGACGGTACGCGTAAGTGGGTGTTTCGTGTGGGTGAAGGTGCAGGCTCTTTGGTTGAGACGGTACTGATTCCAGCGGAACATAAATCTGGTTCACGCAAAACGCTGTGTATTTCTTCGCAAGTCGGTTGCGCTTTAGATTGTTCATTTTGTTCTACAGGTAAGCAAGGCTTCCAACGTGACTTAAATCAAGCCGAAATTATTGGTCAGCTTTGGGTTGCAAACTACTCTTATATGGAAGATGTGCCTGTTGCAGATCGTGAGCGTTCAGTCACCAACGTCGTGATGATGGGTATGGGTGAACCCTTACTCAACTATGATGCGGTATTAAGCTCTATGCGCATTATGCTAGATGACTTCGCGTATGGGATGTCCAAACGTCGTGTGACCCTTTCAACCTCAGGCGTTGTGCCTAAAATTGATCAAATGATCAAGGACATTGATGTTGCACTGGCAATTTCACTGCATGCACCCAATGACGAACTTCGTAATGAACTTGTTCCGATTAATAAAAAATATCCTTTAGAACAATTGATTGCGGCGTGTCAGCGTTATATTGCCAAAGACGGCAATGAAAGTGCGCGTAAACATGTGACCATTGAATATGTCATGCTCGATGGCGTGAATGATCATCCTGAACATGCGCAGCAGATGATTAAGTTACTCAAAAATTTGCCAAGTAAAATTAATTTAATTCCATTTAATCCATTCCCGCATGCGCCTTATGGTCGTTCAAGCCGAAATCGGATTATTTCTTTCCAAAAAACTTTGTCTGATGCCGGTTTTGTGTGTACGATTCGTCAGACACGCGGTGATGATATTGATGCAGCGTGTGGTCAGTTGGTTGGGCAAGTTGCTGACCGTACCCGCCGTGCAGAACAGTGGAAAAAGAAAGTCGAAGAAAAAAATGTGATTATGCGATCACAAGGCTAAATTATTATAAGTGCGAAATAAGGGGGCAGTATTGAAACAACCTATGTATAAAAAATCAGTTGCTGTTATGGCACTGTGTTTGTCTGCATTGGTGTTACAAGGATGCCAGAGTACAAGCTCAGGCACGATTGTAAAAAAAGACCCTGAAAAGGCAGCCAAAGTTAGAACCCAAATGGCTGCTGAATATATTCGTACAGGTGATTTAGATGCTGCCAAGCGCGCACTGGATCAAGCTTTAGCCGCAGATGCAAAAGACTCGACAGCCAACATGATGATGGGGGTTTTACTCCAACAAGAAGGCAGTCAAATCAGTTTAGATGAGGCAGACCGTTATTTTAGTCGTGCTATTTCAATCGATCCTAAAAATGCGCAAGCGCGTAATAATTATGGAACATATTTATATCAAGCAAAACGTTATAATGATGCCATTCAACAGTTCAGTATTGCGGGTGCAGCGCTGGGCTATGAGCAACGTTTTCGCGCTTTAGAAAATTTAGGTCGTATTTACCTGATTCAAGGTGATGTGGTGAATGCTGAAAAATCATTCAAACAGGCACTACAGGTCAATCGTGAATCGACCATTTCAATGATAGAGTTAGCTGAGATTTTTTATCTGCAACAAAACAATGTGGCGGCGCGACAAGTTTACGAATCTTTTGTAGGTCATGTCGGTCAAAAAAATCAAGGTGCGAGAGCGCTATGGATTGGCTTGCGTATTGCGCGTGCCAATGGTGATAATATGGGAATGCATGTGCTTGTGAATCAATTGCGTGCTTTATTTCCAAATAGTCAAGAATATCAACGTTATTTGCAATTACAGTACAATACTGAGGCCGTATGGAAGTAAATCCTAATTCACAGCAACCTACTGGTTCAAGCGTAGCACCTAATGCTTTAGGAAATATTCAGCGCCCTGGCGAGTATTTGCGTCAAATTCGTATATCACAATCACGTGATTTAAAAGACGTTGCAGTCGACTTAAACGTGCCTGTGAAAACCTTGGAATCGCTTGAGCAAGATGCCTATACCGCTTTGCCAGAAGCTACATTTATTAAGGGTTATTATCGCTCGTATGCGAAATACCTCAAAGTAGATGCGACTGCGATTATCCAGCGTTTTGATGAAATTTATGAAAATGACACGGGTTTAGTTCCGAATCATGCTTTGAATAATTCCCCAATTAAAATTATGGGCAAACTTTCAGGCTCAAACAGTGATCGTAATCGGAAATGGTTAAAGCGCTTATTGATTGCGATTGTTGCGATAGCATTGATTTGGCTGGTAATTGCCGGCATTCAAAAATGGACAGCAAAAGAAAGTTCAAACAATAGCGCAAATTCACAATCCAATAATGTTCAGGTGTTAACCTTGGACAATGGTGCGAATACCAGTGCAGTTGCTGCAAGCGCTGGTGATCAAATGACTTTAGGTTTTAGCCGTCCAACCTCAGTGCATATTGTCGATAGCACAGGTAAGGTGCTGGCAACGGGTCGCCAAGCCACGACTTTGAATATACAAGGTCAATCACCGTTTCAAATTCGTTTGGATGATGCGCAAGCTGTCTCACTGAGTTTAAATAATGAAAGTATTTCATTATCACCATACACAGTAAACGGAAAAGCAGAATTCCGTTTGTCACGCTAATGGGGTAAAGGTAATACAATGTTTGTAAATCCGATTAAACGCCGTCCTACACGTAAAATTCGCGTGGGCTCTGTCTATGTAGGTGGTGATGCACCAATTAGCATTCAGAGTATGACCAACACAGAAACCTGTGATGTCGATGCAACGGTTGCTCAGATTCAACGCTGTGCTGATGTCGGTGCCGACATCATGCGTGTTTCCGTACCGAGTATGGAAGCCGCTGTAGCCTTCGGTGAAATTCGTAAACGTGTCACCGTGCCACTGGTTGCAGATATTCATTTCGATTATAAAATTGCTTTAGCCGTAGCAGATTTGGGTGCAGATTGTTTGCGTATTAACCCCGGTAATATTGGCTCTGAAGCAAAAATTCGTGAAGTGGTGGCCGCTGCACGTCATAACGATATTTCCATGCGTATTGGTGTAAATGCAGGTTCATTGGAAAAAGACATTCAAAAGAAATATGGCGAACCAACAGGTCAAGCCTTGCTTGAATCTGCAATGCGTCATATTGATATTTTGGATCGTTTAAATTTCAATGAATATAAAATTTCGGTTAAAGCATCGAATGTGTTTTTGACTATGGATGCCTACCGGTTACTCTCAGCGCAAATTGATAATCCATTGCATTTGGGCGTTACAGAAGCAGGGATTTACCGTACTGGGTCGGTCAAATCAGCGATTGCTTTGGGTGGTCTACTGATGGAAGGCATTGGCGATACCATGCGTATTTCGCTGGCTGCTGAACCCGAAGAAGAAATTAAAATTGGGTTTGATATTTTAAAGTCACTTAGTCTTCGTTCAAACGGGATTAACTTTATTGCTTGTCCAAGCTGTTCACGTCAAGAATTTAATGTGATTCAAGTGATGCAGGCTTTGGAAGAGCGTCTTGAAGATATTCGTACCCCAATGGATGTATCGGTGATTGGCTGTAAAGTGAATGGTCCGGGTGAAGCCAAAGAGGCTGATATCGGGATTGTGGGTGCAGCGCCGCGATCACTGGTGTATAAAAACGGCGAAAAGAGTCATTTAATTGATACCAATCAATTGGTTGATGAAATAGAAAGCATGGTTCGTCAGCGTGTGATCGAGCTTGAAGAAGCCAAATCTAAAGAAATTATTCGTACAAGTTTTTGAGTAAGTCATGAGTTCAATAGTTGCAATTAAAGGTTTTAACGATACCCTTCCAACGCAAACAGCAGCGTGGAGACGTCTTGAGCAACATTTGGCATCCATCATGGACGCTTATGGTTATCAACAGATTCGCTTGCCTATCGTTGAGCAAACCAACTTATTCAAACGTTCTATTGGTGATGCAACAGATATCGTTGAAAAAGAAATGTATACGTTCTTGGACAAGGGCAACCCGCCTGAGTCTTTGACGTTGCGTCCTGAAGGTACGGCAGGTTGTGTACGTGCCATGCTGGAGCATAACTTACTGCGTGGTGCGACCCCGCGCGTTTGGTATGTAGGTCCAATGTTTCGTTATGAAAAGCCACAAAAAGGCCGTTACCGTCAGTTCCATCAGTTTGGTGTGGAAACCTTTGGTGTAGCAACGCCTGATATGGATGCCGAGCTGATTTTGATGACCGCACGTTTGTGGAAACGCATGGGTGTAGCAGACAAAGTTCAACTTGAATTAAATACTTTGGGTGAATCTGTGGAACGGGCAGAATACCGCGCTGCATTGGTCGATTTCTTGACTGCACATAAAGCCGATCTGGATGAAGATTCGCAGCGCCGTTTAGACACCAATCCACTGCGTATTTTAGATTCCAAAGATGCACGTACTCAGCAAATCCTTGAAAATGCGCCGAAATTGCATGACTTTATGGGCGATGATACCATGGCTCATTTCGCACAGTTACAGCAGTATTTGACGGATGCGGGTGTAAGCTTTGTCATCAATCAAAAACTGGTTCGTGGTTTAGACTATTACAACAAAACAGTATTTGAATGGACGACCACGCATTTGGGTTCACAAGGTACAGTGTGTGCTGGTGGACGCTATGACGGTTTGGTGGGTCAACTTAAAGGTAAACCCGATCAGTCTGTACCTGCGGTTGGTTTTGCAATGGGGATGGAGCGTTTATTGCTGCTTCTTGAGCAAGTAGGTGACACCGCGCCAGTGCGTGAATGTGAAGTTTTCTTGCTTGCGGACCCTGCAACACAAGGTAAAGCATTGCAAATCGCTGAACAGATTCGTGATCAACTTGAAGCAGCCAACAGTCATATTCGCTTAAAAACAGGTTCGCAAGGTTCGATGAAAAGCCAAATGAAAAAGGCGGATCAGTCGGGTGCTTTGTTTGCTGTCATTTTAGGTGAGCGTGAGTGGGATGCACAGCAATTTGCAGTGAAAGAGCTGGCAACAGCAGAACAAACAGAGGTTGCGGTGACAGAGATTGTACCGTTTCTGATTGAAAAATTTTCTTCAAAATAATCCAAGAACATAAGGAAAGGGCAGTCGCATGAGCGCAATGAGTGATGAAGAGCAACTTAATGGTTTAAAGTCGTTTTTTAAGAAATATGGTTCTTCCATGATAAGTGCTGTACTGATTGCGTTGATTGCCTTTTTCGGATGGGAATATTGGCAGAAGAAAACCATCGTTGAGGATCAGATTCAAACCGCCAAAATACAGTTGTTTATGGATGATGCGAATCTGGCGAAAACTGATCCTAAAGCGGCGACAGCGCTGGCTGTATCTGCTGAAAAAATGGTGAAAGAAGATCCAGACTCGATTCATGCAGTACAAGCACAGTTTGTGATGGCTAAGCTTGCTTATGATCAGCAAGATTATGTCAAAGCTGAACGCGAGTTGAAAAAGATTGAAAATACACAACTCAAAGATGAAGGCATAAAGCATATTATTAAAATTCGCTTGGCCGATTCACAGCTGGCGCAAAAGAAATATGATGAGGCTTTAAAAACCTTGTCTACCCTCACTTTACCAGCCTTTAAAACGACAGTAGAAGAAGCCCGTGGCGATATTTATGTGGCTAAAAACGATATTGAAAATGCAAAAAAAGCCTATCAAAGCGCATGGAAAAGCTTGATTGAATCGAAACAAGAACGCCAAATTTTACAAATTAAATTGGAAAGTGTCGGTGTGTTAGTAGATGATCTTGAGCTTGAGCGCCCAATTATTGAAGTTCAAATGGATGAGCCTCAAGTCAATCGTGCCGTAGCGGCTAAACCAATGGATGAGTCTTAATGCAAAGCAAGTATAAAATTCCGTTCACGATCGCAATATTGTCATTTGCTATAGCAGGTTGTTCGAGCAATAAAGTTAAAGTGGAACAGCCAAAGCCTAATCCACTGCCAAAACTGACTCAATCGATGAGTTTGGCACAAGTTTCTTCGCATAATGTTTCAGCGACTCCTGCTGAAGATCCACTGCGTCTAAAAATTGCGTCTGAACAGGGTGTACTTTTTATTCTTGACCCTAAGGGTACGGTGAGTGCTTTTCAGGGCAAACAGCGTGTCTGGGAAAAACAAGTGAGCAAACAAGGTCTCAGCTCTGGTGTTGCCGCAGGTAACGGCATTGTGGTGGTGGGCAATAAAAAAGGTCAAATTTTTGCCTTAGACCAAGCCACGGGTGCAGAGAAATGGACAGCTCAACTTTCAGGTTCTCTGATTAGCTCAGCTTTAGTTCAATCCAATCGTGTGATCGTGGTTGCCAATAATGGCACAACTTATGGATTGGATGATGCGACAGGTCAACAAGTATGGACCTATAAATTACCAGGTGAACAGTTCAGTTTACGTGGTCAAGCATCGCCTGTGAGCCTTGATCCACGTACTGTATTGATTGCGTCGTCAAATGCTTACTTGTATGCAATTGATAGCTTGTCGGGCACGCTGCGTTTACAGCGTCGTGTTGCGGTCAGTGATGGTCGTTCAGATATTCAGCGTTTAATTGATATTGATGGTGAGCCGACAGTTGCAGGTCAATTCGTAGTCACCACAAGTTATCAAGGTCAAGTGACCGTCACGGATTTGGCATCACAGCGTGTGGTGTGGAGTGAAGACTCAAGCAGCATTCAACGTCCTGAAGTTGCAGGTCGTCAAGTTGTTGTTTCACAAACTGACGGTAAAGTGGTGTCTTATGACTTGCTTACAGGACAAGTGCTGTGGAGCAATGATCAGTTGTTGCATCGTAATTTGAGTAATCCAGTGGTGCTGGGTCAGCATATTGTTGTTGGTGATCTTGATGGTGTGCTGCATTTATTAGAACCAAGCACGGGCAATATTGTGGGTCGTTCGAAAAGCAGCGGTGAAGTGCGTACTTTACGTGTTTTAGACAATCAGCTCTATGCGGTAACACGTACTGGTGCATTAAGCATTTGGCAGAATCGTTAATTTTTCTTCTGCTTATGTTAAACTAGACGCAATCTATTATTTTTAGCCTCGGGGTCTTGGATTTTTTCGGACCCCGAGCTTTTTATTCAGGTATTTTACCTATATTTCTTCCACAGTTTCTGATGTTCTGGCCACTTGAGTTGGCTGATCTTGTATAAAGGTTAATCTATGAAACCCGTAATTGCGCTCATTGGTCGTCCGAACGTCGGAAAATCAACGCTATTTAACCAGATTACCAAAAGTCGTGATGCGCTTGTAGCCGACTTTGCTGGTCTTACCCGCGACCGTAAATACGGCGATGCGACTTTTGAAAATAAATCATTCATCGTTGTAGATACTGGCGGTATTGGCGAAAGCGAAGCTGGTATTGATGTCTATATGGCTGAGCAGTCTAAAACAGCCATTCACGAAGCGGATATCATTGTATTTGTAGTTGATGCACGTGCAGGGCTACTTGCTTCTGATGAGCAAATTGCACGTGAAATTCGTACGCTTGGTAAAAAAGTTTATTTGGTTGCCAACAAAGTCGATGGTGTTCATGCTGAAGCTGCCGTGGTGGAATTTTACCAATTGGGCTTTGGTGAACCTATTCATGTTGCTGCAAGTCACGGTCGTGGCGTTGCACAAATGCTTGAAGAAGTGCTTGAAGATGTTCCAGAAGATGAAGATGAATCTGAGCTTGATAAAAACTCAGGTTTACGTCTTGCCATTATTGGTCGTCCAAACGTAGGTAAATCAACACTGGTAAACCGTTTACTCGGTGAAGAACGTGTGGTTGCATTTGATGAGCCAGGTACAACGCGTGACTCGATCTATATTCCGTTTGAACGTGATGGTCGCAAATATACTTTAATTGATACCGCAGGCGTACGCCGTAAAGGTCGTGTTGATGAAATGATTGAGAAATTCTCAATCGTGAAAACTTTACAAGCAATTAAAGATGCGCATGTGATTGTGGTGGTGCTTGATGCGCGTGAAGGCGTGGTTGAGCAAGACTTACATTTGATCGGCTATGCGCTTGAAGCAGGTCGTGCGATGGTGATTGCCATCAACAAATGGGACAACATGAGCGAGTATGACCGTAAGCAATGTAAGTTAGACGTCGATCGTCGTTTTGACTTCATTCCTTGGGCAAAAGTTCATTTGATTTCTGCACTGCATGGTACAGGTGTGGGTGAGATGTATCCATCGATCCACCGTGCTTATGATTCTTCGCACTTGAAAGTGTCTCCTGCAAAAATCACTCAAATTTTGAATGATGCAACAGAAGCACATCAGCCGCCAATGATCAGTGGTCGTCGTATTAAAATGCGTTATGCGCATATGGGCGGACAAAACCCACCGACGATTGTCGTGCATGGTAACAAGGTCGATAAGACGCCTGCGGACTATCGCCGTTATTTGGAAAACGTATTCCGTAAAGTGTATAAACTTGAAGGTACGCCAGTACGCATCGAATTTAAAACCTCTGAAAACCCATTTGAAGGTCGTAAGACTGCTATGGATGAGCGTATTGCAGCGCGTAAGCGTCGTTATGTTCAGAAGTTCAAGAAAGCTGAGAAGAAATACAGAAGCTAAAAGCGACTGATTGATCTTTAAAAAAAACCCAAAGTGATCTTTGGGTTTTTTTATTTTAGAATGATGGAATTGATCATCTCTAGAGACGTAGATGCAGCGCAATATTCGAATTGATTTAACTCCAATGGCAAGTATCGTTGCACCAGTTTTAGAGCTCGATCGTAAAGCGCAGATCCAACAGCGCAAGCAGGGCATTGCTGAATTTCGTAATCAGTTACTTTCTGCTGATCTTAAACAAAATATAAACTTTGATTCCTTTTCAAAAACACAGCACGGTAAACCTTATTTAACCGAGCATTTAGATTATTGGTTTAATCATTCGCATAGCCAAAACAACTATGCATTGGCGAGCTCGCATCAGGTGCCTGATTTGGGTATTGATCTTGAAGATCTAGACCGTTTAGTGAAGTTTGAAGCCTTAGCTAAACATGCTTTTCATCCCAATGAATTGGCCACATGGTATACCTTAGATCAGGACAAAGAGTATTGGTTTAAGGTGTGGACCACCAAAGAGGCGGTACTCAAAGCCAGTGGGTTGGGGATTCGACTCAGTCTAAATACACTGGATACCCAAGTCCATCCGCTGGACAATGGTGGTGTGTGTGAGCATCCATTGATTGGTGTGTTCGCCTACCACAACTATGCTTTAACTGAAACGATGCTGACGGTGGCATGGCGTTCTGAGTTGTCTTGTCGAGGTTTTGCATTCCCAAAAATAGAACTGATTCAACATTAAAAAAAGCCCATCATGAGATGGGCTTTTTTTAGATTTGAGCGTTATTTGGGAATATCGTTTTGTTGAATTTCCTCTTCATCAAATTCTGGTTTAACTTGCACAATAAAGTCATGACGGTTAAGACCACGCCATAGTGCATAAGCAGTACCAATATAAATAGAAGAGTATGTTCCAACAAAAATACCCACAAACATGGCAATGGAGAACCATTTCAGACCATCACCACCTACGATCATCATGGCAAGAACAACCAGCATGAGGGTCATAGACGTATGGATGGTACGACGTAAAGTCTCGGTCAGCGCAATGTTAACCACTTCAACGGGCGCTGCACCACGAATCTTGCGGAAATTCTCACGGATACGGTCCGATACAACGATGTTATCGTTGAGAGAGAAACCAATAATCGAGAGTAGGGCAGCCAGTACAGTCAAGTCAAATGGCCATTGCATCAAGGCAAAAATACCCAACGTCACGACAATGTCATGGAATAAAGACAGTACCGCACCAATCGCCAGTTTAAACTCAAAACGAATGGTCACGTAAATCAGCATAATCAAAAGCGCCAGTGCGACAGCACCCGCAGACTTCAGATACAGCTCATTGCCGACTTGACCACCGACCGCATCGACTTTAGATACTTCAGCCGAGTTGTTCGGGAGTTGTGCTGCTTTGGTAATCGCATTACTAAGGTCTTCTACAGCAACATCTTGTTCGGGCATACGTACTAACAGATCTTTATTGCTGCCGAGGGTTTGCACCACAGCATCTTTAAAACCTGATTGATCGAGTGTCTTTACCACATCCGCTTGATTGACTGGTTTTGCATAGTTCAATTCAGCCGAAATACCACCAGTAAAGTCCAAACCTAGGTTTAAGCCTTTGCTTGCAATAAAAAACACGCTGATCAGCGTCAAAATAATCGAGAAGATCGCAGCAGGTTTTGCAATCTTCATGAAATTTATGACGCGTTCATTGTCATCGCGACCATATTTTTTTGAATCTTCAGGTTGAGTCATATCAGTCATCTTCGATCTCCTTATATGCTCAACTTTTTCAAGTTGCGACGTTTGCCATAGATGATCTGTACAATACCGCGCGTAACGGTAATGGCAGTGAACATTGAGCACACCACACCAATCATGAGGGTTACAGCGAAGCCTTTAACAGGACCTGAACCAATGGCGAACAGAATAAATGCCACCAAGAATGTGGTTAAGTTCGAGTCAAAAATGGTGTTATATGCTCGATCATATCCCGCCACAATGGCTTGTTTGGGCGAAGCACCCCATTTCATCTCTTCTCGTATTCGCTCACAGATCAGAACGTTGGCATCGACTGCCATACCAATACTGATTACGATACCCGCAATACCCGGCAGCGTTAGTGATGAGCCAATCCATGACATAATAGTCAAAATCATGGCCAAATTAATCACCAATGCCACGTTTGCAATCAGACCAAAGACACGGAAGAACACCAGCATCCAAATCGCAACCAACAAGAAGCCCAGTTGAGTCGATAGAACACCTTTATCAATGTTTTCTTGACCTAAACTTGGACCAATCACACGTTCTTCAACGAAGTACATCGGGGCAGCAAGTGCACCTGCACGCAGCATCAGTGCAAGTTCTGCAGCTTCTTGTGGTGAATCAAGACCAGTAATACGGAACTGTGAACCCAATACTGCTTGAATGGTGGCCGCGTTAATCACTACGGATTCAGTAAAGGGTGTACGTACTTCAGTTTGTGTGCCCGTTGCAGGATCAGTCACATAGCTGATTTTTTGTTTATTTTCAATAAACAATACCGCCATGCGTTTACCGACTGCACCACGAGTTGCATCTGACATCAGCTTGCCGCCAGCCGTGTCTAAAGTAATATTTACTTCAGCACCACCGCTGTCTTGGCTAAAGCCACTAGATGCATTTTGAACGCGTTCACCAGTTAAGATACGGCTACGATTAAGCAGTAATTCACGCCCACTGTCTAAAGACTCAAAAGCGAACACTTCAGTACCTGGTGGTATAGGCTGACCATTCGATTTACCACTGAAGGAATCGATATATTGATCATTTAAATCTGAGACTAAACGGAATTCTAAGTTTGCTGTACGACCCAAGACACGTTTTGCTTCAGCGGTATCTTGTACACCTGGTAGTTCAACCACAATACGGTTGCTGCCTTGGCTTTGTACCAATGCTTCTGCAACACCTAACTCATTAATACGATTACGCAAAGTCGTTAAGTTTTGATCCAGAGCGTAGCTTTGAATTTCTTGCTTGGTGGCATCATTGTACGTTAAACGAAGAGTTGCACCTGATTCTGAGGCAAGCGCTTGCTGCGTATATTTGTTGCCGTCACGACGCAATTGATCCATTGCTGCTGCACGGTCTTCGCTATTGGCGAATTGCACAGTAATGGTATTGTTGTTTAATGACAGACTATTAAATTTGATTTTGTTGTCACGGAAATCCCGACGTAAATCTGATGCAGAGGTTTCCATGCGCTGTGTAATAGCTTTGTCCATATCTACTTCAAGTAGGAAATGAACACCACCACGTAAGTCCAAACCGAGTTTCATTGGTTTAGCACCAATTTTTTGCAACCACTCAGGCGTGGTTGGCGCAAGGTTCAGTGCGACCACATAATCATCACCTAGACCTTGTCTAAGTGCTTCTTTTGCTTTTAATTGCGCTTCAGATGAGCTTAGACGGAGTAGGGCTGCATTTTTGGTGAAACTATTATCATGTGATGCAATATTATCAGTTTTTAATATTTGCTCTGCTTTTTGAATCACTGTCTCATCAATGAGAGTCCCTGCTTTAGCGCCAGAAATTTGAACAGCAGGTTCGTCAGGATACAAACTTGGCAGGGCATATAAAGTACTGATCACTAATACCACGATGATCAGTAAATATTTCCATGCTGGGTAACGCATTCGATTTCTTCTTAAAATGAAAAAGTCGTACTTTCGCACGACTATTTGTAATTAAAGGTTATTTAAAGTGCCTTCAGGAAGCACAGAAATAACGCTTGCACGTTGGATTTTTACTTCATTGCCACGGTTAAGTTCAACCACTGCAAAGTCACCTTCAAGCTTAGTGATGCGACCCATTAAGCCACCTGCAAACACAATTTCACTGCCTACACCTAAGCTTTCAACCAAGGTGCGATGTTCTTTAGAACGTTTAGCTTGAGGACGCCAAATGAGAAAATAGAAGATTGCAACGAAGACAGCAATCATCAAAAGGTTTGCCACTAAACTTGGTTGTTGTGACGCTTCACCAGCCGCATGTGCTGTAGCAATAAAAAGACTCATTTCAATTTCCTAAACTAAAAAAAAGATATCAAAGACATAACAATAAATAGGGTTGTTCAGCAATTTACCTTGTCTTTTTCTTTAGCGCAAATGCTGATGCATTAATCTTGTGGACAAGGCGGCACTGCTAAGCCACGACGCGCGTAAAAATCGGCAACAAAGTCATCAAATGTGCCTTTATCCAAAGCATCACGCATCATCTCAGCCAAACGTAGGTAATAACGTAAGTTATGAATCGTACCTAGCATAGACGCTAGCATTTCACCGCATTTTTCCAAATGGAATAGATATGAACGGGTGAAATTGGTACAGGTATAACAGTCGCAATGTGGATCTAATGGACCTTGGTCATGACGGTACTGGGCATTTCGGATACGCACCAAGCCATCGGTCACAAAATAATGACCATTACGTGCATTCCGCGTTGGCATGACACAGTCGAACATATCCACGCCACGGCGTACCGCTTCGACGATATCTTCAGGTTTGCCAACACCCATCAAGTAACGCGGTTTATCTGCGGGCATTTGCTCAGGCAGATAATCCAGCACTTTAATCATTTCTTCTTTCGGCTCACCTACTGACAAACCACCAATAGCATAACCATCGAAATCGATGTCGAGTAAACCTTTGAGTGATTCTTCACGAAGGTCCTCAAACATGCCACCTTGAATAATACCAAACAGCGCATTACGGTTTTTCAGCACCTCATGATGTTGAGTCTTGCAACGCTTTGCCCAACGTAGCGACAATTGCAAAGATTTTTGCGCTTCTTCATGTGTTGCAGGGTATGGCGTACATTCATCAAAAATCATCACGATGTCAGAATTCAAGGTATGTTGAATATCCATTGAAATTTCTGGAGACAAAAACACTTTTGAACCATCAATAGGAGAGCGAAATGTTACGCCATCTTCTTTGATTTTACGCATCGCACCCAGACTGAAGACTTGGAAGCCGCCCGAATCGGTCAGAATCGGTTTATTCCACTTCATAAATCCGTGTAAACCACCATGCTCTCTAATGACATCTAAGCCTGGACGTAAATACAAATGAAAGGTATTGCCCAAAATAACTTGAGATTTAATCTCTTCAATATCACGCGGCAACATGCCTTTAACCGTACCATAGGTACCCACAGGCATGAACATTGGCGTTTCAACCACACCATGTTCAAGGGTTAAGCGACCACGACGGGCACGACCCGACTGCGCTAATTTTTCAAACTTCATAGAATGTCCAAATCGAGGCGAAAAAACAGTTCGCTGATTGCCAATGTTAAAACAGTGTATTTTCTCTGATTTTGATATTGAAAGCCAGTAAACTTATTTTTCATTGCGATATGGGGAGACTGAGGTCCATATTTAGCAAACCGAAGTCCGCTCAATATGCGTGTGCTGATCAGTAATTTTAAGGTTTGAACTGAGATCAGATTTTGAGCTCAAAAACCAATCAATCAAATTTTAAGACTTTTTCAAACGACCCACGAGTATGAAACCAAACAAAGCCAAGATCATGATAAAAATCCCGTAGTGATTCCAAAAATTACGCTGCGATTTATTTTTTTGATACTCAGGGTTGTTCGCTAAACTGCTTTGGATATCACCTGGGAGTTCATAGTAGGTGTCTTTTTCTGATGGATTGGTTGCGACCAAGCTACAGTCCCATGTCCATACATCTGCCCAGAATAGACCAAAGTGGCTACATTTATAGCCTGCATTAAATCCTTTGAGCTCAGGCATTTTTTCAATGGTTTCAGCGGAGAATGGTGCTATATCAAAAATTTCTTCGCCGGTGTTGAAGATGGCTGCACCTTTGGCTTGTGCAACATTTGACCAAAGGAAAGAAAGACATAAAATCATTAATAGTTTTTTAAATAACATCTTCGTGTTACTCCAATAGATATAGATTTGCTCTATTTTTATAAAATTCAAAAAGTTTGTATTTTTTTTATACGACTGTACGGTAGCAAAAAAAGACTAAATTGTCATCATTTTAGTGAAATTATGAGATTTACGACTCAATAAATATATTGAGCATAAAAGTTTTGATACTTCTTAAATTTACTCAATATCATTGCAACTTTTTCGATGCGTTGTTCTAGACTACCGGATAAAATGATATAGGGAATATTACGCTGTTTTAAATCCGCAATAATTTTCTGCTGAAACACGCTACGTTTTTGTGGACCGCTCCGATCCCATGTGTCGTCATAGGGGATGTCATCGTCACATAAGAAAAATAAATCATAACGCTGTGGATTTTCTAGCGCAACACGCTCCAAGTGCTCAGGCAGACGCTGATGATAATCCAGACAATACATGCAAGTGGTGATGGCATTGGTGTCTACAAATAGATACTGATTGGCATCGATGATCGCTTGATCTTCTCGGTCAATCTGACCCGCTGCGATGAGATCAAAATCTTCAAAACCAATCCGCCGATCGATCTGATGTTTTTCCCAGTATTCACGGCCATACTCGGTAGCAAAGGTGGTTTGATATTTGTGTGCCAGAGCTTCTACCAGTGTGGATTTACCTGTAGACATTGCACCAACCATCACCACTTTAGTGATCAAATCGGGATAAACGAGCGGTGAAACAAAGTGGCGGTATCGATATGGGTTTTCACGAATCAGCGTGGCTGAAATCGGGATATGTTCACGATCAGGATCAAGCCGTCGATCAATCGCACGCAGGGCATGACTGACATGTGCGCCATAAAATTCACTGCTATAAAAATGGCTGATTTGAACGCCATTGA
The DNA here is from genome assembly GCA_964579445.1 of uncultured Acinetobacter sp. GTDB lineage: Bacteria > Pseudomonadota > Gammaproteobacteria > Pseudomonadales > Moraxellaceae > Acinetobacter. The sequence continues at coordinate 19,425 of CAZOGM010000014.1, forward strand.
GTTGCTGTAAAATATAGTTTTCTTGTTCGATCTCAAACGCACGTTCATTCGAATAGCCTTCAGGGCCATCCCAAGCTTCGAGGATATGAATCTGTGGATATAAATCTCTAATCCACTGTGCCCGAATATTTAAAGGAATATCGGTGACTGAACTCTGATAAATCAGCACATACAGCTGGTCTACCTCTTTTAACGCGGTTTCAAAAACAAATTGATGTCCCGCATGTAGCGGTGCATATTTACCTAAAGTTAGACCTATTTTTTTCATTTTTATACAAATTCGAAAATAGTAGAGCAGAATCTTAAAGTTTAGATTTTCTGTTCGCCTGTAATGTTAGAGGATGACGCAACACTCGCCATTTTTTGCCAATTGTAAAAGCCATAAAATGCGTTGATCAAAAATGCAGACCACATCACCAGCATCATCAAACCTTCCTGACTACCATCCAGCGTTCTGATCCACCACATCAGGATCGAAAACGCATTCAACAGAATATAAAAGTACCATTGTTCTTTATAACGAAGCATCATTAAAAATGTAGCGAAAATGGCGAGAATATTGGTGGTCGCATCAATATAAGGCGTATTTTGCGTTTGGATTTGTGCTAAAGCGTAGCCCAATAGGCCAATACAGATCAGATTAAACAGCAAAATAAGCCATATAGATGAAAGGGATAAAGAGCGAGCGTTAAGCAGTTGCTTATTCTGTATGTGCTTTTGCCAAAAGAAAATCCCCAAAATCCCTGTCGGGACAAAGAACAACAAATTCAGCGCCATTTCGCCGTATAAGCCATTGTGATAACAGATATACGCATAACAACAGCTATTGAACAGTCCAAAATAATAATTCGTGATATTGCCTTTGGCTGCCAGCACCACACAGACAATTCCTGTAAGTAGCACGATAAAACTGAACCAATTGTCTTGTTGGACATAGGCGATGACCCAGCCAATCAGCAAAAATATGCTTAACCAAAGTTTTTCAAAAAGATTCCATGAGCTGAGCATAAAGAGGTCGACCTGCTACTAAATCGTTAGTAATTGGTAAATTGTTTGATACGATCTTTAATGTCGTATTTGGTCATCACTAAAATCCCTGCATCCATAGCGGCAATATCATTAATTAAACGCTGGATGAATGGACTGGTTTCCAAAAAATAAGGCTCTAGGGTCAGTAAGTAAGCTTGCTGTGCCATGTGCAGATCATCATAAGGTTCAATTTCAAGTAATTGACCTAAATCAATCAAGATATCTTTATCAATTTGGCTCAAACGTGTTTTGCTTTTGCCCTTGGAAATTAAACTGGATTTTAAGTGGGCAATCGCTTCAAATAAATTGGAAGATGGAGAATTTAAACGCTCAAGTGAAGTCATTGCAATGTGTGGGTTTGAGGGCAAATGAATCAAGAACGTGATTTTATCTGCACCGATGTTGTATTGATCTAAAATATGATCTTTAACCTCTTCCATACCATGAATATAGAAATTTAATGCATTGTCATTAAAGCGCTCTTTGGAACTGATTTGGGTCGAATTCAGGCGAGTTTTTTGAAAATACTCACTCATTTTACGGGAGAATAAAGCCAGACCTTGCTGCGTTTGGGCACGATACTGCCACTTATCAACATTCCATTTATCATCTTCAGATAAATATTGAAATTTATTTTCGACTTCATTTAATAAACTTTTTTTAGTCGAAACGGTCGTATGCTGAGCAACCAATAAGCCATCTAAAACCAATGCAAAAGCGTAAATTCCCTGATCTTGATGCTTTTTATATAAAGCTTCAAATTCATGTAGCAAAGCCGTTTTTAAATCTGATAAATATTCAGATTGGCTCAAGTTTAAATCAAACATGTTGTTCTCAATTTTGATTATTTTATATTGGTATTGAATTATTGTGGATTATTCGACCACTAAAGTAAATCGTGTCGCAGCATGATTTTTTTTAAAAATTAGGACGATAATCAAAGTTTTGCGTAATAATTGCATCAGAAAAAGGACGAATCGCTTTCTTTGAGAGTGTGATGCTGTTCACTAAATTGTTCGGAAAAATCTGAATAATATTATTAAACTCTTCGACATTACGATTGAAAATGCTGATTGCGGCACCGACATTTTCATTTTGTTCTTGAATGTCATCCATCATTTTTGCATAGAGGTTATCGGCTTTAAGTTCAGGATAGTTTTCAACCACGACATTTAAGCTTTTCATCATCTCCTGATTAAGTTTTTCGATATGTTGCAACTGCGAAATATCAGCATCATTTATATTGAGATTCAAAATTTGCTGACGTAACTCTGTGACTTTTTCTAAGGTCGATTTTTCAAACTGTGTGTATTGTTCTAAAGTGTTTTCTAAGGTTTCTAACGTTTTGACTTTCTGACGTTCAAAGTTTGCTACTTCAGACCAAGCACGTCGTGTTGCATTAAAATAACGTACGATATTGTTGCGTACTGAAATACCCCAAATAATAATCAATACAAAGATTGCCAAAAAAATTAGTAAGCCCATCGAATCTATCCAATATATTTATTATGAAAGAAATTTTAGCATGCTCTGCTGAAATTGTTGATACGCTGGCATGTCTAAAGTACGTAAATATCCGCGTAGTTCTGAAATAGTACGAATATCATCGGCTTGTTTTTTATTGCTACGGCGCAGTAGATTATTTTCACCTATAAAAAATGTGATATTTTCTTGAAAATGTGAAATCAACTCACCTGAGTTTTCGTCAAAAAAATCGGCCAGCTTTAAAGTCATGCTTGGGCTAATGTTTTTTGCCAATTGTTGTTGGGAATCACCAAACAAATGAATTTTTTGATTGAGCAAAATGTCACTGCTTTGCCATTTGAAATGATAAGGATGGAAAAAAGTTTTTCGGGTATCACTGGCAGCAAAAGCGAGCGCTGGAGTTTGGAAAACAAAAGCGCCCCAAAGATCTTGATGAATCTCTTTAATTTTTTGTAGTTTCCCCTCTACAGTTGGTACTTTGAAGTCAGAAACAAAGTGATACTGAAACACCATAACAGGATGCGAAATACCAACGCTATCTGTCCAAGTCGTGGACGCATATAGATCAATGTCGTTTGAAACTGATCCTTGTTGAAACAGTGGGAAAAGTTGTTTTAATTGGCTGAGTATGAGTGTGGAATTTGATGTTTTTGTGAAAATATTGGGCATGCATTGAAAGTGTAAGTCAAACTTTAACAGCATCATCCGTTGTTCTAAGTAATCAATCACTTCTTCAATAGAATCGTGAGATTCATAAATCAAAAACGCCAGAAAACAGCAACCTGCACCGAACAGCGCACTGAGCATATAGGGTAAATAAGGATGTACAAACCACCCCAAAATAATACAGGCAATACCCAATACCACCAAAAATTTTGGCAGCGTATTGTAAAACTTCAGTTCGTTATGCTTTCCCCAAGGGTGTAATCCATCCAAGATCTCTTGTGCTGTTTTGGCATGTCGTCCAATGTCCCATAGCCGGGCAACACTCTGCAAAATCTGCTGATTTTTTTGAGTCCTCAGATGGAGCAGTCGTTGTACAGTATTGATCGGCATAGGTTCATTCTATATCTAGTGCGCGTTGAATTTATGCGATGGCTTTATCCACCAACATCGCATCGCCATAACTAAAGAAACGGTATTGACTGTCGACCGCATGTTGGTAGGCATTCATAATATTATCCCGATTTGAAAGGGCAGACACCAACATAAGTAAGGTCGATTCAGGCAAATGAAAGTTAGTAATCAAACGATCTACCGCGCAGAACTGATAACCCGGATAAATGAAAATTTGTGTGTCACCCGTCCAAGCGCCGATTTGACCGCCGCAGGCCTGTGCAGCACTTTCTAAAGCACGCGTCGCGGTTGTACCCACCGCTATCACTTTATTGCCACGTGCTTGAGTCTCGCGAATCAATTGAGCAGTTGCTTCAGGAACGTCACACCATTCGCTATGCATAATGTGGTTTTCAATATCGTCTGTTCTTACAGGTAAGAATGTCCCCGCACCGACATGTAAAGTCACAAAGGTGCGCTGAATGCCTTTATCTTGTAATTTTTGCAGTAAAGCTTCGTCAAAATGAAGACTTGCTGTTGGCGCGGCCACACTGGCAATTTTAGTCGGATCGTTGAACACAGTCTGATAACGAAGGGTGTCAATCTCTTCAGCTTCACGGTTAAAGTAAGGCGGAATAGGCAGTGCGCCGTATAAATCTAAAACCGTTAAAATAGGCTGTGAAAATTCAACGACAAACAAATTTTCATGACGTCCAGTCACAGTAACTTTTACGTTATCTACCCCAATAAATAGCTCAGCACCTGCTTTTGGCGAATTGCTAGACTTGATATGACAGTGCGCAATATGTTGATCTAACATGCGCTCAACCAATACTTCAACTGCGCCACCTGTGGCACGTTTGCCTTTTAAGCGAGCTTTCATCACCTTGGTGTCGTTCAACACCAAAAGATCACCTGCATCGAGTAGCTCGACGATATCGGTAAAATGTAAATCTTGGTATTTTCCATCCGCTTTCAAATGTAGTAGGCGAGAAGCGCTACGAGTTTCTAAAGGATAACGGGCAATAAGTTGATCTGGGAGTTCAAAATTAAAATCTGAAAGTTGCATCATGAAATAAGGCTTAAACAGCAAAAAAACTGTGCCTAGTATAATCTTTTTTCTATTTTTGGGTTGAAATTGATGCTTATAGCGGCAAAATCAAAGAGATTGTTTTAAAAGTAAACACTTGTTGAAACATGCTGTTGACAAGAAAAATAAAATCGCTAATATACGGAGCACAACCCCGAGGTGGTGAAATTGGTAGACGCGGTGGATTCAAAATCCACTATCAGAGATGATGTGTCGGTTCGAGTCCGACCCTCGGGACCAAATTCTAAAAAACCCCAAGCACTTTAAGTCTTGGGGTTTTTTATTGTCTATTGAAAAATATAAATTGAACAGATTGGAAGCATAATTCAATTGTACAAAGTTAAATCACTGATTTTGAATTAAGCATAAATGAATTTTGCATAGTCACTGCATGAGCATGGATTAATTAATAATCTTTATTAAATACAAAACATTAAGCGAGATTTTAAGATTTAAATAAGTTATTACTTGTTAAAATTTAAAGCATAAATTAATAAAAATGAACAAGATAGCGTATAGTTGACGAATGGTATGAAATGTCTTTGAAAATGTAATCTTATGTATTAGTCTTAGAGCTATTCGTATGCTTTTTTTTAATATATTTTAATAGTGAAATAAGCAAAAAAGAACGAATAGTTTTAGGTGTCAGCTTGTCATATCAATCTGTATTTTCCTTAAAAAGGTTCAAGCATGAAATTAGAACTCTTAGAAGTAGATCAAGCGGATCAACTCAGTGCTTGCAAGTTATCTTTGTTGTTAGGTGTATTTACACCCAAAAATCAAATTGAGGGTTTTCTCAAGTCTGCCCGAAGTATTTTAAATGCAGAAAGTGCAATCTTAGGATTTCATCATGAACCATATATTTGGCATTCTTCACAGCATGGATTTAAAGCTTTAGCTGCAAAAGAAAAGGTGGATTTGCTCCAGTTTTTTGATGGGCAAACAACACTTGGTGCACAACATCCCAATTACACCCAATTTTCGTGCTATATCAAGCAGTTGGGGGTTGAACATCATCGGGTTATTGCCTTTGATTTAAAACAAGAAGATGGGCATTCGATTGGTCAAGTGATTTTATTTGATGATGCGATTGAGCCTTTCTTAGAAGAAAAATTAGAATTGGTACATGAGTTTGCCAACAGCTTGATCCGAATTATTGAAATTCGTTTGGAAAATGATGAACTCAAAGAACTTTATGAGCAACAATCTGCATTAAATTTTAGTAAGACTAAGTTTTTTCAAATTATTGCACATGATTTACGTGCGCCATTTCATGGGTTATTGGGCTTTTCAGAGGTACTTGCGCAAGAACGTGACACCTTAGATGATTCGAGTATTCAAAATATTGCTGAATATTTGAATGATACTGCTCAGTCAACTTATAACCTGCTGGAAAGTTTGCTGAATTGGGCCATGGCCGAAGGTGGTCGATTTGTTTACCACCCAATTAATTTTGAATTAAAACAAGCGACACGCATTGTCTATGATGTGCTCAATACGCTGGCAATGAAAAAAAATATCCAGCTTATTGAGAGTACGCCTAGTCATTTAAAAGTTTATGCAGACATTAATATGATCACTTCAGTGATTCAAAACTTGGTGTCGAATGCGTTGAAGTTCACCAAGGTGGATGGCAGTGGTTGCGTTTATATCGAAGCGGCTGAGTGCGCTGACGGCGTTGAAATTATTGTGCGTGATACAGGCCTAGGGATGAACCAGCAGCAAATCGATGGATTATTTCAACCCGATTTACAAGTGAGTTTAAAAGGCACATCGGGCGAAAAAGGTGCTGGCTTAGGCTTAGTGTTATGCAAGCGGTTTGTGGACTTAAATAATGGTCAAATTGAAGTGATTTCAAAAGAGGGTGAGGGAACCGCTTTTAAAGTTATTTTACCTGCAGCAACCAATACTCATCAGAGCCTGATGCAATTAAAAAAAAATGATGAAAAATTAGATTTAGTCCCTGTGGAAATTATTCATTAATTTTTTCCTAAATGACTTTCGAGCTGTTATAAAAGATCAATAAAGACCATCAAAGGCAACTGTTGAATGAATGCTGCACAATTGCAAAAAACCTTAAGAGCCAGTCAGTATGCTGAACAGGTTTTAAGTTTACATCAAACAAAATTAGAACAAGATTATGCAGTTGATCAGTTTCAAAGTTCGCTTTCCACCGAGCATATTCATCAGTGGGTGTATTCCGAACTACTCGACATTCAAGACGAAGCCCAGTGGATGCGCAGTTTACGTCTGCTTCGTGCACGGTTAATGTTTCGCTGGATTTGGCAAGATGCCAATATATTGACCAATGTTGTGACATTGACCCGTGAGCTTTCAGATTTCGCTGATGCAAGCATCAATGCTGCGAAAAATTTTGCCCGTACTTCGTTGGTTGCTAAACATGGTGAGCCCATAAGTTTTAGTGGGCATGTTCAAGATCTAATTGTAGTGGCAATGGGTAAGTTAGGGGCGCAAGAACTTAATTTATCCAGTGACATTGATTTGATTTTTGCTTTTGATGAGCAAGGTGAAACCAATGGTCGAAAATGTATTGATGTTCAGCAGTTCTGCATCGCGTGGGGACAAAAAATTATTTATCTGCTTGAGCATATGACCGCTGAAGGTTTTGTGTTTAGAGTCGATATGCGATTACGTCCTTGGGGAGACGGTTCAGCACTTGCGATTAGCCATGTCGCTTTAGAGAAATACTTGAGTCAACATGGGCGAGAGTGGGAGCGCTATGCATGGATTAAAGCGCGAATTGTGTCAGGAGATCAGCATGGTGCAGATTTACTCTCCATGACCCGTCCTTTTGTGTTTCGTAAATATGTCGATTACACCGCATTTGAAGCGATGCGTGAAATGAAAGCGATGATCGAGCGTGAGGTCGCACGACGTAATATTGAAGATGATATTAAGCTGGGCGCAGGTGGGATTCGTGAAGTCGAATTTATTGTTCAGGTCTTTCAGCTGATTTATGGTGGATCAAAATTAGAGCTTCAAGATCGACAGTGCTTGGTCAGTCTCAAGCACTTGGGTGAAGTCGGTTTATTGGATGAAGAAGCAGTCATTGATCTTGAGGATGCTTATTTATTTTTAAGACGTGTCGAGCATGCCATTCAAGCACTGAATGATCAACAAACTCAAAGTTTGCCGACTGAGCCAGATTTACAAGCGCGGATTTTTGAAACCTTGGGTTTTACGAGTTGGGATGCATTTAAAACACATTTAAATGATAAGCGTCAAAAAGTCATTTATCAGTTTGAGCATTTGATTAAAGACAAAGGACAAGATTCGCCTACACAGAATTTTGGGCATTTAGAACAGAAGTTGAATGATATTTTAGATGATCATGCCAAGAACTTGATTCATGAGTTTTGGTACGGTCATGCCATTAAAAAATTACCTGCCAAAGCTGTTCAACGTCTTAAAGAGTTTTGGCCACATTTGATCGAAGCTATTTTGCAGTCCAACAAACCTCAAATCGCTTTACTTCGGCTGATGCCTTTGGTTGAGTCGGTCATGCGCCGTACCGTATATTTGGTGATGTTGATTGAAAGCAAAGGTGCATTACAGCGTTTGGTGAAGATGGCGACTGTGAGTCCTTGGATTTGTGAGGAACTCACTCACTATCCTGTGTTACTCGATGAATTTCTCTCGATGGATTTTGAGCTACCAAAACGTCAAGATTTAGAAGATTCTTTAAGGCAACAATTGCTACGTATTGAAATTGATCAAGTTGAAGATCAAATGCGTGTGTTGCGATTGTTTAAAAAATCCAATGTATTAACGGTCGCAGCCAGTGATGTTTTGGCAGAAAGTCCACTGATGCGCGTGTCCGATGCCTTAACGGATATTGCCGAAGTGTCGGTTCAAGCCAGTTTGAATTTGGCGTATCAAATGATTGCCAAGAAGCATGGTCATCCGTTAGATGCTGAAGGCAAACGCTGTACACTTGATCATACGGCATTTGCTGTAATTGGTTATGGCAAGCTCGGTGGAATTGAGCTGGGCTATGGTTCAGACTTGGATTTGGTGTTTATTCATTATATGGATGAACAGTCTGATACGGATGGTTTAAAGCCGATCAGTGGTTTTGAGTTTGCGATGAAAGTCGCACAAAAACTGATGTCTCTGATGACCACCCAAACCTTGGATGGGCGTGTCTACGAGATAGATACACGCCTTCGACCATCGGGTGAGGCAGGACTGTTGGTGACTAGCCTCAAAGCCTTTGAGCAATACCAAATGAAAAATGCATGGGTCTGGGAGCATCAGGCGATTGTACGTGCAAGATCAATTGCAGGAGAGCAGAGCTTACGCGATAAATTCGAGCAATTGAGGTGCCGCGTTTTAACGTTGCCACGTGAAGAAGAAAAAGTACGTGCTGAAGTTTTAAACATGCGTAAAAAAATGAAAGATCATCTTGGCTCATCTAAGGAGCAGAAAAAAGATGGAATTTTTCATTTAAAACAGGATGCAGGTGGTATCGTTGATATCGAATTTATGGCACAGTATGTCGTGTTAGCCTGGAGTGGGACGAATCCTGATCTCGCCCATTATTCCGACAATGTACGAATCTTAGAAGACGCTGCCAAAGCACGTTGTTTATCCAGTGACGATGCTTCAGCCTTGATTCATGCCTATTTGAGTGAACGAGCCGAGAGTCACAGCCTAGCCCTTGCAAACCAAAATATGCAAGTCAGTGCTGCGCAGTGGTTTGATACCCGAGAGGTCGTTTGTAAATTGTGGCAAAGATTAATTGATCCAACTGCGGTGTTCGCATTGGATAGTGAATAATTCAGTATACATTTGGAGTTTAAGTCATGAATTTGGCTGATCGTGATGGTTTTATTTGGCAAGATGGACAATTGGTTGACTGGCGTGAAGCGAAAACTCACGTCCTAACACATACTTTACACTATAGTATGGGTGTGTTTGAGGGTGTCCGTGCTTATGAAACTCCGAATGGAACGGCTATTTTCCGTTTAAAAGAACATACCAAGCGCTTATTAAATTCTGCAAAAATTTATCAAATGAAAGTTCCATTTGATCACGCAACATTAGCACAAGCGCAAATTGATGTGGTTCGTGAAAATAAACTCGCATCTTGCTACCTACGTCCTATTATTTTTATCGGTTCAGAAAAACTCGGTATTGCCGCAACAGATAACACCATTCATGCCGTAGTTGCTGCATGGAGCTGGGGCACGTATTTGGGTGAAGAAGCGATGGAGAAAGGGATTCGTGTGAAAACATCGTCATTTACCCATCACCATCCAAACGTGACCATGTGTAAAGCTAAAGCATCGGGTAACTACACGTTATCTATTCTTGCACATCAAGAAGTCGCGCATTCTGGTTATGACGAAGCAATGCTTCTCGATCCTCAAGGCTATGTATGTCAAGGTTCTGGTGAAAATGTATTCTTGGTACGTGATGGTGTGATTCATACGCCTGACGTTGCTGGTGGTGCATTAGACGGTATTACACGTCAAACCATTATCACCATTGCAAAAGATTTGGGTTATGACGTCATTGAGCGCCGTATTACACGTGATGAGTTTTATATTGCAGATGAAGCATTCTTCACAGGTACTGCTGCTGAAGTAACGCCAATTCGTGAATATGATGACCGTCAAATTGGCGAAGGCACTCGTGGTCCAATCACCACTCAAATCCAAAAAGCATACTTCGATGCTGTGCAAGGTAAAGATCCTAAATACGCACATTGGTTGACTTACATTACATAATCGTTAGTCATAAAAAACCTCTCATTCGAGAGGTTTTTTATGAAAACAATGAATGATATACATAAATAATATTTTAAAAATCAAAACAATACGTATAATGCTTGCGCTATTCTTTTGAAGTGTAAGTTCATGTTTGAAAAAATAATTTATAAATTTAAGTCATTGAGGGTTAATTTTGTTTCTGATGAAAAATATCTAGAAAAACGGTTTATTCAAAAATTAGGATATATACCAAATTTCAACGACCCGCAGAGCTTCAATGAAAAAGTAACAGCACGAATGATTTTCGAAAGAGATCATGCGCACACGAAACTTGCTGATAAATTGGCTGTTCGAGAGTTCGTCGTTAATAAAATTGGTGAAACTTATCTTGTCCCATTAATCGGGATTTACAAACATTGTAAAGAGATCAATTTTGATGCTTTACCAGATCAATTTGTTTTAAAGTGTACCCATGATAGTGGAAGTGCAGTTGTTTGCAACGATAAGAGAACATTCAAATTTGATTGCTCAAAGCAGAAACTTAAAAAGCACCTCAATATGAATATGTACGTCATGAAGCGTGAATGGCACTATAGGAATGTACCGGCGATGATTGTCGCTGAAACCTATATAGACCTTTATGAAGATTCTTCAAACATATACACCATAACCACTTGTCGCGTACATTGCTTTGAGGGTCAACCTGAGTTTGTCGAGATTGATATCGAAAATGATGCTTCAGCATATTATTCAAATATTTATGATACCGAGTGGAATTTGCAATCGTTCAAAGTTGATCTTAAAAATAATTCACCTGATGAAATTAGCAAACCTCCGCAATTTGAAGAAATGATGAGTTTGGCAAAAAAACTTTGTTTCCAATCTGGCTATAGTCGAATTGATTTTTTACTTTCCAAGGATAGCGTTTTTTTTAGCGAAATTACGCTGACTCCGAACGCGGGTCGAATGGTCATTGAGCCTAAAGAATGGGATTTAAAACTGGGACAATATTGGAAAAATTAATACTTTAGCTTCATGCTCATCGTCTGAAATTCAAAGTCAAAAAAGTCCAATACTATTGGACTTTTTTGATGGGACATCGGGTAATTGTTACACCTTATAAAAGTCTCTATACCAGTCAACAAAGTCCTTAACACCATCATTCACGGATACTGATGGTTTATAGTCTACGGCTTCTTCAAGTGCGCTACTATCTGCGAAAGTATCAGGCACGTCACCTTGTTGTAATGGCAGTAAATCTAAAATAGCTTCCTTACCGACTGCTTTTTCAATCGCATGAATGTATTCAATTAATTTTACTGGATTGTTATTGCCAATATTAAAGATTCTAAAGGGTGCATTACTGGTCGAAGGATCTGGTTGATTGCTGTCCCAATTTGGATTTGGCGCTGCAATTTGATCACTCGATCGGATCACACCTTCAGCAATATCGTCCACAAATGTAAAATCCCGAGTGTGATTGCCGTGATTAAACACGGGGATTGGCTTATTTTCGATTATATTTTTAGTGAACTTGAAGAGTGCCATATCAGGGCGCCCCCAAGGACCATATACAGTGAAGAAACGTAAACCTGTTGTTGGAAGTTGAAATAAATGGCTGTAACTATGTGCCATTAATTCATTGGCACGTTTGGTTGCTGCATAAAATTGAATTGGATGATCTACACCATGCTTTTCGCTAAAAGGCATAGTGGTATTTGCACCATACACACTGCTGGTACTGGCATAGGTTAAATGCGGGGTTTTCGCATAACGACAGGCTTCAATAATATGGGTAAAACCAACAATGTTGCTTTCTACGTAACTTAACGGATTTTCTAATGAATATCGGACGCCAGCTTGTGCAGCTAAATGAATGACACGATCAAAGCTGTGTTGTTTAAAGCATTCATCGATTATAGATTTATCTGCAATATTGCCACGGATAAGCGTAAATTCACCTAGGTTATTTTTGGCAGTTTTTTGAAGAAGTTCAGCACGTGCTTCTTTAAGTGCAGGATCATAATAATCATTAAAGTTATCAATACCGACCACGTCATCGCCACGCTCAAGGAGCTTTTTAGAAACATGAAAGCCAATAAATCCTGCAGCACCTGTGACTAAAACTTTCATTCGTCCCCTCCAAAAATATCACGTGTATATACTTTATTTTCAACGTCATGCAAATCATCTGATAAGCGATTTGCAATAATGACGTCACTTAATTTTTTAAATTCATCTAGATTATTAATGACTTTAGATTTGAAAAAATCATCTTCTTTCAATGTCGGTTCAAACACAATAACTTCAATGCCTTTGGCTTTTAGCCGCTTCATGATGCCCTGAATTGCGGAAGCTCTGAAATTATCTGAGCCGCTTTTCATTACCAAGCGATAGATACCCACGACTGAAGGATTCTTTGCAAGAATTGAATCTGCAATGAAGTCTTTACGTGTACGGTTCGAATCGACAATGGCTTGAATTAAGTTGCTTGGCACTTGATTATAGTTGGCAAGTAATTGTTTAGTGTCTTTTGGAAGGCAATATCCACCATAACCAAAAGAAGGATTATTGTAATGATCGCCTATACGCTGATCTAAACTAACACCTTCAATAATTTGCTTTGTATCTAAACCAAATGTTTGAGCGTAGGTATCTAATTCATTGAAATATGCAACACGCATGGCTAAATAGGTATTGGCAAATAACTTGATGGCTTCCGCTTCTGTGGAATCCGTAAATAATACAGGGCTGTCTTTTTTAATCGCGCCTTCAATGAGCATATTTGCAAAAGTTTGAGCGCGTTCAGATTTCTCACCGACAATGATTCGAGAAGGGTATAAATTATCGTGTAATGCCTTGCCCTCTCGTAGAAATTCAGGTGAGAAAATGACATTATTGGTTTGATACTGCTCTTTGATTTTTTGCGTAAAACCTACGGGTACTGTAGATTTAATAACCATTATGGCATTGGGGTTAACTTTAATGACATCACAGATGACACTTTCGACACTTTGGGTATTAAAATAATTGGTTTTTGTGTCGTAATCAGTCGGTGTTGCAATAATCACAAAATCAGCGTGTTGATATGCGACCTGTTTGTCTGTGGTCGCCCTAAAGTTTAGTTGTTTTTGTTGTAAAAAATTAGAGATATCTTGATCTTGAATAGGTGAAATCTTATTGTTGAGCATTTCAACTTTGCTATCTAAAATATCCAAGGCAACAACCTCGTGGTGCTGCGCAAAGATCATGGCATTAGATAATCCAACGTAACCGGTTCCTGCAACTGCTATTTTCATATTAACCTGATGGCAATTATATATATGACTTGTATGGCACATGATGGTTTATGTGCTTAAAAAGGCGGACCCTTCAATAATATCATATTCTTTTAGTGCAATTATGATGTGAGTAATTCCAAGGCAATAACTTTTCCAAACTTAATGGTATGATATTGGCAGAAGATTGGCGGATGAAAAATACATGCAGGTAAACGACAATACTACACTGTCACACAGCTTAGATGATCAAGAGCAAAATATTGTTCTTTGTATGAAGTGGGGCACCAAATATGGTGCAGATTACGTCAATCGTTTATATAACATGGTCAAACGTCATACCACTGTAGCCTTTAAAATGGTGTGTTTAACGGATCGTACTGAAGGTATAAATCCTGAAGTTGAATGTTTTCCGATACCTCCTTTAGCTTTACCTGAAGGTTCGCCAGAACGTGGTTGGAATAAACTCTCTACATTTGAGCCAAATTTGTATGGCTTAACAGGTAATGCACTATTCTTAGATTTAGATGTTGTTATTGTCGATAACATCGATGAATTTTTTACCTATCCTGGTGAGTTCTTAATTATCCATGACTGGAAACGACCTTGGCGTATCACAGGGAATAGTTCTGTCTATCGATTTAAATTGGGTGCATTTCCTGGTTTGTTACCGTATTTCCGTGAAAATTTTGACGAGATTCGTCAAAAATTCCGTAATGAACAAGCTTATCTTTCTTGGTATGTCGATAAAGAAGCGAAGCAAACGTATTGGCCAGACAGTTGGTGTAAAAGCTATAAGTATCATTGCCTGCAAAAAATTCCGATGGCGTTCTTTAAACCACCTGTAAAACCTGAAGGTGCGAAAATTATTATTTTTCACGGTGAAATTAATCCACCAGATGCAGTGAATGGTGGTGGTGGAAAATGGTATCGCTATGTGTTGCCATCAAAATGGATTAAGGATGCATGGCAGTAAGTTTTTATAGTGTTGATGTAGTGAAAGGGCGAAATTAAAATCATGCAAAAAATTGACATCGTGATTGCTTGGGTCGATGGAAATGACGTTGAATTAAAGAAAAAACGGCATAAATATCTCACTGGTGAAGATGCATCAGATGCGATTAGTGATACACGTTTCGCAAGCAATAATGAAATCTACTACAATATTGCCTCTATTTTAAAATACGTGCCTTTTAGTGGACATATCTATATCGTGACAGATCAGCAAAGCCCTGAGTTTATCAATGAGTTTGCAGCTCAGGGTTTATGTGATGTAGATAAAATTAAAGTTGTAGATCATCAAGAGTTTTTTAAAGGCTATATTCAGCATTTACCGACATTCAATACCCGTTCAATTGAAAGTATGTTGTGGAATATTCCAAAGCTCTCAGATTATTTTATTTACTTAAACGATGATTTCTTTTTTAATACTGAAGCAAAGCTTGAAGATTTTTTAGAACAGGAAAAAATTGTTGTCTATGGTCATTGGCAGAATAATTTTGCTTTAAAAACAAAATTAAAATATCGCCAATTTTTAAGTAAAAATTTTAATAAACCGATTCAACCGAAGCATATGATTGCACAGATGCTTAGTGCAGACATTTTAGGAATGAATCAGTTTTTTGAAATTCATCATTATCCACATATTGTTGATCGTAAAATTCTGGGTGATTATTTTGCTTCACAACCGAAATTGTTAGAAAAACAAATTAAATTTAAATTTAGAAGTGTGGAACAAATTAATCCAATCACGTTGATGAATCACTTAAAAATTCAAAAAAATCAGGCGATACTCAAACCCGATATCGAATTGGCATATTTAAAAAATGAACAGAGTGTTGAGGAATTTGTTCGAGCATTGAATAAACCAAATGTAAAATATGGCTGTATTCAAAGCTTGGATCAGTTAAACGATGTGGGCTCACAGGAAGTCGCTTCTGCTATGTGTCAGAAACTCAAAGGTTTCTTGCCAAACTCTTTATAGTGAATAGGATTATGAAAGTTGTTACATATTTAATTAATTTGGATGGAAGCGATGAGCGACTTTCTAGAGCAACTTCACAATTAGAATCTGTGAATTGGCCTTTTACACGTTATTCTGCATACGATGGTCGTGGTAAAGCATTATCAGACTTTGGTGATTACAACGATCAGTTAGCACATGACACTTTAGGGCGAAGCTTGCTTAATGCAGAATTGGGATGTTATTTAAGCCATTACGGTTGTGTTGAAAAGTTTTTAAATTCAGATGCAGATTACTTAGTAGTACTCGAAGATGATCTGCAAATTTCGTCAGATTTTTCTGAAAAGATGAACCTACTTTTAAAGTACTTAGATGAGCATCAGTCTTTAGAATGGTATTTAATTAATATTGCTGCAAAAAAGAAAAAACTAGCAAAAGATCTTGAGCAATTTGATGGCTTTGCACTTTGGCATGCGTATTATTTTCCGATTCGTGGCTTGGGATTGATTTGGTCTCGTAAAGGAGCTGAAGAGTTCTTAAAGCAAGCTAAGCCAGTTTTTAAACCAGTCGATATTTTCTTTCAATCTTGGCTAAGTCAAAATGCTAAAGGGCTAGGCGTTTGGCCAGCGTTTGTCAAACCTGCAGGATTGGACAGTGATATTTTAGGGACTGTCGCAGCGCAAAAAATTTCAAGAAAACAAAAAGAAAATCGTAGCTCTTCATATGAATTTAAAAAGCAGAGACGAATGTGGCGTGATCGTTATTATGCGATAAAAAACTTATACTTTTAATTACTGAAAATACGTAGTTAAATTTTCTATAATGGCGTTTTATTGAATAGCAGATCAATAGTGTAGACAATTTTGATTTATGTGCTGAACTGATGTGATTCGATTGATCGGATAATGGTTTAAGTCAGCTAGATGCTATCAATCATTTCAAGATTGATTATATTAATTTATTTTCATTTTAATATGATTAGTCACATGATTTAAATCACATGATTGGTCGGATGTTAAATCATCTTTAGGGATTGTTCTCGTTTATTATGAAGATTTTCAAAAAAATTTTTTATTTAACTAAATTTTATATTATGTATTATTATAAAATACGTCATCATAATGACTGTGTTAACAACTACGCTGGACAACTGGTTTTTAATCCTGTCGATCATAAAAATAAAATTCCCAAAAAAATTTGGATTTATTGGGAGGGCGATTATCCAAAATTTGTGCATAAATGTGTCAATAATATCCGAGAAAAAAACAGTGATTATGAGGTTAATTTATTAAATCCTGAAAATGTTCATCAATATTCAAAAGTTAATTTAAATGAAATGAGTCATGCGACGCCTCAGCAAAAAGCTGATTTACTGCGTTTTGATTTAATTTATCATCATGGTGGAATTTGGCTAGATGCCAGTATCATTGTCTATGAAAATTTGAATTGGATTCAAACTTTAGTTGATCAAACCCAAACTGAAATTTTTACCTTTTATCGAAAAAGGAATACCATTCATCTCGATGCGCCTGTAATTGAAAACTGGCTACTGGCCAGTACACAGCATAATATATTTTTTAAACAGTGGTTTGATGAGCTTTATGTTGCATTGAAACAAACCCCTAAGTCTTATATTCAAGAAATTCGTGACACAGAACCTAATCCAAAAGACATCTTTCAAAAAATTGGTAATTTGGAGTATCTAGTTGCCTACGTGGCCTGTCAGAAAGTGATCAAAAAATATGGTATGCCCAGTATTACTTTAATTGATTGTGATCAAAATGCTTTTTTTTATCAGGTTAAAAATCGATGGGTTAAAGAGCGAATTTTGATTGATCTAGCTGTGAACACATCACCAATCGAATCGCCAAAATTGATTAAATTAGCAGGAAAAGAACGAAAATACTTGTGTGAGTATTATGCCAAAGGCATGTATTTTAAAGATTCCTTGATTGATTTTCAAAGTTCGCCCAATAAAAATATTAGTGTTTAGAATGAAAGCTCGGCACATTCCAACATGAGCTGCGAATACGGTTAAATTGATCCGATACTCATTAAAGTGCAAAACTATATTGGATCAAATGTATGAATTTTTTGCTGTTGGAATAGATGGTTGATATAATTTTTTTCTTTGTCCCAAGCATGCCCGTCCCATCCTTCAAAACTAAAGCCATGTAAGTAGACTTGATAATCTTGATACTCGGGATTTTTTAAGAAAAAATGAGCTGCGAGAATTCCTGTGCTTAGAATATTTTTAGTATCAGGATCAACTTGGGTTTTGAGCTCTAAATAATAATGATCTGGCATGACTTCTACGTGATAGCCAAAATTTCTTAAGAAACTTAAATATTCGATGTTATTAAAATTAGTGGAGAGTTTCTTAAAAAAGATAAATTTTTTCTTTTTATATAATGGTTTATTTAATTTAATCAAATCGTCACTATAGGGGAAAATAATTTTAAAAGCATTGGGTATGCTGGATAAAAATTGAATAAATTGGCTATTGGGTTTTAATTTTTTCTGAACAACATCCACAGAGTTGGCTAAGAACAATAGATCTGTTCTGCATCCTGTAGATAATAATGTGGATTTTTTAGGTAAATTGAAACGAACGATAAGATCATCAGCACTAATTAAAGAATTGATATCAAAAGTATGATCAGAATTTGCGATTAGAATTATTTTTTTAAAGTCGTGCATATTGTCAAAGTCTAGTTTAATTAACTTAATAAAAGAGCATAGATGCACCTAAATGGTGTTTCGATAAATGCTCGAGCTATTTTACTTCAATCTTGTTTTTAAAGTAAATATTCAGCCGTAGTTCATTCAGTAATATTAATGTATATGAAAATACTCTAAATATTGTTTTGCGATGTTTTTCGGCAGAAAGGCCGGATTAAATAAGGTTTTAAAATCTTCAGGTGTATTCATTACCTCGGTCATTTTTTCAGCTAAAGCTTCGACATCGTCAACAGCGACGAGATTTTTTGCACTCAGTACTTCATTTGGACCCGAAGGGCAGTCGGTACTAATAACTGAAGTCCCTAATGCGATTGCTTCTGGAACCACACGCACAAAGCCTTCATAGCGAGAAGATAAAATAAGTGCTTTGGCATGTTTAATATATGGGTAAGGATTCTTATTGAAGCCTAAAATATGTACATTTTTTTCAATATTAAGTTGAGTAATAAGTTGTCGAATCTCAGCTTCTAATTCACCTTTTCCAAGCAATACTAAGGGATATTTTTGCGAAGATTGTGCATAAGCTTTCAATAGAACATCATGTGCTTTGGCAAAACAAAATGCACCGATATGTACAATATAATTTTCAAAATCAGGTCGGTATTCTTGAGCTTGGCGCTGCATATAGGATTGATCAAAAGCATTGTAAATTGTACTGACTTCTCCAATATCACCTAAACTTTGTCTAAGATCCTGTTCAACACCTTGGCTGACACAAATGCAGGGATGCTTTTTATAGATATTTCTATAACGTTCAAGGACTTTATTTGGATTATTTTTTAATGCTTTTTCATTTTCCTTGGAAAATGTATTACGAATTACATAGGCAATATTTTTTAAATTACTGTTGGAGAGGATACGATTGCTCTGAATTAAATTCGACAGAATCAGGTCAGGTTGTCCAATATGGGATAGAACATAATCATCTAATTTTTTGGCGATGGCTTGATATTTCCAAGTGGACGTGATGAATAATTTATAGTACCAACGATTGATATCAAACAAGTGATAATTGAAATGTGGGTTGAGATCATAATCTTGTGTGGCATTAAAACAAAGTAAATGGACTTCGCAGCCCATCTCATAAAACCCTTGGGCGAGTGTAAGCACAGAGCGTTCACCACCACGACCAGAGATAGATCGGATCACAAGCAGAATTTGTGGTTTTTTAGCCATAATAATCTACAACTTAAATTACAATGAATTTGAAAAGAGAAGTGTCATCTTTTTGAGCAAGATTAGCATGCTTTCATACAGGATTAAAATTCTACTATCTATGATCGATTAAGGTATTTTCTTATACTGATTTAGACCATTTTCTAATTTTCTAAACCGCTTATATCCCCACATATACTGCTCTGGAGCAGCATTGATCATTTGCTCCATTTCTCTGTTTAAAGTATCGACTGAGAGTTGTAGATCCTTGGATAGAATATCATCGGATAGTTCATTCACATAAATTTCAAAGCCATCGAGTTGATCTGTTCTTCTACAGCTTAAACCAATGACTGCACATTGAGTTTTTGAAGCAAGCTTCGAAACCAAAGTCGATGAAAGTGCATTTTGACCATAGAACATGGAATAAATACCCCCTGATTCTTTCGGTACATGATCAGGTAATATCGCTGTGAGTCCACCAGATTTTAAATGCTTGAATATGGCACGTACACCACTCTCATCTGTAGGAACCAATGTCGCACTCAGACGCTGTCGTGCTTCTAACATAAATCGATCAAGGTCTTTTTGCTTGCTAGGCTTATACATAATGACAGGAGATGAATGCTGATTTAACCAGACATTGAGTAATTCCCAAGTGCCAAAATGTGGAACCACCACAATTACGCCTTTACCCGCATTTAATGCATCAAGAAAAATCTGTTCGCCATGAACTTTATGAATGAGTGACAAGGCATAATCTGTACTTGAACCCCAAATTTTAATGGACTCCGCATAAGTCATACACTGGCTTTTTAGGCTATCTTTGGCAAGTTGCTCGCGCCGCTGATCATTTAAATCTGGATAAACAATTCGCAAATTGGTTTCTGTGGTTTTTCTCGCAGATGAATGTGTGCTAAATAAAAGATGTCCAACGACTTTGGCAATAGATTGAATGGTAGCCAAAGGAAGTTTAGAAAAAGTTTTTAAGGTTGAATACATCACGAGAAATTTGACTGCTTTAAAAAATCAAAAGAGAAGGATGATTAGGACTGATCAGAATTACCTTTAATCACCATGTAAATCAAAGCTGAAATCACACCAAAACCTGCAACAAAACTACTGCCACTAAAATAAACGATGCGCTCATAAGTGGTTAAATTAAACAATTGCTCGTTTAAGATGTAACGCATGAAAGCCCACTGTGCAACTGCGAAGACAATAATAATAATTGTATGACGACGAACATCTGGACGCATAGCCATGTGGATACACCTATAACTGAATCAGGCTATTATGCCATTGATGAGAATTTATCTCAATTTTGTTATGCGGAAGAATAAAAAAAGCCCTATATCAAATAGGGCTTTCTTATTAGATCAAATATTATTACATCAACAACTTATATTATTTAGTTTCTTCAGCTTTTGCTTTTTCACGTAAGCGGATACCTAAGTCACGAAGTTGATTTGCTTCAACTGGGGCAGGTGCTTGCGTTAATGGACATTCAGCTGTTTTGGTTTTTGGGAATGCGATCACGTCACGGATTGAAGATGCACCCGTCATGAGCATCACTAAACGGTCAAGACCAAATGCCAAACCACCGTGCGGAGGCGCACCGAATTTAAGGGCATTTAACAAGAAGCTGAATTTCTCTTCTGCTTCTTCTTCGTTAATACCTAACGCTTCGAAGATCGCTTTTTGCATTTCTAGGTTATGAATACGCAGTGAACCACCGCCCACTTCAGTACCGTTTAATACCATGTCATACGCAACAGACAATGCAGCACCTGGGTTTGATTTCACTTCTTCTACGCTTGATTTTGGCAGCGTGAATGGGTGATGCACAGATGTCCATTTACCATCATCCGTTTCTTCAAACATTGGGAAATCGACTACCCAAAGAGGTGCCCACTCGCACGTTGCCAGCTTCATGTCGTGACCGACTTTGATTCGTAAAGCGCCCATTGCATCATTTACAACTTTTGCCTTGTCCGCACCAAAGAATACGATGTCACCATTTTCAGCGCCAACACGTTTCAACAAATCAAGCACGATTGGCTCGATAAATTTAACGATTGGTGATTGAAGGCCTTCGATACCTTTTTCAAGTTCGTTGACTTTGATGTAAGCCAAGCCTTTTGCACCGTAGATGCCCACGAATTTAGTATATTCATCAATTTGGCTACGAGGAAGAGCGCCAGCACCTGGTACACGAAGTGCAACGATACGACCTTTAGGATCTTTAGCAGGACCTGCGAATACTTTGAATTCAACGTCTTGCATCATGTCTGCAACGTCAACCAATTTCAAAGGAATACGCATATCGGGTTTGTCAGATGCATAGTCACGCATTGCATCTGCATAGGTCATACGTGGGAATTTATTAAACTCTACGTTTAGAAGTTCTTTGAACATCTTCACGGTTAACGTTTCCATTAAATCCATGATGTCATCGTCACTCATGAACGATGTTTCAACGTCGATTTGGGTGAATTCAGGCTGACGATCTGCACGTAAATCTTCATCACGGAAACATTTCGCAATTTGGTAGTAACGATCAATACCACCAACCATCAACAACTGTTTAAATAATTGTGGAGATTGTGGAAGTGCGTAGAAGCTACCGTTAGATACACGGCTTGGCACTAAATAGTCACGTGCACCTTCAGGTGTGGCACGTGTCAAAATTGGTGTTTCAACGTCTAAGAAACCATTGTCTTCGAAATAGTTACGAATCAAGTTGGTGAGTTTAGAGCGGAAACGCAGGCGATCTAACATTTCTGGACGACGAATGTCCAAGAAACGGTATTTCAAACGAATTTCTTCTGAAATATTGGTATTTTCGTCATTTAATGGGAATGGCGGCGTTTCAGATTGAGCAAGCACTTCAATGTCTTTACCCAAAACTTCAATTTGACCGCTGACCATATTTGAATTTTCTGTACCTTCGTAACGACGACGAACTCGGCCAGTAATTTTTAATACGAATTCTGAACGTACTTTATCTGCAGTTGCGAATGCTTCTGGGGTATCTGGATCGATGACCACTTGAACAAGACCGTCACGGTCACGCATATCAAGGAAGATTACACCACCGTGGTCACGGCGACGATGTACCCAACCGCACAATGTAACGGTTTGGTCAATTTGAGTTTCGGTTAAAGAACCGCAGTAATGAGTGCGCATCATAGCGTATAAAATCCAACTATATGGGTTAAAGAAAGCGGCTACGTAAACAGCGTAACGCCTTTATTCGAAGCCTGAATTATGCATCTTTGAGAAGTTTGTCACAAGCGTAAGATCCAGAAACATCAATAATTCAAGCCAATATGCTGTATATCAAGCTTGATCAATGCCGATTAGCCAAAATAATTTTTACGGTCTAAAACTTGAAAAATAATGCAACCCATTGCAAATATCAGCAGAAAAGCACTAAAAAAATGATTAATGGACATTCCAACAAATCCATACAGATCATTTTGCCAAGGCGCTGGCCCCAAAGGCTGTGCAAATGAAATATAGCCAAAGCACCCCGCAAAAAATGAAACCACCAAAAGGCTTAATGCATATATTTTAATTTTAGGATGCATGGGGCAGTTTTGTGCATAGATGTTCTGATGTTTAAGTCCCATCCATAACAAAATAGGGAGAGCTAAAATAGACGTACCGATCTGCAAGATCCGATGAAGAGGATAGTTATGCTGAGCCAAGCTTATGTTTTGACTTAAAAAATCATGAAATGCGAAGGTGCGAAAGTCAACATGCGTTAAGCCATCCCAGACAAGATGCGTGGCTGTACCAATGATCAGTGACAATAGCATCCAAAGACTAAAAATCATGAACTTTTTAAACGATGAAATCTCGATTGGTTTCTCAATACCCATAAATCGGAATACAGCTGGACGAAAAATTAAATACCATACTAGACAAAAAGCAATCCCAATCATAAGGTTGGGATAAAGCCAAGCACTCCAAAGATGTGTAGTATTCACTTCTTCTGAGGTAAATAAGCGAATAAGGTCAGGCACCATGCAACCAATAGCAAGCGCTGAAATAGGAAGTCGTTGTCCCGACCATTTTGATAATGGGGGTGCAAGAACGGCATGTGAAATAGTAAAAGGCATAAGCTAATTAAAATGGATCAGTATTTATAGTGTTAACACTCGTTTTGATATTTATAAATGCCATAAGCGTAACCGTCATTAAAAAATATAACATGGTTGGAAATGCAGTGAAAAAGAGAAAGTCCGTGAGACCGCAAGCGCCCATTGAGGTTGTAAAACATAAACCTGCGATTGCAAAAGCTTTACTCTGGGGATTGATACTTTTGAATAATGTCTGAACATAAAAAACAAAAGGAATGAAAAATGCTAGAAAAATACCCAAAAATCCAATGATTCCATGTGTAGCTAGAAATTGAAAAAATACATTATGGGCATGAACTTGGCAGTTGGGTATGAGGCCTTGTTTGTGTTGCTCACAAATGTTGTCTCTAAATTGTTTGGTGCCGACACCATAAATTGGTGATGACTTAAATTGTTCAAAAGCTAAATTCCATAAGAATATTCGCGTTCCAATACTTGAGTGATAATTATTTTTTTCCATAAGTGATGCATCACTTTGAATGGCTTCAATTCTTTGATCAAGTGAGTTATTTGGAAGGTGAAATAATGAGATGGTTAATAACATTGAAACACAGAGGGTTAGGGCAACTTTTTTTAAAGATGATCGATAATAAAAACCACATAAAATGAGAATGATAAACGGGAGAGCCAACCATGTACCACGGCTACCATGCGCTATGATTAAAAATAAATTGCTTAAAGCAAGCACCATAAAAAAGTACGAGGATTTATGCTTTCTCGCAAAATTTAAAGCTAAAACCAATAGCGATAAAGATGCCATACATGCATCATATAGAATGATTGGACGTAACTTCTCATCCAGTAGCCCTCTGTCAAAATCGTAGCTAAAGTTCCAATACGCATTGAATAAAACAGAAATGATAATGATCAAATTTAGAATATAAACGAAATTTCGTTCAATGTTTTTTTGGGTGTACAGAATGGTTGGCAATAACAAAAGACCCAGAATATATACGAAATTATTGATAATTTGAGGTGCCAGTTCAATATTGTAAATTGCATCA
>CAZOGM010000014.1:44209-57729 GCA_964579445.1 uncultured Acinetobacter sp.
GATTTTTTTAAAAATGAAAGTTGAAACATAAGTCATTAAATTGTGAGAATATTCGCAGATTAAAGCGAACAAGGGGGTTAAAAACAAGAGAAAAAAAGTAATTCTGAAATATTGCAAAATAAATGAAATGTTATATTATAACATTATTCGAGATTTTGCCCCTTTGAGCCGTCCCCATGTCATTTCATAAGAACTTAATTACGCTTTCTATTTTCTCAATCCTAACCCCAATCGCTTTCGCAGAAGATCACACAACAAAACTAAATACCATTCAATTACAAGCGCATCCTTTGATACAAACCGCCGCAGATTTCGCGGTTGCAGATCATGTGATTGATCAAAAAAAACTGTCTGAGCGAGCGACTACTATTGGTGATGCTTTGGCCGGTGAGCTTGGGGTCTATTCAAATCAATATGGTTCAGGCTCTAGCCGTCCAGTTATCCGTGGTCAAGATGGTCCACGAGTCAAAGTTTTACAACATGCCTCAGAAACTGCAGATGTTTCAACATTGTCACCCGACCATGCAGTGACCGTTGACCCAATACTCGCAAAACAAGTCGAAATCATTCGTGGTCCTTCTACCTTACTTTATAGTGCAGGAAATGTGGGTGGACTCGTCAATGTCACCGACCAAAAAATTCCTACTCAAATGCCTGAAAATGGCTTGGAAGGTCAAGCAGGCCTACGTTACAACTCAGGTAACGACGAGAAACTCGCAAGTGCAGGCATCACTACAGCTGTGGGTGAAAATTTTGCATTTCGTGTAGAAGCTTTAAAAAATAAATCGAATGATTACATTGCCCATTCCGGATATTCCACTGAGCACACACATCATGAAGAAAATGAAAATGGCAACCATGTCGATGAAATTCATCGTGAATCAAAGCGCCGAGTAGACAATACTTTCGCGGAAGGACAAACCGTCAATGTGGGCGGGTCATGGATTCATGATCGTGGTTTTGTCGGTTTGTCGTATAGTAACCGTCAAGACCAGTATGGCTTGCCAGGTCATAGTCATGAGTATCATGGCTGTAAACCGAATGTGAATACCTTGGTATGTCCTCCACATGAGGACGGTGAAGAGCATGAACATGATCATGCTGGACCTTGGGTCGATTTGAAATCTGAGCGTTACGACATTCGTACCGAACTCGATCAACCATTTAAAGGGTTTGAAAAATTACGCGCACATGCCAGTTTTACCGATTATGAACATGATGAATTGGAACAAAACAAAGTCATCAGCAACTTTCAAAGCAAAGGCTATGATGCGCGTTTAGAGTTGGTGCATGCACCTGTCGCGGGTTGGGAAGGTGTGATTGGTACACAATATAGCCAGCAAGAAATTGATCTTTCAGGTGAGTTAGAACCGCATGGTGACCATTTCCATGAAACTGTTGTGATGCCAGATACGCAAACACAAAAATATAGTCTGTTTGCCCTTGAGCATAAGCAAGTGGGTGACGTACATATCGAACTTGGTGCACGTGTGGAACATCAAACCATAGATGTAGATTCGCGTCGTCGTAGTGATTACTCAGACACAGGACTTTCTGCATCCGCTGCGGCAAATTGGGAATTTAGTCCAAATTACAAATTATCAGTAGTGGGTTCACATCAACAGCGCTTACCCCTTGCACAAGAACTATACTCAAATGGCATCCACTTTGCCACCAACACCTATGAGCGCGGTAATCAAGACCTTGATGTTGAGAAATCAAATAACATTGAACTGGGCTTGCATTATGAAGCTGACAAGCTCGACTACCATGTGCATGTTTATCACAACTGGTTCGACAACTATATTTATGGTGCAACTACTGACAATTTAGAAGATTTCCGTCTTGTTGATTATACCCAAGATAAAGCCAAGTTTTATGGGGCAGAGGCTCAAATAGGTTATGCCTTTAATGATGGGTACAAGATGAGCGTCTTTGGAGATTATGTCCGCGGTAAAATTGAAGGGCAGAATGCACCTCGCGTCCCTGCAGGTCGTTTAGGCACCAAGGTCGAAGCAGATTTTGCCGATGGTTGGTCAGGTTTAGCTGAGTATTATCATGTGTTTAAGCAAGATGATATTGCAGCTTATGAAACAGACACCCAAGGCCATAACATGGTGAATCTGGGCGTGTCGTATGCAGGTCAAATCAATGACCGCAATGATTACCGAGTGTATTTAAAGGCAAACAATTTGCTGGATGATCAGGTTTATTCTCATACCTCGTTCTTATCCAATATTCCTCAAATGGGACGTAACTTCAGTATTGGGATGGAATTTGGCTTCTAATTTAAAGTTTTTAAGGCGCTGTATTAAACACAATTCCCCTTGAAAATAAAGACAATAAAACCTAGTCTGAACCTATTGGACTAGGTTTTTTGTTATGCGTATTTTTCAACGAATTCATCGAAAATTGAATTGGTCAGGTCGTCAATATTTTGGCTTGATTGTGGGTGTGTTGGCTTTGGGGTATTTATCTTCAGCGCTTTATCATATGTATAAGCCTTTGCCTGAAGGTTTAGATTTTACAGGCAAGCTTCGACATGCTGAAGTGAAGTTTATTGCAGACTCAACCTATATAGATGCAAACGGTCAGCAGCAACAAGAGCATCATATTTTCAATGAAATGTTAAGTTTAATTGATCAAGCGCAAACCACTATTGTGGTGGATATGTTCTTGTTCAATCAAGCTTTAGGTGAGTCAAAAATTAAGCATGAAGTCTTAACCCAAAAGCTCACCGATGCTTTGGTGCAAAAGCGTAAATTTAATCCTCAAATTGAGATTAAGTTCATTACAGATCCAATTAACTCCGTCTATGGCGGCACGTCCCCCGATCATTATCGTGCATTACGCCAAGTCGGTATTGAAGTGATTGAAACAGATTTGACACCGCTTCGCGCATCGAATCCACTGTGGTCAGGACTGTGGTATCTATGCTGTCAAGGGATTGAAAATAACCCTGAAAAAGGCTGGCTACCCAATCCATTTGGGGATGAGAAAATCACTTTGCGCAGTTATTTAACGTTGTTTAATTTTAAAGCGAATCACCGTAAAACCATGGTGGTGGATAGCGCTGAGGGCTGGAAAGCTTTAGTGACCTCCATGAATCCACACGATGGCAGCTCACGTCATTCAAATGTTGCACTCATCGTGAGTGGTCATACTGCAATCGATGTTTTAAAAACTGAACAAGCCGTGAGTTTAATGTCAAAAGGCTCAGTACCGGGCGTTGTTGCAGGTGAGTTTGAGGGCGCAAAAACCTTGCCTCAAGTGCAAGTTTTGACTGAAAAAGCAATTTTAGATGCCACGCTGAATTTAATTGAATCTGCCAAAGCGAAAGATCATATTGATCTGGCGATGTTCTATTTATCTGAGCGTAATATTATCAATGCCTTAATTGAAGCTAAACAGCGCGGCGTCAATGTACAGGTTTTACTTGATCCCAATAAAGATGCTTTTGGTCGCCAAAAAAATGGCATACCGAATCGTCAAGTGGCTTCTGAACTCAATGATGCAGGAATCACGGTGCGTTGGTGCAATACCCAAGGCGAGCAATGCCACAGTAAAATGATTCTAAAAACAAATGCACAAGGTCGTGAGTTAATTTTAGGTTCAGCGAATTTTACTGCACGTAATTTGAAAAATTATAATCTGGAAACCAATTTACGTGTGATTGGTAAGATGGATGCTGAGGTATTTGTAGATGCACAGCAGTACTTTGATACCGCTTGGTCGAACCTCAATGGTAAAAATATGAGTGTGGATTATGCTCAATATGCAGACGAGTCCAAACTCAAATATGGCGTTTATCGTTTTATGGAATGGAGTGGTCTGTCAACTTTTTAATGAAGAAAATAATCTCCTCTCAATCTTAATTTTAAACAAGAGGGAATTTTACTCTTCACTCAAAATTGAAGAGGAGTTTCCTCTCCTTAAACTAGAAGACTAGGGAGAGGTATAAACCGTAGCTTTGAGGAGTTATTTAAGCCTTAGGATTCGGTGGAACTAAGGTGTCCAGCTCCTTATCTGTCATGCTGTCTAACTCGTTTTCCAGCGCTTTAATATCAGTTTTGATTTTCCAGTTATTGTCATCTTCAACCGGTTTTGGCAAGCGTGCTTCTAGCCAGTCGCACACCACGTCAGGTGGGAAGTCAGCATGATTACATTGAATCACCCATGCCAAGAATTCTTTGGCTTCACCATTCATATAGGGCGGTGGAGATACAGGTAAAAACTGTGTCGGAAGACGTTCATTTTTTGAAATATAGTTCAAAACATGACCCAGTTCTTGTACTGTTTGCCATGCAAGTGGATGGTCAAGATTGATTTGAAATTTAAACCACCATGCGTGTTTTCCATCAGAACCGTAGCTGTCAATAAATGCTTTTTGCACACTGGGTACTTTACAAAAAAATTGATGCAGACGATCGAAACTCATTTCAGGCATGATTTAAATTCCCGCAAAATGTAAAAATTCTATTTTAACAGAAGCTTGATCCCCAATATGCAATCTTCTCTGTCTCTGCATGCACTTGGTTAATAATTGTATAATCATTATCCATGCTTTATCTTAAATTGAACTGTAGACTAGGACAAGAACAGGGCGCTTTAGCGCTAAAATGGGGGTGAGTAATGTATCTAAAATATATCAGAAAAACCACACAGCTGACGTTGTTAGCAAGTCTGGGTTTGGGTGCAATATTGACCTCTGTTTCCGCTATAGCTGCCAATGATTGGGCAAATTATAGGAGTGGAGACAGAAAAACGCATGCGCCTTCTCGACCTCACGCACCGCTGAGTCCTTATGGTTACTCAACCTACAAAGCTTATGCAGATCCCTATGGCACACCGTTACCGCCACAGTATTATCCTATTCGTCCGCCTGTTCAGCAGTATCCAGTTTATCCAACCAGACCTTATCCTAATCAACGCCCGAATCAAGCTTATCCGCATCAATATCCGCAGTATCCCCAACAAAATGGCATCAGCATTATCTATCAGCAGTCATTTCCGCAACAAACGCAGTACCATTCGCAGCAGCGGGGCTTTGTTCATGGGGATGCAAATAGTCATATTGAGAGTTCAAATTATATGTTGATCTCAGATTGGCGCCGTTACAATTTGCCAGACCCAGCGGTTGGCATGCACTGGATCTATCAAGATGGACGTTATTTACAAGTGCCGAATGATCGTTAGATTTAGCCAAATATCACTGTATACGGTTCAATATTATCGATAGCATGTCTAAAGTTTAAGCCAGTTCATCATCTTCGGGGCGAGGCGTTTTTCCAGCGGGAACAGGTTTGTCATTGTGCTTTTCACGCATGACAGACGGGAAGTTCCAAGAAGCAAAGCGCACCACCAAAATCGCAAAAGCCAGAATTAAGATTGAACCAGTAATGATGACCAAATCCATGTCTGCTTTGTGGTCATGTTGGATATCTGAAATCAATAAACGGGTCAGTGCAGTGATGGCAATATAAATCAAAAATCGAACCGGCATGTGATTGGTTTTAAAATAAATACCGACCATTGCACCAAGTTCTAAATAGATAAATAACAATAAAATATCATCAATGGTGGCGTATTGTTTCACCGTCAAAATATCAAATACAGTATGTGCCGCAGACCAAATCACCATACAGCCAATAATAAATAGCGCAATATAGTGGAAACTCTCGACGGCGGTGTTGCCGAAACGGTCTAAGAAGGATTCTATTTTTTCGACTCTTGGGCTTTTATTGCTCATGTTGTCCTCCTGATGATTTGGGTGAAATGATGAAAGAGTACAATGCAAGTTTCATGCACAAGAGATACTAAATTTCTGTTAAATATATGTGAATATTTGATTTTTAGTATTTTTTTTATTCATAAATGATGTAGTGTATTGAATGTTATTCAACCCTAAGGAAGAAATCATGTTAAATAAAATTCAAACAAAAATTGATAGCTTGGAACATGGAAAGAAGCTAATTTTGGGCTCAGGTATTAAAGCAGATGAATTACAAAAAGTGATTGCACTGTGTGAAGAGCTAAATTCGAATGGACAAATTAGAATTGTCAAAATTAATAAAGCACCTGATTCAGCGCAGGGTTTAGTGACAGGAATTATTCTAGAAAAACTGTAAGTTCATGAAAGGGTAATTACTTTAAAATATAACAGCATGATCACCGTTTAAAAAAGACATGAAAAATGCCTGATCCTCACAATAACAAGGATCAGGCATTTTATAGTGAATTGATTAAGACTGATGCGTAAAGTAATCTTCACTAAAGCCCATAATTGTCTCTGAACTGGCATTGATACGTGCAATACGTGTCGTTAAATCCGGCAGAATGCGCTGAATGAAGTAAATCGCCAACGACAATTTGTTTTGGAAAAATTCACCTTGCTTGGCATTGGCTGCTTTAGCAATTTTAGCGAACATATAGGTAAAGCTGAGCAGACCAACTGCATGCAAATAATCCACTGCCGCAGCATTTGCGTAGTCTGGATTTTCGCTTGCGCGCTCTAAAACGATTTGAGTAATCACTTCCAGCTCAGTGGCTGCATCTAAGGTCGCGTCTTTAATGAAATTCAACTCTGAATCCAAATCATTCGCGAAGTCACGAATTTCAGCAATATATTCAGCAATAAATTGACCTTGACACTTAATGGTTTTACGACCAATCAAGTCTTGCGATTGAACGCCATTGGTGCCTTCGTAAATCTGTGAAATACGTAAGTCACGAATACACTGTTCCATGCCCCATTCACGAATATAACCATGACCACCAAACACCATTTGCGCATCCAGCGTTGCATTAAATGCAGTGTCGGTTAAATAGGCTTTGGCAATAGGTGTCAGCAAGGCAACACGGTTATTTGCAGCAGCGACTGCTTCTGGGTCTGTTGAGTACTTGGTAATATCAAGCTGTTGACCCACATAAACTGCAAATGCGCGTGATGCTTCGTTATTGGCACGTGCATTTAACAGCATACGACGTACATCACCATGCACTAAAATGCTGTCTGCTGGCTTTTCAGGATTTTTTGCACCTGTAGCACTACGACCTTGCAAACGGTCTGTCGCATATTGCGCAGCATTTTGATAGGCGTATTCAGATGCGCCTATGCCTTGGATACCCATCGACAAACGTTCATAGTTCATCATGACAAACATTGCTGCCAGACCTTCGTTTTCTTTACCCACCAAATAACCTTTAGCAGCATCGAAATTCATCACGCAAGTCGCAGAAGCTTTAATTCCCATTTTGTGTTCGATTGAACCTGGACCTGCGGTATTGCGTTCACCAAGTGAACCGTCGCCATTTACAATAAATTTAGGCACAATGAACAGTGAAATACCACGCGAGCCCGCAGGTGCATCTGGTGTTTTCGCCAAAACTAAATGAATGATATTCTCAGCTAAATCGTGATCACCACCTGTGATGAAGATTTTAGTACCTGTAATATTGTACGTGCCATCTGCATTGCGTTCAGCTTTGGTTTTGATAATTCCCAAATCTGTACCTGCATGTGGCTCAGTCAAACACATGGTGCCTGACCATTCACCCGAATAAATCTTCGGTAAATAGGTTTCTTTTTGTTCTTGAGATGCATAGCTGTTTAACGCCATACCTGCGCCTACAGACAGCAGCGGATAGAGCATAAAAGAAGGGTTGGTGGCGAAGAGCATTTCGTCTGCAAGCACAGTGAGCATTTTCGGCATGGCTTGACCACCCCATTCCTCATCTGCGGCCAAACCAATCCAGCCTCCCTCAGCATATTGTTTGAACGCTTCTTTAAAACCAGCAGGGGTGGTGACTGCACCATTGCTATAGGTTGCACCTTCTTCATCACCGCTACGGTTCAAAGGCAATGTGACATTCTGTGCAAATTTTGCCATTTCTTCTAAAATTGCTTCAGCTGTTGCAGCATCCACATGGTTTAGATTTTCATTGGCTTGCCAGAATTGTTCTGCATTGAATACATCATTTAAGATGAATTTCATGTCTGCAAGAGGCGCATTATAAATTGGCATTTTCCGTCACCTATTTTTCGTTAAATCTATTTTGAATACTTAGGAGTCTAACCATACCACTGAATTGTTGTTAGACGACCAAGGGTTAATGTCTTGAATCATTTATAAAGAAAAAGGACGGCCAAATCTATGACTGTCCTTTTCTTTTTTATGTCTTTTGATCAGCGATCATTAGAATGCGAAATGTTCAGCATCTAGTGACATGAGTGGCTCTAAACCACTTGCAATCACGTCTACATGTGAGCGTACACGTGGCAAGATTTTCTTGAAGTAGAATCGTGCAGTCGCAATTTTAGCATTGTAGAAATCAACTTCAGTTGAACCTGCAGCCAATTGTTGCTGTGCAACCCATGCCATACGCGCCCACTGGTATGCAAGCGTGATATAACCAGAGAAATACAGGTAGTCGACTGCCGCAGCACCGACTTCATCTGGATTTTGCATGGCACGCATACCGATCTGCATGGTCAAATCACCCCATTCTTTGTTGAGCGCAGCAAGCGGTTCAACAAATTCTTTCATTTCAGCATTGTCTTGATTTGCTTCATTGAATTTATGGATGATTTTGGTGAAGTCTTTTAGCATGGCACCTTGAGTTTGTAGGACTTTACGACCCAATAAATCAAGTGCTTGAATTTCAGTGGTTCCTTCGTACAAACAAGCAATACGTGTATCACGTACAATTTGCTCCATACCATGTTCTGAAATAAAACCATGGCCACCAAACACTTGAACACCATGTTTAGCTGCTTCTGAACCTGCTTCGGTTAAGAACGCTTTTGCAATAGGCGTAAGTAACGACAATAAGTTGTCTGCCACTTTACGCTCTTCTTCAGTTGCACCTTTTTCAGCAGTATCTGCATACAATGCCAAGTTGTACACTAAAGCACGTGCACCTTCTGCAAATGCTTTTTGAGTCAAAAGCATATTACGTACAGCAGGGTGAACGATAATTGGATCTGCTTCTTTTTCAGGTGCTTTTGGACCTGAAAGAGAACGCATTGCTAAACGATCTTTCGCGTATGCCAGTGCACCTTGGAATGAGCTTTCAGCAGCCGCTAAACCTTGTACCGCAGTACCAATACGCGCTGTGTTCATAAAGGTAAACATCGCGTTTAGACCACGGTTTTCAGGGCCAATCAGGTAACCCGTTGCACGATCAAAGTTGATTACACAAGTGGCATTACCATGAATACCCATTTTGTGTTCAATCGAACCACAACGGACTGCGTTACGTTCACCAACTTCACCCTCAGCAGTTAAATTGAACTTCGGTACGATAAAGAGTGAAATACCTTTGGTGCCTTTAGGCGCGCCTGGAAGACGTGCAAGTACGATGTGGACAATATTATCCGCCATATCGTGCTCACCCGCAGAGATAAAGATTTTCTCACCAGAAATTGCAAAGCTACCATCCGCATTGGGTTCAGCTTTGGTACGGATAATACCAAGGTCAGAACCTGCATGAGATTCTGTCAAACACATGGTACCTGTCCACTCACCTGAAACCAATTTGGTCAGGTAAGTTTGTTTTTGCTCATCTGTACCATGATGCTCAATGGTACGCACTGCGCCATGAGACAGACCTGGGTACATACCCCATGCCCAGTTGGAGGAACCAACCAATTCAGAAACAAAGATACCTAAAGAGTTCGGTAAGCCTTGACCGCCATACTGTTCTTCAGCAGCGAGCGATGGAAAACCGAGTTCTACATATTTTTTATACGCTTCTTTAAAACCTGTTGGTGTGGTGACAACGCCATCATTCCAAGTACAACCTTCACGGTCGCCAGATTGATTTAAAGGTGAAAGTTCGTTTTCACAAAAGTCAGCCGCAGCTTCTAAGTATTGATCAACCAATTCACGGCTTACGTTTTCGGAGAATGCAGGTAGTTTTGCATAATGATCTTCAGCATTTAATAATTCATGCAACACGAATTGCATGTCACGTAAGGGCGCTTTGTATTGTGGCATATCGGGTTCCTCAATACTGGTTAGACCAGATTTATAATCTTAATAAAAAATGTAATGTCTTCAATGACACCTATAGTTCTACTACATCGTGCAATAACTTATCGCTTGCTACAAGTTTTATAGCCGTTTTCTCTGTGACTGTAAAGTCAAAGAAAAAGCACAAAACAAAGATAAGTAATTAAATTATATAATTATTTTGTGTTTAATTTGTGAAAAGAATAGTCATAAACGTAAAAAAATATGTCTATAAAAAAGGGCGCATAGAGCGCCCTTTTTTAGATATTTAAAGCTCAAGCTGATTTACTTGTCGCTTCTGGGACAGCTTTTTCAGGATGAAAGCGTACCTGACATTGACCATTGATGGTTTTCTCACCAATTTTAATTTGTACCGCTTTACCATGGCTTTGACCTACGCACGCTTTAGCCACTGCTTGTTGCTGGACTTGACGCTGTGCTAACCGCTGATCATAACGTTCAGTCAGCTCTTTACGTTGAGCATCTGTGAGTGGTTCGCCACGTTTTTGATTAAAGCCACGGACTTCACCGTGCATAGGTTGGTGGTTAGCACGATGTTCGCGTTTCATACCACGGTGTTCACCGTGCATTTGCTTCATGTCTTTCCGATCTGCTTTGAAATGAATTTCACAGCTCCCTTTGATGACATTTTCACCTGATTTGATTTGAACTGTATTACCGACAGCTTTGCCATCACAAGCTTTTTTAACTTGCTCAAACATGTGTTGACGTTCAGTACGCTTTTGCTTATACAGCTCACGTTGTTCAGGTGTCATACGATCTTGTTTATGATGTGCTTTTAAAGGGTGTGAATCTTTAGCTTGCGGTGCTGTCGTCGTTTGACAGGCAGTTAATGCACCCATAGAGATTAAGCCAGTGGTGAATATTGCGATTTTGCTCATAGCATTCATTGTTGTTATCCCCAGTGCTGTAGATTTGATTTCAATGTGGCTAGACTATATAAAAAAAATGAAGAAAGAATGGATTTCAGTTAAGTCCCTGTAGTACTTAGCTCCACATATATAAGCTTTTCAATGATTGCAATGCGTTAAACATAAACTTAAAACAAAGATGAAGAAACAATGAAGGGTTTTTTGTTGATTGCTTCTATACAATATTGAAATGACAAAAAATGCTGAGCAAAATTTTGAATATACGTCGCGTGCCCATCGCCTTACGCTTATTTTTAACGGTGTTATTAACCACGTTGTTAATTACGACAGTAAGCTTGAGTGTGTTGCACTGGACCATGCAAAAAAACTTCACCCAATATGTGGCGGATGTAGAAATGCAAAAGCTGGATTTTCTAATTGAAAATTTGGCAGGAGTCTATGGCGTATATCATGATTGGGGCAATGCGGTTCAAGCACAAATATTGCAAATTGAAGGCACAGCAGCACCGGATGATTATGATCGCCTGTCACGTTGGTGGCTACGCCGTCAGTATGATATTGCCCTGCAACAACGCTATTTTAAAGAACATACTTTAATCAGTGAAATAGAGTCACAGCGCTCCCAGACAGTCAGCCCTGAAGAGCTTAAAGTTTTGGAAGAAAATTTACCGTCTGAGTATCAACCTTTTGAAGGTTTAAAGTTTCCACTGAGCTCCAATCAAAATCAGATTAGATCTCCTTATAAAAAATCTGAAAATGCTGCCACGGCGGGTATTCGAACCTCAGAACAGCATGAAGGTAAAAAACTGTTTATCTCCATGTCAGATCACTTGGGATTGAGTTCACGTTTATCACTTTATGATGCCAATAAACAATTTATTTTAGGTGAGCCTTCCGAAAACCCAGTCTCTTTTAGAGCGGTTGAAGTCAATAACAAAGTGGTGGCTTATTTGGGGTTACGTCCAGTGCTGGATCAAGATGATGCTTTGAGTATTAACTTTTTTAGCAATCAAAAACGTTATTTATTATTGATTTATATCTTTTCTTTTATTACCAGTTTAGTGGCAGCATTGTTGCTTGCAACTTACTTTAAAAAGCCGATTCAACGCCTGCTCAATGCGACTCGTGAGCTGACCAAAGGTAATTATCAGCATCAAGTAAAAGTAAACCGTAATGATGAACTGGGTGACTTGTCTACTGAGATTAATCAGTTGGCGGTAATTTTGGATCAACATGAACATTCTCGTCGCCAATGGGTAGCCGATACTTCGCATGAACTGAAAACCCCACTGGCTGTGTTACAAGCGCAGATTGAGGCGATGCAAGATGGAATACGTAAACCTACGCCAGAACACTTCGCTTCAATGCTCGGTCAAGTCAATAGCTTGAAAAAACTCACTCAAGATTTAGCAGATCTAGCGCAGGCAGAAGCGCAGCAATTGAGTTTTTATTTCGCTGAGATTGATCCTTGGGCGGTGGTTTTACAAGAAGTTCAAAACTTCCAACCAAAATTTGAACAAGCCAATTTGAAGATTACAACGCAAGGTCAAGGCGTAGATTTACAATTAGATGTAGATCGCTTTAAACAAATTATGGTCAACTTATTGGGCAATAGCATTCGTTATACCCAAGCGGGTGGTGAAGTTCACGTGCATACTCTACAAGACGAGCGAACTTGGTCTGTGATTGTGGATGATAGTCCATTTGGCTTGACCGATGACCAACTGGCGCATTTGGGTGAGCGCTTCTACCGTGTGGACGATTCACGTACACGAAGCACTGGTGGTACAGGCTTAGGTTTGGCATTATCCGTTAAAATTGCGCAAGGTTTACATGGGACTCTGAGTTTCGATCATTCACCTTTGGGTGGATTACGCTGCAAATTGACCTTTCCAAAACAGAGCAAGGTATAAAAGGAAAAATACATGAAGCATATAATGCTGGTTGAAGATGAAATTGAACTTGCACAGTTGGTACGAGATTATTTAGAAGCAGCAGGCTTTGAAGTCAGCATGTTTCATGATGGTCAAGAAGCCTATGAAAGCTTTCAACAACGTAAACCGAGTCTCATGATTTTGGACTTGATGGTGCCACGCATGGACGGTTTGACCATGTGCCGTAAAGTCCGTGAACAATCTGACTTGCCCATTATCATGGTCACAGCGCGTACTGAAGAGATTGACCGCGTTTTAGGTCTGAACATGGGTGCAGATGATTATTTATGTAAACCTTTTAGTCCAAAAGAATTGGTCGCTCGTGTTCAAGCGGTTTTGCGCCGTTTAGCGCGTAAAGTTGAGCCTGAAGAAAACAATTTATTCCGAATTGATAAAGCGCAGCAGCGTATTTGGTATCAGCAAAAAACCTTAAGTTTGACCCCGACAGAATTTAGATTACTGGAACTATTTTTAGAGCATGTGGGGCAGGTTTACTCGCGTGCGCAATTGCTCGACCATATCAACCCAGACAGCTTTGAAGTGGCGGATCGAGTGATTGACAGCCACATTAAAAACTTACGCCGTAAAATTTCAGATGCTGCTGAAACAGGTAATCGCCATGAATGGGTTCAAGCGGTGTATGGCGTTGGCTACCGT
The DNA here is from genome assembly GCA_964579445.1 of uncultured Acinetobacter sp. Classification (GTDB taxonomy): domain Bacteria; phylum Pseudomonadota; class Gammaproteobacteria; order Pseudomonadales; family Moraxellaceae; genus Acinetobacter. Next base: position 57,707 of record CAZOGM010000014.1, read on the forward strand.
TTTGAATATCCAGATGATTGATT
>CAZOGM010000015.1:0-33535 GCA_964579445.1 uncultured Acinetobacter sp.
TGAGACGTTCTGTGAGTCCTTCACCATAGACCACAGGTGTTGCACCTAAGTCACGGATATAATCTTGGTTTTTAGCAGATGCAGTCGCTACAACTTGAATACCTTCATTCACTGCCAACTGAATCAGTACTGAACCCACACCGCCTGAACCACCGTGAATTAACAGTGATTGTGCAGTGCCCATTTCTTGGAAAATGGTCATGGCTGTTTGTGATACACCTGCGAGTGTTCCTGCAACTGCCCAATCAATATTTTTTGGTTTTTTAATCAGGTTTTCTAAAGGGACATCAATCACTGTCGCATGGGTAAATGCACCACCTGAACCCAAAACTTCATCACCCACAGACCATGTGCTTTGTGAACCATCTACTTCGGTAATCACGCCTGCATATTCTGTACCAAAGGTTTGTGGTAGGGCAGCGTGTTTGAACTCGCCTGTCATACGGCGCGCGTCAATGGGGTTAATACCTGATGCTTTGACATGGATGCGTGCCATGCCTTTGGCTAATGTTGGAAGTGCATGTTGTTCAAGTTTAAGTACGTCTGATGGACCGTATGCATGTGCAAGGAGTACTGTAGTATTCATTTTTTTTTGCCTAGTTCTTAATGTATGCACTGATTATAGGAAGGATTTGCTCGTGAGTTACAGAGCGGAAAATAGGACAGTGTTTTCTTGTTTTTTTATTTAGGGATTTTTTAATATAGAATAGAATTTTTTGATTAAATAATATTTAACTCTAGAGTGAATAAATATGAACAGAGAAGGAGTGTGTAAATTAACTTTAGAAAAGGGAAAATTTATTAGATCACACTTAATACCTCAAGCTTTGACTAAACCAGAAGTTACAGGTGGAATAATGAAACAAATAGGAGAAGGATCTCGACCTAAAAAAGCGACAAGTAGTAGTTGGTATGATTATGAGTTGGTTATTAGAAAAGGTGAAGATGTTCTTACTGAATATGATACTTCCGCAATTAATATTTTAAGAGATCACCAATTAATTTGGAGTAGCTGGAAAGAGTCATTTATATCAGATACAAGGTTTCACATTATTGATGAAAATTATGGTGTGAGAGAGTTGTCGGGATTGAATTGGAAAAGTTTAAGATTATTTGGATTGAGTTTGCTTTGGAGAGCTTGCAACTCTAGCCAAGCTGGTTTCTGTGATATTAAGATTCCCAAAGGTGATTTAGAAAAAATAAGAATTCTGCTTATTAATAGAGATTGTGGGGCAATACATTTTTACCCAATAAAATTCTGCCAATTAGCCACTAAAGGTAAAATTCATAATCAAACACCATTTGTTAGAAAATTTGAATTACCTAAGCGTTGTGAAGTAACTAAAAGTAGATACTTAAATATTGTTCGTTTTTATTTTGATGGGCTAATAATGCATATCCATCTTTCCAAGACGCTAAAACAGATTAAAGGTTTTGATCAACAAATTTTGGGCTTTAATTCCAATAGACTAATAATCCCTACTGTGAGTTATGAAGTTTCATTTCAAAGAGAAAATATGGAAAGTATAGTAAGTCATTATGAATAAAACTTGCAGTAGCAGTTTTTTATTAAAGAAATATTTTAGATCAACCAACCATTTTCTTACGTATCTTTACTCGTTTTTTTCACTGATCAAAGTTAGAATCGTGTAAATAGAGTCTTAAAAGAAAAACTATGAAAACTAAAATTACCTTACTTATTGCATCCTTGATTTTATTAAGTATATCACCTGTATATGCTAAATCCTGTACGCCTAATAAGCACGCCAAAGTTCCAAATATTACCGAAAAACGATATCACCAAGCGCGTAAACTCCTTATTGCTAATCAATGGCAACCCTATAGAACGATTAACATTAACACTGCAAAAGATGAGCTAATGTATTCGGGCAATGGGTGGGGGTTTTGGGAGAAAGGTTATACAGAAGTGGAAAGCTGTGCAGGAACAGGTTTTGCCCCATGCGTATTTAACTTTAAAGATCTTTATGGGAATCTTTTAAAAGTATATACCGAAGGTGAAGAAAGCCCTGAAGATAAGATTTATGCCGGTGTATCAGGCTACGAGTTTAAGTGCAATAAATAAAAAACCCGCTCTAAAGCGGGTTTTTTTGAAGAAAGATTAGCTTAACCAATCAATTTCTTCATCAATTCATTCACTTGCGCAGGGTTGGCTTTCCCTTTTGCAGCTTTCATTACTTGACCAACAAGACCATTGAAAGCTTTCTCTTTACCAGATTTATACTCTTCAACCATCTTCTCGTTGGCAGCAAGCACATCCTTAATGATTGCTTCAATTGCGCCTGTATCAGTTTCCTGTTTCAAGCCTTTTTCCGCAATAATTTCGTCCGCAGATTTGCCTTCGTCCCACATAAAGCCGAATACTTGCTTTGCGATCTTACCGTTAATCGTGTTGTCCACAATACGCGCGATCATAGCACCAAGTTTCTCAGCCGATACAGGAGAATCGGCTAAATCTAAGCCTGCTTTATTTAAAGCACCTGAGAACTCACCCATCACCCAGTTTGCAGAGACTTTACCCTGTGCAGCACCGCCGGAAGCCCCCACAACAGACTCATAGAAGTCTGCCATTTCGCGTGTAAGCGTTAATACGTGCGCATCGTACTCAGTCACGCCAAAGTCCGCTACGAAGCGTGCACGACGTGCCTTTGGTAGTTCAGGTAACTGAGCACGAGCCGCTTCAATCTGATCATCAGAGATAATCACAGGCAACAAGTCAGGGTCAGGGAAGTAGCGGTAATCGTTCGCTTCTTCTTTAGAACGCATTGAACGCGTTTCCATTTTCACAGGATCAAACAAACGAGTTTCTTGGTCGATCTTACCGCCATCTTCCAAAATATCCATTTGGCGTTCAATTTCAACATTGATCGCTTGTTCAATAAAACGGAATGAGTTTAAGTTTTTAAGCTCACAACGTGTACCGAATTCATTGCCCGGACGGCGTAAAGACACGTTACAGTCACAACGGAACGAACCTTCCGCCATGTTACCGTCAGAAATACCCAACCAACGCACTAATGTGTGAATCGATTTGATATAAGCAACCGCTTCTTCAACCGAACGCATATCAGGTTCAGAAACGATCTCTAACAGCGGAGTGCCTGCACGGTTTAAATCAATACCCGACATGCCTTCAATTTGGTCATGAATCGATTTACCTGCATCTTCCTCAAGGTGAGCACGGGTTACGCCAATGCGTTTTACTGTGCCATCTTCAAGTTGAATGTCGATATGACCCAAGCCCACAATCGGGTTGTCCATTTGGCTGATTTGGTAGCCTTTAGGTGAGTCAGGGTAGAAATAGTTTTTACGTGCAAAGACTGAAGCTTGGTCGATATACGCATCGATACCCAAACCAAAGCGAATCGCAAGATCAACCACTTCTTTGTTGAGTACTGGCAATACACCTGGCATTGCAAGGTCAACTAAGCTCGCTTGTGTGTTTGGATCATTACCAAAAACAGTCGATGAACCAGAGAAGATTTTAGTATGGGTGGCAAGCTGAGTGTGAATCTCGATACCAATTACAACTTCCCAGCCATCAATTAACAATGACTTTGGTTTCGCAGTTTGCTGTGCTGTTTTTTGAGCGTTTGACATTATGCATTCTCCTCAGCAATTGCAGCGCGTTTGGTGTGCCAATCTGTCGCTTGTTGATACTGATGCACCACAGACAACAATTGAGATTCTGACCAGTAGTTACCAATGAGCTGTAAGCCAACAGGTAAGTTGTCTTTGTCAAAACCAACAGGCGCGTTAATTGCAGGTAGACCTGCCAAGTTCACCGCGATGGTGTAAATGTCACCCAAGTACATTTCAACAGGAGAAAGGTTCGCACCAATTTTATAGGCTGTGGTTGGTGCCGAAGGGGCAGCAATCACATCTACAGATTCAAACGCTTTTAGGAAATCTTGTTGGATGAGACGACGTACTTTTTGTGCTTTCACATAATATGCATCGTAGTATCCAGCGGATAACGCGTATGTACCAATCAAGATACGTTGCTGAACTTCTTTACCAAAACCTTCAGAACGCGAACGCTTATAAAGATCCATCAAATCCACTGGATTTTCACAGCGGTAGCCATAACGTACACCGTCAAAACGCTGTAAGTTTGAAGATGCTTCAGCAGGGGCAATCAGGTAATAGGTCGGAACATAGGCATCGGTCATGCTGAGATCAATCTCAACCAGAATTGCACCCATCTCTTCCAATTTTTTCAAAGATTCTTCAACACGCGCTTTAACGTCTGCATCCAAACCTTGAACGTTGAAATACTGCTTCGGAATACCAATGCGTAAACCTTTTACAGCTGTGCCATTTAAGTTTGCAACGTAGTCGTCTGCATCTTTTTCAATTGAAGTCGAATCTTTTGCGTCATGACCTGCAATCACGTTCATGAGGTAAGCACAGTCTTCCGCAGAGCGCGCAATAGGACCACCCTGATCCAGTGATGATGCATAGGCAATCATACCGAAACGAGACACACGACCGTAAGTCGGTTTAAGGCCCGTCAAACCACAAAAAGAGGCGGGTTGACGAATTGAACCCCCAGTATCTGTACCCGTAGCAATAGGAGCAAGGTCAGCCGCTACAGCCGCAGCTGAACCACCTGAAGAACCACCCGGGACATGACCTAAATTCCATGGGTTTGCAGTTGCGCCGTAATATGAGTTTTCAGAGGTCGAGCCCATGGCAAATTCGTCCATGTTGACTTTACCAAGCGTCACAATACCTGCGGCTTTGGCTTTTGCCACCACGGTTGCATCATACGGTGAAACAAAGTTATCCAGCATTTTTGAACCCGCAGAGGTTTTAATACCTTGGGTACAGAAAATATCTTTATGTGCCAGTGGAATACCGGTCATTAGACCTGCCATACCTGACTTGAGTAAGCCATCTGCCGCAGTTGCTTCTGCAAGTGCCAATTCGGCGGTTACCGTCACATAAGATTGAACACGGTCGTCAATTTTTGCGATACGGTTTAAATAATGTTGCGTCAATTCGTGAGATGAAAACTGTGCAGTTTTTAAACCTTCAGCCATTTCACGAATCGATAAGCGATGTAAATCAGTCATAAGTTCAATTCTTTACGTTCAATGTTTAAATAGGTTTGCTGACTTGAAATTATTCAATCACGCGAGGAACAAGGTACAAACCTGCTTGGGTTGCAGGCGCAACAGCTTGATACTGCTCACGATGATTTTCTTCAGAAACCACGTCTGCACGTAAGGGTTGCGGATTGTCAAATGGACTTTTTAAAGGCTCGACACCATCGGTATTGATGCCTTTTAAGCTGTCCATCATTCCTAAAATTTTATTTAAACTCTGAGCATATTCAGCAGATTGAGTTTCATCCAAAGACAAGCGAGCCAAATGAGCAATGCTTGAAACGGTTTGTGCATTTAAATCTGCAGAATGCTGAGCATCTGAAGCTGACATGATGTCTCACCTAATCCGTATAAAAAAATATTCAAAATATCATGCGTTATAATAAGCGATTGACTTGTTCAAAGCATCACATTTAGTTAAAGTTGCCATCTTACGTCCATATAACGTTTAATCGAGAACGACCCGTGATTCTAAAACGACTAATTGGCTTGTTTTCGCCAGATCTTGCCATAGATTTAGGCACAGCTAATACACTAATTTATGCGCCAGGACGGGGCATTATATTGAACGAACCGACAGTTGTGGCGATTCGTCATAGTGGTTCACAAAAAATTGTTGCTGCTGTAGGTTTAGATGCTAAGCGCATGCTTGGGCGTACACCGGCAAACATTTCCGCTATCCGTCCAATGAAAGATGGTGTAATTGCAGACTTTGAAGTGACCGAAACCATGTTAAACCAATTTATTGGTAAAGTGCATGAAAAACGTCTGTTTCCACCAGCGCCGCGTGTGGTTGTTTGCGTGCCATGTAAGTCAACCTTGGTTGAACGTCGTGCAATTCGTGAAGCGGTATTCAATGCGGGTGCGCGTGATGTACGTCTGATTGAAGAGCCAATGGCAGCAGCAATTGGCGCAGGCATGCCTGTTGAACAAGCTTGTGGTTCAATGGTGGTCGATATTGGTGGTGGTACCACTGAAATTGCCATTATTTCGCTTCAAGGCTGTGTTTATTCAGACTCGCTACGTATTGGTGGTGATGTATTTGATGAGCAAATTATTCATTATGTACGTAAAGCTCACGGTTGTATGATTGGTGAAACCACTGCCGAAACCATTAAAAAAGAAGTCGGCATGGCGATCTCTGACGGCACAACCTTGGAAATTGAGGTGCGTGGTCGTAACTTGGCAGAAGGTGTGCCTCGTGCCATTACCGTAACGTCTGATGAAATCACGCAAGCCATTTCAGAGCCATTACGTAGCATTGTGTCTGCAGTCAAATCTGCACTTGAACAAACACCGCCTGAATTGTCATCTGATATTGCAGAGCGTGGAATCGTGTTAACAGGTGGTGGTGCATTACTGCGCAATATTGACAAACTTCTTTCACAAGAAACAGGTTTGCCTGTAGTGGTTGCAGAAGATCCGCTGTCTTGCGTGACCCGTGGTGGTGGTAAAGTGCTTGAGTTCTTTGACAACCCGAACCATGACATGTTGTTTGTAGGATAATTTCTGTAGATTAAGTTAAGGAATAGGCGGTGCAACCGAATCTTTTTTCAAGGCAACCGCCATCTTTTCGCTCTTTCATCATTGCAGTTATTAGCTGTGTGGTCGTGCTGATTTTTAGCTGGCGTATGCCACAAGTGGTTCAACCTGCAAGAGATGTCTTGTATGCGGCTTATAATCCAATATATGCCCTTGCAAGCTATCCTGTTTTATCGAAAGAATGGCTCAGTCAACAAACCAAATCTGAAGCTCAGCTGCGCCGTGAAAATACCGCGATGCAAGCCGAATTGCTTCAGGCTCAAGTGCGTCTGCAAAAACTCTCTGAATTGTCTGCTGAAAATACCCGTTTAAGAGGTCTGCTCGATACGCCACTGATTATTGATGGGCGTATGGAAATTTCAGAAGTAATTGGTACAGATGCAGATCCCTTGCGTCATATTATTATCATTAACCGTGGTGCTGCCAATCAGCTCAAAGTAGGTCAAACCGTACTCGATGATAAAGGTATTATGGGGCAGATTATTAACGTTTATCCGCACAGTAGTCGGGTAATGTTGCTGTCTGATAAAGAGCATTCGTTGTCTGTTCGTCTAGAAAACTCAGGGATGCGTGCCATTGTCAGTGGTACAGGGGATTTGGGGCATTTGAAAATGGAATATGTCCCGACCAGCTCAAATATCAAAGTTGGGGACAGAGTTTATAGTTCAGGCTTAGGACAGCATTTTCCTGCGGGATATTTAGTCGGGACTGTGGTCAAAGTGAAACGTGAAAATGCAGGCGAGTTCGCCCAGATTGATGTCAAACCTGCAGCGCAATTGGCAGGCGGTCATCACGTCGTGGTGTTGTTTTCGGACTCTCTGGCTATGGAGCAACCCAATGCTCAGCGCTAAAAAATTATCCTCAGATCAGCAACGTAAAGACCCATTATTTGTGATGGTCATCTCGGTGATCATCTGCTCGGTTTTGGTGGTTTATCCCTTGTCTTATGACGTGGCTGGGTGGAGACCGCTGATTATGCTAATGATCACGCTTTTTTGGGTCTTGGGTCAGCCAACGTGGTGTGGGGTTTGGTTTGCTTTTGGTCTTGGACTGTTCACAGATTTGCTGTTGGATGCACCGCTCGGTTTAAACGCTTTGAGTTATGTACTGCTGACTTTTTCGATTCGCTATTTCGTGCGTGAACGACGGATTATGACTTTTGGTAACACTTGGGTGATTGTCGGTTTGGCGCTACTGGCGCATTTATTATTTATCTTGTTTGCTCAAGTCATCTCGGGCATGCAGTTTTCAATTACACGACATTGGTTACCACTGCTCAGTAGTATGATGTTGTGGCCTGTTCTGTATTATTGTTTAAGAAAATGGCGAATTTAATCCTCGCATCGAGTTCAGCTCGACGAAAAGAATTATTAGAACAAGTCGGGCTGAATTTTGACATTTTCAGTCCAGATGTTGATGAGTCTGTAAGGGCGAATGAGCCAATTGATGCTTACGTTAAACGGTTGGCTGAATCTAAAGCACAGGCTGTGTTGGCTCAATCTCCGCACGCAATCGTGATTGCAGCAGACACCAGTTTAAGCATTGATGGACAGATCATTGGTAAGCCTGAATCTAAGCAACATGCCTTTGAAATCTGGTCAGCTTTGTCAGGACGTGCGCATCAAGTATTCAGTGGTGTCTGTGTAGCAAATGCGACAAAAATAAAAAGTACTGTGGTTGCAACTTCTGTCTCGTTTCAATGCTTAACTCAGGCAGATATGGAACGGTATTGGGCCACTGGGGAACCTATAGGTAAGGCAGGGGGTTATGCTATTCAAGGCTATGCAGCACAGTTTATTCCAACAATAACAGGAAGTTACAGTAATGTGGTGGGCTTACCTTTGCATGAAACCTTACAACTTTTGGCAGAATTTTAGAACTGAGGTTAAGGCACAAAATTAACCCATTCAAAAAACAATTTTTATAATGTATTGAGTATTTTTATGTCTGACGAACTGTTAATCAACGTCACACCGATGGAATGTCGGGTGGCCTTGGTTGAAAATGGGACGGTCAATGAGTTATTCGTTGAACGTATAGCCAAGCGTGGTCTGGTCGGCAATATTTACAAGGCCAAAGTGGTTCGCGTCTTGCCGGGCATGCAAGCCGCATTTGTCGATATTGGTCTGTCGCGAACGGCTTTTTTACATATTAACGATATGATCTGGCCACGGAATCAACCCACACCGAATGTTTTTGAGCTACTTCAACCAGGACAGATTCTTACTGTTCAAGTCATGAAAGACATGCTTGGAACCAAAGGGGCTCGCCTTTCCACCGATCTTTCAATTCCATCGCGATATTTGGTGTTGATGCCCTATGGTCATCATACAGGTGTTTCACAGCGGATAGAATCTGAAGCAGAGCGTGAACGTCTGCGCTCCATTATTGAGCGCAACCAAGCAGCGCATAAACTCCCGGGATCGGTGATTGTTCGTACGGCAGCGGAAGGCGTTGAAGAAGAAGCGATTGCTCAAGATATGGCATATCTGGCCAAGCTTTGGGAGTTTATTCAGCGTAAACAAAAAAGCATGATTGTCCCGTCATTGGTGTTTGAAGAATTGCCGTTGCCTCAGCGGGTAATTCGTGATTTGGCAAATAATGAGACGGCGAAAATTCAAGTCGATTCCCGTGAGGTCTTTGCCAAACTGCAAGAATTCGTTGAAGAATTTGTCCCGATGATGAGCGAACGTCTGAAACATTATCCGGGTGAATGTCCTATTTTTGACTTATACAATGTCGAAACGGACATTCAAAAAGCTCTTCAGACGCGTGTAGCACTCAAGTCTGGCGGTTATCTGATGATTGATCAGACTGAAGCCATGACGACTATTGACGTGAATACAGGCTCATATGTAGGTGGTCGCACGCTTGAGGATACGGTCTTCAAAACCAATATGGAAGCGACCCAAGTCATTGTGCGTCAGCTACGGTTACGTAATCTGGGCGGAATTATCATTATTGACTTTATTGACATGCAAGAAGCATCGCATCGTGATGAAGTATTGCAACAGTTTGAAAAAGTCCTCGAAAAAGATCACGCTAAGACCAAAATTACCCAAGTTTCAGAGCTGGGTTTAGTCGAAATGACCCGAAAACGCACTCGTGAGTCTTTGGAGCATTTGCTTTGTGAGTCTTGTCCAACCTGTCAGGGACGAGGTTATGTCAAGTCTCCAGAGACAGTGTGTTACGAGATATTTCGAGAAATTTTGAGATATTCACGCGACTTCCAATCTCAGACTGACTTTACTGTCGTGGCACATCCTGCGGTGGTCGATCGACTTTTAACGGTAGAAGCAGCAGCCGTCGCGGATCTAGAGCATTTTGTGAAACGTGTCATAAAATTTCAAGTCGAAAATTTATACACGCAAGAGCAATACGATATCATTCTAAATTAAAATTGTAACAGGATATCGTTAAACAGTTGTTACATCTGAAATTTTACATTTATGCCTGATTTTACAATACTAAGGACAAGCAATAAAATAAATCAGTAGCCAAAGACGCTTTCAAGCTCAGTCTTAGCAAAGTGAGGTCAAGTATGAATGTAAGTGAACAAATCATCAGTCGTGGATTAAAAACAGTCTTAGAAAGCCAACAAAAAAATGCATGCGTAATGTTGAATGACCAAGGTCAAGAAGTGCATGTGACAAAAGCAATGGTGGTTTCAGTCTGTCAACAATTACTTCGCCAGTGTCGCAATATTAAAAATTAAGGGGCCACATTGAGCCCCTTAATTCATTTCCCTATTCAGGCTTGTTTCTTACTTTTATCTTCTTCCGCAACATCATCAATGATCAACGCCAGTTCAATCGGTGCTTCATCTTCCAGAGTGGAGTTGACATCCGAAATTTCATGAGTCGTCTTTTCATTTATTAATGCTTCGAAACGTTGAATTTCATCTTCTAAATGCGTTAGTAAATTTTGCATTTTAGGTAGCGCATTTCGACAACCCAGTAAGCCGACTTCAAGCTTATCCAAATAACTGGTCATGGTAATATTCAAAGCTTGTCCATCAAGTACAATCGAAGCTGGATAAAGCGCTTCTAGGCGTGCCCCATTCCAATATAAGGGTTCACTTGGTCCAGGTACATTTGAAATTACAATATTAAAAGCCTGTCGTTTCGGCATGATGCCTGACAAAATATTTAAGCCTGCCGCGCCGTATACAAACGCACTGTAATTCAAAATCTGATTTGGCGTCATCCGGCGGAAGCGCTGTTTGGCATTTTTGACACTGCGAATAATAATGTCTAAGCGTTCAAGGGGTGATTCTTTATGTGTACCGAGATTGGCTAGAATCATAGTGATTCGATTACTCATATCCGACTGATCATCGCGGACAGAAGCAGGAACCATCGCAATTAAAGGTTTTTTTGGTAAACCATTTTGCGAAATTAAATACTCTCTCAAAGCCCCTGAACAGACTGCCAAAATTACATCATTAATGGTCACATCTAATGCTTTTGAAATTTGTCTAAATCGACTAAATTCGAAAGATTGGGCTGCAAAACGGCGTGAAGAACTCACGCGTTGATTGAGTAAACTTGATGGTGCTTGGAAGCTGGACACATAGTCTGGGTTTTTACCCATTTCTTTAAAGACAGTTTGAAACAGTTCTTGAGTAACGCGCGGCGCTGCTGCCACTTGACCTTTCAGCGTATTTAAAATGTTCTTAATTTTACTGACTTGTGGCTCAGTCATGCGTTTATGACGCTTACCTTCAACACACCAAAGCGGCACAATACTTTTGGTATTTGGATCTTTTGACAGTGATTTTTCAACCAATCGCATGCCTGCCACGCCATCAACCATTGCATGGTGAATCTTGAAGTACATTGCAAAACGATTGCCTTCAATCCCTTCTATAATATGACAGCTCCAAAGCGGTTTTGCTCGATCAATCAAGGTGCTGTGTTCTTGTGAGATATAGACCAGTAATTCACGAATACGACCGGGATGAGGCAGTGCGATATGACGGAAATGATGGTCAATATCAAATTCTTCGTCTTCATCCCAAAACAAACCGTTCAAACGGTTATTAAAGGGTGGAATAGGAATGGTTTTTGATTTTCGAATATCAGCAACCAAATCTTGAATAAAGGTGCTCGGTGCGTGGTTAGGGATTTGAAATAAGAATAGTCCCCCCACATGCATAGGTTGTTGACGCTTTTCTAAAGATAGAAAAATAAAATCAATGGGGTGTAATGGGCGCATAGTTGGGGTTTGCCTCACTGCAAAAGCTCTAAAATCTTTTTAGAATTATAAGTCCGTTCCAAGAGTATAGACCTTTTTAATTCCAAATTGCCAAGCATTTTGTCGAATAACGCGTACAAAAAAGCCACTTTGAATCAGTGGCTTTTTTTGAATGATTATTTAAGATTACCTGCATGTAAACCACATTCTTTGTGTGTGGCTTCTTCCCACCACCAACGACCTTCACGTTCATGCTGATTCGGTAAAACAGGTCGGGTGCATGGCTCACAGCCAATTGAAATAAAGCCTTTCTCATGTAGTGAATTAAACGGCACCTCCATCATGCGAATATAGCTCCACACATCGCTACTTGACCAGTTTGCAAGCGGATTGTATTTAATAAGCTGTTTACCTTTACCTGAAAAGCCAACGTCCGCTTGAACGACAGGAATATCATCTCGTGTACCTGGGCTTTGATCTTTACGCTGACCAGTAATCCAACCATCGAGTGTTGCCAATTTTTTTCGTAAAGGCTGTACCTTACGAATACCACAGCATTCTTTGTGATCATCTTGATAAAAGCTGAACAAGCCTTTTTCATTGACCAATTTCTGAACTGAGTCACTTTCAGGGAAACAAATTTCAATCTGAATATTATAATGTTTACGCACGGCTTCAATAAATTGATAGGTTTCTGCATGCAGGCGACCAGTATCTAAACTGAACACACGAAAAGGTTTGCCTAGATGCGATGCCATATCAATTAACACAACATCTTCCGCACCTGAAAATGAAATGGCAATTTCACCGTCTTGATTCAGTGCGAGAGCTAAAATTTCACTTGGAGATTTATCTGCATATTCAGTTGCGAGGGCATCTACAATGTCAATGCTTGGAATATTAGTCATGTGAGTCCTGGCGAAAGGCTTGGGAACAGCTTTGGCCTATAATAAATGAATTTGCGTGCATTTTAATAGAAATGAAATAAGTGACTTATCACTTAAAAATAAATACTTATGAAAAAAATAGATTTAAAAAACAACAGAGGAAAACCTAGATCTTGAGCTATGATATCGGAAAATTTTTATAATCAACTGAGGGCGTGTTCATGGAAATCGTATGTCTTGATTTAGAAGGAGTTTTAGTTCCTGAAATTTGGATCAATTTTGCAAAAAAAACAGGGATCAAAGAGCTTGAAGCCACCACTCGCGATATTCCAGATTACGATGTTTTGATGACACAGCGTTTAAATATACTCAAGCAACACGGTTTAGGTTTAAATGATATTCAAGCCGTGATCGCAGATATGGGGCCATTTCCTGGTGCTAAAGAATTTGTAGAATGGGTGAGTACGCATTTCCAATTGATCATTTTGTCGGACACTTTTTATGAGTTTGCACATCCGCTCATGAAGCAATTGGGCTGGCCAACCATTTTCTGTCATAAACTTGAAACTGATGAAAATGGTGTCATTACTGCTTATAAATTGCGTCAGCCTGATCAAAAGCGTGAAGCAGTGAAAGCTTTACATGGTCTAAATTTCCGTGTGATTGCGGCAGGGGATTCATATAATGACACCACCATGTTGGGTGAAGCTGATGCAGGATTTTTGTTTGACGCACCTGAAAATGTCATCGCAGAATTCCCTCAGTTCCCAGCAATTCATGGATATGAAGCGCTAAAAGAAGCAATTCGTAATGCTTCAGTGCGTGATATCCCAGCATAATTCCGCTAGATTTTTTTCGAAGAATAAAAAAGGCGCTGAGAGCGCCTTTTTTATTTTGAAAGATTAAAATTTTTTAGAATTTGTAGCCCATTTTTACGCCATAACCCATCGCATAGTTGTTCTCAAATTCAGCTTTTGCAGCGCCACCCGTCTGAGCTGTTGCATCGCCTAACCAAAAGTACTTCACACCAGCTTGAATAAAAGTATCTTGCGTTGGGCTATATTGTCCCCCTAAACCGACACTCCAATAACCCTCAGTTGGACCCAATGTTGTGACTGGGTTACCAGCACCTGAATCATAGCCAATCGTTGTTGTACCTGACCATTTCTCATTAAATTTATGAGCTAAACCGAATGTTGCAGAATATTGATCATCAGAATAAGAGATTAAATCTAGGCTTTTAGATTTTAAAAATGCAGGGCTAACAACGAACTGATCCCAGTCTACCCATCTTAAATTAGCAAAAACCAAAGTATTTTTAGCAATGCCAGTTTGTAAGTCTATATTGACAGATTGCGGCGTAACAACATCTACATCAGCCATAATCAGTGATTTCTCAATAGTAGGTAAAACAGTAATCGTCTCGTTAGTTTCAGCTGTATGTTTGATCTCTGAGCGATAAGTAATCGCTGCTTTTAAGGCAACTTCTGGAATTTGGTATGCAGCACCTGCAATCCAGCCATAGGCTTCTTTTTGATCAATATTAATATTATATCCACTTAAGCTTTGATAAGCTGAACCTCTTAACAAAATATCAGCTTTAACAGCTTGCCATACTGGACCTGCATATATGTTCCAATTTTCGGTAGGCTGGTAACCTACTAGCGCTGTTAAGCTTTGTGTACGAACTTCAACTTTGGTACCTTCATTCAAACTTGAAGAACTGAAGTTAGATCCATTTAACTGATAGGTAGCATCTGCACCAAAGGGTTGATCGTATAATAAACCTAAAGAAATTTGTTCAGTAGCTTGGACTTTAATGGCAGCCGAAGGGAAGTAGTAGTCATCAGCCATATCACTGACTTTGTTTCCACTTTTATCCGTTCCTTTAACGGTAGGGTCTAATACTGAAATACCTGCTTCAGCATAGTTTCCAGGTTGTAAAAATGCAGAAATGGATTGGCCTGAGCGATCTAAGCCCGCAGCATAGACAAGGGCCATTGGGAGTGTGCTCAATACAATTGCAGAGCTCATTACAGATAATTTCATGAATTGTTCATCCCTGAGTGCCAAATGGCGAAAAAAGTGAATGAAAAATAACATAATAAAAAAAAGAGTAAATACTCAGCCTGCTTTAAAAATGAACTGAAGAGTATTGTTATAAATTTTGATAGAGTATTTATACTAATTATATGATTGTATACTAATGATTTATAAGATAAAAAATAAACGAGTACAAAGAGAATGAATATTTATATTGGATGAAATGACTGTTTAATTTAGCAACACTCGTTATTTTGTAATCGATTTTAGTTATTTTAAGAGTAAAAAAAGGTCATTATGAATAATGACCTTTTTAAGATCGCTTTAATTAGAATTTATAACCCATTTTTAGACCATATGCCCAAGCATCGTTATCTTCGAAATTCGCAACGTATTCATTGCCACCTGCTTGAGCTCCTGTTTGCGCTTTAGCATCGCCGAGCATAAAGTATTTTACACCACCTGCAATAAATGTCGCAGGGGTCGGGCTATATTGTAAACCTAGACCGACATTCCAGAAACCTTCCGTAGGTCCTAAAGTTGAAATAGGGTTGCCCGCACCAGTGTCATAGCCAACTGAAACATTACCAGCCCATAGGTCATTGAATTTACGTCCTAGACCAACTGTTGCAGAAATTTGG
The DNA here is from genome assembly GCA_964579445.1 of uncultured Acinetobacter sp. Taxonomy (GTDB): domain Bacteria; phylum Pseudomonadota; class Gammaproteobacteria; order Pseudomonadales; family Moraxellaceae; genus Acinetobacter. The sequence goes on from CAZOGM010000015.1 coordinate 15,439, forward strand.
TCATCAGAGTATTCAACCAAATTAAAGCCATTTGGACGGCCAACTAGATTGCCAACAGCTTCTGAAACTTTACCAAATTTATAAGGTTGGATTGAGAAACTAGACCAATCAACCCATCTTAAATTTGCAAAAGCAACGGTATTCGCCATGATGCCAGTTTGGAAATCAAGATTAACAGATTGCGGGGTCGTAATTTTGCTTTCACCAGTACTCGCGAGAGAAGCTAATTTACTTGGTGCTACACCGAGTCCACCTAGTACCGTTGTTAAACCTGGATAGCCTAAAATAGATAGGTTTTCTTCAGCTGTAAAATCATGGTCAATTTCAGAACGGTATGTGAGTGAGGCTTTTAAAGCAATATCAGGAATTTGATATGCAACACCTGCTAACCAACCATAACCATCTGTTTCTTTAATTTTTGCATCATAACCATTAAATAGACTATACGCTTGTCCACGGAGAGATACATTTCCTTTAACAGTTTGGTATACACCACCACCATAAATGTTGAAATTTTCTGTAGGTTGGAAGCCTACTATCATTGATAGATTCTGAGTATCTACTTCAACATTTGTATTGCCAGTGCCTAAAAAACCATTTGCTTGAGTTAGAGCACCCTGCAGGGCAGCAGCTTGCTGACCTAATGCTCGTGCTTCTGCAATTTTACCTGCTGAAACTAAGCTTTGAATCTTATCCGTAGTGTCTTTAGTAATTTTTGCTAAGGTACTCGCACCGAGTACTGTGTCTGAACCCTTTTTCGAGACAAAAATATTTTCACCAGAATATGCAGCATCAGCGCCAAAAGGCTGATCATAGATCAAACCAAAAGAAAAATTCTTAGTAGGTTGTAATTTTAAAGCAGCTGAAGGGAAATAGTAGTCATCAGCCATATCACTAATTGAGCGTTTAGTTTCACTGTTACCAGATTCTACACCCTGTACGCTAGGATCAAGTATTGAAATACCCGCTTCAAAATAGTTTCCAGGTTGTAAGAAAGCCGAGATTGATTGGCCTGAACGGTCAAGCGCAGCGGCAAATGTACCTGCAGTCGGTAGTGACAATAGAACTGCTATTGTTAATGTCTTTAACTTCATTTGAATCTTTCCCTAACATTCTAAACGATCTGATTTTTTAGTTTTTTAAACGTTGTAGAAGCACATAGATACAAAACTAAAATCTAACTTTACTTCTGTACACAAAATAGCACATTAAAAATAAGAGTAAATACTCTATAAGATATAAAAATTTATTTGCAAAATGCTTGAGTAATCCTATATTAAAAAATGTAAAGTTAGTGATTCAACCCTTATTAGTTGATTATTAATAATAAATTATAAATTTACAGATTTCATATAGCAGTTAATTTTTTTATTTATGTAAGTTATATTTAATCGATTTTTTTTCTGACTAGTCAGGTTAAAAAAAAGAGCACTTTATGTGCTCTTTTGATGTGTTTAGATTCTAGAATTTATAGCCCATTTTTAGACCATAGGCCATGGCATCGTTATCTTCAAATTTTCCTACTGGTTGACCTGCAGAAACTCCATCTGCATCACCAAGCATAAAGTATTTAACACCACCTGAAATAAATGTAGCAGGAGTTGGGCTAAACTGAGCGCCTAAACCTACATTCCAATAACCTTCTGTTGGCCCTAATGCAGTCACAGGGTTGCCTGCACCAGAATCCCAACCTACAGAAAAATTACCTGCCCATTGATCATTAAATTTACGACCTACACCGACGTTTGCAGACCATTGATCTTTATCATAATTAATAATATTTTGACCTCTCGTTAAATCTAAAGGTGCTAAACCCCCTAATATAGGTCTAGGATCCGGAGTGCTACTAAGGGCAGTAAGTTGTCTAAATTTATCAATATCAATACCGTAGCCGCCCCATTCAACCCATCTCACATTTGCAAACGCAACTGTATTTGCCATAATCCCAGTTTGAAAATCTAAGTTTACAGATTGAGGAGTCACTACTTTTGTATCTTTAGAACCCCCAACTCTGAAGAAAGGATCAATTGCTGTTCCTGTTCGAACAGATTCATTGGTCTCGAGTTGATGTTCAATTTCAGAGCGATAAGTTAATGCTACTTTCAAAGCGATTTCAGGAATTTGATATGCAACTCCTGCTAACCAGCCTACATCATCATCTTTTTTTAGATCAGCCTTGTATCCAACACTCGCTAAGGTAATAGATCCTTTTACATCCTGATAAGCAGCACCACCATAAATATTAAAGTTTTCATTTGGTTGAAAACCAATAAGAGCAGTAACATTATTGGTTTTAACTTCAACGTCAGTACCTCTTAAAGAAGCACCACTTAAAGCACGTCCATCTGAATAATAAGCATCAGCACCAAAAGGTTGGTCATAGATAAGACCTAAAGAAATATTGTCGGTTGCTTGAATTTTTAAGGCAGCACTAGGGAAATAGTAATCTTCACCCATGTCGCTGATTTTACCACCGTATGTATCTGTTCCACTTACTGTGGGGTCTAAAATTGAAATCCCTGCTTCAAAGTAATTATTAGGTTGTAGGAATGCACTGATTGACTGTCCCGAACGATCCATTGCAGCAGCATAGACACCAGAGACAGGTACAAGTGCAAGTAATACAGATGAGCTGATGGCTTTTAATTTCATGTTATCTGTCCTTAGATAATAAAAATATTATGTTTTTTTGAGCTATTTTTTTACTTGTTACGACGAGTTAAAAATAATCATTTTTTAGTTTTTGGTTATTTTTCACCCTTGAATTCAACATAGCATAAACTTACGCAGATGCAACAAAAAATGATGATTAAAATGACAAACAAAATGAGAAAAATGGTCAATAAAATAGTGATTTTGTGATTGGAGACAATAAAAATAAGGGGATATGCGCTCTGGGGGACTCGAACCCTCGCCGGTCGCTTAGGAGGCAACTGCTCTATCCAGTTAAGCTAAGAGCGCATGAAAGCTGATTTATTATATGAAAAGGGTCGTATTGTACAAGTCATTATTTTGCAAAAAAATAAAAAAGAGTGCTGACTGTTCAGCACTCTTTTAAATTAATTCTTTGTTCTGTATAAGCTTTTGAATAATAACAACATGATTCCGATCCAAATTGGAATCATCAGCACAGACTCTTTAAAGCCTTGTGTCCACATAATGTATAACACCACGAAGATGAAAATCATCACGATAATATTACCAAAAGGTGTCCATAGTGCAGGGAATATGGTGGTCACATTCTCTTTCTTCATCGCTTGCTTGAATTTTAAATGCGTTAAACTGATCATGGCCCAGTTTAGAACCAACGCACCAACGACGATATAAATCAGATGGCTTAAAGCATCTTCAGGCACGAAGTAGTTGAGAAGTACACAGCCAAAAATTAACAAAGCTGAGAACAAAACTGCTGGAATTGGAACACCTTGTTTATTCACTTTAAGGAATACTTTGGGTGCATTTCCTTGCTTCGCTAAACCGAATAGCATCCGGCTATTGGCATACATACCACTGTTATAAACTGATAGCGCTGCAGTTAAAATAATAAAGTTCAGCAAATGAGCCGCCCAACCAATACCCAGCTGACTAAAAATCATTACAAATGGGCTTTTATCCAATCCGCCTAAATTCAGCTGATTCCATGGAACTAAAGACAATAGAATGGTCAGTGAACCAATGTAGAAAATCAGGATACGAAACACAACTTGGTTGATGGCTTTAGGAATCGTTTTTTGAGGATTTTCAGCTTCAGCTGCCGCCATGCCAATCAGTTCAATGCCGCCAAAAGCGAACATGAGGAAAGCGAGCATGAAGAATAAACCTTCAAATCCATTGGGGAAGAAACCGCCATGTGACCATAAGTTGCTAAACGAAGCGGTTGAGTTTGCGTCTGCTGTCATCAGCAAGTACAAACCAAATACAATCATAGAAACAACAGCTGCAACTTTGATAATGGCAAGCCAAAATTCTGATTCACCATAAAACTTAACATTGCCTAAATTGACTAAAGTAATGATTACAAAGAAGACCAGAACTGAAGCCCAAGCAGGAACGTGAGGCCACCAATAGTTAATGTATTTTGCAACAGCGGTTAATTCTGTCATTGCAACTAATATATAAAGAATCCAGTAGTTCCAACCCGCCAAGAAACCAGGGAACTTACCCCAATAACGATTGGCAAAGTGACTAAATGAGCCTGCTACGGGTTCATGTACAATCATTTCACCAAGTTGACGCATAATAAGAAATGCGATTAAACCCCCAATCGCATATCCTAAAATAATAGATGGGCCTGCAGATTGTATGACCTGCGCAGAACCTAAAAATAGGCCAGTACCAATTGCGCCGCCCATAGCGATCAATTGAATATGACGATTTTTGAGGCCGCGCTGAAGTTGAGAAGAATTGTTGTCCAATTTTTCAGCTCGCCGAGTGATTTTTAAAACATTGTAATGGATAGATTTATTTAATCCTAGTAAATCTGTGACTTGTGCGATCGAAGCGCGATATTTGCTGTTTATTTTCATAAAAAATTGATGTTTAACAATCTATTGTGCTTGTTTAGATGTGTGTTTATTTTTCATTTTGATGCTGTGTGAGCAAATATTATTTTTATACTTAAGTCATCTGGTCAATGTATAGAATGATAGGCACTATAAAATATAGCCTGATAAAAAAGTTAATTGAATAACGACATGTAAGGATAGACAGAATAATGAGCTTTGCAGCACAAATTAAAATTCCAGCAACATATATGCGCGGTGGCACCAGTAAAGGTGTGTTTTTTAAATTAGATGATTTGCCAGCACGCGCACAGGTGGCAGGTGAAGCGAGAGATCGTTTACTGCTACGTGTCATTGGCAGTCCAGATCCTTATGCAAAGCAAATTGATGGCATGGGCGGTGCTAGCTCAAGTACCAGTAAGACTGTGATTTTATCGAAAAGCGAACAGCCCAATCATGATGTTGATTATTTGTTTGGACAAGTTGCCATAGACAAAGCCTTTGTTGACTGGAGCGGCAACTGTGGAAATTTGACTGCGGCAGTGGGCTCTTTTGCAATTTCAAACGGTTTGGTCGCAGCGGATCGTATTCCAGAGCAGGGCATTTGTACAGTGCGTATTTGGCAAGCCAACATTCGAAAAACCATTATTGCACATGTACCAATCAGCCATGGCCAAGTTCAGGAAACGGGTGACTTTGAACTTGATGGTGTAACTTTTCCGGCGGCTGAAGTGCAAATTGAATTTTTAGATCCTGCCGATGATGGTGAAGATGGTGCCTCAATGTTTCCAACAGGAAATCTGGTGGACACGCTGGATGTCCCTGACATTGGAACGTTTCAAGCGACGTTAATCAATGCAGGTATTCCCACCATTTTTTTAAATGCTGAAGATTTGGGATATACCGGTACAGAATTGCAGGATGACATCAATAGCGATACTTCCGCACTGGCTAAGTTTGAAAAAATACGTGCCTATGGTGCCGTGAAAATGGGCATTATTCAGCATGTGGATGAAGCGATTTCTCGTCAGCATACCCCAAAAGTGGCATTTGTCGCCGCGCCAAAATCTTATGTGTCTTCAAGTGGAAAGCCTGTGGATGCAACAGAGGTAGATTTATTGGTCCGCGCCCTGTCTATGGGGAAACTGCACCATGCCATGATGGGCACGGCTGCCGTTGCTATAGGGACGGCAGCTGCGATTTCAGGCACACTTGTGAATCTTGCGGCAGGAGGTATTGAGCGTGAGGCAGTGCGTTTTGGTCATCCTTCGGGAACATTACGTGTAGGTGCGCAAGCAGACTTCGAAAATGCTCAGTGGCTCGTTAAAAAAGCCATCATGAGTCGCAGTGCTCGTGTTCTTATGGAAGGTTGGGTACGCGTTCCTGCGGACAGTTTTTAAAGATAATTTTTAAACATTAAAATGCCTCTTCAAAGTGAGAGGTGTTTTAAATCTGAAAACCTTAAAATTTTTTTTGAAAATATATGTTCACTGACCTTTTTAACTAAATTATCAGCGATGGAACGCTATTTTTTTGTCCGTATAAGCATGCTATATTCAAAATATGAGATCTCATTCAAAGAGTTGAACAGGTGTTTCTCATAGGTTTCACAATATTACTCTAGTTAAAAACTAGTTGAAAAAAACGATAATGATAACAATCACAACAAGGTGCGTATGGAATTACCAGATCAGCAAGGGGCATCTTTACAATTGGATCGGTTTTTAGAGCTTCTAAAAAATACCGAAAAAATTGATCTAGTCTCTGCGATTTCCAAATTTCCTGTGCCAATTGCTATTCTTTCAGAGGGTGGGTTATTTATTGTTGTTAATCAACGCTTTGCTGATATTTATGAAAGTGATGCGATGTATTTGTTGGGCAAAAAACTCAATGAATTCTCAACAGTGGTCTATGCGCATTTCACAGATGCAATTTCTCATTTTAATCAAAACCCGCATGTAGATGATATTCAAAATGAATTTTACTCTAAAGGACATTTCTATATTGTTTATTTTCAAGCATTAAGAACTTACGATACGCAGTTAAACTCTGTCATTGTAGTGTGTGCGGATATTACCCGTTTAAAAAGACGTGAACGTGTACTGATTCAAAACAATAAAAAATTGCATGATCATTTGTATATCGATCAGATCACAGGTTTAAAAAGTAAACTGGCTTTAGAGCGTTTTATTGCTGAACAATGTGTCAACAATGCACGCGATAAATATTCATTTATTAAAATTGATTTGGATGATTTTAAAAAGTTTAACCAACTCAACAGTTATACCTTTGGTGATGAAATTCTCACTCAAATTGGTGGTTTTTTTAGTGAAGAGATTTTACACGATGCAGCAGAATTATATCGGATGAATTCCGCCAGTTTCGTGGTGGTGGTTGAAGATTCTACCCCATGGAAAGTGCTGACATTGGCCGAACGGCTTCGTCAAAAATTGATTACATCGCATATTGCTTTTCAAGCACAGCAAGAAGATATGCTGACGGCGACTTTTGGCATTATTCATCCCACCGTGAATGATCAATTTGCCGAGCTTGATATTATAAAACAGCTGGATGTGGCAATTAAACAAGCCAAATCACAAGGTAAAAACTCTATTTTTGTTTTGGAATAATAACTTTATTGAGTGAATCCTCAAAATCTACTCAAGTCAGCGCATAAGTCATGTAATGAATGATGTCGAATGTTGAATGCTTCAGGTAGAATTGCGCTTAGTCGATGCAGAACTTAAGATTTAGAGGCGAACGTGACATTAGCAGCAGATGTGAAGACTGAAATTTTAACCAACGCTCAGCAACAGATTCAACAAGATTTAAGCACCGCTTTAAATGCTTTTTCGCTTCCTGAACCGTTAAAAAGTGCAGTACATCATACGGTGATGTTGGGTGGAAAACGCGTACGCCCAGCGTTATGTTATGCAACATCTCGACTGAAGCCAAATCATCCAAATTTTGCGGCAGTACGACGTGCGGCAGTGGCTGTGGAATTGATTCATTGCTACTCACTCGCACATGATGATTTGCCCTGCATGGATAATGATTTACTACGCCGTGGGCAACCGACCTGTCATGTTCAATATGGTGAAGATACGGCATTGTTGGCAGGCGATATCTTACAATCTATGGCTTTTGAAGTTTTGGGAAGTCGATTATTTGACACGCAGCAGAGTGTGGATGCAAGTATTGTACTGCGTCAAATGCAGATATTAGCCACGTCTAGTTCTAAAATGGTCTGTGGTCAGGTATTGGACTTACAGGCTGAAGGCAAGTCAATTGATCGGGCGCAACTGGAACATATTCACCGTAATAAAACAGGGGCTTTAATCCAAGCCGCGATTATGATGTCAGCCGTGACTATTTTTGAAGGGGCAGATCCTGCAATTCCACAATTACGTCAATATGGCCAAGCCATTGGTCTGGCCTTTCAGGTACAAGACGATATTTTAGACGTGGTCTCAGATACGCAAACTTTAGGAAAAACAGCGGGTAAAGATGAGCAGGTGGAGAAGTCGACCTATCCAGCACTCATGGGATTAGAAAATGCAAAAATTTATGCACAACAGTTGCATGATCAAGCATTTGCAGCACTTGAATATTTTGAACATGCAGATGAACTTCAACAGATTTCACAGTTTTTATTGGCTCGAAAAAATTAAGTAAACAAAAATAAGAACACTGAAAAAAGAGGGCGTGATCGTCCTCTTTTTTAATCTAAAAATTTGAAAAATGGCTGTTGGATTGATTTTGTTGACTTCAAGAATGATTCTCAATGTCTGAAGTCACCGAAAATCATAGATTCAATTATTTCGTTGCTTGATAAAGACGATCTGCTTCATCAAAACGTTGGGTAATCTCTTCAGTTGGTGCTTTGCCACACAAGCTCACAATGACAATTGTGAGGAATGAACAGATAAAGCCTGGAATAATTTCGTAAATCCCCGTATCACCCCAGACATTTTTCCATAAAATCACCATCACAGCACCGACGATCATACCGCTTAACGCACCATTGAAGGTCATACGCTTCCAGAACAACGAAAGCAAAATGAGGGGTCCAAATGCTGCGCCAAATCCTGCCCATGCATACGCAACCAATCCAAGTACTTTTGATTCTGGGTTAGATGCTAAACCAATCGCCAGTAGTGCAATGGCAAGCACCATGAAACGACCGACCCAAACCAATTCTTTTTGTGAGGCATTTTTACGCAGTAAAGATTTATAAAAATCTTCGGTCAAGGTACTTGAGCAGACCAAAAGTTGGCAACTTAACGTACTCATCACTGCGGCTAGAATCGCAGCGAGTACAATCCCCGCAATCCATGGATTAAACAATATCTTGGTTAATTCCATAAATACCGTTTCAGGGTTATTGTTAACCACAGCTGCCAATTCAGGGTGTTGCTGGAAGAAGGCAATTCCAAAGAAGCCCGCTGCAACCGCACCGCCTAAGCACAAAATCATCCATGCCATACCAATACGGCGTGCATTTGGGATTGATTTCACAGAATCCGCTGCCATAAAGCGAACCAAAATATGCGGTTGACCAAAATAGCCTAAGCCCCATGCCAACAATGAAATAATAGCAATGGTACTTAAATCACCTACTAAATCTGTTGCTTGGGGACGAGCTGCTTCAAGTGCCAAGGTCACCTGAGTCATATCTGAGAAACTGAGTAATGCCACAACAGGAGTGAGCAATAATGCAAAAATCATTAGACCTGCTTGAATCGTGTCTGTCCACGACACCGCCAAGAAACCACCAATGAATACATAGCTAATGGTGGCAATCGCACTGATCCAAAGCGCCTTGCTGTAGGACATATCAAACATACTTTCAAAAAGACGCGCGCCTGCAACCATGCCTGAGGCACAGTAAATTGCGAAGAAAATTAAAATCACAAAAGCTGAGACAATACGTAAAACTTTCTTTTGATCATTGAAACGATTCGAGAAATAATCAGGCAAGGTCAAAGCGTTGTGTTGAACTTCGGTATGTACTCTTAAACGTCCTGCCACCAACAACCAGTTCAGCCATGCGCCAATAATTAGACCAATAGCAATCCACATTTCAGACAAGCCAGACAAGTAAATTGCACCCGGCAGCCCCATGAGCAACCAGCCACTCATATCCGATGCACCCGCAGACAATGCCGTCACAAAACTACCTAAACGACGTCCACCCAAAATATAGTCTGAAAAGTTAGTGGTCGCGCGGTAAGCCATGAAACCAATGACAACCATGGCGACTATATAAAATAGAAAAGTAATTAGGGTGGGGTTTAGGGAGCTCATACGATATCCATATTGATGTAGGAGTATAGATTGCAAAAGAACAAATCTAAATTTAGGGGAAATTTAAACATAATTTAGAAAAAAATGCTGAAGATTTCAGAAGCTTGTGCAGTCAAAAATAAATAAAGGCAGCTAAATAGCTACCTTTATAAAGAGAAGAATAATGACTGATCAATATTTATTTAAGATGGATTACGACCCATTACTCCACGAATCGTATTCATAATATCCGCAGGCAGAACCACGGTTTTCGCATTATTCGACTTGGCCATTTCTTGCATGGCTTTAACGTACTGCTCACCCAACAGATAAGCCACAGGAATTTCTTTATCGCCCACAGCATTGGTGACCATGTTAATGGCTTTTTCAGATGCTTCTGCTAAGACCACTTGTGCTTCAGCATCACGACGAGACGCTTCCAAACGACCTTCAGCTTCTAAAATGGCTGCTTGTTTCTCACCATCTGCACGAGTCACCGTTGCACGGCGTTGACGCTCAGCTGCTGCTTGCGCTTCCATTGCAGATTGCATTGTACTTGACGGCTGAATATCCTGAATCTCAACTGTTTTTAAGGTAATGCCCCAGTCTGAAATATCATCTGAAATGGCAGCTTTAAGCTTGGCCTTAATATGATCACGTGAAGATAATGCATCATCAAGATCCATTTCACCTACGATCGAGCGCAGTGAGGTTTGCACCAAGTTTTGAATTGCCCAGATGTAATTTTCAATGCCATACACTGCTTTGACAGGCATCGTAATATTGATATAAGCCACTGCATTCATGACTAAGACCGCATTATCACGTGTAATGACTTCTTGTGACGGAATATCCAAAACAATATCTTTGGTCGTGACTTTATAAGCAACTTCATCGACATAGGGAATGACAAAGTTTAAACCTGGACTAAGAGTACTTTCGTATTTACCCAAACGTTGCACAATCCAGTTATAACCTTGTGGAACGATACGAACGCCTTTGAAAATGGTAATGCCAACAAAGACTAAAATAGCTAACGCAATAATTGAACCAGACATGTCTGTTCCTCTTTTTGATATTTATAAATTTTTTAAAAAAATAAAAATGGCTTTTCGCATCTTTTTCAAGATTTTGAAATGACCTAAAGTGGTGATGGCGCGTTGTTGTGCGGCTGTACCAGCAGTTCATTCCCCAAAATATCCACCACACGCACGCGGTCTCCGACATTCACGGGAGACGAAGAACGACAGTTCCATTCATCTGAACCCAGTACAGGCAATGAGAAACGCACACGAATCAGTTCGGCATCAAGCCCAACATGAATTACCATGCCCGTTTGCCCGATGGTTGCTTCCCGAGGAAGACCGGCTTTGGTTTTGTCGATGGATAGTGGTTTAATAAACTTAAACCAAAGCACTGTGCATGAGACAGATAACACAATCCAGCAGATCAGCTGTAAAGCCAAACTCATCTCAGGAAAAACCCACAGCAGAATACTTACCACCACGGCCGCTACACCAAACCACAGTGCAGCAAATGCAGGTAAGATCAATTCAGACAAAATAAGCAATATGCCCAATACAAACCAATGCCATGGCTCAAATATAAAATTCATACATCTACTCTATCGTTATCATTGATATAGATGAGGGGATCATCACTATCAAGATAGCAGACTTCCTAGATTCTGAACATGTTTTGCGCGGATTAATCCATTTTAGCGCCGATTTAAAAACGTGGGCGTGGCGCGGGTTTAAAGGCAGCGGGTGATTTTTTAAAATTGGCAATGGCTGTATCAATTGACTTAATTTTCAATTGCGCTGCTTTTTCACCTTCTAAAATAGACTCATTACTGGCTTTTAAGTCTAGGGTGCCAAGGTGTCCAACTTTGGGCTGAATCACGACATTAGCGCGGTTCAATTCATTATTAATACTTTGTTGACCCATAATGTTGATGGTCTGATCAAGCAGACCAAACATGCTTAAAGGTTTATCTCCAACGGGACGTGCGGAAATATCTACCGCAATCACAATATCTGCCCCCATATCTTTGGCAGTTTGTACTGGAATTGGGCTAACTAAGCCGCCATCCACGTATTTCGTCCCACCAATGCTGGTCGGAACAAAGACATTGGGAATACTACAAGAGGCACGAACCGCTTGTCCTGCATTGCCTTTAATAAAGTCTGCACGTTTACCATTATCCAGACGGGTCGCGACTGCGGCAAAGCGAATTGGGAATTGCTCAATGGGCTTATTGGCAATTTGACGGTTCACATAGTCTTGCAATTTTTGCCCAAGCACAACGCCTTGGCGGTTTAAAGTTAAATCACGAATATCCGATTCTTTCAGTTGTAGTGCAATTTGCTGTAATTGAAAGGGGCTTTTACCACTGGCGTAGATGCTGCCTACAAAACTGCCTGCACTGGTGCCTGTGACAATTTTCGGTTTAATACCATGTGACTCAAGCACTTTAAGCACCCCAATGTGTGCAAAACCTTTGGCACCACCACCACCCAAAGCAATGGCAATCACAGGTTCACGAGCTTTGAGCGTAGTGGTTTGAGTTGGCGTATTGACGGCTTTATCACAGCCTGCAAGCCCAAGTGCAAGCAGGCCAATAAAACCGATTTTTTGAACAGTAGAGCGAATGTGCATAGGAGAAATCTATAAATATATGGTTAATTTTAAAGCGTATCTGAACAGATTGTGATGCAATTTCCTAGTGATTTTTCAGCGTGGTTACAAAAGATTTTTCAGTGGTTTTGCCAGTCGATTGAGGTTTTTCGGTGAAAAATGACCTTTGTAGCGCGTTAAAATTTCGTTTAAATCCTGTTCATAGTTCCCCGTTGGATGCATGACCCCAAGGCAACGTATAGTTTTATGATTATAATCAAAAGCAAACATGACAATCGGAATATGGGCACCGATTGCAATGTGATAAAACCCCGTACGAATATGTTCGGCATTTTTGCGTGTTCCTTCAGGAGCCATGGCAACCCAAATCTTTTCTTGCTTTTGAACGACGTCAATAATTTGCTGTGTAAGCCCGTGCGGTGAATCTCGTTTGACTGGAATTACACCACACCACGATAAAAATTGATCAAAAGGTGGTTTAAATAAGCTGTCTTTTCCAAAAATAGTCAAGCGAATGCCTAAACCGAGCATCGCCATAAACGCATAAAAGCCATCATAGTTGGAGGTATGCGGCGAGATAATTGCAATCGCTTTAGGTAAATTTGGAAATTCACCTTCGAAACGCCAGCCTTGGGCTAAATACAGCCTTTTGAAAAATTGACGACTCAATACAGAGCCACGATGGGGTGCTTGATCAGGTAAAATGGGAAAATTATGATTCATTCTTGGTTTTTCTCACATATATATAAATATTTTATCGAGGTCCAAAGTTTGCTACATTGGCAAAATAATAAAAATGTCGCTGAAAGAATTATTGTGAAATCAAAACTTATATTTAGCTTATTTATAAGCGAGATTATCTATGTACATTGCGCGAAGCCTTATGTTTAAAGTCCCGCACACTTATTTGTTATTGTTTTCATTGTATTGGGCGCAAGGCTTACCTGTGGGCTTTATGACCCATGCCTTACCTGTGATTTTGCGTGCCCAAGGCGTATCACTCACGCATATTGGTGGTTTTGGACTACTGATGGCACCTTGGGCAATTAAGGTGTTTTGGGCACCGTGGGTCGACCGCTATGGCAGTCAGGCTTTTGGGCATTATCGTACTTGGATTATTCCCACACAAATATTGACAGTAATCATTTTGATTACCTTGTCTTTCTTACCGATTGAATCTTTAAATCACCCGCAATATTTATTGGCGTTTTTTATCGCTTTGCTTAGTATGAACAGCGTCGGTGCTACACAAGATATCGCAACCGATGGTCTAGCGGTGAACATCCTTAAAGGTGATCAGCAGCATGTGGGCAATATGTTTCAAGTGATCGGTTCGCGCTTGGGCTTTATTGTCGGTGGTGGTGCAATTCTTTGGGTGTTGGATTTTTTAAACTGGCAAAGTACATTTTTGATTTTAGCGGTGATTGTGCTTTTTAATACGATACCTATTTTGTTTTATCGTGAGCCTAAACATCACACTATGGCACATGTGAAAGCAGACAATCCAACGAGTCTAGACGAAACTCAACCTAAAATATGGAATTCAATACGCCAATATTTACACTATTTTTTTCATGCTAAGCTGATGTGGGCTTGGGTGTTGGTGCTATGTAGTATCAAAGTGACAGATGGCCTATCAGGACCCATTTTAAAGCCATTACTGGTGGATTTAGGGTTAAGCTTTTCTCAAATTGGAATTTATATCACCATGCTTGGTGCATTCGCTGCTTTATTCGGCGCGGGACTTGCAAGTTTGGTCTTAAAGTATATCCAGCGAAGTTCAGCGCTGATTTTATTTTCTGTATTAAAGCTGCTCAGCCTTATGGGTTTTATGTGGCTAGCAAGTTTGTATAACCAGCAGCTACCCATTCCGTTTGAACTGATTTACTTGATCAATGCGCTAGAAGATATGTTTTCTGCCATGTTGCTGGTGATCATTTTAACCTTGGTGATGCAATACAGCCGAAAGCAACATGCAGGTACAGATTTTACTTTTCAGGTCTCGCTCATGGCAATGGTCAGCGGGGCTTTATATACAGTCAGCGGTATAGTGGGTGATACTTTGGGTTATCAGGATTATTTGATGTGGATTGTCATAATCGGCGCAATATTAATTTTACCTTTAATTTTTTGGCAACGACAAGACACGAAGACATCACTATAGCCATCGAATCAATGATCACATTTCTAAATGCCAAACGTTTAAATGCCAGCGTTGAAGTAAAAAAATTTGATGTGATCATCGCTGCAAAACAGCACATGACTCTATGAATGATTTCGTTAGCATGAATTTGAATATATCAATTCAGAAGCGCTTGTTAAACTTGAAAGAGTCATGTCTGCTGACGAATTGAAGTCGTCGCTTCGATCAGCATGACGACACTATATTTTTATTACAACAGCAGATGCATATCGAAAAACTATGACTATACAAGCGGTTCTGTTTGATTTAGACAATACCTTGACCCATCGTGATCAAAGTGTTCAGGCATTTAGCTGCCATTTACTCAAAGCCTTTAATTCACAGCTTTCTCATGAACACGCTGCGGATGAGGCACAAAAAACCATAGACATTATTCGAAGAATTGACAATGGGGGCTATCCAAAAAAAGAATATCTCACCCATCCGAGTATTGCTGCATCTGTTGCATATGCACTGATTCAGGAATTGAACTGGGACGTGCCACCATCACTCGAAACGTTAACAGAATTTTGGTTTGAGCAATTTGGTTTATCTGCTGTGGCTATGCCAGGCGCAAGCAGTTTACTTGAACAGTTGAAACAGCGTGATTATAAATTGGCTGTGATTTCCAATGGTGGACATGCCACACGCTTAAAAATTCTTGAGGGACTGGGCTTTCGGCACTATTTTGATGAAGTTTTTAGTTCCGAGTCTGTGGGTATTGCCAAGCCAAAAGCGGAAATTTTTCTGCACAGTTGTACCCAAATTAAAACTAAGCCACAGCAAAGTTTGTATATTGGAGATCATCCAATCAATGATTATCAAGGGGCAACAGATGCAGGCTTAAAGGCGCTACTGTTAAATGGATTTCATCCGATTGATGAGACAACAGGTGATAACTTAAATCTCATTGAACATTTAGAAGAAGTGCTTACATATTTAAATTGAGCATCCATCTCCCAAAATTAAGCTAAGAGATGGATGTTAGTTTTAGGTGTATGGTATGTCTCTAGATTCTCTATTTTTAGAACATCGCATCTTCAGAGTTGGCAGAAACCTTATGAATCGATAAATCCGCGCCTCGATATTCTTCTTCTTGGGTTAAACGAATGCCCATGCTGACTTTGAGTAAACCGTAAACCAAGAAGCCACCAGTCAGTGCTACTGCAATTGCCAAAAATGTACCAATAAATTGGGAAATGATGGACACGCCGCCAAGCCCGCCTAACCACTGCTGACCGAATATTCCCACAGCAATTCCGCCAAAGGCACCACATACCCCATGTAAAGGCCAAACGCCCAGTACATCGTCGACTTTAAGCTTGTTTTGCGTGTAGGTAAAAAGCTTCACAAAAATAAAGCCTGCAATTGCACCAATGATCATTGCTCCGAGCGGATGCACGATATCTGAACCTGCACAGATTGCGACTAAGCCAGCCAAAGGACCATTATGTAAAAAGCCAGGATCTTCTTGACCGAAGAAATTGGCTGCTAGTGTGCCACCGACCATCGCCATCAATGAGTTCATGGCCACTAAACCAGAAATCGCATCAAGGCGCTGCGCACTCATGACGTTAAAGCCAAACCAACCTACAATTAAAATCCAAGACCCTAAAGCCAAGAAGGGGATAGATGAAGGCGGATGTGCGCTAACACGACCGTCTTTTTTATAACGTCCATGACGCGCACCCAGCAAAATAACAGCAGCCAATGCGATCCATCCACCCATGGTATGCACCACCACAGAACCTGCGAAGTCATGAAAACTTGCGCCAAAACTATCAGTTAACCATTTTTGAAGACCTAAATTGCCGTTCCAAGCAATGCCTTCGAAAAAAGGATAAATTAGTGCGACCAAAAATAAAGTGGCAATGGCTTGAGAGCGCATTTTGGCACGCTCAGCAATGCCGCCAGAAATAATGGCGGGAATAGCCGCAGCAAAAGTCAACAAGAAGAAACAGCGCATCAAGTTATAACCGTGTTCTTCTGCCAAGATGCTACTGCTATGGAAAAAATGCTCGCCATAAGAGATGTAATAGCCAATAAAAAAGTAAGCAATGGCTGAAATAGAGAAGTCCGTTAAAATTTTACTTAAGGCGTTGACTTGGTTTTTATGTCGGACAGTGCCCAGTTCAAGAAATGCAAAACCTGCATGCATGGCAAGAACCAGAATGGCACCTAAAAGAAGAAACAATAAATCTATATTTTGCATAATGGTTCTTTATTGTGCTATGTGTCTCAAATTTGACCAGTATAACGATTCATTTTGTGGTGTGAACAAGAAACTACTTTGGAAATAATGATTAACTTTGGCTTAAAACGATCAAGACTCGATATAACGCATCAGCGTGCACCAAGATGGATTTAATGCACTCAAAATAAGCATCACTAAATATTAAGTAATCATTAAGTCATTCATGTTATTTAAAATTATTTTTTCTGGAAATGCAGTCTTATCGTCTTGCTTGGTGTTGAATGAGCTTATTCAAATTTTAATCAACAATAATCTATAGAGGTTCATTAGGCGAGCGAACTTTAAAACCTAAAGTGACTCAAACCAGCCTGCTTAAGCTGCTCTGATTAAAAAAAACAGAGCATTAAAGTGTTCCGCATAGTTTGCCTTTAAACTCTTGCCGATTTTTAACAAACTTATTGCCATCCCAACGGTAGACCGGATGACATTGGCTAGCTGTGACAATTGCAAGGTCAGGCCAACCATGACGACCTATGCTTTTTAGGAAAGTTGGTTCACCGGGACTGTTCAATATTCGTGTCCATTTGTGATTGGCTTGTTTGGTCAATAAATGAAATCCAACTCCTGTGTTGGCATAACATTCTGTACCGCCGTCACGAATGATCGCATCAGCTCGACCATCACCATTGAAGTCTTTGAAAATAGCGATATGTCCAAAGCTACACTTTCCACGCCAAGCCCCATTCACATATTTAAAACCAGCGGCTTTAAAAATAGCTTCTTTTTCAGCATCAGGGACGGTGGCCGCATAACTATAGCTAAGGACTGAAATACCGAACAAGAGTATAGAAGTCATCAGTTTTTTTAATTGCGAGCTATCCATAGTTTTTATTTATTTATTGATATAGGCCTCATTTTATTGAAAAAAAAAGGCTGATCAAGCACTAATAAGTTTAACTTGTATCTAAAAGCGCTGAAAAAGACGTGATCTCTGTATTTATGCGTGATACTCGCTTTGCTTGCTAAATTTTGATGTGATAACAAGATTAATAAAATGTGTAAAATAGACGCATCGTCATTGACCTCCTTTCATTGAACTAAATTTGTTCAAGTTCAAGTTCAAGTTCAAGTTCTGAGTTTTAGTTGAAATAGGCAGGTCAAAATTTCTGTATTTCATATAAAAATTGATCTGCGTTCTAAAGAGTCCAAAGGTCATTTAAGCGAGAGGTTTAAATAAGCCCGTCATGCACAGTATTTTGTTGTCACTCTTTCCGCTGATTGCGCTGATTTTTACGG